>JBJOHV010000101.1:0-19136 GCA_046047495.1 Pseudomonadota bacterium | reverse complement strand
GCCACTCATGCGCCTGGGGCCAGGTGAAACCTTTTATGAGACTCCCACCGATATCCACCAGGTGAGCCGCAACCCCAGTGCCACCACATCGGCGAAGATCCTCATTCACATGCTAAAGGCGGTGGGTGCGCCGGTGACGGTGCCGGCGGAGTGAAGTTCAAGGGGCGATAGGAAAGGCTGGTTCAACCCGGCGTGGCTCGCTGGTAGTTTCTAAGCAGCACGATGCAAAGCAAGGCACCCGATATCGGCAGTAGAAAGATGTTGATTCGTATCGCGTCTATGACAGTTGAAGCAATTTCACTGTTCGCGTTGTAGCCGGTGAGCGTTAGCACCAATCCAAGATAGGCCTGCGCAATCCCATTAAAAGTCTTGTTGGTGAGGGTATATACACCAAATACGCCGAACCGGCCGGAGTGGCGTGTTGGATCCTGATGCTGGTCAAGTGCATCGGGTAGCATCGACCAGTTCAGCATGAACACGCCACTCACCGAAAACCCAGTCAGTAGCGATACCGCATAGATACTCATTGCATCGGTCGCGATCGTTGCGCCTAAGACCGCGGCTACCAGTAGAAACCCATAAGCGATCATGGCAACCAAGGATTTTGACTGCATAGAATTCGTGAACATCACCCAGAAGAGCAACGAAACGGTCTGCGAAACCGCGAGCAGCATCACGGCCCGGGTACCGATGGATTCATCTCCGAGCCCATATTTTGAGTAATAGATAAAGGCTGTCGAAATCACTGGAATCATCAAAGAGTTGGTGGCCGTCAGTAAGAAAATAGTTGAGACCTTCGAGTTGCCGATGATGTTTTTACCGATATCGATGAAGCGGGCTCGATATGCCGATTGCCGATCCGGATGCAAGAGCACCTCACGGACTGCGATGGTGCAAACCGAGGTGGACACCAGATACAACACGGCCAGAACCAGCGCAGACCAGATCAAACCGGATTGCGTGAGCGTCATGTCTGCGCTGTTCTGGATGTTCCAAGCGACGACGATGGTCACTGTCAGCTTCCCGACTGCGCTGAAGAAAATTCTGAGGCTCGCCCCCAGGGTTCGTTCGGCTGGAGTTCGTGTAATCACCGATAGCAGTCCATTGTGCGGCACGTCAAAGACCGTGTATGCCGCGCGAAATGCCAGCAAGGTGGCCATAACAAACATAAGTGCCGAATCGGTAGTCAGCAAAGGCGCCAGGAAGAGCAATAGAAATGTGCCTGCGGTGAGCGGGATGCCGAAGGACGCGTAAGGCGTCAGGTGCTTCCATCGGTGTTCAAATCGGTCAGTGACATGGCCGATCAACGGGTCGGTGATGGCATCCAGTGCGAGGGCAAGCAGTAAGGCGAAACCCGCAAGCGAGGGCGATATACCCAGCATGTCGGTGAAATAGAAGAGTGCGTAGATCTCGACGAGATTGGCGAGGCAACTTTTCCCGAAATTGCCATTGGCGTACAGAACGATTGTTGGCAGGTGTGGACGCGGCATGAAAAAGCCTTTGATGTGTACAACCACTTCCTAACAGTCATGAGAGTCAGGGGTGTGAAAAGTAGGCTTTTTGCAGCGGCAGAATGGCTGCACCCAAGGCGGTGGCGTTTCCTTCAGCCTCGGCGGGAACGAGTCGAGCCATCGGTCGAGGCACCGCGCGGCGCTTCTGGTCATAAAGTTCGATCACGGCGATGACGCGCTCGGCAAGGTCTCGTGGCATCTGTCCACCAAAGACCACCGCGTCAAGGTCGAGTATGGCCGTTGCGTTGGATGCGATGATCGAAAAGCTGTCACGGACGCGGGCGATCCACTCATCGATCGCCGGCCAATTGGGATCGTAGTACTCGACCATTTCAGTTACCGTCTGAAACTCGTGCAGCCCGTCGCGCACGACCAGGCGCCGTAATAGTTCTAGATTCGGAAAGGGATAAATGTTCGAGGGCAGACCACCGGCAAATTCACCGGCATTGCCGTGTCGGCCGCGCCACAATTCACCGTTGAGAATGACCCCGCCGCCAACGCCTGCGGAGATTGTGAGGTAGGCAAAGCTGTCTGCCCACTTGCCCACCCCGGTCATGGCTTCGGCGAGAGCCGCCGTGTTGCCATTGTTGTCAGCGAGCACGGTCAACCCGTAGCGCCCGGCGAAAATTGCTTCGATATCAACTCCCGCCCAGTCATTGAGGTAGAACGGTGTGTTGAAGCCAGGTTGATCCCCGATGAACGAGCCTGCGATTCCCACCCCAAGTCCAATCAAGGGTCGCGCGTGGGCAACCCGTTGCATCGCCCCTGGCAACGCATCGTCCAACCAGCCAAGTACAGCGTCTTGGGTCACGGCTATCATCGGCGTTGTTTGTGTCTCGAGCACATTGCCAGCGAAATCGCAGATCGTGAGTGCAACAACATCGCCGAGCAGCGCCAGGCCGGCGGAGACCGCATACTCCGGCGCCAATACGAGACTTGCGCTGGGGTAGCCGCGCTTGCCTGAGGGACGTTTTTCGCCTTCCAACACGCAGCCCCGACCGATCAGATTGGAGGCCAATCGCGATACGGATTGTTGCGTCAGCCCAGTCAGGTCAGCCAATTGGTTCTGCGTCAACGCGCCGCGGCGAAACAACAGCCCCAGCAAGCGCTTCTCACTCGCTAAAAGTGGTTCTTGCTGAATTGTTGGTTGCCTGAGCCTTGTCACTCTGGAATTCCTGGGTTTTAGCAGGGCGAGATTGTCACCAGGCTTCGTCCAAGAAGCAAGATTTCACTTCTTGTAAGTAAAATTTAACGAAATTGTCATTAAAGACACACTTCATGTGTGTATTATATGCAAAGTAACCCATGAATGCGCAATTATTATACATACTGCAAGTGATATACATGCGTTCCGTGGGCGGATCGATCGCTTAAACAAACATTCAAGGTTTCAAGGCCACCGGCCTCGGAGAGGTAACTACCTATGCAACCGAACAATTTTCGACTCAAGGGCCTGACACTGGCGGTCAGCTTTGCGCTCACGGGGCTATCCACTGCAACTGTTAACGCCCAGCCGCAAGCTGCAGAGCCAGCCTCATTTATTGAATCCATTGTGGTAACTGGCGTGCGCGGCTCACTTGCCCGTGCCCTGGATCAGAAGCGTGCATCCAACGGCATCCTCGATGGCATCTCATCAGAAGACATCATGGACTACCCTGATCTGAACATCGCCGACTCCCTGCAACGCATTACCGGCGTGACCGTGGAAAGGACTTTGGGAGAAGCTCAGAACATTGCAGTGCGGGGCCTGGCCTCGGAGTTCACCCGAGTATCCATCAACGGTCAGAACGTCGTCTCGGGAAACAACGGCCGAGAAGTCGATTTCGACGTATTCGCCTCAGAACTTTTCACAAACGTACAGGTTCGAAAGTCCCACAGCGCGGAACTGGTGGAAGGCGGGTTGGCCGGAACCGTCGATCTCCGCACGGCTCGCCCGTTTGACTACGCAGGTGAAGACACTTTGCTTGCTCTGAGTGCCAGGGCAACCAGTAACGACCTTGCCGAGGAAACCGATCCTCGGATATCGGGAGTGGCCAGCGGGGTGTTTGCTGACGGCAAAGTCGGGATGTTGGGTTCGATCTCTTATTCGGAGCAAAACCTGCGACAGGACAACGTTGAAGGTCTGCGTTTCATTCAGGCAGACCTGGACGCCAATCGTGACACGGTCCTGGATACATTCAAGGTTGAGTACCCTTTTATCCCCCGCTACGTGAACGAAAACATCGGGAAAGACCGGCTTGGTCTCACCGGCGCCCTGCAGTTTCGACCGACCAACACGTTTGACATCGCCTTGGACGTGGCCTACGCAACCATCGAGGAGGTTCGCAAGCGATATTCCATTGACGGTTTGATTCAAGCCGCCGACGTACGCACGCCGCTCTCGCCCCCAGTGATCGACGGCAGCGGCTTGATCGTCGAGGCCAGCCTTCCCAATGTCGACAACCGCTCCGAGAACATCTACACACCCCTGGAGGATGAACTGCTGCTGGTGAATTCGGACCTGAGTTGGGATCTGGCAGACAACCTGGTGTTACGCGGCAAACTTGGCTACTCGGACGCCAGCCGCACCACGGAAGAATTTCGCTCGACCTGGACGGACACGGGATCGTTCCGCTACTCATTTGCCGACCGTACCTTCGTCAAGATCGAAGGTGTCGGGCGTAACATTTTTGATCCGGCGCTTTACAATCGCCACGAAGCGCGATTCATCAATACCGAAACCACCGACAGTGAGTACTCGGCACAAACTGACCTTGAGTGGCTGCCGGAGTCGTCCTTCAGTGCGGTCAAGGTCGGCCTGCGTTATGAGGATCGCGAGAAGGACACACTGCAATTCGATGGACGCCAGACCGCCACCGCCGACTTCGAAGACTATTCCCTGAATCTGCCTGCGGACAATTTCTTCGAAAGCAATGACAGCCCCAACATTGTTCGCAATTGGCCCATCGCTGATTTCGACGCCGTATTGAACAGTGCCGCCCTGGTCGCGCCAAACCTGGTCATTCCCCAACGGCTGGTGGCGACCAATACCATTGGTGAGGAAACCGTCAGCGGATACCTGCAGGGTGATCTGGACACAGTCGCGTTTGGAGGCCGATCCCTGGTCGGCAGCATCGGCCTGCGTGCCGTCAGCACTGAACAGTCCGCCACCGGATATCCAACGAACAATTCACGAATCACGGTGGCCAGCGACTACACCGAAGTGTTGCCCAGCGCCAACTTCACCTTTGAGGCGACCGATGACCTGCTGGTCCGGGTAGGTGCTGCCAGATCGCTTACGCGACCGACGATCACCGACCTGACCCCGGGCGGAACGGTAGCCGTCAGTGTGCCAACGGCCAGTTTCGGAAACCCGGCCCTGAGCCCCTATACCGCTTGGAATTACGATCTCTCGATGGAGTGGTATTTTGCCGACGAAGCGCTGCTGTCCGTCGCCCTGTTCGACAAGGATGTAGACGGCTTCGTCACCCGAGTGAGCGCGCCCGAGATTCTGGGGTCAGATGTATTGGGTGCGGGCGACCCCCGTGCCGGAACCGAGTTCTCGGTGAGTCGGCCGGTGAACGGTGAATCAGCGTTTGTACGCGGTTTCGAACTTGCATTCCAAGCGCCACTTTCAACTTTTGTGGGTGAGGACAGTCCGCTTTCCGGCTTTGGCTTCTTGGCCAACTACACGAGGGCGGACAGTGAATCCGAGATTCTCTTCAATGGTCAAACCATCAAGACCTTGTTACGCGGTCAATCCGAAAGTTCATACAACTTCATTTCATACTACGAAAGCGGGTCGTTCTCGGCGCGACTTGCCTATGCCTGGCGCGATGCCTACCTTGACGAAATCCGTCCTGCCAGTGCCGAACGCAGCAATTTCATCGATGCCTATGGTCAGTTGGATGCCAACATTCAGTACAACCTGACGGATAACATCGTATTGACGCTCGACGCTTTGAACCTGTTGGGCGAGGAACAGTACCGCTATGCGGAGCGGACGGACCGTAACATCCGTTACAGCGAAACCGGCCGGTTCATGCTGATTGGCGTGCGGGCCAAGTTCTGATCTCAATCGTGTATGGCCCGGTGCATCCGGGCCATGCCCCTCAAGGAGAAACTATTTTGAACGCAGTCAATCCAGGAATCCGGGTCGCAGCATTCATGTTCTTCGGTGCTTCGGGAATGCTATTCGTACTTAACGGCTACGGTCAGGAGCGCGACCAAACACCGGCGCTTCTGGCCATGCTGGACGACGAGAACGGCCCGGTGATGGTGGTCGCCCATCGAGCCTGTTGGAAGGATGGCGCCCCTGAAAACTCCCTTGCCGCGATTGAACGTTGTCTTGAGCTGAATGTGGATATGATTGAGATCGACGTGGCCATCACGGCAGATGGTGTACCGGTCTTGCTGCACGATGAAACCCTCGACCGAACCACCGATGGGTCTGGACCGGTCAAGTCTCTCGCCTGGTCCCAAGTGCGGGGGCTCAAACTACGTGCCGGAGCAGGCGGTGAAGCTGCGTTGATGACGGATCAGGGCATACCCACACTACAGGATGCGCTCGAACTTGCTCGGGGGCGGATCCTGATCAACCTTGATGTCAAAGGGGAGGTTTTCGACCCGGCTTTCGAGATCGTTGAAGCCGTGGGTGTCGAGGATCAGATCCTGATGAAGATGAACGCGTTACCCGGAACACCGGCACTCGACAGTGCCAGGTTTCTCGGTAAGACGCTTTTTATGCCCGTGATTCGGGAGTGTTCCGCGGACGTTGACCCAAGGTCATGCGCCCCGATTCTGAGCGCGGTGATTCCGGAGTATGGGCGATACATGCCCATCGCATACGAAATCACCTTCGTCAATCAGCCGTATTTTTCTGAAGGCGTATCTGCGATGGATGCTGCCGGTGGGCGCATTTGGGTGAACGCGCTGGAACCACGGCACGCGGCCGGGTTGCGTGACGAACTGGCCCTGTCCGACCCCGACGGGAATTGGGGGCGAATCGTCGAATTGGGCGCTGACATCATCCAGACTGACTATCCTGATGCGCTCATCGAGTACTTGCAGGCGAAGGGGTTGCGTGAATGAAGCTGGGGCCGCGATCGTGAATCCTGGCACCGGCACACCCAACCCTCACTCCCTGTCAGATTCCTTTGGCTTTGCGAGAAACCCCTTGCCCTCCAGGATGGCCCGGGGGTCGTAGTCCTCCAGCCCCACTTCCTTGAGGATGGCGTCCAACAAAGGCACGTTGGCGCGGTGTTTTAACAAAGCGTTCACCAATTGATCCGACAGATTGCCTGAGCTGCCTTCGGTTGTCGTGCCGCCGTTACCCAGCCCCGGCGCGCCATTGATATCGAAGATCTTGATGCTGTCGATCTTCTCCACCGGCTTCATGGCCTGCTCCATGATCAGGGGCAACTGGTCGATGAGCTGAGTTTTTTCGGCGAAGGCGATCTGCTCGGTGCTCAGCAGGTTCTTGGCTTCGTTCAGTTGGCGGGCACCTTCGGCCTCGGCCTCGGCCTTGACCCGGATCGCTTCGGCATCGGCGCCGGCACGCAGGCGAATGGCTTCGGCGTCGTTGACGGCGGCGGTCTTGCGGGCTTCTGCTTCCACGGTGACGCTGATGGCTTCGCGTTCGGCATCTTCCTGAGCCTTGATGACCACGATGCGTCTTTCCCGTTCGGCGCGGGCGGTTTCACGGACGGTGACCACCTCTTCCTCTTTGGCCACTGCCTCGGCGCGGGCTTCGTCGGCGTCGGCGGCGGCGCGGGATTCATCCTTGGACTTTTCCGCCACGGCGATCTTCTGATCCTGCTCGGAGAGCTGCAGTCGCTTGTTCATTTCGATGGCGCGGTTCTTGGTCTCCTCGTCCTTGGCGATGCGGGCGAGTTCCACCGCGCGGTTGGCCAGAATGTCGGCCTCCTCCGCCTCGCGGCGCTTTTCGGCGGCCACCCTGGCGATATCCGACTGCTGGCTGGCTTTGCGATTCTCGATTTCCTGGGCCTGGTGCAGGCGCGCGAACTCCTCGTCCTGCTGGATCGCCAGCTTGCGCTTGGCCGCGTCGGTGGACTTGGTCTGGATCTCCACCATGGTTTCCTGCTCGATATCGTTGCGGATCTTGCGGCGTGACTCCAGTTGCTCGGTGAGTTTGGTCAAACCTTCGGCGTCAAAGGCGTTCTCGGCGTTGAAATACTCCTTGGCGGTCTGGTCGAGGCCGGTGAGGGACACGGATTCCAGTTCCAGACCGTTCTTGAACAGGTCCTCGGCGCAGCTGCGCTGCACCTCCTGAACGAAAGACACCCGCTCCTCATGCAGTTGTTCCATGGTCATGCCGGCGGCCACCGAACGCAGCACATCGACGAATTTGCCCTCCACCAGGGACTTCAGTTCTTCCGGCCGCTGAGTACGGGCGCCCAGGGTTTGGGCGGCGGTGGCGATCGATTCGTTATTTGGCTTCACCCGCACGTAAAACTCCGCGGTCACATCCACCCGTAGCCGATCCTTGGTGATCAGTGCGGCCTCGTTGGCGCGGCGCACTTCCAGGCGCAAGGTGTTCATGTTGACGTAGATGATCTCGTGCAGGACGGGCAACACGATGGCGCCGCCGTCCTTGATGATCTTCTCGCCGCCGAAACCGGTGCGGACGAAAGCACGCTCCTTGTTGGCGCGAACGTACAGCCTGGCCAGGATCATGCCGATCACCAGCAAGCCGACGAACATCGCTCCCGCGACGGTTACAACGAACGACAGACTGTTTGCACTTTCCATATCTTGATCCTTGTCTAGATTAGTTGTTGTTCATTTCCTGCAGTGATTCGATGGCGACGAAGTGACTCTCATTACGGCGCACCAACAGCACTGGTGTCCCCTGAATAAAAGGTCCACGGCCTTCCTCCGCCAAGACCATGATGTAGTGCGTCCCGCCGTGTTGATCGCGGACACGGGCCTCGGCGGGCGAATCACTGGTGGATTCGCCCAGGGTGATGACCGCCTGACGCCCGATCAGGCTATCGAGTGACACCGAAGAGCTTTCATCCTTGGGGATCACAGCAGCAAGTGCCACCGCGCAGCCCCTCAGCACCGGCAGGGAAAGCAGAAAAGCGCCAGGCAAGGTCACGACGACAGGGAACAGAAACCCGAGTGTGCCCAGGGACATAAAGTTGAGTGCGAAACCGATGCTACCAAAGACAAACAGAAACACCACCAGCAGCACCAGAATGGGGACCTTGCCGACCTTAAGCCAGCCTAGCAATCTTGATAGGGCGTTGTTGGAGCCGGTATCGGCGATCTCGATATCCGGATCGAGATCGACTTCCGGCAGCAAGGAATCAAGAAAGCTGCCCAGCCCGAAGCCGATCAACGCGCCTATGCCCTCGAACAGGCCGATGATGACCAGGAGGGCGTAGGCCGTCGTATACGGAACGTTAGGGCCTGCAAGCAGGAATTCGAGCATTTCAGCTTTCCTTTTTCAGGGCCGCCAAGCGCTCCGCAATCCGGTTCTTTCGATGCAGATCTTCCAGTTCCGCCCGTGAGGCGGCATTGCCCAGGTCCGCAGAGGGAGGTACCCCGGTCAATGAGGATTTGACCCGGGCGATGGCATTGCCGGCGCGCTCCACCCGCCGATCCACATCATTGCCTTTGTCAGATGCTGCCGTACTCCCCACACTCACACTGCTGGACTCGGCCGTCTTGCGCTCTTTGATGAGCTGCAGATCACGCTCCATCTCGTCCCGCTTGGAGCGCAGGCCTGATAGATAGCGGTTCAGTTCCTGCTCCTCCTCCTGAGTGCTGGCGATGAGGCTCTCGATGATGGGAATACGGTCTTCGATGCCTACCAGTTCCGACGTGCCGGCCTCGGCCAGGTCCTCGCGCTGCTGCTGTAACGCGGTGTGAATCTGCGCCTTGAGCAACTAGGCCCGATCGTTGAGTGAGGTGAGTTCACGGTTTGCGTTGTGGCGGCTGGCCTGTTTGCGGCCCATCTCGGTGCGCACGTCGTCAATGGCGCCGTCGATCTCGGTGATGGCCTGGCGGGCCACGACTTCCGGCGCGGCGTTCTCGGCCGCGTCGATGATGCTATTGAACGTACCGCCAACCAGTCGCGCCACACGGCCAATCAATGAATCGCTCATACGCTTGTCTCCTTCAGGGGTTGTCGTCTTTTTGGGTTTCGTCCATCACGAACCGGCACAGCCGCCGCAGTGGTTGCAGTTTTTGGGGGCCCAGGGATGCGGCCGCATAAAGCGCCGTGTCTCTCGCGATACAGGTTTGCAGAATCACATCCAACAGCCGCAGCAGATGATTCGCCACGAGATCTTCCAAGGCCTTGAGGCGGGCCGGGTCCAAGGGCTCGTCCGCGCTGGAGCTGCCCTCAGTCAACAGGATCGCCAGCAGTTCCGGCGTCCACGCGCCCATCCGTTCGATCAGCTGAGAGTGCATGCGATGTTGATTCTCCGCCATCTTGATGGATTCATTGAGGGGCCCGACGATGCTGTTGGCCAGGACCAGTGCCGAACGATAGTCTCGCGCTGCTTGTTGTTGCAGACGGCGGTCCTCGATGAGAGCGCGCAGCTTGTCGCTGATGGTACTGGCCCCCGCAATCTTGAGGGAAGCCAAAAACGTTTGGTCTTGCTCGGTCAGACGAATGGTGGTGGGTTGCATGATTGAGCCGTTCATCCTGTCTGTGTTCAGTCGATGGCGCGAGAGAATGCGCTCATATTCTGATGTAGTCAATATGTATTCTTGAAAAATACGAGACCAAATGACGCCGACCAAGTCGTTGCTCGGCATTTTTCCGAATCAGTGGGACAGTATTGAGGCAGCGTTGGCAGAAATGAAAAAGGCGGCCAGTGCGGGCCGCCTTATTGGTGTTGGTAGCAATGGCTGGATTTGAACCAGCGACCCCAGCATTATGAATGCCGTGCTCTAACCAGCTGAGCTACATTGCCGTAATCCGTTGGAAGGACGCGAATTTTGGTAACTTCCGGCGCGTCTGTCAAGGTTGCCGGAAGGTGCTCTCGAGAACGCCTTGCGGTGCTGAGACCTATCCCTAATCCCGCGCGTTCAGGTCTGCGATTTCATCCAGCGCCTGCCTGGGTGTCAAAAGCTGTAACTCACCCAAAGGATTCAACACCAACAGATCCTGATCACCGCTGATCAACCGACTGGCGTTGGCAGCAAGCGCCGTAAGAATGAAGACGTCGTCGGTAGGGTCTCGTGGCCACGCTTGTGTGCTCAAGGCATCCGGAACCTCCACCCACAAGGCACTGGCGTCCAGGTCATGGAGAATGCTTCGCCGCATCTCCATGGACAGATAGCGATCGAACTTGGGTTTCCACAGGCGGCTTTGCAGTTCGTCGAAGCTTGCCGTGGAAAACACCAGGCGGCTTCGCGCGAGTAGGCAATCAAGCAGCAGTGCTGGAGCGCTTTGTGGCAACAGCGCGGCGCTCAGCAACACATTGGTGTCGATAACGACGAGGGCGTAGGGCCGCTCCCGTGGTGGCTCAGCTTTTATCCGCGAGCAATTCGGTCAACTTCTCCTCGGTCATGCCAGCGGCGGCGGCCGCTGCCGCGCTGCTTTGCAAGTTCTGGCGCAGCCGGTCGGCATAAAAAGCGCGCATGGCTTCATAGTCCTGGGCGCTGACCATCACACCCACCACGCGGTTATGCCGCAGGACTTGTACGGGCTCCCGCTGGGCGCAGTCGAGAAACTCCCCAAAGCGTGTCTTGGCTTCGTTGGCGGTGAATGATTGCATGGGCTGGCTCCCCAAGGTTTGGTGCAATATAGGCGAATCGAACGATTCGTGCAAATCAAACCATATTTGATCTCGGGCAGGCCTTAAACATTGAACCTGAAGTGGATCACATCCCCATCCTTGACGATGTAGTCCTTGCCCTCCAGCCGCCACTTGCCCGCCTCCTTGGCGCCGTTTTCCCCGTTGTGGGCGATGAAATCCTCGTAGGCGATCACTTCGGCCCGGATGAAGCCCTTCTCGAAATCCGTGTGGATGGCGGCGGCGGCCCGGGGGGCGGTGGCACCCACCTTGATGGTCCAGGCCCGCACTTCCTTGACCCCGGCGGTGAAATAGGTCTGCAGCCCCAGCAGGGTGTAGCCGGCGCGGATCACCCGGTCCAGGCCGGGTTCGTCCATGCCCAGATCGGCGAGGAATTCCTGCTTCTCGTCGTCCTCCAGCTCGGCGATTTCCGCCTCCAGCTTGTTGCAGATGGCGACGATCTGCGCCCCCTCGGCGGTGGCGATGTTCCGCACGGAGTCGAGGTGGGGATTGTTGTCGAAGCCGTTCTCGTCCACATTGGCGATGAACAGCACCGGCTTGGCGGTCAGCAGGTGGAACTGGTAGAGGTCCGCCAATTGCTCCTTGTCCAGGCCCATG
This sequence comes from Pseudomonadota bacterium, assembly GCA_046047495.1. Classification (GTDB taxonomy): domain Bacteria; phylum Pseudomonadota; class Gammaproteobacteria; order Pseudomonadales; family Pseudohongiellaceae; genus NORP240. The sequence continues at coordinate 7,255 of JBJOHV010000101.1, read as the reverse complement.
GCCCGCACGGGTTTGGCCTGATCCAGCTGGGCCTTCACTTTCTCCAGGATTGCCAGTTGCCGTACCGCATCCTTGTCGCCGCCCTTGGCGGTGCGGGTCAGGCGGTAGATGCCTTTCTCCACTGACTCCAGGTCCGCCAGGGCCAGCTCGGTGTCGATGATTTCGATGTCGGCGGCCGGATTGATCTGGTTGGCCACGTGGATGACGTTGTCGTCCTCGAAGCAGCGCACCACATGGGCGATGGCATCACATTCCCGGATGTTGGCCAGGAACTGGTTGCCCAGGCCTTCACCCTTGGAGGCGCCGGCCACCAGTCCCGCGATGTCGGTGAACTCCACCGTGGTGGGCACCACTCTCTCCGGCTTCACGATGGCCGCCAGTTTCTGCAGGCGGGCATCGGGCACCGGCACCACGCCGCTGTTGGGCTCGATGGTGCAGAAGGGAAAATTCTCCGCGGCGATGCCCGCCTTGGTGAGGGCATTGAAAAGAGTGGACTTGCCCACATTGGGCAGGCCGACGATTCCGCATTTGACGCTCATTCTGTCTTTGGCTCCGTATGCAACAGCCGCATGGCGGCTTCCCAGTTACCCGCCACCGCGCGGGGCATCAGATCGACGGCGCGGTGGATGTCACCCATGATGATGGCACTTTCCGCTGCGGAGGGGTCGGACAGCACATAATCGGCCACCATGGATTTGTGGCCGGGATGGCCGACCCCGATACGCAGGCGGTAAAAATCCCCGTTGCCGCCCAGGGCCTGCAGGATATCCCGCATGCCGTTGTGGCCGCCGTGACCGCCGCCCAGCTTGAAGCGGGTGATGCCCACCTCGAAATCGATCTCGTCGTAGGCCACCAGCAGGGTGGCCGGGTCGAGCTTGAAAAAATTGCACACCGCCGCCACGGACCGTCCGCTGCGGTTCATGAAGGTGGTGGGGATCAGCAATTTGACCTCGTGACCGTCGATGGTCACGCTGCCGAAATCGCCGTGGAACTTGCTCTCCGGACGCAATTGTCCGTGATGGCGCTTACACAGTTCCGTCAGGAAGATGGCGCCGGCGTTGTGGCGGTTGGCCCGATAGCGGGGGCCTGGATTGCCCAGGCCCACGATCAATGCCAGAGGTTTGCCCTGCATGGTTCAACCCCGCCTGCCGGCGCTGTGTTCCGGGCAGACTACTTGTCGCCCTTGTCCTTGTCGGACTGCTTGGTGGCTTCCACTGCGGCAGCCGGTGCAGGTGCTGCGGTTTCTTCCTCAGCCGCACCACGAGGTGCCTGCACGGTGGCTACTGCCAGGTCGGACTCTTCCGTGCCATGGGCCAGATCGACGCTCTCCACACCGGGAGGAAACTTGATGTCGGAGATGTGGACCGAGTCGCCCAGATCCACCTCCAGCATGTCCACTTCCAGGTATTCCGGCAGGTCCTTGGGCAGACACTCCACTTCGATTTCCGTGAGGATGTGGATGACGTTGCCATGGCCCACTTTCACGCCGACGCACTTGTCTTCATTGAGGAAGTGTACCGGCACCGATACGGTGAGCTTTTCATTCGCGATGACGCGCTGAAAGTCCGCATGCAGGATGAACGGCTTGGCCGGATGGCGTTGCAGGGCCTTGATGATCACCTGCTCGGGTTTCTTGTCCACGTGCAGTGTGATGATGTGGGAAAAGAAGGCCTCGTTCTCCACCGCATGCAGGATGTCCTTGTGGGAGATGCTGATGGATTGGGGCTCCTTGTTACCGCCATAGATGATGGCGGGGATTTCTTTGTTCAGACGACGCAGGCGGCGGCTCGCACCTTTCCCCAGGTCGTTCCGAACGCTGGCATTCAGTTCGAAAGCATTCGACATGTGATATCTCCAAATGGAAGTGAGTTCGACTCACGTTGACTGCCTGCGGTTCGCGACCAACCGCCGACAGGGTGTGAAGCACTGTTTAAAGAATCATCAGGTGTTGTCAAACATAGCACTGATGGATTCTTCGTTGCTTACCCGGCGAATCGACTCGGCCAGAATCCTGGCCATGGTCAATTGCCGAATGCGTTTGCAGGCCCGGGCTTCCTTGCTGAGCGGAATGGTATCCGTCACCACCAGGGTATCCAGCTGCGAATTCTCAAGATTGTCGATGGCCTTGCCCGACAGCACCGGGTGGGTGCAATAGGACACCACCTGGGAGGCGCCAGCACCTTTAAGGGCCTCGGCCGCCTTCACCAGGGTGCCGGCGGTATCCACGATGTCGTCCACGATCAGGCAGCAGCGATCACGCACGTCACCGATGATGTGCATCACCTGGGCTTCGTTGGCCTGGGGACGGCGCTTGTCGATGATCGCCAGGTCCACGTTCAACTGTTTGGCCACTGCCCGTGCCCGCACCACGCCGCCGATATCCGGCGACACCACCAGCAGGTTCTTGTAGCGCTGGCGCTCGATGTCGTCGGTGAGGATGGGGGAGCCGTAGACGTTGTCCACCGGGATGTTGAAGAAGCCCTGGATCTGCTCCGCATGGAGGTCCACGGTGAGCACCCGGTTGACGCCCACGGTGCTGATCATGTCCGCCACCACCTTGGCGCTGATGGCTACCCGGGCGGAGCGCACCCGGCGATCCTGGCGGGCATAGCCGAAATAGGGGATCACGGCGGTGATGCGGTTGGCGGAGGCGCGGTGCAGGGCATCGGCCATCAGCAGCAATTCCATGATGCTGTCATTGGCCGGTGCGCAGGTGGGCTGGATGATGAAGACATCCTTGCCCCGCACATTCTCGTTCAGTTCCACGGAGATTTCCCCGTCGCTGAACTTGGTGATGGTGGCATTGCCGAGGGGTACACCGATATTTCTGGCGATATTGTCCGCCAGTACCGGATTGGCGTTTCCGGTAAACACCATCAGATTATTTGCCACGCTCTCACCTTATGGGTTTGGACCTGCGGGTCAGGGGTTGTGGGCCCGCCGGTTCTTGTTGTTGTTCAACTCAGGTGGTGCAACGCCCGTTGTACAACACCGCTAAAAAAAATGGCTGGGGTGGCTGGATTCGAACCAACGCATGACGGGATCAAAACCCGTTGCCTTACCGCTTGGCGACACCCCAGTGAGGCCGCGTATTCTACGCGATCTAAACTCAAAATTCATGCTCGCGGCCGGGTGCTCAGGGCAGCTCGTTGATGCCTCGGGCGATGAAGCCCTGTGCGCCGGCATCCCGGAGTGCCGCCGGCAGGCTTGCCAGGGCATCCTGGGCCGCCGTCGGGGTCGGGAAGTCGGCAAACACGCTGGATCCGGAACCGGTCATGCGGGCCCGACCGAAGCGCTGCAGCCAGTCCAGGGCCAGGGCCACCTGGGGATAACCCGCCCGGACCACGGGTTCGCAGTCGTTGCGCAACCCCGCCCAGTCGGACCCCCCCGCGAGAAAGTCGGCAATTTTGATGGCTGGTGAGTGTCGTGTCAATTGCGGGTGAGAAAATATCTGGGTCGTGGAAACGCTCACACCGGGCCACAGAATCAGGTACCAGCGGGGTGGCAAATCCAGGGGCTCGAGGCGTTCGCCGACCCCGCTGGCGAAGGCCGAGCGACCCCGGATGAACAGCGGTACATCCGCCCCCAGGCTCAAGCCGATGCGGCTCAATTCCCCGTTATCCAGGCCGGTCTGCCACAGGCGGTTCAGGGTGAGCAGGGTCAGGGCGGCATTGGAACTGCCGCCACCCAGCCCGGCACCCAGGGGGATGATCTTGTGTAAATAAATAGTGGCACTCAGTTCCGGTCGCCCCACCGCCTCCCGCAGTGCCCGGGCGGCACGCAGTACCAGGTTGTCATCCAGGGGAACGTGGTCCTGGCTGCTGTGCAGGGCCAATACCCCCGGGCGGGGGCCGGGAACCTCGAAACGCAACCGGTCACACAGGTCCAGCAGCTGAAAGACGGTTTGCAGGTCGTGGTAGCCATCGGGGCGGCGCCCGGTGACGTGCAGGAACAGATTGAGCTTGGCTGGCGAATTGACAGCGGCGGTGCCGGGATTCATGGGCGGTCCGGTGCTTCCACGTTCCAGTCGAGGCCGATGAACTGCAGGCTGATGGCTTCCTCGTCCCGGACCATGCGGATGCGGCGTGGCAGGCTGACACTGTCGAACAGCCGGTAGTCCTCGTAGTCCATGGACCAGCCGGACTGTTCCAGGTGCACGACTTCATTGAAGTCACCGAGGCGCAACTGGTGATCCTCGCCGGGCATGGGCAGGCCCTTGATCCAGTAATTCAGCTGGGATACCGGCAACTCGTAACCCAGGTGCTCCAGGATCAGGTCTTCAGGGCGGCTGGCCTGGCGGAGCTCGCTTCCCTGTTCCAGGGTGACATGACCTGGCCGGCCCTCGATCAGGGTGGCGCCGGCATTCAAGGTGCCCCACAGGCGGATGGTGTAGTCCTCGTCCCGCTGCTGCCAGCGGATGCGGGGGGTATGGGATTCATCGTAATAGCGGGCATTGACCCGGCCCTGCAATTGCCAGTGGTCGAGGGCGCTGAGCTGGGCCTGGCGCTGGCGCCAGCTGCCGCCTTCCGTGGGTGCCTGCAGGCCGCTGCAACCCGCCAACAGCAGCAGGGTGGACAGGGTCAGGGTTGGCAGGCCGCGGGTCAACATGGCTGGGGAAACGGAATCAACGCAGATACAGCATGTGAAGGATCACGGATTGAACCGCTGCATCACATTTTTCAGCAGTTCGCTGTCGGGTCGTTCCTTGAGGGCATCGGTCCATACCTGCATGGCTTCGTCCTTGCGACCCATGACCCACAACACCTCCCCCAGATGGGAGGCCACTTCGTGATCCGGAAACGCGGCATAGGCGCGGCGCAGGTTTGTCAGCGCCTCCTCATAGCGGCCAAGTTTGTACTGGGCCCAGGCGACGCTGTCGATGATGGCCGGATCGTCCGGCGAGATGGCGATGGCCCGTTCCAGCAGCTCCATGGCTTCCTCGTAGCGGGTGGTGCGGTCCGCCAGCATATAACCCAGGTGATTGAGGGCCCGGGAGTCCTGGGGATTGGCGGCGATGATGCGCCGCAGATCCTGCTCCGCGGCCACCATGTCGCTGCGGGCATCGTGCAGCAGCACCCGGGAGAACAGCAGATCCAGGTCGGTGGGGTAGCGTTCCAGGGCCTCATCGAGCCGCAGGCCGGCCAGATCCAGCTGCCCGGCCGCCATCAGGGCGCTGGCCTCGATGCTGGTGAACACCACATCCAGCCGCGGCTGACCGCGGGACAGATTCACCAGCCAGTCATGGGCTTCCTGATAGCGTTCCTGCTGGATCGCCAGCCGGGTGGCCTGCTGTTGCGCGGCCACAAAATTGGAAGAGCCGATCTGGACCGATCGGTAGTGCCGGATGGCTTCATCCAGCGCACCCTGCTCTTCGTGAATGAAGCCAAGGTAGTAATGGGATTCATCCGGGCGGTGGTTGACCCCCAGCAGCCGGGAAAAATATTCTTTGGCTTCGTCGAATTCCTCCAGTTCCACATCCAGCAGGGCGATGGAATAGAGCGTCTCGTAGTCTTCCGGGTCCTGGTCCACCAGGGTCTGAAATTCCCGCCGGGCCGCGGTGTAGTCTTCCAATTGAATCAATGCGCGGGCATAGGTGAAGCGCAGTGGTTTGTCCTGGGGAAACTTGCGCAGCCCGTCCCGCAGGCTGCGCAGGGAACGTTCGCTTTGCTGAAGTTTTTCCAGCAATTGGGCTTCGATCAGATAGGTGGGCGCGGAGTCGCCGTAGCTCTGCCGCAGGGCCTGCAGTTCGATCAGGGCATCCTGAGTCTGCTGGTTCTGGTCCAGCAGTTCCACGATGGTGAAATGCAGGGAATCCTCGTCGGGGTAGAGTTCATGGAGATCGCGCAGGTTGCTGATGAGACCCGCGCGTCGGTCCGCGCTGAGCCGCTGGGTGCGGCGGGAGATGGCGCTGAAATCCATCTCGCCGCCCAGCTCGATGATGCGCGCCATGTGGTTGACGGCATCTTCGAAGCGCCCGGCCTCCAGCAGGTGGTAGCTGAGCATCAAATGGGGTTCCAGCTCCCGGGGTGAGATTTCCGTCCATAACAGTCCCAGTTGCACCACGGCATTGAGGTCGCCGCTGACCGAGGCGAATTGGGTGGCGCGTCGGACGATGCCGAGATCCCGGGTTTCGAAGGCCAGACGGTAGTAGCGCTCGCTGGCCTCCGGCAGGTTACCCCGTTGGCCGCCCAGCTCACTGACGATGGCCTCGAACAACTGCTCCTCGGTGAAGTTGCCGTACTCCTCCGGAACCGGGGGGGTGGTCTCATTGACTGCTGCGGAGACTGACTGCGGTGCCTGTGTATCGGCATTGTCGTCCGACCTGGCGGGTGCGCCGGCGGGCGGTGTGGCGCAGGCCAGCAGGGTGGCAGCCACTGCCAGCAGGCCGAGTTTGCGTGTGATTTTGACCATGAAGGTTCCGTTTCTATGAATGCGGACGGCCGATTTCCGGGGGTGGCGCGACGAGGCCAGATTGTAACAGCTGCGGCTACCGGCAACACGTGTTTTGGCGGGCCGCTGTGGTAACATAGCGCACTTTTTTGGATATGATCACGGATTCCGTAAAAAGCTTCCACGGGTTCTCATGGCGCTGGTTCTAGCAGGCATTAATCACACAACGGCCAATGTGGCACTGCGCGAAAAAGTCGCCTTTCCTCCGGAGATAGTTGCCGACGCCATCCGCCAGCTCAGCTCCTTGCCCCAGGTCGACGAGGTCGTGATCGTATCGACCTGCAATCGCACCGAGCTCTACCTCTCCATGGGCCTGCCCGGTGACACCGCCGCCGATCCGCGGGCCATCACCGAAGTGCCTGACCAGGCTGACGTCAGCGCGGGTGAAAAGGCCATCGTGGAATGGCTCGGACAGTTTCATGAGCTGGGTACCGAAGACATCCGCGCCTGCAGTTACTTTCATTGGCAACAGGACGTGGTAAGGCATCTGATGCGGGTCTGTTGCGGCCTCGACTCAATGGTGCTGGGCGAACCCCAGATCCTTGGCCAGATCAAATCCGCCTATGCCGTCTCCAGGGAACTGGATTCGGTGGGGATCAATCTGGGACGGGCTTTCCAGGAGGCGTTTTCCGTCGCCAAAGAAGTGAGAACCGACACCGCTATCGGGGAGAATCCGGTTTCCGTGGCGTACGCGGCGGTAACTCTGGCAGAGCGCATTTTCTCGGAACTCTCCAAACTCTCCGTGCTGCTGATCGGTGCCGGGCGCACCATAGAGCTGGTGGCGCGCCATCTCCATGACAAGGGC
>JBJOHV010000100.1:0-41464 GCA_046047495.1 Pseudomonadota bacterium | reverse complement strand
CCCCACGTCTCAGCGCATACCTTCGTCAGCGCCGCCGTCAGGGTCGTCTTGCCATGGTCAACGTGACCAATCGTGCCAACGTTTACGTGGGTCTTCTTTCGCTCAAATTTTTCCTTCGCCATTTTTAACTGCCTCTTGCCTTTTATTGCTGACTATTGGTTAGCCATTCCGTAAATTGGGTGTACGTTAACGAGCCTGTTACCACTGCCACCTTTGACGGCGACCCTTGCCTTTGACCACTGCATTGATGGTGCTCACATCCGGAGTCGAACCGGAGACCTCTTCATTACCAATGAAGTGCTCTACCTCCTGAGCTATGCGAGCGTATCCCGGTTCAATTGGAGCGGGTAGCGGGAATCGAACCCGCGCGACCAGCTTGGAAGGCTGGAGTTCTACCTCTGAACTATACCCGCCTCCTAGAAACAACCATGGGTGGTTTCTAGATGGTGGAGGGGGGTGGATTTGAACCACCGAAGCTTGCGCGTCAGATTTACAGTCTGATCCCTTTGACCACTCGGGAACCCCTCCAAAAAGAGCTCCCAAGGGGCACAAACCCTGGCTCTTTTACACAGAGGCGGCATTTTATGGGAATTGGTTTGCTTGTGCAATCGTTTCGCAGACATTTTCTGAGCGTGCAATGGCGGGCCTGTCAAGCACTAATTCCTGCCATAAGTCCTCGGAAATACGATTGTTTTCATCGGTGGTCAGCTCGACCAGAACAGCACCTTCCGATCGCGGCACCGTACCCGTCAAGGCTGCCAAAGACAGGCCTCTGAGAGTGTCTGCCAGGGCTTCCGCCTCGGCTTCCAAGGCGAACACTCCAAAGGCAATGCCATTCTCCAACGGGCCGCGGGTGATGAGATAGCTTTCGAACGACAAACCCCGCTCCTGCCTGAGTTGCTGCAGGGTCTCCAGGGTAAGGGTGGCGATATCCCTGGAAGAAAAGGGCGGCAGATAGACCCGGTACTGTGGTTCCAATGTCACTCCCCGCAACAATACCTGTCCATTGATCCCCTCCGCCTGCAGCTGGCTGATGAAATACAGGGCGTCCTCCAAATTGTCGAATCCGCTCAGCTGGATGCAGCGGCCTGCTCCCGCCGGTGGGGACGGGGCGGCGGTGGAGGACACATGCCCTTCCGACAACAGTCGCAAACCGGCAGGAGCCACCTGGTCCCGAGCCGGAGATCCTTGCGCAACCGGTGCGGACTGCCGGTCCGACCCTATCCCCCAGGCCAGCATCACAAGGTTGGCTATAAATAATGTGGCAACAATCCAACGCATCGGGTCGACCGACTCTCCTGGTTCAGGGCAAAGCGATGGCCAGACCGTCCAGCACCAGGGCCGGCACGGCATGCACAGTAACGCCGGACAGCCGCAGGTAACGACTGACACGTAATCCATCACCACCGGTCAGAAACACCTGGTGGTAGGTGTCACCGTCTTCCCGCTCCCTTTGGGTGGCTTTTTCCAGCAGAGCGACCAGGGTGAACAGGACACCGTTGCGCACGGCATCGTCCGTGGAGTGGCCCGGGGCCAGGCCGGGTTCGCTGCCCGGGTCGGACAGGCGGATTTCCGTGTAATCAGTCAGCGCCCGCTGCTGCAGCTGCAGACCGGGAATGATGAACCCTCCCCCGTGATGCCCGTCCGGCTCAATGAAATCAACCGTGACTGCGGTTCCACAGTCAATTACGATCGCGGCATCCTGTGCTTCCCTATAGGCTGCCAGCATGGCCAGCCAGCGATCCACCCCCAGGCGGCTGCAGTCTTCATAGAAGACGGTAAGTCCTTCAAGGGAGCGCTGAACCTGCGCCAGCTCGGGGTCTACACCCCAGGATTCCAGACTCCAGTGACGGATGCGCTCACCCAGCTGCCGTTGTCTCACGCAGGCCACCCGCACCCGTCGGGGTGAGATGCCGACCAGTTCCCTGCTGGTCAGAGTCGCAAAATCCCGAACGATTCCTGCGCTGACGACAGCGCCTTCATTTGGCTCCAGCAGCCGCCATTTGCTGCGGGAATTTCCGATATCCAGCTCAAGTATCATGGCAGCCCATCACTTCCCTGTGGCCGCAGGGAGTAGGCCAGCTCCCCGCCGCTGATGCGATCCAGGCCGCCGGCTGTCCGCAGCAGCAAGGCCCCGCAGTCATCGACACCGCTGTGAATACCCTGTTGACGCTCCTCACCCTGAATGATCTCCACCGCGCAGCCCAGCAGGGCATCGTGCAACTGCCAGTCGGCTTTGAAGTCCCGGAATCCATGCTGCCCAAACCGCAACAGATCCTCATGGAGGGTGCTTACCAGCGATCCCAGCAGCCATGATCTGTCCACCGGGCCACCATGTGCCGCAGCCAGATCAGCCACCGGCTGTCCGATCTGCAACTGCAATGGCGCAGGCATATTGACGTTGAGACCGATGCCGATCACGACCGGGATGATGTCGGTGCCACCGTGCTGGGACTCCAGCAATATCCCCGCCAGCTTGCGCCCTGCTAACCAGATATCGTTGGGCCATTTCACCTGCAATCCCTCCAGGCCGGACAATCCGGAGTTCTTGAGTGCCCGCAGCACTGACAGCGCTGTCACCAGACTCAAGCCACCGAGAGCATCGGGGCGCCTTTCAATTGGCCACACCAGTGACATATAGAGATTGGCGCCCGGCGGGCTGACCCAGGTTCGCCCACGACGGCCGCGACCGGCCGTCTGATGTTCTGCCACTATCAGGGAAGGCCCGCAATCACCCGCCCGGATTCGGCGCATGGCCTCGGAATTGGTGGAATCCAGACTGTGGACTATGTCGAAACACCGCAGTGCGGCTGCACACGCTGCAGACATGGCATTCAATGCCCGCGTGCTGTCGAGTAACTCACCGCCGCTCATGCCAATTCTCCTGGCCAATACGATTCCCAGGTGATTAAAAAAGGGTGTGGGTACAGTGTCTGCAACACGGAACTCACACCCTTCTTCAATCAGGACTTCTGCAAGTCCCTCTGCACCGCCCGGTCGGCCGGGCGGAATCAAACCACACTTGATTGGACTATTTGGACGCTGACACCGCCTCGGGGCTTTCGCCCTTCCTCAGCTTGCCAATGACCGACCAGGCTTCCAGCATCACCACCACGCTGGCGCTCATCACCGCGAGGCTCAATACGAACAACAGCCACTGGCCATTGTTGAAATAACTGATCAGGTACCAGGCGCTGGCCCAGAATGCCACGATCATGATGAAGATCATGGGGATCAGGGTGAATTTGGCCGGACGGCCCAATTTCATCAGGAAGATGGAAATGACGAGCAGGGTCAAACTGGCCAGAATCTGATTGGAGGCGCCGAAAATCGGCCAGATCAGCATGCCGCCGTCACCCGGGTACTGACCGTTGGAGGCCCCGAATGCCAATATGAGACAGGCGAACACCGCCACCAGGGTGGAGATAATGTTGTTTTTAAGGGGCTTCACATCATAGATGTTGCCCCACTCCTGAATGATGTAGCGTTGCAAACGCAGCCCGGCGTCCATGGTGGTGCCGGCAAACAGCACCACCATTACAGCCAGCATGGTTTCCGCGAATGCCTGGGGAATTCCCCAACCTTCCGTTATCAGAAGAGCACCACCGGTGATGAAGGCGTTGGCGCCGCCACTGCCAAAACTTGCATAGATGGCGCTCCAGTCCGCATTGGTGGCCGCATACAGGGAACCAGTCACGGCGGTGATAGTGATCAGTGCCAGCGACCCTTCACCCAAGGCCCCCAGGTATCCCACAAACCGGGCATCTTTCTCATTGCTGAGTTGCTTGGAACTGGTGCCCGAGGACACGATACCGTGGAAACCGGAGATGGCGCCGCAGGCGATGGTCACGAATAGAATCGGGAATATCGGCGGAGTACCCTCGGCCAGGTTGGCATTGAATGCCGGTGCGGAAATGTCCGGCAGCGCAATGAATACCGCGCCGTACAGTACCAGCAGGCCGATCACCAGCTGGGCGCCATTGATATAGTCCCGCGGCTGCAGCAGCAGCCACACCGGCAGCATGGAGGCGATGCCGGCATAGATGAACAGCAGGATGATCCAGTTGCCGTTCGGACCGAGGCCGAAAATATCGCCCGGGAGGGACAGCGGCATGACGCTGCCAACCCAGATACTGAAGTAGAGGAAGACCACACCGATGGCTGAAATGGCCAGCAGGTTTACCCCCTTGCGGATCAGAACACCAATGGCGACAGCCACCGGGATGGCGATCCAGGCGGGAAACACCGAGGTGGGAATCGTCACCATTTCGCCGGCGATGATGGTGCCGAATACCGCGTTGACCATCAGCAGCAGCAGGAAGATCACCACCATGAACAAGGTGCGTGTGCGTTTGCCAATGACCGACTCGGAGAGTGCGCCGATGGATTTGGCGCCATGGCGGGTGCTCGCCCACAAGGCGCCCATATCGTGCACACCGGCAAAAAAGATGCTGCCCAGGGTCACCCACAACAGTGCCGGAACCCATCCCCAGTACACGGCAATGGCCGGGCCGACGATAGGCGCGGCACCGGCAACCGCCGTAAAGTGCGCACCCCACAGGACGAATTTATTGGTCGGCACGTAATCCACACCATCATTCAACTGGTGGGCCGGGGTCACATAGTTGGGGTCCAGCTGGTAGATTTTTCCGGCGATGAACTTGGAATACACAAACCAGCCGAAGCAGAACCCGGCAATACCGAAGACGACGATAAAGATCGAGGACATAAAACGCACTCCCGAATTATTCTTATAAGAAAAAGCCGGCGAATAATAACAAGTTAATACGGCGCGGCACAATGTAATGCCATGGAAAGTCGGACAAATGAAAAGGGCGGCCCTGAGGCCGCCCTTGGCTTGGTCCTGAAACCATCAGTTGGTCGGCGTGGCCGCGTGATAAGTCCAGTAGCCGATGAACATTTCGTCCCAGCTCTGCAGACCGAAGGTGATCTGTTTGGACGGGTCCGGGTTGGCCGGATTGTACTCGGAATTATCAAAAGTGCCGGTGACGTGAACCTTGGTGCCGGCCGGGATGAATTCCGGGTTATCCAGCTGATAGGTGGGCTGCCAGGCATAGCTGTAAGACGGCACACTGAGGAGAGGCTTCAGGCTACCGTCCGGCTGCTCCACGGAGAACTTCATCTCTTTCCCGCGGAAATGCATGTGGGCACGCAGGCCGGTCACAACCACATCTTCATCGAACACGTATTCGGCCTTGGCCTTGTGATCGATGGCATAAGGCGGAATCAAGAATCGGCCGGAGATGGAGCGGGTGAAGTTTTCGTACTTTGGCGGCTCATCGTGCATGTACAGTCCCAGAATGGTTTCATCCGACGTGGCACGACCATTGGTGGTGTAATGGAACTGCATGGACAGCTTGTGGCCGGCGGGAATGAATACACCGGTATCCTCCGGGAATTCCATGGCATCGATCTTGCCGGGTGCATAACCTTCCAGGAAGCGCCGCGCAATGGAACGGGTATCCGACTCACCGCCATCGAAATCCTCGGCCGGTGCAGTGACATAGGTCAGCAGGTGGTGTAGCACGGAGCGGTCGCCCGGCACGAACTGAACCGCCTTCACCCACTTGTCTTCATTGAACGGCAGTTCCACATCCACATTGATGTAGTCGAGTACACCGGTGGCCGGAATTTCGTGCTTGGGGGCTTTCACGATGTAATCGGGCTCACCCAGCTGCCAGTCGTCGGTTTCGGGGAAACTCAAGGCAGCCAGCGGGTCAACGGCACCGGTACCACGGGGCGAGCCGGCGTCGATCCAGTGCACCAGCTTCTGCATGTCGGCATCGTTGATGTAACGGGCATTGGAGAAATGACCAATGTACGGATCCACCTGCTCCGGCGGCATGCGCTTGGTGAGCAATACCTCACGGATCATGGGCGACCAGCCCTGCAGCATCAGGTGGCTGTCCATGGCAAAGGGGCCGATGCCACCGGGTCGGTGGCAAATGGCGCACTGCTCGGCAACGATCGGGGCCACTTCAGTGCTGTAATCCGGCACCGCGGAGGCGTGCTGCTGCTTGACCGGGAAGTTCAATTCACAACCGGCAGCATCCATGATCATGGTGTCGGCCACGGAACCCTGCAACGCGCCGTCGAGGGTGCTGGCAACATGCTCATGCACCGGTCCACGGTACAACAGGGTCAGCCGCTCGGGATCAAGGATCACGATTTCGCCGGCCCTCGATATTCCCAGGGTTTCGGAAACCAGCTGACCGTCATCTTCCAGAATCGGCAGGCCGGCCTGAACGGCAGCCATTTCCGGGCGTCCGGCATCCAAGGAGTCCAACAGCATGAAAGCGACACCCTGTGCCTCATAGCTCTGCTGCAGCGACTTGTACTGGGCCACCAGGTCGGTCATGTTCGCGCAGCTCTTGGCGAAAGACATCAGCACCAGAGCCTCTTTGTTGCGGTAGCGGCTCAGTTGGTGGAATACACCCTGGTCATCCAGCAGACCAAAGTCACCCACTCGTTGCGGCGCAGCCTGGACGGCCGTGCTCAGCAGGCCCCCCAACAAGGCTGTTCCCAGCAGGTTGATCAATTTCATGTTGCTTCCCCCTCGGTTGAAAAGTGCGTGGATTCTACTAAATAACGGAATCTATTGTTAGTCGATTCCCGTTCAATGACTGGTCTTGTGGTAGGAGAAATAGCCGATGAACATTTCGTCCCAGCTCTGGGCGCCTCCCACCACGGTTGCCGTGGGATCCGGATTGCCCAGATTGTATTCGGAATTGTCAAAAGCCCCTTCTATCATGACCCTCGAACCTGCCGGCAGCAGCATGGGCTCAGACAAGCGGTAGGTGGGCTGCCAGGCGAAGTTGTAGTCCGGCACATTGAGAATGTCGTCCTTGCTGCCATCCGGATAGATCACGCTGAACCGCATGGATTTGCCACGGTAATGCATGTGGGGACGCAGTCCGTGCAGCACCACCTCGTCTTCGAAGACATAGGAGGCACTCATGGGATGCTCCTGGACGCCTGGCGGGATCAGCAGATTGCGGCCCCCATGGCTCAGGGAATAGGTGGAATACTGGAACTTGGGCTCCTCGTCGGCGAACCACAACCCCAGACGGGTGCGATCGACAGTCTCCCTGCCGAAGGTGGTGTAGTGGAGGGACATCTGTACCGCCGACCCCTTGGGCACAAACATGCCGGTGCCCTCCGGATAGGTGGCCGCCTCATCCTTACCGGGTGCATAGCCTTCCAGAAATTCCCGGTAATCGTCATTTTCGCCCTCGACGATTTCCTCGGCATAGTCGGCCGGTACGATATAACTCAGCAAATGGTGCAGAACGCGCCGATCACCGGGTATGTGCTGAACCGATTTGACCCAGCGATCCTCCTCGAAGGGCAAATTGATGGTCACGTTCTGATAATCCAGCACACCCGTGGCCGGCACCACAAACTCTGGTACCTCCACAATGTAATCCGGTTCCCCCAGTTGCCAGGCGGAGGTCGGTGGCTCCACCAGGGCCAGCGGATCCTGCGCCCCGTTACCCCTGGGCGAGCCGGCATCTATCCAGTGCACCAGTGTCTGCAGTTCGGCCGCATCCATATAACGGGCATTTGTAAAATGGCGGATATTGGGATCTACCTGGGCCGGGGGCATGCGCTTGGTCATCAACACCTCGCGGATCATGGGGGACCAGCCCTGTACCATCTGATGACTGTTCATCGCGAAGGGTCCGATGCCGCCTTCGACATGGCAGGACACGCACTTTTCTTCCAGTATGGGAGCCACCTCGGTGGTGTAGTCAGGAGCCCGACTGGCATGTTGCTCTAGGGCGGGGAATGACAGGTCACAGCCGGTTGTGACTGCTGTCACTGTCGTGTCGAAGCCGCCCTCGCCCGCCACCAGAGCCTGCAGGGTGTCAGCCAGATAACTCGTCCCCGACCTGGCCTCGATGCCGCGTTCAGGAAAGGCTCGGACCGGATCGATGTCCAGGCCGCCCCGGTAGATGACCTGGTACCGATTGGGTTCCAGAATCAGTATTTCGCCAGCCTTGCCAATACCGAGGGATTCCGCCACCAGCTGGGATTCATCCAGCAAAATGGGCATGTCGTAATTGTAGAGGTGATCTGCCTGGCGGATTTCCTCCAGGGAATCCCGGGTCGAGGCGTTGATCATCAGAAAGGCCACACCCTGGCGTTCCCAGGTGGTGCGAAGCAAGCGATACTTGGGTTGTTGCTCTATGTTGGCCAGGCAGCTGACTGAGTGGGAAATCAGCACCACAGCCTTGTAGTCACCGTATTTGCGCAGCTGGTGATATACCCCTTCATGATCGATCAGTGCAAAATTGCCGATGCGATCGGGTGCCGCACTGACGGGCACTGCGATGATCGACAGCATGACCGCCAGCCACGCCGCGCCACTCAAATTCCTCATTGCCTGTTCCTCGAATCCGTTTGCAAAGCAGTGTCGTAGCTTAACCCAGTCACTTCGGCACGTGATACTTGCAAACGTCAGGGATTGTTACAAATTGAAACCAGGCTTATTCCTGGTCTGCCCTTCTAACTTACTGTAACCAATGGCTTTTTAACCCAGCTGTCGGTGCCTGTCTGGTCGCGCAAGACAATGCTGTGTGATTGCAGTAAAGTCCCCATCCAAGGCCAAAAAGACAACCCGGCCTGCCAGGAGAATTCCATGCTGCGATACCCCCCCTGCCCTCCCAGAATCCATTGGCATGCCCTGCTGACCACCGGTCTGCTTGCTATCCTGCCGTTCACCGCCTGGGCGCAGCTGGACAATCCCAACCTGACCCCCAACCCCTATGAAACTGTCAATCCCGATGAACAGGACTGGGTCGTGCTGCCCGATGGTCGCAGCTGGGGTGCCACCAGCACGGTTTATTACGCCGGCAATGGCCAGATCTGGGCGGCTGAACGCTGCGGCGGCAACGGCAATTGCCTCGATACGCCGGAAATTGATCCGGTATTTCTGATCGATTCCAATGGCAATGTGGTGAAGAGTTTCGGGGCGGGCCTGATCGTGTGGCCCCACGGCATCCATGTGGATGCCCAGGGCAATGTGTGGATCGCGGATGCCCGCGGTGACGAGATCCGTAAAAAGGGACACCAGGTACATAAGTTCAGCCCCGAGGGCGAACTCCTGCTGAGTCTCGGTCAGGCGGGCCTGGCTGGCCGAGGCAACTACATCTTCGACCAGCCCTGCGACGTGGTGGTGGCTCCCAATGGCGACATCTTCGTGGCCGACGGTCATTCCGCCGATGGCAATAACCGCATCGTGAAATACAACAGCCAGGGGGAGTACCTGATGGAGTGGGGAACGACGGGCGCCGAGGACGGTGAAATGCGGGTGCCCCACGCCCTGGCCATGGATTCCCGAGGACGTCTTTTCGTTGCGGACCGCGGCAACAGCCGACTGCAGATCTTCGAGCAGGATGGCAGTCATGTGGATACCTGGACCCAGTTCGGCCGTCCCAGCGGCCTTTACATCGATGCCAATGACATCCTGTACTCCGCGGACTCCGAATCCAATACCGGTCCCCGACGCAATCCGGGCTGGTACCGGGGCATTCGCATCGGCAGCGCCATCGACGGCTTCGTCACCGCCTTCATTCCCGATCCCAATTCAGGTGCTGCCCAGGGCACCAGCGTGGCGGAAGGGGTGACGGCGGATGAAAACGGTAATGTCTACGGTGCCGAAGTAGCCCAGCGTAAATTGCGCAAGTACCGGCTCCGTTGACCTGCGACCGAGCCTCTACTCGCGGATTTGCGAACGGGGTTCGGGGAGAGAGGATGCCGCCGTGAAAAAGCGGCTGAATAGCTCGTACATGCCCCACAGGGCAGCGACGATGATGACCAGCATCATGCCCCAGCGCATCAATCCGGCGAAAAATTCGGCGTTCATTACCGGCATGGTGAACTGGTACTGACTCAGCAACGCAGACCGATCCAGCATCCAGTGCCAGGCCGAGTGTGCCAGCAGCGCCGACAGCAGAATGGTGCCCATGCGGGCATCCACCACGTATTTGAACAACACGGACAACAACGGGATTACCAGCAGCAGAATCATCAACTGCCCCAGTTCCACCCCAACATTGAACGCCAGCAGGGACGAAAAAAGGTGTCCGCCGGCAAACTGCAGGGTATCACTGAACATGAAAGAAAAACCGAAACCATGGATGAGGCCGAAGCCGAATGTCACCATCCAGCGGTTTTCGAGTTTTGCCCCCACGATATTCTCAAACGCCATGTAGACGATGGAC
Source organism: Pseudomonadota bacterium (assembly GCA_046047495.1). Lineage (GTDB taxonomy): Bacteria > Pseudomonadota > Gammaproteobacteria > Pseudomonadales > Pseudohongiellaceae > NORP240. Next base: position 31,217 of record JBJOHV010000100.1, on the reverse strand, counting down.
AAGGCAATCAGGGTTTCGATCAGGGGTGGAAACCACATGGACCCCGACCCCACCCCGAACGCCGATCCGATCAGGGTAATGGAATGGGCGATGGTGAAGGACGTGATTACCGGTATCAGGCGCTTGACGCTGCGAATGGGTATTACCAGGCACAACAGGAACATCAGGTGGTCGAGTCCCTCCAGGATGTGGACGAAGCCCATTTCCACGAAACGGAATACCGCCTGATGCCAGCGGGGATCCAGCAGCACCTCCCCCGGGTTGCCGATGTAATTGAATACCCGCTCCGCGCCGCTGGGCAAAATGAAGCGCAGCACCGTCGTGGTCTGGTCTGCCAGGGTGCCCAGTTCGGGCGTCACGGAGAACTGGGAATCCTGGGAGGTGATCGGGTAGGTCACCAGTACATCCATCATGCCCTGGCGCCAGAACAGATTCACATCATCCGACAGCGGCGGACTGAGGACATTGGCCAGGGCATCCTCATAGGTGGTGAACGAGCGATTGGAGGGCAATGACACCCGCACGGCCGCAAGCTCCTGGCCGGTGAGTTCCTCACCGTTTTCAAAAAACGTGATGGAGTCAGTCAGATAGACCCGGGCGGCGTCCTGCAGTTCGAACTCGGATTCAGAGATGACGAGATATCCCGGCCCCCGGGTGGGAAACACGATTTCCCCCAGCGCCTCCATGGGCACCCGCAAAAGCACGGTCAGTTGATTGCCCTCCGGTTTGACGAAGGCGTAGACCGTGACCCGGGAGGGGATGTCGTGGGCAACTGCAGAGCCGGCCAGTAGCACCAGCAGCAAACCCGACACCAGCCTGGCGAGGCGCCTGCCGCAGCGCGTTTTTATTATTGAAATCAGTCGCATGGCACCACTTGTAAGCAATTGTAGCAAGCCCAGTAAAAAACAGGCTGCGAGTATACTGTGTCGTCCGAAGTGAGTATACTGCGCATCGCGCTGAAAAAAATAAGGCCCTGTCGTGGGTATCTGGAGGGAAAAATGAGAAGAATCAAACTAATAGCAGGAGCATCGTTGGTGGTGACACTGACTGCTCTGGGTATAGGGCAAGCCAAGTTACAGGAGCCGGTCACCGCTGCCAGTAACGACGTGATGGCCCCGCATTTTCTGGTAGATCCCCTGTGGCCGAAGCCGCTGCCCAATCACTGGCTGCTGGGTCGCACCATCGGTGTGGACGTGGATGACCGCGATCACATCTTCATCGTTCACCGCGATCAGGAAGAAATGTTCGCCCTGCGCACGGAAATCGGTTTGTATGCCGGTGTTTCCGAGTGCTGTACTCCGGCCCCCCCGATCATTGAGTTCGATCTGGAAGGTAACCTGATCAATGCCTGGGGCGGTGCCAAAGAAGGCGCTCCCTATGTGTGGCCCGCATCCAACCACGGTATCGAAGTTGCTCCCAACGGTGACGTGTGGATCGGCGGCAACGGCGGTGGCGACTCCCATATCCTGGTCTTCACCCGCAATGGTGATTACATCCGCACCATCGGTGTTCCGGGCAATGACCGTGACAGCAACAGCACCACCCACTTCTCCCAGGTGGCAGAGATCGCCATGGACGTGGCCAACAACGAAGCCTATATCGCCGACGGGTACCGTAACCGACGTGTGGCCGTTGTGGACATGACCACCGGTGCATTCAAGCGTTACTGGGGTGCCTATGGCAACCGCCCGGATGACAACGCCGACGTCACCTACACCCCCGGCGTGCCTGGCCCGCAGCAGTTCCGTGGTCCGGTTCACTGTGCCGAGCCCTCCAATGACGGCTTGATCTATGTGTGCGACCGTGGCGCCGACCGTATCCAGGTCTTCCGTCCCGATGGCACCTTCGTCCGCGAAGTGATCATTTCCCCGGCCACCCTGTCACAGGGTTCCACCTGGGATATCGCCTTCTCACCGGATGCCGACCAGGAGTTCATCTACCTGGCCGACGGTCAGAATTTCAAGATCTATGTGATCGATCGTGAATCCATGGAAGTGCTGTACACCTTCGGTGACGGCGGCCGCCAGCCGGGCCTGTTCTATGCGCCCCACAGCATTGCCTCCGACTCGCAAGGCAACATCTATACGACTGAAACCTACGAAGGCAAGCGGGTTCAGAAGTTCCTCTATCAGGGCATGCGTCCAGTCACCGTGCGCGACCGCGCACCCACCTGGCCGCCTGAAGAGCTGTAATCGCAACCTACAGGTTGTAGGCTAATCAAGGCCGTGACGGGCAACCGTCACGGCCTTTTTGTTGGTGCGTCATTCAGCACAGGTTCAAGGTCGATAATTCACAATGCGGTGTATCGGGCATATACTTCGGGACTCATCCCCGCACCACCCCTTAACTCTGTTCAGGATGCACCTATGAAAAAACAAAAATATCTGCTTGCATCGACTCTCGCTGTCACCCTGCTGCTTCTGCTCGGGGTCGGACAACATCAACTGGGCAAGGTATCCGCCGTCAGTGCCGATCGCATGGTGCCGCATTTCGAAGTGGACCCCTTCTGGCCGCAGCCATTGCCCAACAAGTGGTTACTGGGTCGCACCATCGGTGTGGCGGTGGATGCACGGGATCACGTCTATATCGTGCACCGGGACACCGATGACATGTTCATGTCCCAGGAGCTGGGATTGGACCGGGGCACTGCTGAATGCTGCACTGCGGCACCACCGATTTTGGAATTTGACCCCGCAGGCAATCTCGTCAATGCCTGGGGCGGGCCGGCGCCTGATGGTGAGTACGTGTGGCCGGAATCCAATCACGGCATTGAAATCGCACCCAACGGTGATGTCTGGATCGGGGGCAACGGTGGCGGCGATTCCCACATACTGGTGTTCACTCGCAATGGCGATTACATCCGCACCATTGGGGAGCCTGGCAACGGACCTGACAGCAACAGCACCACGCACTTTTCAAGAGTCGCTGAAATTGCCATGGATGTGTCCGCCAATGAAGCCTACATCGCCGACGGTTATGGCAATCGTCGCGTGGCAGTCCTGGACATGGCTTCTGGCGCGTTCAAGCGTTATTGGGGCGCCTATGGCAACCGCCCCGACGATGACGCCGACAATACCTACACACCGGGAGCTCCCCTGCCGCAGCAATTCCGTCCGCCTGTCCATTGCGCCGAACCTTCCAACGATGGCCTGATCTATGTATGTGACCGTGGCGCTGACCGGATTCAGGTGTTCCGCCCGGACGGCACGTTTGTAAAAGAAGCCCTGGTAGCCCCCGCAACCTTGTCCGGGTCGACCTGGGATATCGCCTTTTCCAAGGATCCCAACCAGGAATTCATTTACCTCGCCGACGGCTCCAATATGAAGGTGCATATTCTGGAGCGCGAGTCGCTGCAGGTCCTATACACCTTTGGGGACGGCGGACGGCAGCCTGGCTTGTTTTTCGGCACCCACAGCATCGTGACGGATTCCGCCGGCAATATTTTCACTACGGAAACCTACGAGGGAAAAAGAGTGCAGAAATTTGTCTACCGGGGCCTGCGCCCCCTAGGACAGACCCGGCCTGGTGCTCCCTGGCCAGCGTCAGCCATCACCAACTGATTGGATATAGAGCAACCCGGACCGCTCTGGCAGGAGCGGTCCTGAACAGGAGTCACTTGATGCACGGTAAAATTGTTGTTTTGTTAACTGCTCTGCTGGGCTGCACCGCGGTCTTCGCCGAGGATGTCTCTGTCAATTACGTGTTCAGCGAAGAAATTCGTGCTGACCTCAGCAAGATGCCGCGCGGCCCGCTCAAAGTCGCCGCCTTCGGGGACAGCCGCGAGGGAGGCAACCCCAATCTCATCGCCGGAGACTGGAATGCGGACAAGGCCCTGGCTGCCATTGTGCAGGATGCCCTGGTACAAGGGTTTACAAAGGGCAAAGCCGCGCTGGTGGACAGCGGTGAGAACATGACCCTGGAGGGAAGCATTGCCTCCACGGCACTGGAAACTGCCGAGACCAACGGCCAGACCATGCTGCGCCTGACCATCAGAACCCAGGTGCGGCTACAGGGTTCCGGCGGCCGGACACTGTGGCAAACCACCCTGTTCGGTCGCGGCGAATCCGCCCAGGCAGACGGTATAACCCCAGCCCTGCATGAGGCTCTGGACCGTACCGTCAGGGGGTTGTTGCAGGATGATTATTTCCTGATCGAAATTCAATGAGTCCCGTTCACTGACAACCCAGCTGCTGATCCAGATTCCCGGCAGGCCATTGCTCCGCCTCCGGGAACAGATCCAGTCCTGTTGCCAGTTCGATCTCTTCCAGGTTGACCCGTCGCTCGCAATGATGCACGTGAAATGCCTGTTGCTGGTCGAAACGAAACGCTGACACCCTTCCACCGGCAACTGCCAGAACCATATAAAATCCGCTGGGAATCTGATGAGGCGTGCCTGTCGGCAGCGCCGGCATCGGCGCAGCAGGGTCGAAGATGGGGCCGGTGAGCACATAGACCTCCCCCGCACGGTTGGCCAGATTGCGCACCGCCCATTCCAGCCCATACCAGGAGCCCCGGCTCAGTTCCGGATTTCGAGGCACCATGTTGGTTAGAAAATTCACTTCTCTCCAATATGGCGTACCGGCAAAGCTCACCAGGGGCACAAACAATGACCGCTCCACTCCGGCTGCCGCACCGGCGTTTTCATAATCCGCTTCCGTCAGGGCGTCCGGGATATAGGGATCCGGCACAGGCGTGCGAGACAGGTTGGAGGCAATGCCTATGGTGGCCGGCGTGACCATGTACGCCACCCAGTCCGCCACCCGGGTTCGATGATTGAAAGACAGTGCGTAGATTGAGCGGATGACGACGTCATTGTCAGCCGGAGCACCCAGGGGGCAGCCCGCCAGGCAATGGGCAATGCGGACTGTGTCTGCGTGACTGCCCTCCCCAAAAAGGAGGGCAGCCAGCAGAAACAGGTTGAGCGGTAGCCAGGTCAGTCCATGGGACATGGTGTGATGCGGTACCTGGCGTGACTGGATTGCTGTCCTATTGTTCGCGTATCAGTTTCTGACGTAGCGTTTGATGCCCCCCACGGGTCCCACTTCGGCACCGTAGATCACACCGTTACGATCCGCCACCACACCTTCCGCCGTGCAGGTACCACGACAATCCGGCTGGGGATCAGGAATCAGGTACTGCACCTCGCCGGTGATGGCACTGCCGATGCGGATGCCACGGAACCAGGCTCCATGATCCGGATTGACCGACCCCGATTCCGAGTCAGCAGAATACAGCATGTCGTTCTGGTCGATGTAGAGGCCGCTGGGTCGACCGAACTGGTACCACACATCGATGAAGTTGCCGTTCTGATCAAAGATCTGTACACGGTTGTTGCTGCGATCGCCCACGAAGAGGCGCCCCTGGGAATCCATGGCCAAGGCATGGGGTTGCATGAACTGCCCGTTGCCGGAGCCCAAGGTACCGAACTCCATCAGGAACTCACCGCGGCTGTTGAACTTCAATACCCTGGCCGGTGCGTCCGCGGCATTGGAATGGCCTTCTGCCACGAAGATATCGCCGTTGGGTGCCACCAGCACGTCATTGGGCTGGAAGAAATATCCCGGTGCACGGGCACCTCCCGGCTCACCCAGGGACATCAGCAGCTCGCCACTGGGGCTGAACTTCAGCACCTGATGGCCAACCACCGGGGCATTGGGACTGTCGGGACTGCGGTTGTCGCGACCATCGGTGACCCATACATTGCCCTGGAAATCCACATGGATGCCATGGGGCCAGGTGACCAGGCCGGCCCCGAAGGCGGTGACCAGGTTGCCGTCCTTGTCGAACTTCATGATCATGTCCACCGGCGTGTCAACGCAGGCTCCCACATTACCGCCGCAACGCTCGGCGACCCAGACACTTTCCCCGTCCGGATCCAGATCGACCGCACTGGCGGACCCCCAGCTTCGGCCCGCCGGCATCTTCAGATAGCCGGTTTGTGTGGCATAGGGGTTGGGCAGATTATTGGTGGGCGCCATGTCCGGCTGGGCCAGCAGGGCTCCGGGCAGTACCAGCAATGAAGCCAGCAGGGAAATCGCGGTTTTTTTGCCGTTATTGTTCAACATTGTCAAAAAACTCTCATGAATGGCTCAAAAGGACCGCTAGGGTAAACCACCGATTAGGCCTTTTCAAATACTTCCGGGCGCAACCCAACTACAGGTTAACCCGCCGTCATGGCACGGTTTTTTACGCCCCGCCGGTCAACCAAAACCATAAAAGCGCTATCTAAATATTAAAATGCCGGAGCCATTTCAATTATCAGGATGAAATTGGAAATCAGTGCCCGTAGCATGCCTGCCACGCTTCATCCTACACACTTAGCTTGTGACTTGAGGAATATGGTTATGTCGAAGTTAGTAACTCTCACCGCCACCCTGGGGTTGACCTCCCTGTTGGCACTGGCCAACACCACAGCCGTCGCGGCTGAACGTATCAGTGATTTCTCGCTGATCGACCACGCAGGGAAGTTTCACCAGGTCAGTCGTTACGCCAATCACGAGGCCATGGTGCTGGTCGCCTACGACAAGAACAGCAAGGTCGTCGCCGATGCGGTGCGTGACCTTAACCGTGAAATCGAACAGTTTGCGGATCAATCCATCGCATTTTTCATGATCGACACCAGCGGCAGCACCGACAAGGCTGACATAGGCGCAGCCGCCGCTAAAGCGGGTATTACCGTTCCCGTACTGATGGATGACACCCAACTGGTTGCCGAAGAACTGGGCATCAGTCACGCCGGTGAAGTGGTGGTCATCGATCCCAAATCCAAAACCGTCGTTTATCAGGGCGCTCTCAATGACCGCTTTGCAGAAGGCAGCACCCAACGCCGGGCTCGAGACCATTATCTGAACACTGTTCTTACCACCCTGCTGGCAGACGGTGAGGTCAATCTGACCGCGCAACCCAGCAAGGGCGAGCCGGTGGTTTATGCGGCCCGGGAACAGCATGCCAGCAAGGGCATCGACTACGCTCAGGACGTCGTACCCATCATCGAAAGACGCTGTGTGTCCTGTCACCAGGATGGCGGCATTGCTCCGTTTGCCATGAGCAGCCACCAAATGGTTCAGGGCTGGTCGCCCATGATGCGTGAGACCCTGCTGACCAAGCGCATGCCTCCTGCCCAGATCGATCCTGATTACCTGCACATCTATCAGGAAGTGAATCACATCACGCCCGAAGAAACCCAGACCCTGGTGCACTGGATCGATGCCGGTGCGCCCAACACCAGCGGTACTGATCCACTGGCCTCCATCGTTCATGAAGCCCCGGAATGGGAATTACTGGAAACTCTCGGTGAACCGGACATGATCGTGAAGATTCCGGCCCAGCAGATTCCTGCCACCGGTGTGGTTGACTATCGCAATATTGCGGTGCCCCTCAACAATGAAGAGGAGTTGTGGGTAAAGGCTGTGGAGTTCAAACCCGGCGACCGTCAGGTATTGCACCACATCATCGCCTTCACCTACGGGCCCAATGGCGTCAATGAGTTCGACGTATTGAACCAGGGCATCGGCATGGGCGCTTACGCCCCGGGCAATGCACCCAACACCTTCCCTGACGGCGTCGGTTACCCGTTGCGTGCAGGCGGTGGTTTGCTGTTGCAGATGCATTACACCACCTCCGGCAAGGAAACGGTGGACGCTTCGGAAATCGCCATTTACCTGCATGATGAAAAGCCGGCCAAGACAGTGTTTGGCGGCTCCGCATCGGATCTGAACATCAAGATTCCACCCTATGCCGGTTACCACCCCATGACTGCCAGCAAGGTGTTCCCCAAGGACTCCTACCTGACGATGTTGGGGCCACACATGCATTACCGTGGTCTGGAAGCGGATTTTAAACTGGTGTATCCCGATGGATCAGAGGAAATGCTGTTGAATGTGCCCAACTATCAGTTCAACTGGCAGAAGACCTATGATTTCGCTGAACCGAAGTTCATGCCGGCTGGAACCAGGCTGGTCTTCAATGCGGCTTTTGACAATTCCGACATGAACCCTTTCAATCCGGATCCCAGCGCGGAAATCAGCTTCGGTGAGCAGACCTGGCAGGAAATGTTCTTCGGCTTCTATCAATACATTGAAGCCGACAAGTAAGCCAGCCTTGAAGGTTTGTTTGGGGGAACTGAAACCCGGGTTTTGAAACCCGGGTTTTTTTTGCAGGGCCTGATCAGTCAGATCCGGCTCAATGCCAATCGAAAGCCTATGGTTGCATTGCGGACTCCGGGGTCCACTCCGCCGCGAATGGCGCCTCTCACATTGCCTTCGCCATCCAGGAAAGAACCACCCCGCATCACCCACAGGGCATCCGCTTCCAGGTCCAGGTGATCATCGTAAGGGTCATAGGGATAATTCTGATAAGGGCTGCGGGTCAGTTCCCACACATTACCGCTCATATCCGACAGGCCGTAACGGCACTCGTCGCAGCGTATGCTACCCACGGGCACGGTTCCGGCACTGCCGAAATTTGCCAGATCCCGGCGCGGCCGGTTGCCCCAGGGATAGATTTCACCATTGACGCCGCGGGCGGCTTTCTCCCACTCGGCCTCGTTCGGCAATACCACATGCCAACCAGCATCCAGCAGTGCCCGTAATGGCGCGGGCAGTCCGTTCGATTCACGCAGCTTGCGTTCCAGCCATCGACTATAAGCGAGAGCATCAGTCCAGGTGACAAAGGCAACCGGATGGTCAGGTTGCAATCCGGCGATGCGTTCATCCGCGGGCCGTGCTGAATCCTGCAGGAAAACCTGATACTGGGCAACGGTGACTTCAAAGCGCCCGATATAGTAATTGGAGAGCGTTACAGTGCCTTGCCGCTCACTCAATGACCAGCGCTCGTTCTCGAAGGCGAAACGGTCGTAAGCCGGATTACTACCCATCAGGAAATCACCGGCAGGGATTTCCACGAAGCCCAGCAATTCGTCATCCGGCAGCTGCATCAGGTCGGCCCGGAAACCCGGCAGAGAGACCGGCGCCGGGCTTTCCACTACCGCAGCCGACTGTGAAGACTGCTGCAGGCGGGCCTCCCGCGCCATCCAGACCGCCACGAAGAGGGTCAAAACCGCCAGCGCGGCAAAGCCAAAGCGCGTGCCCTTGCTTGGCCCGCTGCCTCCCCCGGCAACTGCAGGTCCTTCAGACATTATCGTGAGGCCACGAGTTGGTTGCAGGCGAAATCCCATCCATGCTCACAGGCACGGGCATACAGCTGCTCCGGCGGCATCTCCATCAGGTTCAAACCGCCCTCCCTCAGCAACAGCCTGAGATCCAGTTCACGGGGGGCATCACGCACCAGACTGGCTGGCTGCAGCAGGTTCACGCAACCCGCCTGAAATTTCAGCTCGCAGGCCTTGGCGAAAAAATCCAATGCCAGGGTCGGGTTGCCTGTGGTGATTCGCCCTTCCTGATAGTGGATACCCAATTCATTGCAGGCCCAGGCCGAGTTGTCCCCGCAATAGGTTGCCTCCAGCTGAACGAGCCGCCTGCAGGCATTGGGAAGGCCATCGGTGCAGGATTGCTGCCAGAATGGCAGGCTGTCGCCGGTGTGGCGACCATCCATTTTACCCAGCACACTGGCAGTGCCGAACACCATGACCCAAATCACCATATGAGCCACGTTTGGCGCCAAGGGGATGACACCGTCCCGCCACAAATTGATCAACCCCTGGGTATTGATGGTCTTCACATAGCGGTCAATGGCGATGACGCTAAGGTTGAGCAATGGTACGCACAGCAATTTGTCATAGAAGGTCGGGGCGCCGATGGCACCGAGCAGCGTATAAAGCCCGAATACACCCAGGCCGTAGAGAGCCCCAAACAGGGTCTTGCCCAAAGGGGTGCGGGGTGAGGTTGAAGGGTCAGTGACCAGCAGGTGCAGGCCCAGAAACACCGCGGCTGGAATCTCCGAATCGAGAAAATAGGGCACTCCTGCGGTCGCCGAATAGATTGCGCTCAGGCCCAGCAGTACGATGGCTGCTGTTCCGGCCACCAGCGTGATTCTGAAAAAATACATCACCACCAAGCCGATCAGGAACAGAAAGGTGTAGATGTTGGGAGCCAGTGTGAGGGTCGATGCGATCTCCTGTCCCCAGGTCAGTCCGCTGGTGTTGGTGGCTATCAGAACAACAGAAAACAGGCCAAGGGCAAAAGCCGAGGGATTGAATATATGCACATACTTACCTTCCCGCTGCCAGCGCACAAACTCTTTGCCGAGAATGCCAACCGCCAGCATGACAAACTGCATATAGAACCAGTCATCCCTGAACCACAGGAAGAGGTTGATGCTGAATACGATCGGGAAAGAACCGAACCCAAAGATGTAACTGCTGCGACGGGACCAGGACAGCAGCATATCGAATGAGTAGGCGAACGCCAGCTGCGCCACCATTAGCCAGAAGTGGTCATACACCGGCTGCCAGTGATAGCCCCAATAAAGATAGACGGATGACTGAACCATCGCCTGCACATAGTGCTGGGGTCTCAGCAGGATTTCCAAAATACGCCGCTGACTGCTGCTGCTGATCTGCAGTGCAAGCACTCCAAACCACAATGCCAGAAATGCAGTGGAGCCCCACACTGACCACAGCAATACCGGATTGGATTGCACCCTGCCGGTAAGCGAGGTCAGTCCCAATGCAATGATGAACACCAATGGCAGAGCCATCACCCGCAGGGATGAATCGGATTGCGCCAACGCCATTTCGGCTGCCGGGGATTGCATGCCTGCTGTTTTTTCGTGACGACCTGGACGACGTCTAGTTTTCGAAGCCATGGGAATCTGGTCTATTCAAGGTGGATGGTTTTGCGTGAGGCGCCCAGCACGATAAATTGCGACAGCCAAAGGATAAACCAGCTCCCGATGCAATTCAATTTGACTGCCAACTGCAGCAGCAACCTGGGTCAATAGGTAAATACGGCAGCAATGTGGGCATACCGTGAATTCTCATCGCTGAAACCGTTGGCATTGAGAAACACGGACGCGATTTCTATCATCAGGTTGCCGGGCAACACCGTCCAGCGCAGACGCAGCTCCAGATGCTCCCCGACGTAGTCATCCGTAGCCCCGGTTCGGTCTCGATAGCCGGTACGCCCCCAACTGTCAGTTGAAGAATCCAGCCAAAACCGGCGGTAGGATGCCATCACATTGAGATTCGGCAGTGGATCGGAGAACAAGCGCAGCCCAGGTGAGCTGATATTGCTGCGGCTGAAGACACCGTATAGCGATCCGGGACCATAGGCAAAAACCGATACTCCGTAGAGGGAATCGAAACGATTGCTCTCGCCATCAAAGGGATTCTTGTCTCCTGACGCCTGATCATACTCCAGCAGCAGTCGGGTGTTGGCATCCACGTCGAAAGTGTAACCCGCTGACAGATACCCGAACCCCGCCTTGTGATCAAGGGATCGCAGGTCGACTGCAGCGGTAGACTCCCGCTGTGTTCCGTTCTGAACTATTGCTTCCAGATCGAAATCCAATTCACCTCTGCGCGGCGGCCTCAGCAGTCGCAGGCCGGCTGTATAAAAGTTGCGGTTGCGGGTATTGCGAAAACGGGTGTCCTTTTCCTTGAGATCCAGCAGAAAGAATTCGCCATTGATACGGTTGGCGAGTTCCGGTACGGACAAGTGAACCCCCACTATTCGGGTTCCGTTGCTGGAATCATCCGCTTCGAACTCGTTGTCCAGGATGCTTTGAAAATCTGCAGGTAAACGATTGACCGGCTGGGCATAGAAGCTTCGCAGCTGCATCCCTGATTCCCAACGGCTGGACAACTCCACGCCATCGAAGGCATTGATGGCATTGCGGAAGCGATTGCGTGCCATCAGGCGTCTGGCGCCCAGATCCGACGTGTAGCGGCCAATCTTGACCGTGTTCTCGATCGTGCCGTCGGCGAGATTGAAATCGGTCTGCACGTTGGCTTGCAGGATATCCAGCGTGTTGACCTCGGTGTTGCCGATGATGCTGCCGCTGTCAGCCAGTGCCTGACGTGAGTCCATCAATTCCAACTGGCCCCGCACAGAGTCGGTCGAGTAATCCGCCCGCAGGATGGTCTGGAATGCCAGCAATTGGTCGTTCTTGCTGGACGCAGCACGGACATTGTTGGTCAGCGTTTCATACCGTGTACGCTGCGAGCCACTGAGTTTGAAGCCCCCATCGAGACCAAGATGATCGCTAAGACGGTATGGCGCGTCTTCAGCACCGAAACCGGCCATTGGCGTGAGCGAAGCCAAGCCGAGGAGAATGGGGATCCATATGGAACGGCTGGACGGTATGCGGGGGAGTTTCATGGTAACGGGAGATCCTGACATTGGCTTCGGGGTTCTTGTTATGTAAAAAATTTTGTCAAGTCTACTACAATCGCGGGGGAGGGTCATTTGCAACAAATTCATACAATTCACATCATTGCTTGACGCTCCGACGGTCAGCCTGTAGAAACGCGAGGTCACTCCAATTTGTCAAAGAACCCCTCGACAAAAGGTCCACCCCGTGTCTCATCCCATTCGTTGCCTGTTTACTGCGCTGCTGCTGTCAGTCACTGTACAAGGCAGTGCCCAGCCCAATCCCACCACACCCAATCCCAGCTCACCCAATCCCAGCTCAAGGGGTACACCGATTCCCCTGCAGCGTCATGTACAGGCCACGGTGGATATCGATGTGGACGGCAATCTCAACGAGGCTGTGTGGGGAGAAATACCCGCCATCAACGACATGAGAGTCATCGATCCGGACACCCTGGAGGCGGTTCCCTATGACACCCTGGTGCGCATTTTCTACACAGGTCGGGGAATCTATGTTGGCGTGGAGATGGAGCAGCCCGCTGATACCCTGGTCCGCCGCATCAGCAACCGGGACAATCTCAACATCAATCGGGATCGCATCTCAATAACCCTGGACAGCTCCGGTGATGGGCGCTTTGGTTACTGGATGAGCCTGGCTCTGGGAGACAACCAGGCCGACGGTACGGTGCTGCCGGAACGCCGTTACCAGACCGAATGGGACGGCGCCTGGTTTGGGGCAACCCAGTCTTCGGCCACGGGCTGGACTGCGGAGTTCCTCATTCCCTGGGGTCAGATGGCCATGCCACGCGAAGACGAGCAGCGCCATATCGGCTTTTATGCGGAACGGGAGGTGGCCTACCTGAACCAGACCTGGGCCTGGCCGGCCATCCCCCAGTCCGATGCCCTGTTCCTCAGCAACCTGCCCCTGTTGGAACTGGAAGGCATCGATCCGCGCCAGCAATGGAGTATTTTCCCCTACGTTTCCACCACCTCGGATTTCATCGACGATGGCACGGATTTCAAGACCGGTGCCGATTTCTTTTGGCGCCCTTCCAGCAATTTTCAGCTGACCGCTGCATTGAATCCCGACTTCGGCTCCGCGGAGTCTGACGACGTCGTGGTAAACCTGACGGCCAGTGAGACCTTCTTTCCTGAAAAGCGGCTGTTCTTCCAGGAAGGACAGGAGGTATTCAATACCACGCCCCGTTCCACCGGCAGCAACGGCAAGCGCCTGTCCATCGTCAATACCCGGCGTATCGGTGCCCGGCCGCGTCCGCCTGAATTGCCCGCGGGGGTTCGTCTGCCGACCCGGGAGCGAATTCGCCCCGCCGACCTGCTGGGTGCTATGAAAATGACCGGCCAGGTGGGCACTGTGCGGTACGGCCTGCTGGCAGCCGCTGAAGACGAGAGTGAGTTCGCCGTCGGCAATGCCCGCTATTTCCAGGACGGACGTGACTTCACGGCTCTACGCGTGATCTATGAGGACAGTGCGGGGGCTGCCTACCGTGGGCTGGGCTATATTGGTTCCCTGGTCCAGCATCCGGAATCCAATGCCGAAGTTCATGCCGTGGACTTCCATTACCTCACCAGCGGCGGACGCTGGAATGTGGATGGACAGCTCATCGGCACCGACAGTGATGACGTCGGAAGTGGCAAGGGTGCGTTTGCCGACATCGTCTACACGCCTCGCCAGGGACTGCGTCACAACCTGCAGCTTACCTGGCTGGACGACACCTTCAACGTCAACGACTTCGGCTTTCAGGAGCGCAACGATTCCCGTGAAATCTGGTACCGCCTGGAGTGGGTGAAATCCAATCTGGGCTGGGCGCGAAATTTTCGTTTCACACCGTTCGTCCGCTACGAGGAGAATGGCAAGGGCGACCGCACAAACAACGCGCTGCCGGTACTGAACATGAATATCACCCTGAACAATCTCGGCCGGGTGAATATCGGGGCTCAGCACTTCCCCAAGCGTTACGATGACCTGAACAGTTTCGGCAACGGCACCTTCACGATCTCTGAACGCACCAATTTCAATCTTGGTTACACAACCAATACCGCACTGCCCGTCAGTTACAGCGTGGGCATCAATGCACAGGGCGAGTTTGCCGGAGGAGACAATCTGCAGGGCAATGCGGGTATCACCTGGCGCCCTGTGGACAACTTCAATATCTCCGGGGAAGTGACGTATCTCGACCGCAATGGATGGCTGCTGCATCAGGAACGGCAGAATTTCACTGCTTTCCAGGCCATCCAATGGCGCGGGGACCTGAACCTGGACTATTTCCTCACAGCCCGGCAGCAGTTCCGGCTGGCCATGCAGTGGGTCGGCATCAAGGCCCATGAAGATGAGTTCTTCTACCTGCCCACCGATCATCGGGACCTGGTGCCAGTCAACAAACCCGCCGGCCCCACCGACAGCTTTGGACTGTCCCAATTGAATTTCCAGCTGCGCTATCGCTGGCAGATCGCGCCGCTGTCGGACCTCTTCGTGGTTTACACCAAGGGTGACAACCGGCGCGGCATGCTGGACACCTTCGATGAGCAGTTCAGCGAGTCATGGAACAATCCCCTGGGCGACCAACTGGTCATCAAACTCCGTTACCGATTGGGCACCTGAGTGGTCAGTTGTGCCAATGGCGGGTCAATACCACCAGCGCCGGCGCGCTGAACCCTGTGATAAATCTCAGATTTTCAACACGTTAGGCAATTGGCACGAATCCTGTATTACACGGTCGGGCGCCGCACCGACTGTTTCATGTAACCTCGCAGTCGTTGCGAACGTCCAATGCAATGTTGCTTCGGCAACCACCGACAGCCATGGGAAATGACTGTTATTGCGCTTAGGCCAGGCTGTGGCTGCAGGTCTCTGTTCGCCACAGCCTGGCGTTTTTTGACCTTGATTTTCACCCGAAGGACAATCCAGTGAACGATTCCTCACCAGAAGACAGCGTGTTACAAGTGCATGAGCAAACCAGTTCCAGGGACATATGGCCCCAATTGCGGCAACTGCTGATCTTTCAGTTCAAACTGTATGTGGATGCGTTACGGGATTTGCTGTTCAGCCCTCTGTCCATCATCGCCATGGTTCTGGACCTGCTAGCCGGCAATCGTGGTGACAGCAGTTATTTCGGCAAATTGCTGGCCCTTGGACGGCGCACGGAACTGGCCATCAACCTGTTCAACCAGCATGACCTGGATTCCCCAGCGACACCCAACATCGATTCCCTGGTGGACAAGGCGGAGCAGAAACTGCGCCGGGAATTGGAGCAAAAAAAACGGCGATGATTTCGCATCGCCGTTTTTTGTTACCTGACGGTAGTCAGTGGACTAGAAACTCCACAAGGCCCTGACGTAGAAGCGTCGACCACGGCCGTCAAACACACTGGCGTCGTAGTTCAGACCGCTGGTTTCCCGATAGGGCAGTTCCGCATTGAACGCATCCAGCAGACCCGCCGTGAAGGTGGTACTGCCCAGATTGGTGTTGGCCCAGGCGTGGGTATAGCGGTACTGGATGTCCCAGGAATTGTAGCTGTCGATCTTGCGCTTCAGCAGGGAGCGGGTGAAGTCGCTACCATTCTGGAAGGCGGCATCATATGACAGATCCTGGTAGGAACCGATGTGACGATTGATCACAGACACACCATGGGCATCCCGCGCCCAACTGAAGGTGATATGGCCCTTGTTGTCCGGCAGAGACCGCACCAGGTTGCCGTCACCGGAGGTGCCGGCGGCATCGAAGACGCCGATATCCAGCAGTCCCAGGTCAAAACCCGGAATGTCTGCCAGCTTGTACTGACGCACATGGGTGTAATCCATGCTGACACCCCAACGACCCCAGTCGTTGCTCCAGCGGTAGCCGGCATTCATGTCCACCCCGTCCGCCGTGATGGTGCCGGCGTTGATGGCACTCAGGGTCAGGGTGATCAGGCTGGCATTGGTCACTCCGAAGGACCGTTGGATGCCGGGTGCCAGATAGGCCTGGGGATTGACCACACAATTCAGGCGCTGCGTGGAGTCCCGGCCATACTGGGCTTCCAGGGCCGCCGGATCACAGGGGAAGTAGGATGTCGGCCACAGGGTCTGGGACGCCGGAATGGAGTCGTTGTAGATGAAGTTGGCCGGGTTCTTCACTGCCTCGTTGAAGGCGTCGATCTCCGGCTGCAGGGCCGAAATGGGCGGCTGGGGCAGTACCCGGTCACTCACCTCGAAGCGCCAGAGGTCAGCACCGATGGTCAGGCCGTCCAGACGCCCCTCCGGGGTCCAGATGAAGCCGGTGCTGTAGGTATCGGCGTACTCATTGCCCACATTGGGTGCCGGCCCGCCCAGGGTATAGGTGAAGCCTGGGATGGCGTTCTCATTGGTGGCAGGCAGCAGCCCGGCCCGCACTTTCTGGTTGCGAATCGGGTCCCTGAAGGTGGCACTCGAAGATTCCAGGCCTTCAAACACGATGGCAATATTGGGCGCACGGAATGACTGGGACCAGGAACCGCGCACCAACAGGGTCTCCATGGGTCGCCAGCTCAGAGCCACTTTGGGGGAAATCTCGTCGCCGATCTGACCGCCGTAAT
Organism: Pseudomonadota bacterium; assembly: GCA_046047495.1. Taxonomy (GTDB): domain Bacteria; phylum Pseudomonadota; class Gammaproteobacteria; order Pseudomonadales; family Pseudohongiellaceae; genus NORP240. The sequence continues at coordinate 14,377 of JBJOHV010000100.1, read as the reverse complement.
CCTCCCAACGCAGGGCAATCTGACTTTCCACATTGTCCCAGAATGGCAGGGACAATTCGGCAAACACGGCATTCACAATGCGGTCATGGTCGTAGTTGAAGGCGCATAATGAACAGTCAAAGTTGTTGCTCACATAGTGGAAACTGTTGGGTACGCCGTTGGCATCGTACGTAAGAATACGATTCTGCAATCCCGGCTCATTCAACAGCGAGGCGATGGATTTGGCATTGCGCCGGCGGTACTGACCGCCGGCGGCAAACTGGGCCGTGCCACCCCGCATCTCGAACAACTCACCGGACACCACTGCGTCATAGACCAGTTCCTTGTTGCGCTTGTCACGCACATTGGTGCGGACATTGATCCACTCCATCAACTCCTCGCTGTTGGCCAAGGCCGGGTTGGTGAGGGCGGTCAGGAAGGGGTTGTAGAACATGCAACCACCCTGGCCGTGGTTATTACTGGTCAGGGCATAGGACATGCTTTCCCGGGTGGTGAACACGAAACCGGGGAAGAAGGTCTGGGTCAGGCCGGGGCCATAGAGCTTGGGGTTCCAGGCATTCAGGGCATTGCTGCCCAGCACCTTTGCATTGACGAAATCGAAATCCGGCCGCCCGTTAGGCACACAGTCGGGTCCACCGAGGCCGTTGGCCGCCAGCTCCGCCCGGTCACGGGCAAAAGTGCGGTAAGTCTGCTCCAGACTGGAGCCGGACCAGGACGCACTGACGTCATAGTTCAGCACCCGGTCACCGATCTCGAATTCACCGCGGAACCCCGCCTGTACACCGGAAGTGTTGGTCCAGGTGGTGTTGTCATTGGCACCTGTACGGGGCAGGCCGTATCGCAGCCCCTGGTAACCAGCCACATTGGGTCCGCCGTTACGACCATCCATGGGGGCATTGGTAATGGTGGCTGCCGTGGGACGGGTCAGCCCCACATTGGGAGCAAAATAACCCAACTCCGCTGACATGCCGATCCCGTAACCGCCATAGGCCGCACTGCCGGCATAACTGCCCGGCGCGGCCATGAACACGGTGGGGCCACGGGACTGGTTGTAGCCGTCATCCGCCCGCAGGGTGTTGGAATCGGAATACTGGAAGAAGGAGTAGAACTCAGTGCCGTCCTCAAAGGTGTGATTGAAGGCACCGGCGAAACTGTCCCGGGTGGCTTCCTGGGTAATGTAATTCCATTGGGAGTTGTCCTCCCGGCAGACGCCGCTGCGCTCACCGCGCTGCTCCCGCAGGGTGCCGATCAGCAAGGGTGAACCATCCGTGGACTTCACGGTATAGCAGCCCGGGTCGGTATACACCGCAGTGGAAGGGCCGCCGTTGGCGATGTTGTAGTTCACCACGTCCTGGTTCAGCCAACCTGGAGCCAGGCGCGCCCCGAGGGCTGCGCTGGTGATCAGGGTACCGGCACTCCCCACGGTGCCCAGAAACTGGGAATTCTCGTTGAAGTAATTGCCGTAGCGTACCGACACCGGGTCCCGGTCGAAGCGCTCCACCGACAGCACCAGATGGGTATCACCGTCGTTGAACGAGGTTCCCCAGATGGCGCTGACAGTGGCATCGAACAAGTCACCCGCAGCCTCGATGCCCTGCAGGTCGCCATACACTTCCAGGCCTTCGAAATCGGTGCGCATGATGACGTTCACCACGCCGGCCACCGCGTCGGAGCCGTACAGCGCGGATCCGCCATCGGTGAGCACCTCCACCCGCTCGGTCATTACCAGGGGGATGGCGTTGAGGTCCACGAATTCACCGCCGCTGCGGGTATTGGCTGCCGCCGGGACCTGCCGTTTGCCATTGATGAGTGTCAAGGTGGAGTTTTCACCCAGGTTGCGCAGGTTGACGTTGGCGGTACCTTCAACCTGACTGTTGTCCCCGGAGCCGGGGTTGGTGATGGACCCGGAGTTCACTTCCAGATTCTTGATCACGTCCCAGATGATGGCGGCACCCTGGGCTTCGATGCTGTCCCGGTCGATCACCTGCACAGGTGATGGGGCATCCAGAGGGGTACCGCGGATAAAGGAACCGGTGACCACGACCTCTTCGATTTCGTCATCATCAGCGTCTTGTTGTGCGAATGCGGGTAGTGCGGCGCTGGCCAGCATGATGGCCAGGGCGATGGATTTGCGTTGGCAGGGAAAGGAATTGCGCATTGATACCCCCTCTAATAGTTTTTATTAGGTATGACGTCTTTTTATGGATTCAGTGTGCTGAGGGGACAATTTGGGGAGGTCAGCCATGACTACTCACCAACCAGTCTGACTCAGGCTGGCCGAGTATAGGCTTGCCGGAAAATGTCTCGCAACAGAATTAACTGGAAGTGGCAAAGCAGTTATTTTGTATCATTATTAATATATAAAAAAATGCACAGCCAGCATCATGATATAATTTATTATATTGTTATTTTTCAATGTGATAAAAATAATTCTTAGCTCATTCGTTTCATAAATTAATTTTTGGAACAAATTAGTTTCTCAAAAAAAAACGGCAGTGATCGCTCACTGCCGTTCTCTTTCATCCTGCGGTCGCGGGCTTAGAACGACCAGAGCGCGCGAACGTACCAGCGACGGCCGCGGCCATCGAAGACACTGGCGTCATAGTTCAGCTGACCTTCCTCGTAATAAGGCAGATCGGCATCCAGGGCATCCAGCAATCCGACGGTGAAACGCGTGGAACCCCAATCACTGTTACCCCAATAATGGTTGTAATTGTATTGGATATCCCAGGTGTTGTAGCTGTCGATCTTGCGGGTCAGCAATGCACGGGTGAAGTCGGTGGCATTCTCGAACGAGGTGGCATAACCCAGGTTCTCGTAGGAACCGATGTGGCGGTTGATGACCGCCACGCCGTGATTGTCGCGAGACCAATTGAAGGTGATATTGCCCTTGTTGTCCGGCAGTGAACGCACCAGATTGTTGTCCCCGGTGGTGCCGGCGGCATCGTAAACGCCGGTGTCCAGCAGACCGCGGGTCAGACCCGGAACGTCAATCAGCTTGTATTGACGCACATGGGTATAGTCCATGGACACTCCAAAGCGGCCCATGTCATTGTCCCAACGGTAGCCCAGCTTCATGTCCACGCCATCTGCCTCGATCTGCCCGGAATTGATGGCACCAAGGGTCAGAGTGATCAGGTTGGCCGTGTTGCTGAGAGCGGCTCGTTGAATACCGAGAACCTCATACTTACGCGGATCGACCACGCAATCCAGACGCTGGGTGGAATCACGACCGAACTGGGCCTCCAGGGCGGCAGGATCACATGCGGTATAGGGATTGGCAGCGGACCCGGAGATGGTTGAGTTCAACACATAGTTGGCCGGGTTGGCCGCCGCCGCGGTGAATGCTTCGATTTCCGGTTGCAGGGCCGAGATGGGCGGCTGCGGCAGCACACGGTCACTGACCTCGAAACGCCAGAAATCCGCCTGCACGCTCAGGCCATCCAGATTGCCTTCCGGTGTCCAGATGAAGCCTGCACTGTAGGTGTCCGCATACTCGTTGCCCACATTGGGAGCCGGACCACCCAGGGTATAGGTGAATTCGGCAACTGCATTTTCATCGGTGGGCGGAACCAGGCCGGCCCGTACCCGCTGGTTACGAATCGGGTCGCGGAAGGTCACTGACGATGACTCCAGACCCTGTTCGATGATGGCGATATTGGGCGCGCGGAAAGACTGGGAGAAGGAACCCCTCAACAACAAGGTGTCGATCGGGCGCCAGCTCAACGCAATCTTCGGAGAGATCTCGTCGCCGATCAGGCCGCCGTAGTCTTCCCAGCGCAAGGCAATCTGGGATTCCACGTTTTCCCAGAACGGTAGAGAGAACTCAGCAAACAAGGCATCGGTCGTGCGGGGATGCTCATAGGTGAACGAACACAGGGAACATTCGAAGTTGTTACTCACGTAGTGATATGAACTGGGAACGCCATTGGTGTAGCTCAGAATGCGGCTTTCCAGTCCCGGTACGTTCAGATCCGGGGCGATGGAGGCTGCACTGCGCTTGCGGTACTGCCCTCCCACGGCGAACTGCGCCATGCCGCCTCGCAACTCAACCAGCTCTCCCGTCACCACCGCATCGATCACCGCCAGCTTGTTGCGCTTGTCGGTGCGCAGCACGGTGGGATTGATCCAGTCCATCAACTCCGGGCTGTTGGCCAGGGCCGGATTGGTCAGGGCCGACAGGAACGGGTTGTAGAACTCACAGCCATTCTGGCCATGGTTGTTGCTGGTCAGGGCATAGGACAGGGATTCCCGGGTGGTGAACACGAAACCCGGGAAGAAGGTCTGGGTCAGACCGCTGTTGTAGAAACTCCAGGCAGACGGGAATGCACCGGTGGAGGGCACCAGTCGGGCGCCGGCAAAATCGAAGTCCGGTGTGCCGTTGGGCACGCAGTTGGGCCCACCCAGGCCATTGGCTGCCAGCTCGGCGCGATCCCTCGCAAAGGTCTTGTAGCGGGCTTCCAGGCTGGATTGGCTCCAGGAGTAGCTGACATCGTAGTCGAAACTGCGATCACCGACCTCAAAGTCGCCGCGGAAACCCATCTGCACACTGGAGGAATTGGTCCAGGTTTCGTTGTCATTGGAGCCGACTCGGGGCAGACCATTGCGCAAGCCCTGATAGAACGGCACGTTGGGGCCGCCATTGGCACCAGCTACCGGCGCATTGGGAATGCTGGTGGGTCGGGTCAGGCCGACCCTGTCGGCGAAATAACCAAGCTCCAAGGAGGCACCCACGGCGTTGCCACCGGGCAGGGTACGGGCATGGGCACCGGGTTGGGCCAGGAACACAGTGGGACCGCGGGTGGCATTGTAGCCATCGTCGGCACGGACGGTGGTGGAGTCCGAATAATGGGCGAAGGAGTAAAACTCGGTGCCGTCCTCAAAGGTGTGATTGAAGGCACCGGCGAAGCTGTCCCGCTCGGACTCGTTGGCAATGTAGTTCCACTGGGCATTGTCTTCCGTACAGGTACCGGAACGCAGCCCCCGCTCCTCCCGCTTGTTGCCGATCTGCAACGGCGTGCCGTCGGCAGAGGTGACAGTAAAGCAGCCCGGGTCCGTGTAAATCGGATCCGCCGTGCCGCCATTGGCCACGTTGTAATCCACCACCGCCTGATTGAGCCAGCCCGGCGTAACCTGCGAGCCAAACGTGGCCACGTTGATCAGGGTGCCGGCGGTGCCGACAGTGCCGCGGAATTCGGAGTTCTCGTCAAAAAAGTTGCCGTAGACCACCGGCACGGGATCCCGCTCGAAGCGCTCGGCGGACAACACGAAATGGGTATCGCCATCATCACTGGCCCAGCCCCAGATGGCGCTGGCAGTGGCATCGTAAAGATCGGAAGCTGCCTCGATGCCCTGTACGTCGCCGTACAGTTCCAGGCCTTCAAAGTCGGTGCGCATGATGACGTTTACCACACCGGCCACCGCGTCGGCCCCGTACAGCGCGGAGCCGCCGTCCGTCAGTACTTCCACCCGCTCGGTCATGACCAGGGGTATGGAGTTCAAATCCACGAATTCACCACCGGCACGGGTGGTGGCCCCGGCGGGCGCCATGCGCTTGCCGTTAATCAGGGTCAGGGTGGAGTTTTCCCCCAGATTGCGAAGATTGACCTGGGCGGTTCCCTCGGTCTGGCTGTAGGCCCCGTAGGCCTCGCCACTGCCGGGGTTGGTAAAGGAGCCGGAGTTGACCTCCAGGTTCTTGATGACGTCCCAGATCACCGCTGCGCCCTGGGCTTCGATACTTTCTCTGTCAACGACCTGTACCGGGGACGGAGCATCCAGCGGCGTACCGCGGATAAAGGAGCCGGTTACCACTACTTCTTCGATATCCCCATTATCCTGCTGCTGAGCAAACAGCGGCATGGACAATGTGGTTCCTGCGAACATGACTGCCAATGCCAGAGCCTTGCGTTTGCCGGGAAATGAACTGCGCATTACTACCCCCTTTTCTTGAAAGTTATAGGTCTTGCAAATTGTGGGTTTTGATCAAGCGGGGCGAGTATAAGAAGGGAGGGCGCCAGATGCAACGTCATCCGTCGCAAAACGATTGGGATCATTCGGGAACGAATGAATGGATCAAAAAAGGCGGCGGTGATCTCTCACCGCCGCCCGGCAACCATCAGTAAATCCTATCGATCTAGAACTGCCAGAGAGCCCTGACATACCAGCGACGACCCCGGCCGTCGAACACACCGGCGTCGTAGTTCAGGGAACCCTCCTCGTAGTAGGGAAGCTCCGCGTTGAACGCATCCAGCAGGCCTACGGTGAAGCGGGTGATGCCCATGTCACGGTTACCCCATTCATGGACATAATTGTATTGCATATCCCAACTGTCGTAGCTGTCGATCTTGCGTCGCAACAGGGAGCGTGTGAAATCAGACCCGTTTTCAAAAGACGTCTGGTAGCGCAGGTTCTGATAGGAACCGATGTGGCGGTTGATCACATTGGCACTGTGATTGCCCTGGCTCCAGCTGAAGGTCAGGTGACCCTTGTTGTCCGGCAACGAGCGCACCAGATTGCCGTCGCCGTTGGTTCCGGCAGCATCGAACACACCCGTATCCAGCAAGCCACGCTCCAGGCCCGGCACATCGATCAGCTTGTACTGGCGCACGTGGGTATAGTCCAGCCCCACGCCGAAACGCCCCCTGTCGGTGTCCCAACGGTAGCCCAGGCGCACATCCACGCCGTCCGCCTCGATCTGCCCAGAGTTGACGGCACCCAGGGTCAGGGTGATCAGGTTCGCCGAAGTGGTACCGAATGCCCTTTGGATTCCCGACGCATAGTAGGTGCGAGGATCCACGACGCAATTCAATCGCTCTGCGGAATCCCGGCCGAACTGGGCCTCCAGGGCGGCGGGATCACAGGCTGCATAGGGCGTATCGGAGTCCGCCGGTATCGTATCGTTCAGAATGTAGTTCGCCGGATTGGCTGCCGCTGCCGTGAACGCGTCGATTTCAGGCTGCAGGGCTGAGATGGGCGGTTCTGGCAATACCCGATCGCTCACTTCGAAGCGCCAGAAATCCGCCTGCACGCTCAAGCCATCGAAACGACCTTCCGGTGTCCAGATGAATCCGGTGCTGTAGGTGTCGGCATACTCGTTGCCCACGTTCGGCGCGGGCCCACCCAGGGTATAGGTGAACTCGGCCTCCGCATTTTCATCCGTGGGCGGCACCAGACCGGCGCGCACCGCCTGGTTGGAAATGGGATCCCGGAACGTGACACCGGACGCCTCCAGGCCTTCAAACACGATGGCGATATTGGGAGCCCGGAAGGACTGGGAGTAGGAGGCCCGCAACAGCAGGGTATCCACGGGCCGCCAGCTCAGGGCCACCTTGGGTGATACCTCGCTGCCGATCTGGCCGCCGTAATCCTCCCAGCGGAAGGCGATCTGGCTCTCCACGTTGTCCCAGAACGGCAGGGAAAACTCGGTGAACACCGCCTTGACGATCCGGTTGTGGTCGTAATTGTAGGCACAATTCGAACAATCATAATTGTTGCTTACATAGTGATACTCGTTGGGCACACCGTTGCTGTCGTAACCCAGAATGCGGCTTTCCAGACCTGGCAGGTTGAGCAGGGATGCCCGGGAATGGGCATTGCGCTTGCGGTACTGGCCACCAAAAGCAAATGCTGCCGTCCCTCCCCGCATTTCCATCAGCTCACCGGATACCACAGCGTCATACACCAGCAGCTTGTTGCGTTTGTCGCGTACATTGACCTTCTGATTGATCCAGTCCATCAACTCCTGGTTGTTGGCCAGACTCTGGTCCGTCAGCGAGCTCAGGAAGGGGTTGTAGAACATGCACCCCCCCTGGCCGTGATTGTTGCTGGTCAGGGCATAGGACAGGCTTTCCCTGGTGGTGAACACAAAGCCAGGGAAGAAGGTTTGGGTCAAACCGTCGTAGTAGTACTGCCAGGCTTGGGGCACGGCACCTCCAAACGGACCCGGTTGGTGGCCAAAGTCGAAATCGGGTCGGCCATTGGGTACACAGTCAGGGCCACCCAGACCGTTGGCTGCCAGTTCCGCCCGATCCCGGGCAAATGTCTTGTAGGTCTGTTCCAGGCTGGAACCGCTCCAGGAGGCACTGACATCGTAGTTAAGTACCCGGTCGCCCACCTCGAACTCGCCACGGAACCCCGCCTGGATGCCGGAGGTGTTGGTCCAGGTTTCATTGTCATTGGACCCTCCCCGTGGCAGGCCATCGCGCAAGCCCTGGTACATGGCCACATTGGGTCCACCGTTGGCTGCAGAGATGGGTGCATTGGGAATATCTGCAGCTGTCGGCCGGGTCAGCCCCACATTGGGCGCGAAAAAGCCCATCTCCAGGGTCTGACCTATGGCATTGCCACCAAATCCGGCGCTGCGGGTATAAGCTCCCGGTTGAGCCAGAAACACAGTCGGGCCCCGGGACTGGTTATAACCGTCATCGGCACGGATGTTGGTGGAATCCGAGTACTGGAAGAACGAGTAGAACTCGGTGCCGTCCTCGAAGGTATGGTTGAAGGCGCCGGCGAAACTGTTGCGGGTGGCTTCCTGGGATATGTAATTCCACTGGGAATTGTCCTCCCGGCAAGTCCCGTTGCGTTCGCCCCGCTCCTCCCGCTTGGTGCCGATGATGAGGGGCGAGCCATCGTGGGACGTCAGTGTATAGCATCCCGGGTCCGTATAGATGGCACCCCCATCTCCGCCATTGGCCACGTTGTAATCCATGACTGACTGGTTGATCCAGCCGGGGCTCACATTACCTCCGAAGGACGTGCTGGAGAGCAGGGTTCCGGCCGTTCCCACGGTGCCGAGAAATTCCACGTTCTCGTTGAAGAAATTGCCGTAGCGCACCGACACGGGATCCCGCTCAAACCGCTCGGCTGACAAAACCAGATGGGTATCACCATCATTGAATGAGGTCCCCCAGATGGCGCTGGCGGTGGCATCAAACAGATTGCTGGCGGCCTCCAGGCCCTGCACATCACCGTAAAGTTCCAGCCCTTCAAAGTCGGTGCGCATGATGACATTCACCACCCCTGCGACCGCGTCCGCCCCATAGAGGGCCGATCCTCCATCAGTGAGGACCTCCACCCGCTCGGTCATCACCAGGGGGATGGCATTGAGGTCGACAAACTCACCGCCACTGCGGGTATTGGCAGCAGCTGGGACCTGACGCTTGCCGTTGATCAGGGTAAGGGTGGAGTTTTCACCAAGGTTGCGGAGATTGACATTGGCAGTGCCCTCCACCTGGCTGTTGTCCCCGGAACCTGGATTGGTGATGGAACCGGAATTGACCTCCAGATTCTTGATCACGTCCCAGATGATGGCGGCACCCTGGGCCTCGATGCTCTCCCGATCAACCACCTGCACAGGAGACGGAGCATCGAGGGGCGTGCCCCGGATATAGGAACCGGTGACCACCACCTCTTCGATGTCGCCATCTTCAGGTTGCTGTGCGGCGACCGGCAGCGACGTGCCGGCCAACATCATGGCCAGGATCAGGGTTTTACGTTTACTGGGAAAACTATTGCGCATGTGGACCCCCTTGTTTTTGTGGTTTTTTACGGCGATACCTTCCGTGGCAAGTTATTTTTCTGGTGTTTTGCACGGTGGAACCAGTAGGCCCACAGGCTGGAACATCACGACAGGATGCTTGTCGATGCAGGGAGTATAGGGAATATTATTTTGTGTCGCAATTAATTTGAGGCGACAACTCGAGGGGGGATATTATCTATCTATATGTATTTATTTAAATATATTTATAACTAGGCATTAAATACATTCATATATTGTTCGTATCGACAGCATCAGCTGCCTTCCAGGTAGGTATAGCCTGCCAGGCCCTCGATGTATTCAGCGATGAAGGTGTTGGCATCCTGGCGGGACAGGCCCTCTGCTCTTTGAATCTTGCGCCGGAAATTGGTCACCAGAGCCTGAGCATCAAACTGCACATAGTTCAGCACCTCGGTGATCGTGTCGCCATGGACAAGGTCGGTGATCTCATAGCCCTCGCTACCTTGATTCATGCGCAGATGCACCGCATTGGTATCACCGAACAGATTGTGCAGATCGCCCAAAATCTCCTGATAGGCACCTGTCAAGAATATGCCCAGGATATACGGTTCATCCGGCGAGAGGGTGTGCAGCTCCAGGCTCTTCTTGCCCTCACGTCCGCCGATGAAAAGATCGATCTTGCCATCGGAGTCACAGGTGACGTCCTGCAGGGTACCGCGTCGGGTGGGTTCTTCATCGAGGCGATGTACCGGCAAAATCGGAAACAATTGATCGATGGCCCATGAATCCGGCAGGGACTGGAACAGCGAAAAGTTACAGAAGTAGCGATCGGTCAATATGACATCCAGTTCAGGAATGATGTCGTCGTATTCGTCCGGGTCCTCGGCAGCCAGTGCCGCGACCTGGTTCATGATGTTGAGATAGAAACGCTCTACCGCGGCGCGATCCCGCAATTGCAACACACCACTGTTGAACAACTGTTGCGCCTGATCCTTGGCAAAGGAGGCATCGTGATACACCTCACGAAGATTGTGCTCAGTAATATCCCCGCAGGTTGCTGCCAGGTCATGAACCAGGGCATGGGCTTCCTCGCTGACAGCATCCGGTTGACCGGGCACGTGGGTTTCCAGATCGATGACATTGATCAGCAACAGGGCATGGTGGGCGGTCAACGCACGGCCTGATTCGGAGATGATGTTGGGCGGCGGCAGCTCAGCCTCCCTACAGGCTTCAGCCAATGAGTAGACAATGTCGTTGGCATATTCCTGAATCGTGTAATTGACACTTGCATTGTTGGTAGACATGGAGCCATCGTAGTCCACACCCAGGCCGCCGCCCACATCCACATGGGTGACCTCGACACCTTCCTTGCGCAGTTCCACATAAAAGCGGCTCACTTCACCCATGGCGATCTTGACGCTGCGAATGTCCGCGATTTGAGAGCCGATGTGAAAGTGGATCAGCTTGAGGATATCCAGGGCATCTGCTTGCCTAAGTTTGTCGATCACCCGCACCAGTTGTGCAGAGGTCAGACCAAACTTGCTGCGCTCTCCGCCACTTTCTGCCCACTTGCCTGACCCGGTGGAAGCCAGCTTGATGCGCACTCCGGCACAGGGCCGCACACCCATTTCCCGAGCCACCCGCAGCAGGATGTCCACTTCGCTGATTTTTTCCAGCACCACAAATACCTGGTGACCCAGCTTCTGCCCCATCAGGGCAAGTCGCATGAATTCCTCGTCCTTGTAGCCATTGCAGATGATGAGATGGTCGCAGCTGTCGGTGAGCGCCAGAACAGCCTGTAGCTCCGGCTTACTGCCTACCTCCAGACCCACGTTGAGGGACTTGCCGAATGCCAGGATCTCTTCCACTACATGACGTTGCTGGTTCACCTTGACGGGATATACAGTCGTATACCCGCCAGCATAGTCAAACTCTTCCCTTGCCTGGGCAAAGCATTGCGCCAGCTCCGATACGCGGGTGCGCAGGATGTCGGAAAATCTTAGCAGTACTGGCAACCCTACACCCTGCTGCTCAAGGTCCCGTGAGAGTTCGAACAGGTCAAGTGATTGTTGCGGGTCCCGGGTCGGGTGTACCGTGACATGCCCGCGCTCATTGATGTCAAAGTAACCTATTCCCCAGCCTTCAATCTGGTAGAGGTCACGCGCGTCATCGATAGTCCATTTCTGTTTGGCTTCGTCCATCACTATCACCTTTAATATCTGGAGCCCTATGAAGGTCGGCTAGTCTACCAGCCGAAGTCCCGCGTTAATACTCAGCGCATATTCCGGCACGGTACTTGTGAACCCGTGCACGATCCATGCAGTTGCATGGCGTCCGTTTTCGAGCGAATGGAGACCAGTGAAACAGCTTAGGGTCCGGCAATGATCTCGGTAAACTGCAGGGCGCCGAAGCGCGGCGGATCAGAGCCAGGAACCAATTGTGCCTGCAGGTTATAACTGGTCATGCCGACATCCAGCCCAATAATGGCCAGGACGTCCGAAGCATCATACGTAGACTCCATTGCCGGCACCAGATTGCTGTTCAGAGCCCGCACGGATTGTACCTCCAGTTCCAGCTGCCCGAAATTGATGATGCGCAGGTCCACACTGTAGAGACTGCCATCAAACAATCGCAGGAACGGGATGGTAAGAAGGTTTCCCGTTACCGTGGGCAGAGCATTCAAATCCAGAAAACCGCTGCCGAGGGCAGTGGAAAATAGCAAATCGTTTACCACCTGGCAGACCGTACTGCCCTGGCTGGCCAGTACGAGATTGGCAAACACAGGAAGACACACAGCTGATTCCGCTTGCAAATTACCATTGACGGCAACGATCTCGTGGTAATAATTTTGCCCATCGATCGACGGTGGTGAATCGTCGATTTGGAGCTGATATTTCAGATCGAGAGATTCGCCAGGACCCAACGTCTGAACAAAGCAGTACAGCCGCCCTGACTTCTGCACCACTTGCCCGGTAACGAGACCGGCATCATGAAGATCGTTGCCTAGAATGCGACAGGTCGAATCAGAAATATCCATTCGATATGTCTGCGGATCGAGATTGACCACACCCCCGTTGAGATGAACCAGAGTGATGGCCAGGTCGTGGACTGTAACCGCTGCAGGGTTGGTCACTCTTACCTGATATTCTGCAAATGCACCTTGCAATGCAGCTGTTTCCACTGTGGTCTGGGATATCTCCAGGTCATAGCCGTTACTTTCAGTGGGTGTGATTCTTGCTGTCCGATCCGCCGTGGTCACGGGAAGTACATTTTCACTCAGGGCGCTGATCACATGTCGCGTTCTGCTCAGCGACTCGACGGCATTGGCACCTGCAGCGATATCCGCTTCACTCACGCCACACGGGAGGTTCTGACACAATACATCAGGATTCGAAAAGCGATCGACAAGGACGGCACTGCCATAGTCCTGCGCACCGAGGCGGGTGGCCAGTGTTGCAAATACATTGGACACCCCATAGCCGGCCGAAAAGCTGAATGTACCTCCATCCGGAGTATCGATCCGATCTGGCACCACACCCATATTGGCAGCTAGCAGCGGAGCCATATCACCCAGATCAGTGCAACTGGGACCCACATCAACCACTGACATGAGCTGCCCCCGATAATACTCAGGGTCAAAGTCTCCTTGTCGACCAATGCCTTGTAGGGAGGCGTATCCACAAAATGTATCGGTTCCTGTTTGCAGTCCATGCATCAGGACAACCATATCGGCTCCATGGCTCACAACGTCAGATTGAATACTGCCGAACGCCGGATCAATCCCTGCCTGCATGGCATCCAATACATTCGTGAGCGCTGTCTCGACATTGTAGTTGACTGCAATTTCCCCAACAGCTCGAAACACAATGGGTATTTCGCTCTCAAGAAATCGCTGATTGGTTGCTGTGATGAGCTGCTGAATACGGTGAGGTAGCTTGTCTCCCAGAAAGCGTTGCGCGGCAGGTGTATACAGGAACAGGATATCTATGACGGCTTCCCGCGCCAGGAGCTCCTGCACTGTGTCACCCGGTTGGGGCTTGATGATCTGCTCATCCAGATCGGGCATTCCATTCTGGTTGCCGTCATGGCCGATATCCCGTATGAGTTTCAGTGTCAGGGCGCTGCCGCGGATACTCCTGTCCCCGTCAGCCAGGCTTGCCTCAAAACTGCTGGGCTCGATCACAGTGAGATTGGGTGAAGTCAGGACCATGGAGAACTGAGGCCCGGTTCCAGCCGACAGTGGCCCATCGACGTAAAAATCCAACACTCTGGTTGAACGCGGATCAATCCTGAAGATGCGGCAAGACAAATAGCGGGACCCGGCAGAAACCGATTCGGCACATTCGCCATCCACAGCCCCGATCCTGACCGTGGCCGGCATGCTTATGTCGAAGCTTGCTCCCAGCAACTGGGTGTCGCGAGGATTGGTTACAGTGATGATGAATGGTTGCAGGCCATCTGCGCCGGTCTGATAAATGAAGTCCCGGCTGGACTTCAATTCAACTGACGGCGATTGCGCCAGTCCGTTGTGGCTGAATGTGACAAGAAACAGTGCCCCCAGGAACATAGCGGCCCTGGACATGCCCACAGCAATTGATGACATCCCTGCATTCTCACGCATTACTGGTCTCAGACTTACAAAGATGATTGGAAATGACTCGTCGGTTAGCTGTATCCCCGCTTAGTATAACGGGTCGATTCCTGATCCCTTAAGTGGGATGCTGAATAAAAAAAGGGCCCACCCTGATGGGTGAGCCCTTTGGTTTGGATGCCTGACGATGTCCTACTCTCACATGGGGAGGCCCCACACTACCATCGGCGCTGAGTGGTTTCACTTCTGAGTTCGGGAAGGGATCAGGTGGTTCACACTCGCTATGGTCG
>JBJOHV010000099.1:0-63948 GCA_046047495.1 Pseudomonadota bacterium | reverse complement strand
ACATCGAACAGGTTCTGCAGATGGAAATCCTGTACTGGTCCGCTCATGTCTACTCGTCGGCAATCTTGACGAGCTGTTTACCGAAGTTGCGGCCTTTAAGCATGCCGCGGAACAGCTCCGGGGCATTTTCCAGCCCCTCTCCGATGGATTCCCGGTACTTGATCTTGCCCTCGCTGACCCAGGCCCCCAGCTGCCGGGTGGCCTGTACCCAGCGGTCCATCCATTCAGTGACCACAAAGAAGCGGTGCTCGGGCACCGGATCCAGCTTCTGCAGAATCTGGAACGGCAGGTCAGAACCCGCGATGTCTTCGTCATTGTAATTGGAGACGTAACCGCAGATCGGCACCCTGGCGCCCGCATTCAGCAGGGGTGCAACGGCGCGGGTGACATCACCACCCACATTCTCGAAGTAGATGTCGATACCATCCGGGCAGGCTGCCTTGAGCTGCTCGGCCAGGTTGCCGGCTTTGTAATCCAGGCAGGCATCGAATTTCAGTTCTTCCCGAACGTAGCGGCATTTTTCCGGACCACCGGCGATGCCGACGGCCCGCAAGCCCTTGATCTTGGCGATCTGGCCCACCACCGAACCCACCGCGCCGGAGGCGGCGGCCACCACCAGGGTTTCCCCGGCATGGGGTTTGCCCACTTCCAGCAGACCAAAATAAGCCGTTCGACCCGGCATACCCACCACACCCAGGTGGGCCGACAGGGTGCCGTTGTTGAGATCCACCTTCATCAGTCGGGGGGAATTCTCGTCGGTGACGATCATGGTCTGCCAGCCGCAATGGGCGGTGACGTAATCCCCCGCCTTGAACTTGTCGGAGAGACTCTTGACCACCACGCCGGCGCTTTCACCGATCATGACATCGCCCACTTCCATGGGTGCCGCATAGGATTTGACATCCCGCATGCGTCCCCGCATGTAGGGATCCAGGGACAGCCATAACACCTTGATCAGTATCTGCCCGTGCTGCAGCTCGGGAACATCCACTTCCTCGAGTCGAAAACAGCTGTCATCCGGCTCGCCAACCGGACGCTTGGCGAAAATCATGCGTTTGTTCTTGATAGACATTGCTTGGTTCCCGGCACTGGGTGAAATGGGTTTAGAGAGTCAGGTCACGCATACTATCCCAGCTTAGGAAGCAGCGGCAACCGCGGAGGCCGCGGCCGCGCGGCTGTCCCTGGAGCGTCCGGCGGTGGCGTTGCCCGTGCCACAATCCGAGCTTCTGGCCTGCAAGACTCCACTCAGAATGTTCAGTGCCGAATCAATCTCCAGATCTTCAACCAGCAGGCTCGGGAGCAGCCGGATGATGCCGTTGCGTGTGGGGGTGACCAGCAATCCGCTGCTCAAACAGGCGCGGGTGATGTCCCAGGCAATCTGATCGCTGCCCACATCCATTGCCGTGAGCAGGCCGATCCCGCGCACAGCCGAAATATGCTGAGCATGGGCAGCTTGTAAATCCCTGAGACCGGCCAGCAGTCGGGTACCGCTGCGTTGCACACGGTCCGCCACATTCTCCACCCGCAGATAATCCACCACCGCGGTGGCTACTGCACAGGCCAGCGGATTGCCACTGAACGTTCCGCCATGATCCCCTTTCTGAATGGCGGAATTGACCTTTGCCGACACGGCAAAGGCGGCCATGGGCAAACCTCCGGCGATGCCCTTGGCCATGGTCATGATGTCCGGGCTGAAAGATTCCTCTTCGTAGCCGCAGGCGAAGAACCTTCCGGTACGGCAGAATCCGGTCTGCACCTCATCCACGATCAGCAAGGCACCGTTGGCCCGGCACAATGCCTGCAATTCGCTGAGGTATCCCGGTCGCGCGATCCGCACGCCACCCTCGCCCTGTACCGGCTCCACGATGACTGCGGCGGTATCCTGATCGATCACCGATGACATCGCATCGATGTCATCGTGGGCAACAAAACAGGTTCCCTGCAGGATCGGCAGATAGCGGCTGGTGTTGTGACGACCACCGGATACCGACAGGGTATTGAATGTGCGGCCGTGAAACGAACCCAGGGTCGACACCACATTGATGCGACCGGTGACCTTGCGCGCCAGCTTGATGGCCGCATCATTGGCCTCGGCACCGCTGTTGCAGAAATAGGCATGTCGCAGTC
Source organism: Pseudomonadota bacterium (assembly GCA_046047495.1). Lineage (GTDB taxonomy): Bacteria > Pseudomonadota > Gammaproteobacteria > Pseudomonadales > Pseudohongiellaceae > NORP240. The sequence goes on along the minus strand of JBJOHV010000099.1, from coordinate 61,821 downwards.
CGGCTGGCAATACGTGGTTCAGTTGCCGCAACAGTTCCGCCCGGGGAGGGGCATAGGTGAATCCCGAATTGGGGTTCTGGATGATGCGGGATGCCTGACGGGTGATGGCGTCGGTGATCACCGGATGGGCGTGACCCAGACAGGTGACTCCCCAGCCGGATGTGAAATCCAGATACCTGGCCCCTTTGTCGTCCCATACATGACTTCCCTTCCCATACTCCACGACCAGCGGCAGGCGCTCACTGAACGTGATACCCATCTGGTCTTCCACATCGATGACATTCATTCTGTTCAACTCCCTTTTCCGGCGGCAAAAAAAAACCTCTAAGGCCGGAGACACTTAGAGGTTTCTTGATGATCTGCTGTTGTATCAGTAGTTAATCAGCCCCAGTTGTCTCCAATGCCCACGGGCGGGCGGCCGCCGCGGCGCGCGCACGGGCGCGGGCGGCCAGATTGGCCACCGCAGGGCTTTGCAAAGTGAGGGAACGGACGTTGTTCATATTCGATAAGGGCTATGGTGTTGCTGTCAGGGCTGGCACTTTAGGGGAGCCACGGCCGGCTGTCAATTGTCAGGATCGTCTTCCAAGCCCTCCAGCCGTTGTTCCAGCCCCTCCAGATTGTTGAGATCCAGCTCAAAGTAAGGATTCTCGAAGGTGAAATCCCGGGTCTGGCGGTCGGTGATGACACCTTCAATCACGATGATGAGTATGTAGGCTGCGATCACGCTGGCCAGCAGGGTGTAACGGTTTCTCAGCAGATATTTTTCCATCCCCCAACCCTCGCTCAGTCAGTGAAGCGCCGCATCAGGACGGCACCGGTGATCAGTATCGACCCCAGCAGAATGCCCAGCAGCATGTCGTAGTCAAACAGGCGTCCGGGGAAGTCCTCCAGACGGAACACGATGTATTGATAGATCCCTGTGCGGCTCTCTACCCAGTTGGCCAGAAACTGGCTGCCAAACACGAAGTCCTCGAGGAATATCAGCAGAATGAACGTTCCCACCGCCCACAGGAAGGGCAGGCTCCTGGCAAAGGCGGAAAACAGCAGCAGCCAGCCGATGGTCGGCAACAGCCACAGGGCTCCCAATACACAGGACAGGTACACCAGCAGCAGGCTGTATAGGGCGGCCACCAGCATCTGGCCAGGGCCGATGGTGTCCACACCCAGCAGCAGGCCCATGATGGCAATGACACCGCCGAAAATGATGAACATGGCTGACATGGCCACCACCAGCATGGCAGGAGCCAGCAGCACCACGGTAGCCACCTTGGACAGCACGGTCTTCAGATCGGACACCGGCATGGATTGCCAGAACAGGATACTCAGATCCTTACGGTCCTGGTAAAGGGTGGAGTTGAGATAGCCGATGACACTGAAACTCAACCCGATCAGGTAAGGTATGGCCGCCGGCATCAGCAATGGCGCCAGGCTGAAGCCGGACATGCCATCAGTTATGACGCCCAATTGCTCGAGGGCTGCCTTCAGCTGATCGGCATCAGGCTGGTTGGCTGCCCACAAGACGGCAACCACGATCACCAGGGTCAGCACGGCCGGCGTGCCGACAAACAGATTCCAATGCTCCCAATACTCACGGCGCATCAAGGTAAGAAACTGACGTACGGCAAATCTATCCATGGGCGGCCCCCTGCTTCATCTTGGCAACCAACAGATCCGCCACGCTGGGCGTGTGCAATTCCCCCAGTTCCGCCAGGGTACTGCGTGGAACCCCCTCAAAAATGAGGGCGTGCTTGCCCAGCAGACTGCGCCTGTGCAGGGGTTGCAGTGCCTCGGCTGCAGCCAGTGAATGCTGGTCTACCACCAGCTCCACGAAGGTCTCGCCCAGCTCCGCCATCTCGGCATCCAGCACGATGCGCCCGTCATTGATGAACAGCAACTGGGTCAGCAGGGTCTGGATCTCTTCCACCTGGTGGGTGCTCACGATGATGGTCCGGTTGCCGTCGTAATAATCATTCAGCAGGCGATCGTAAAATTCCTTGCGGTACATGATATCCAGGCCGAGGGTCGGTTCATCCAGCACCAGCAGCTTCACATCGATCGCCATCACCAGTGCCAGATGCAATTGGGTGACCATGCCCTTGGACAGGGCCTTCACCCTCTTGTTGGCGGGGATTTTGGTGGTGGCGAGGAATCCTTCGGCGCGGGAGCGATCGAAATGGGGATGGACCGCTTCGGCGTAGGTGAGCACCTGCTCCACCTTCATCCATTTTGGCAGGATGCCCACATCCGCGATGAAGCACACGTCTTCCATCAGCTTGTGCCGGCCATGGCGGGGATCGCGCCCCACCACGGACAGCTCGCCTTCAAAGTCGCACAGCCCCAACAAGACCTTCAGCGTGGTGGTCTTGCCAGCACCATTTGGTCCAATGAGACCTGTTATGGCACCGGACTGAATGGTCAGATCGACTCCGTCCAGCGCCTTGAAACGGCCATAATGCTTGCGCAGCCCCCGCGCCTCAACGATGTTGGTCATTGCCCATCACCATCAAGCGGGCCAGAAACAGTCTTCGATCCACGAACGAGCTGATCCACGTCCAAATCGAGCCGCGCAATTCTTTCCATAATTGCCGGCCACTCCCGGCTGAGAAACTTCTGTTTTTCATGCTCTCTGAGCTTTGCTCTTGCACCTGTAACCACATACATTCCAAGCCCCCGTCTTTTTTCCACCAGGCCTTCATCCACCAACATCTGGAAGGCCTTGGAAACCGTGATTGGATTGATCCGCTGCTCACTGGCAATCTGACGTACCGACGGCAGAGCCTCACCTTCCAGCAATACCTCGTCGAGGATCAGCTCCATGAGCCGGTCCCGCAGCTGCTGGTAAATGGGTTCCTTGTCGTTCCAGTTGATTTGCATGCCTGTGTAGCACCCTTATAGTGTTGTAGGTAACTATAACACCAAAACAGAAATTGGCAAGGGATTGGGCCAGGAATTATTTCCGCGTGTCTAGAACTGTATTTTCTGCAAGCAATTCAGACACTTCCGCCTCTGAGAAGCCGTAGTCCGCAAGAATCTCACGCGTGTGTTGGCCAAATTTTGGTGGCAGTTTACGGATGGATCCAGGGGTCCTGGACAGTTTGATGGGGGTGCCGGTCATGCGATACCAGCCGTCCTCCACCCGCATGTGGCGGTGGGCGGTATGGGGGTGTTCCACCACCTGGCGGGTGTCGTAAATGGGGCCCGATGCCAACCCCGCCATCAGCAGTTTGGGGAACAGCTCATTACCGTCGATCCGCACCAGGCTGGATTCCAGTTCTGCCTTCAGAGCCAGGCGATTGTTGACCCGGTCGATGTTGTTGCTGAACCTCGGGTCATCGATCAGCTCGGGCCGGCCCAGTTCCCGGCACAGCTTGGCGAACGCCCCGTTGTTGCCGGCCCCGATGAAGATATCCACTGTCGCGGTACGGTAGGTGTCATAGGGACTGATGTTGGGATGGGCATTGCCCGTTGGCCCCGGAACCTTGCCGGAGAAGTTGAAGTTCACGATATGGGGATGCATGAGGGAGACGGCGCTGTCGTAAAGGGTCATGTCCAGATACTGTCCCAGCCCGGACCGCTGCCGTTCCACCACGGCCATGAGGATGGCAATGGCGGAATACAGGCCGGTACCCATGTCCACCATGGCCAGCCCGAGCCGGGTGGGCTTGCTGCCCTGCTCGCCATTGACACTGAACCAGCCGGCCATGGCCTGCACGATGGCATCGTAGCCGGGGTAGCCGCCGAGCGGTCCATCCGCCCCGAAGCCACTGACCCGGCAATGAATGAGCCGCGGAAACCGCTGCCGCAGCACGGCCTCGTAACCCAGTCCCCATTTCTCCATGGCCCCGGGCTTGTAGTTCTCCACCAGGACATCGGCGCCTTCCAGCAGCCGCAACAGCACCTCCCGCCCGCGTTCCTTCGACAGGTCCAATCCCATGGAGCGTTTGTTACGATTTACACCGATGAAATAGGCGGCATCCCCTTCATGGAACGGGGGGCCCCAGTCCCTGGTTTCATCACCCTGGGGCGGTTCGATCTTGATGATCTCCGCACCATGGTCACCCAGTACCTGTGTGCAATAAGGCCCACCCAGAACTCGGGAAAGGTCGATGACCCTGATGCCTGCCAGGGCGCCGGACGCGGGTTGTTCTTGTGACATGGGAAATCCGTTGGCTGAGGGAACTGACTGTCGCACGGGATGCGATGGTGGCTGGCAAGGATAATTGACACCCGCCGGACCCGCAAGCAAGCCGCCGCCCCCTTTAGCCTCTGAACTCCCACAGCACGTCCCGGGCGACGCCTTCCCGCCCCATGATCAGGCGCAGGCGCCGCAGCCCCTCGATCTGGATCTGTCGCACCCGTTCCCGGGTGAGGCCGATCTCCGCCCCGATGGTCTCCAGGGTCTGCACATCAAAACCATCCAGACCAAAACGGCGGCTCAGCACTTCCCGCTGCCGCTCCGGCAACTGTTGGACCCAACGGGAGATACAGTCCAGCAATTGTGCCTGTTGCAGCAATTCTCCTGGGTCACTGAGGTGCTGATCCGGCAGACTGTCCAGCAGCGGGCGTTCGAAATCCGGCGCCTGCGGGGCATCGGCTGACGTCACCCTGTCGTTGTAGGACATCACGCGCTTCACCTCCGGCACCGGTCGCGCCACCCGCGTCGCGATATCCTCCAGGCTGGGCTCACCTGCCATACGGCTGGACAATTCCCGCTCCGCCCGCAGGCAGACATTCAGCTCTTTGACCACATGGACCGGCAGACGGATAGCTCGGGTCTGGTTCATCAGACCCCGTTCGATGTTCTGGCGGATCCACCAGGTGGCATAGGTGGAAAACCGGAAGCCCTTATCTGGATCAAACTTTTCCACGGCACGAATGAGGCCCAGATTGCCCTCCTCGATGAGATCCAGGAGGGACAGCCCGCGGTGCAGATAGCGACGGGCGATTTTCACCACCAGGCGCAGATTGCTCTCAATCATGCGCCGCCGCCCGCCGGCGTCTCCCTGCTGGGCGAGGCGGGCGAAGTGAATTTCCTGCTGACGGCTCAACAGGGGTGTGAAACCGATTTCCCGCAAATACAGGCGGGTGGCGTCGGCAAAACCATCGGGGTCTTCCCGGTCAGGCGCGGGAATGGGCTGGTCGAAGGCAATCAATGCGTCACTATCAACAGGTACGTCACCAGGTACGTCACCAGGGACAGCGTAGGGCTGGGGCTCGTCAATCACGTGAAATTCCTTTTTCTTGTAATTGATTGGGGTGGTTTGGCAGATCAGCGCGTGGTCAATTCACCTTTTGAATGATGTGGGACAAGTATAGTCCAGCGTGGTCAGATCGCCAGTCATTCAGCAGGCCGGATGAGATCCGGCAGGAAGTACTCGGCTACGAGGATGGGGCGGTCAAACAAACGGAACACCGAACAGCGCCCCCAACCAGCGGGCGTGGGGGCCACCAGCATCCTGCTGCGGCACAATCGGGGATGTCGGAAGAGAAAGGCTCCCAGCGGCCGGGAGCGCAGTTTTTTGACCTGTTGCAGTGGACTGTCCAGGCTGCCCTGGGGCACCAGGGTGTGGGCCGCCACCCACGGTTGCCCGCAACCCACGAGCACCACCTTGCGTGACCACATGCGTTGGTTGCGATAAGGAGGTTCCAGCAAGTCCAGCAGGGCTGCTGTCCGGCAGCGGGTCCAGCCCTCATCCACTAACATGACCCGGAAGTCGCCCTTGCTGAGCTGCTGCAGACTGCGTGTCAGGGAGCCCTCGTCCAGCAGCCAGCGCCGCCAGGGGCCCGGTGGCCTGGGAAACCAGGCCTCCAGGGCTTGCCAGCGCAATGCCGGATCATCGATGGAGCTGACCGGGACAGCCATGCCCCGGCCGTCGGGACTGCCGTTCAGTTCTGGATCGTCTTCAGAATCACCGAAATCACGCGGCGGTTCTGGGCCCGCCCGTCATCGGTGGTATTGGAGGCGATGGGTCGTGACTCGCCGAAGCCCACCGTGCTGATGCGACTGGCGGGAATATTGAAGCGGTTGACCAGTACATCCCGTACGGCATTGGCGCGACGCTCGGACAAACCCTGGTTATAGGCATCGGTACCGACGCTGTCGGTATGGCCTTCCAGTTCGGCGTCCACGTCCGGATATTGACGCATGAAATCAGCCACCCGCTGGATTTCATCCATGAATTCCTGCTTCACCTCGGAGCGGTCGAAATCGAAATTCACCATCAGGTCGATACGGGCCACCTCCTCGCGGGGTGGGGCTGGACGCACGGGTTCCGGCGTGGGAGCGGGAGCCGGTGCTGGCGGCGGAGTTTCCACCACCGCGGGGCGACGCGCGCCAAAGCGGACAACCAGGGAGGTATCGATCCCCAGATCACTCTTGTCGTGATCCAGGTTCAGATAGTTACGTACGGCGGTCCGCCAGCTGACATTGTCGCTGAGCCGATATGACACGCCAGCTCCCAGGTCCCACACGGAAGAGTCTTCGAATTCGTAATCCGTATTGCCGAGACCGGTGGCCACGAAGGTATCGAAAGCCCCCAGCTTGGCATTCAGGTCGTAGACCAGATCCAGGCGCCAGTGATCGAGGTCCACATCGCCGGTGTTGTTCTTGAAATCCGGGTTCAACGAGAAGTAATCCAGCTCACCACTGATGCGATCGATGAAGTCATAACCCAGACCGATGGCGAGGCCCAGGGAGTCATCCAGTCCTGAACGGTTGTTGGCGTCGAGCCACTGGAGACCGGGAGCCACGTAGAACTGACCTTTCTCGGCAGTGGCCGGAATCGCGGTAAGCAGGAGCGCCGAAACGGCGACACCCAGGGTCAAGGTGCGTAACACACTCTGCGGTTGAATAGTCATGACAAAAAGTACCTGCCTGTTGTGGGGAGTAAGGTAATTAGCGGGCCGCCATTATAAATCCAGTCCGGCCACGCTGCATGAATAATTGGTCCAGGAAAGGGATTTTAATGGTTTTAATCCCAAACTCCCTGATTTGGCACAGAATCGAGGCTTCATTCCAGCCCCTGCAAAGCTTCCTGATTGTCATATATATGTCATATACTGCTGATTAAATTGCGTGCTAAATCAATAGTGTACGGTTATTTGGAAGCCAAGTATGTCTGAGTCCACCATACTCGTAGTCGACGATGAAGCCGCCATCCGCGACATGATCGCCATCACCCTGGATCTGGCCGGCTTCAGCAGCCTGACCGCCGAATCAGCCCATCAGGCCCATATCGCTGTCATCGACAAGCGCCCCGATCTCATCCTGCTCGACTGGATGCTGCCTGGCGGCAGCGGCATCGAGCTGGCCCGGCGCCTGAAGCGCGAGGAACTCACCGCCGACATTCCCATCATCATGCTGACTGCCAAAACCAGTGAAGACAACAAGGTGCAGGGGCTCAATGCCGGCGTGGACGACTACATCACCAAGCCCTTCTCACCGCGGGAACTGGTGGCCCGCATCAAAGCGGTACTGCGTCGCGCCCAGGGCAATACCCAGGACAAAGTGTTACGGGTGTTTGACCTGCAGCTGGATCCGGCCAGTCACCGCATTACGATCGAGGATAATCCGGTCGAAATGGGACCCACTGAGTTTCGATTGCTGAAGTTTTTCATGTCACATCAGGAAAAAGTATTCAGTCGTGACAATATTCAGGATCAGGTGTGGGGTGGCAATGTTTACCTGGACGAACGAACCATCGACGTGCACATACGCCGCCTGCGGAAGGCATTGAGTTCCGTGGAAAAAAGCAGCATCAACTATGCCAAGCTGATTCAGACCGTGCGAGGCGCGGGCTATCGATTCTCTGTAAAACCTTCCTGAATCACTGCAGACGCTTCCCTTGAGCAGGACGATCGCACCTGCCTGACTGACATTTATTTTACACAGCAGATTGGCTATAGTGCCCTGCACGTCCGGCTCAAGGAATAAGCGTTGTTACAAAACTGGCGAAAAGAACTGCACCGTGTCCTGTTTGTTCTGGCGGCAGCGATCGTTCTGGGTCTGGTGTTTGACCAGTTGTTACTCTTTCTGCTGGTAACACTGACTGCCTATTTTGCCAACGCCATCTATCAGGTGCGCAGACTGTACCTCTGGCTGTCGCACCTGGCGGAGGAAAGCAACACACCGCCTCCCGAAAGCAAGGGATTCTGGGGAGACATCTTCGATGGCATTTACCGGTTGCAGCAACGGGAACGGCGCGCTTCGGAGTATCTGCAGTCCATTCTGGACAAGGCCCAGGAGTCATCGGCCGCCCTCGAGATGGCTGTCATCCTCATTGACAAGCAAGGCAATCTCGACTGGTGGAACAAGGCCGGCGGCGACCTGCTCGGGCTGCGTTATCCGCAGGACAAACATCAGCCGGCAACCAACCTGATACGCGATCCGAGATTTTCCGACTACTTTTACAAGGAAAAATTTTCCGAACCCCTCACCATCAATTCGCCGCGTGACAATAACATCGTTTTGGAATTCCAGATCACCCTGTTCGGCGAACGGGAAAAACTCATCGTGGTTCGCGACATCACCCAGATTCATCGTCTGGAGTTGATGCGAAAGGATTTTGTTGCCAATGTATCCCACGAACTGCGCACACCCATAACTGTCATCAGCGGCTATCTGGAAACACTGCTGGAAAATATCGACAGTATCGAACCGCGATGGCGCAAACCCTTGCAGCAAATGCAACAGCAGTCACGGCGCATGGAGAATATCGTACGGGACCTGCTGATGTTGTCGCGCCTGGAGACCAAGGCCATCACCCGGCAACAGACGGCCATCGACGTGCGACAGCTTCTGCTTGAAGTGCGCAGTGATTCTTTGCAGCTTTTCGCCGACAAGGGGCATGACATCAGTGTGGCTTGCGAGCAGGGGATGTTACTGCGTGCCGATCGCAGTGAACTTTACAGTGCGGTGTCCAACCTGGTCTTCAATGCTGCCAAGTACACACCGGCCGGCGGCAGGATCGTCATTGAAGTGGCCGTGGATAGCAATGCACTCAGGATATCCGTATCCGACAATGGCATCGGCATCGAGGAGCATCACATCCCGAGGTTAACCGAACGGTTCTACCGGGTTGATGTGAGTCGGGCAAGCTCCACGGGTGGTACCGGCCTCGGTCTGGCCATTGTCAAGCATGTCCTGGTGCGACATGGCGCCACACTGGACATTGCCAGTCAGCCTGGCAAAGGCAGTTGCTTCACCTGTATATTTCCGATCAACCGGGTAACCTGGGCAAAGGATCTGCAGCAGGTGGCAGGCGGAGGCTGAAGGCGGCGGATCAGTACTGCCAGGGTGCGGGTTATCAGCCCGGGCTCTGATCGTCTCCAGCCTGTGGTGTTTACTCTTCCTCTTCCTCCTGTTCTTTCTCTTCAGAAGCTTTGCCAGCCTTGCGGGACCCCTTGTGGCGCACATCGGTGCCTTTAACCAGGTAGATGACGTGCTCGGCAATATTCTTGGCATGGTCGCCGATACGTTCCAATGCACGCAGGGCCCACATGATGTTCAGCACTCTCGTAATGGTATGCGGGTCCTCCATCATGAAGGTCACCATCTCGCGCATCGCACTGCCGTATTCCTCATCCACATTCTCATCTTCGCGGGTCACTGCCAGCGCCGACTCGATATCGTAGCGGGCAAAGGAGTCCAGTGCCATGTGAACCATCTTGGACACCCGCTCGCCGATGTGCCTGACTTCCACATAGCCCCGCGGTGACTCGCCCTCCTCGCTGAGCTTTATGGCCATCTTGGCAATCTTGGATGACTCGTCACCAATGCGTTCCAGGTCCCGGATCGCCTTGATCACGGCCAGAACCAGTCGCAAATCGCTGGCAGCGGGCTGCCGCCTGGCCAGGATCCTGCTGCAATCCTCATCGATGGAAACTTCCATGGCGTTGATTTCGTCGTCTTCCTGGCGCACGATTTGCGCCATGCCGCTGTCCGCCTGCATGATGGCATCCAGAGCATCATTCAGCTGCTTCTCTACCATACCACCCATTTCAAGCATATGGTTCTTGACTTCTTCCAGTTCGATATTGAACTGTTGAGATATATGATGAGTGTGATGCTCAACGTGTTGATTCATAGGTTTGCCTGAATGACGAGCAACGATGATTACCGGGAATTAGGTTCTACTGCGAGCCATTGACGGCTATCCATACCGCCCGGTGATGTAGTCTTCTGTCTTTTTATCAGTTGGGTTGGTAAAGATATTGTCTGTAGTATCAAACTCAACCATATTGCCAAGATACATGAATGCTGTGAAGTCTGACACCCTGGCGGCCTGTTGCATATTGTGAGTTACGATAACGATGGTGTACTTCTTTTTCAGTTCGTTGATCAACTCTTCGATTTTCAGGGTTGATATGGGGTCCAGAGCGGACGCGGGCTCGTCCAGCAGCAGCACTTCCGGCTCTACCGCGATCGTACGGGCAATTACCAGTCGCTGTTGTTGACCACCCGACAGTCCAAGGGCGCTCTCGTTGAGCCTGTCCTTTATCTCTTCCCACAGGGCCGCACCGCGCAGGGATTTTTCCACCACTTCGTCCAGAACCCGCTTCCTATTGATACCCTGGATGCGCAGCCCATAGGCCACGTTTTCATATACCGTCTTGGGAAACGGGTTGGGTTTCTGGAACACCATGCCCACCCGGCGTCGCAAATCCGCCACATCCACGGACTTCTGGTAGATATCCGTGCCATGCAAGCGGATCGCCCCCTTGATGACGCAATCGTCGATGAGGTCGTTCATGCGATTGAAACAGCGCAACAGGGTGGATTTTCCACAACCGCTGGGGCCGATGAAGGCCGTGACATGCTGTTTTGGTATGGACAGGGTGATGTTGGTCAATGCCTGCTTGTTCTGGGCATAGAAGAGATTGAGGTTTTCCACCTCCAGACAGGTTTCCAGCGCCGTCCGGGTTGCATCATCACCTCGTGAAAGCGAGCGACTGGTGTCCAGGCCTTTCAGTCTAGCGGTAATGGCATCTTGCTGCATGGATTCCTGTTCGTTCATTGGAGACTGCCTGAATTCTATGATCAATTGAATAGCGCTATACGTCCAGCGCCTTGTATCTTTCACGCAAGCTGTTGCGAATTGCCACTGCGGTCAGGTTCAGGACAGCAATGACGATTACAAGCAGCAGTGCTGTTGCATACACCAACGGGCGTGCAGCCTCGACATTGGGGCTCTGGAAGCCCACATCATAAATGTGGAACCCCAGATGCATGAACTTCTGATCCAGATGCAGGTAGGGGTAATTGCCGTCCAAAGGCAGCGAAGGTGCCAGCTTGACCACGCCCACAAGCATCAAAGGCGCCACTTCACCAGCTGCCCGGGCCACTGCCAGAATCAATCCTGTCATCATCGCCGGGCTGGCCATGGGCAATACCACACGCCAGAGGGTTTCGAATTTGGTGGCACCCAGGGCCAGGGAACCTTCACGCACACTGCGGGGTATCCGCGCCAGTCCTTCCTCCGTGGCAACAATCACCACGGGAACTGTCAGCAGGGCCAGGGTAAGCGACGCCCATAACAGGCCCGGCGTGCCGAACGTGGGGGCAGGCAGTGCTTCCGGATAAAAGGCCTGGTCCACTTCTGCACCAATGAAATAGATGAAGAAACCCAGGCCAAACACGCCATACACGATAGAGGGTACCCCGGCCAGGTTATTGACGGCAATGCGGATAATGCGAGTCAACAGACCCTGTCTTGCGTACTCGCGCAGATAGACTGCAGCCACCACGCCGAACGGGGTAACAAACACTGACATCAATAACACCATCATGACCGTGCCGAAAATGGCGGGATAAATTCCACCTTCGGTATTGGCCTCCCGCGGCTCGTCCGTCAGGAATTCCCCCAGCTTCTGCAGATAAACCACCATCTTGTTGAAATAATTCATTGTGTTGGGGCGATAGGCTCTGACCACATCGGCCAGCTCCACCTCGATCTGCTGGCCATCGGCGGTCGTGAACAATGCCGTGTCACGATTGATGGTCGTATAAAGTTCTGCCAGCCGCGCCTGCAGAACTTCGTACTCGGCATCGAGCCCGAGCCGCCTGCTGTCCAGGTCAGCCAGCACTGCCGGTGATGTGGAGTCTGACAACTCCAGGCGGCGTTGGTCCAGGCGAAGCCGCTCCACCGCATAGTTGATACTACCGATGTCATCTTTCTCGACATCGTAGATGGCGTCGTGTATTTCCAACACGCGTTCCAGCCTTGTGGTAAATTCCTGCCATAGTTGCTGCGGGTCAGAACCGCTGGCAACCACCGTGTCCTCTTCCCGAATTTCCTGCAGAAAGCCGTAGAAATTGCCCCACTCCCTGCGCTCCAGAACCACCACATCCTCGGGGAAATCCTGTCGGAATAGATAGTCGTTGAGAATCCACGAGAAGTCACTGCCGGTGATATCTCGATTGCCCCGCTTGATGAGACTGCGTGTGTACAGAACCTGCGATTCATCGACTGGAATACCGGATGACGCGATCTGCGCCGCCGACACCCGCTCGCTCTGGACGATTTCACCGAGAATGGCCATTTCCACAGGTGTGCCTGAAGAAACCGGCGGCGAGTACACGGCCTGCATCACGTCCGCCGGCCAGAAATAAGCAAGTCCACGCACCGCCAGCAGACCCAGCAATCCCACCACCATAACGATACTGATGGCCACGGCACCGGCATTGGCCCAGATCCAGGGAGTGCCATCGTCAAACCACTTTTTGAGTTTCTTCTTCATATGGTGCTGTACTTTTTGCGCAGGCTCTGCCTGATGATTTCTGCCACGGTATTGAACACAAAAGTGAATAGGAACAGAACCAACGCGGCCAGAAACAGGATGCGGTAATGGGTGCTGTTAACCTCGGATTCGGGCACTTCCACGGCGATATTGGCCGCCAGGGTACGCATGCCTTCGAAGATATTGATGTCCATGATGGGAGTATTGCCGGTCGCCATCAACACGATCATGGTTTCACCGACTGCCCGTCCAAAGCCGATCATCACCGCGGAAAAGATGCCGGGACTGGCCGTCGGCAGCACGACACGGTAGAGACTCTGCCAGGGCGTGGCGCCGAGGGCGAGTGATCCATAGGTCAGCTGTTTGGGCACCGTAAAGATGGCATCCTCAGCGATGGAGAAAATGGTCGGGATTACGGCGAATCCCATGGCGAGTCCGACAATCAGTGCATTGCGCTGGTCATAGGTGATGCCCAGCACTTCAGTGAGGAAACTCCGCAGGTCGCCGCCAAAAAACCAGCTCTCGATCTGGGTACTCATGGCGAAGGAAAGCCAGGTGCAGACGATGATCACCGGAATCAGGATTGCAGCCTCCCAGCCATCCGGAACCAAGTGCCGCAAGCGGTCCGGCAATTGCATCCAGACAAAGCTCGCCGCCAGAATACACAGCGGCAGCACGATCAGGAGACTGAATACCCCCAGCAAATTGGTTTCCACAAAGGGAGCCAGCCACAGCCCGGCGAGGAATCCCAATACCACCGTGGGCAGGGCTGCCATCAGTTCAACCAGCGGCTTGACCTGCCGGCGCATCACCGGAACCATGAAATACCCGGTGAAGATGGCACCACAGATGGCCAGAGGGGTGGCAAGCAGCATGGCATAGAACGCGGCTTTAAGGGTCCCGAATGCCAGGGGTGTCAGGCTGTATTTGGGCTCGAAATCATTGGTTGCTGCGGAGGATTGCCAGATGTAGTCAGGCTCGGGATAGTTCTCGTACCAGACCTTCCCCCACAAGGCGGACCAGGAGACTTCGGGATGTTCATTGTGTACGTCCCAGACTGTCACCAACCCGGATTCTGTTTCAGTCAACAAAGTGTCACCACGGGGTGAAATGGCAATCGCCACTGGAGTGCCCTCCACCAGTTGTTCGTGAAGCACCTGGCGATGGGCGGTGGAATTGAAGATTCCGACGTAGCCGGCTGCATCCACCGTGACGAAATTCTTGCGACGCTGCTCCGGTGTCATGTCCACGATGGGATAGTCATCGCTGCGAAAATTTCGCACCGGTTCCAGTCGAACATTGCCATCGACGTTAGTGAGAAACCATTGGGTGACGGTACCCGTATCATCGGCAACCATCAGGGAGATGCCCCCCAGCAGAAAATCTATCTCCGTCGGTCGCGCATCGCCATCCACCACGATGACTTCGGTTTCTATGCTGCTGGCCTGGCCGGCCAGCGCGGGACGAATATCCACCAGCGACAGCCGCCCCAGATCGGTGACAAAGTAGAGCCAGCGCTGGTCCATGTCGATGAAGGTGTCATTGATGTTCAACACCTGCACGGACAGGGAGGCCCTGCTGATGTCAAATTCCTGCGCGGTCCCGGCAGCGTTGAACGCGGAAAACAGATTGCGCTCCTCTTCTATGCGCAATAGTTCCGTCTGCCCCTGAGCGTTACTGGCAGCCACCAGCAGGATATCGCCCCGCTGACGGATCGCGAGATTGTCCACTGACTGTTGTTCGAACAGCTCGAATGGTATTTCCCCGTATGGATAGCTGAGGGTTGGCAGTATGCTTCGCACACCGTCCTGGTCAAAGCGGCTGGCATAACTGTACTGGGCAAGCATCACCTTGCCGCTGCTCAAGCCGACCCCGAAAACGCCACTTTCCTCAGAGTTGAGAGCGAAGCTGGTGATGGAGTCTCCTGCCGGTATGGCTATCGGCAATGTATCCACCGGGCTGCCGTCGGAGATACGGAAAAATACCAGTTGCCCATTGTTGCCGAGCTGCATGCCGATCTCTGACTGCTCCTCGATGGCAAGATGCAACACCTCTGTGCCGGTATCCTGCTCCAGCTGGAACTCACCCAGCTTGGTAACCCTGGCCGACTGGAACAAGGGCAATACTTCATACAGCAGGTACACAAAGATCAGCAGTACCGCAATGATGACTCCCACTCCGCCCGTTGCGATCAGAAATTCGGCGGCGCGATCATAGAAGTGACGCAGCCGACGCCGGGCCTTGGTGGCCGGATCATACAACGCTCTCTGGGTGTCGGATGCGGCAACGGCAGAGTGACTGATACCACCTGTGGGTGGGCTGGCGGGCGTGTTCATGAAATTTTTCTTGATATCAGGGGCAGTGAGTCAGCGGCATCGCCGACTGATTAATGCCAAATGCTGCAGAATTACTCAATGCCCAGATTTTCCAGGGTCACTTCGACAACACGGGCTGGCAACGGAATGTAACCGTCTTTCAAGACAACATTCTGACCAGACTGTGACAGGACCAGCTTGATGAATTCCCTTTCCAGCGGTGACAGCGGTCGATTGGGTTCCTTGTTGACATAAACATAGAGGAATCGAGCCAGCGGGTAATTGCCGGCAATCGAGTTTTCCGGGGTGGCGTCAAAAAATTGCTGACCTTCGCGGCGCGCCAGGGGTACTGACTTCACACTGGACGTTCGATAACCAACACCGGAGTAACCAATCCCGTTGATGGATGTGCTCACTGACTGAACAACGGATGCGGACCCGGGCTGCTCATTCACATTGTTTCTGAAGTCACCTTCGCACAGCGCCACTTCCTTGAAGTAACCATAGGTACCCGACACCGAATTCCGACCGAACAGCTGAAAACCACGTCGTTCCCAGCCTCCGGTAAGCCCCAGGTCGCCCCAGGTTTCAATCGGCCGGGAATAACCACATCGCAGGGTGCTCGAAAATATGGCATCAACCTGGGCCAGGGTCAGCCCGGCGACGGGGTTGTCCTTGTGAACATACACAGCCAACGCATCGATGGCCACCGGAACCGCAGTGGGCTTGTAGCCGAATCGCCTTTCGAATGCCTCGATCTCATTGTCTTTCATCTCGCGGCTCATGGGGCCGAAATTGGCGGTTCGCTCGGTAAGCGCAGGCGGTGCGGTGGAGGACCCCGCTGCCTGGACCTGGATATTGACGTTGGGATATTCCCGCTTGAATTCTTCCGCCCACAAGGTCATCAGATTGGCCAGGGTATCGGAGCCCACGCTGGAAAGGTTTCCAGATATTCCGCTGGCCCGCTCGTAGACGGGAAGCGACGGGTCGACCTGGGCATGGGCGAGACAGCTACCCAGCATCAAGCTGGTCACCAGGGCCCTTGTGAATACGTTCATCGTCATTTGAAATCCCTCCACAAGCGCTGCCTTGTGAATTGCGGTCGAAAAATAGCCAAGACTATAGCCCTGGCATATTGCAAAAATATGACAAATCATCGGACGCCAGGTGAGTATCTATTTATTTTTCATAACGTTATTGGCAGTCACGGTCCAGCTGAAACATTCACTTTCGGCATGGCGTCGTGTTTGACCGCCTTCAGGGTCTGCCGGTTTTTCACCATGAACTCCAACATGCCTTCCCGCAGTGCCGCCGGGCTGAAGCGGATCACATCGCACTTGAAGGCGGCCATCAGCCCCAGCATGACCGCACAGCCTGGCAGCAGCAGATCACGCCGCTTGTCCTTGAGTCCAGGCAACTCCTGACCTTCCGCAATGGCCTGCACCATCAGGTCGCGCAGACTCGACAATGCCAACTGGGAAATCTCCCCGGTGGCAAATCCCTGACCCTGACAAACGGCAGCCAGCATCTTGGCCGTCCCCGACGATGCATAGGCTTCCACCCAGTCATACTTGTTGACCCCGGGTGCCACGGCTTTGAATATTTTCCGCGCCGCCTCAGTGGCCTCATCCAGCCGCTTGTCCAGCACCTCGAAGGGACCACTCGATGAAAAATAACGATCCCTCCAGGCCACACATCCGACCGGCAGGGAATGGGTGATCAGCCGCTTGTGCTTCTTGCCGATGATGACTTCCGTACTGCCGCCACCGATGTCGATGACCAGCCGCTTATTGCTGGTGGTGGGGAGGGCGGAGATCACGCCGGCATAGATCAGCACCGCTTCCTGCACACCGGAAATGACGGATATCTGAATGCCGATGTCGGCGGCCGCCTGGATGAATGCGTCGGCATTGTCGGCGGTGCGGAATGTGTTGGTGCCCAGGGCCCAATAACGCTTGACGGCATGCAGGGCGATCAGACTCTGAAAATGGCGCAGACTCTGCAGACCACGCTCAAAGGCGGCAGGGGAAATCTGACCGGTTACCTGGACCCCCTCACCGATCTGCACCTTGTCGCTGCAACGTTCGATCAGGAGGACTTTGCCTTTGCGCTTCTCGGCAATCAACAGGTGGAAACTGTTGGAACCCAGATCGATGCAAGCATACATAGAGCGCTACTTGCCTTTGTCACGCGCGAACATGTGATTTCCCTGCCCTGGGGCCATGACGCCGAATTGACGTCACAGCATGGATTGCTGATAGTTTTCCAGACCAATGCGATCAATCAATGACAATTGGGTCTCCAGCCAGTCGACGTGCTCCTCCTCACTGGCGAGTATGTCAGTCAACAACTCCCGGCTCACATAATCACCGACCGACTCACAATAGGCGATGCCTTCCTTGAGGTCCGGACAGGCCAGCATTTCCAGCTTGAGATCACACTCGAGCATCTCCCGGGTATTCTCGCCAACCAGCAGTTTGCCGAGATTCTGCAGATTGGGCAGGCCCTCAAGAAACAGTATGCGCTCGATCAGGCGATCCGCATGTTTCATTTCGTCGATGGACTCTTCATATTCCTTGCCAGCCAGCTTTTGCAACCCCCAGTCCTTCCACATGCGCGAGTGGAGGAAATACTGATTGATGGCAATCAGCTCATTGGCCAAGGCCTTGTTGAGGTGTTTGATGACTGTACTGTCCGATTTCATTGCAATGCTCCTTGTGGCGACAAGCGGCAAGCATTATGCCTTAGCCAGTCACTGTCAAGGATGAGGGAAGCAGGGGGAACGAAGTGGATCGGCGGACGGGGAAAACCGTTGAGTGCCGCGGTCAAGCCGCGTTTTCGTAGGGGGCCGGATTGCGGCACTCGGAGACGATGGCGCGCGCCAGGCTACCGCATTTCCCGCATTCCGTGGCGACACCCAGGGTGGCACGCACTTCGGCGAGGCCGGCACCACTGGATTGGCACAGCTCGCGAATCTGTCTATCGGTGACTTGACGGCAAATGCAGACGTACATAGTGACTCCTGAACTATGGCAGGAATCTTAAATGTGAATGAGAATGATTGTCAACAATATTATTATCTGCTACTTTTCCTCCTGCAGATACGGCACCATAGCCATTCTTGACCACTGCCCGACCGTCGACCCGTTGCCGGCGCAGTCTTAGCTTCTGGACCGGTTGAAACTGACATGACCCGAACCTCCCTTTCCCAGACCCGGGCAGGCGATGAATGCCTGGTACTGGATATCGCCGCAGAGCACCCGGAACTGCGCAGCCGGCTGTATGCCCTGGGCGTGATTCCGGGCTGCCGGGTCAAGGTGCTGCGCCTGGCGCCCCTGGGTGATCCCATGCAGCTGCGGGTCGGCGCCTCGTTCATCAGCATTCGCAAGACCGAGGCGGCGGCGGTGGCCGTCGAGGTCCAATAGTGAGCCGGGAACACACTGTGCCGTTCAAACTGGCATTGGTCGGCAACCCCAATTGCGGGAAGACCACCCTCTTCAATCTCCTGACCGGGGCCAATCAGAAAGTAGGCAACTGGCCCGGGGTCACAATCGAAAAGAAATTCGGCAGTTTCAACCTGCAGCACCACACCATCGAGCTGGTGGATCTGCCGGGCATCTATTCCCTGGAACAAACCCACCTCGGAGTGGATGAACGGATTGCCCGTAATTACCTGAATGAGAGCTCCATCGATCTGGTGATCAATATCATCGATGCCACCAATCTGGAGCGCAGCCTGGTGCTGACCCAGCAGCTGCAGGAACGCGGTCTGCCGATGATCGTGGTGCTGAACATGCTGGATGTGGCGCGCCAGCAAGGTATCGAGGTCAATGCCCAGCACCTGCAGGACAAGCTCGGCGTACCGGTGATCTCCCTCATCGCATCCCGTCGCACCGGGTTGGACGCCCTGCGGCAGGTGCTGTCCGGGGTGTTGCAGGGCACACCCATCAAGCCTCCCGCCGCCGTCCAGCCGTCAGCTGTCGCGGCCATGCCCATGGACGAGGACCGCATCCTGCGCCGCTATCACCGGTCCCGCCAGTTGGTGGATGGCGTAATGGAAGTCATGCCCACCTCCCACAGTCTGTCCGAGCGCATCGATGCCGTGGTGATCAACCGCTGGGCCGGGGTTCCCGTATTCCTTTTGATGATTTATCTGATGTTCACCGTGGCGGTGAATCTGGGAGCGGTGTTCATCGATTTCTTCGACATCCTGCTCGGCGCGGTGCTGGTGGATGGCACCGCCTGGTTGTTGCAGCAGATTTCCGCTCCGGCCGTGGTGATAACCTTGCTGGCCCAGGGCGTGGGGGGCGGCATCACCCTGGTTGCCACCTTCATTCCTGTCATCGGATTTTTGTACCTGTGCCTGTCGGTCCTGGAGGACAGCGGCTACATGTCACGGGCAGCGTTCGTGATCGACCGCCTCATGAGTGGCATTGGATTGCCCGGCAATGCCTTCGTGCCCCTCATCGTGGGATTTGGCTGCAATGTGCCGGCGGTGATGGCCTCCCGCACCCTGAACCGTGACAGCGACCGGCTGCTAACCATCGCCATGGCCCCCTTCATGAGTTGTGGCGCCCGCCTGACGGTGTACGCCGTGTTTGCCGCAGCCTTTTTCCAGCGTAATGGCCAGAACATCGTATTCCTGCTGTATCTGCTGGGGATCGGGTTGGCGATCTTCACCGGCTGGGTATTCCGCAAGCAGCTGTTCAAAGGTGAGATGACCCCTTCATTCCAGGAAATGCCCGCCTATCACGTGCCGGTGCTGCGCAACATCCTGATCACCACCTGGTTCCGCCTCAAGGGCTTCGTGTTCCGCGCCGGCAAGACCATCGTTTCGGTTGTCATCGTATTGAGCTTCCTCAATTCGATCAGCACTGATTTCAGCTTCGGCAATGAAGATTCCGAAAACTCCGTGTTGAGCGTGATCGGCAAATCCATCACCCCCGCCTTCGCGCCGATCGGCATCAACGACCAGAACTGGCCCGCAACCGTGGGTCTGTTCACCGGCATGTTCGCCAAGGAGGCCATCGTCGGGACCCTGGATGCACTGTACAGTGGCGCTCCTGCCGGCGACAGCGATGCTGCCCCCGACCTGCTGGCTGCCGGCGCCGAGGCAGTGGCTTCCATCGGCACCGAATTGCTGGCCATCGGCGGCGCCCTGGCCGACCCGCTGGGCATTTCCATCGGAGATGTAAGCGACACTGCCGCCGTGGCTGCCGAGCAGGGTGTGGACCCCACCACCTTGACCAATATGGCAGCATTGTTCGGCAGCCCCTTTGCCGCCTTCTGCTATCTGGTATTCGTGCTGCTCTATGCGCCCTGTGTGGCAGTCCTGGGCGCCATCAACAAAGAAGCCGGCTGGCATTGGACCCTGCTGGTGTTCAGCTGGAGTACCGGCCTGGCCTATATCTGCGCATCCGTCATCTATCAGGCAGGAACCTTCATGCAGCATCCCCTGTTTTCAGGCTTGTGGATATTTGCGATGATCACCATCCTCGTTGCATTCATCTACAACCTGAAGAAGCTCACCCGCCGAGTCGTGCCCGCCAATCTGATCGAGGTGGTGCAACTTTAGCCGGGCTGGCCCGGAATCCCGGCATTGACCGACGTACGCCCATCTCCCCTGTTGACCCGCCCGGAATCATGGCTGGCTGCCGGCATGACCGTGGTGCTGGCATTGCAGTTGCTGCTGGGCTACCGCCTGGATCTGTACAGCGACGAGATCTTCTACTGGCAGGCTGCCACCCGCCCGGCCCTGGCCTATAGTGACCTGCCTTTCATGACGGCCCTGCTGGCGGGGCTGGGCACTCAGCTGGGGATCAACCACGCCCTTGCCGTGCGGCTTCCCTTTATCCTGCTGGGAACCCTGCTTCCCTTGCTGGTGGTATGGCTGGCCAGACCAATGGTCGGACGCCAACAGGCGGTGGAGGCTGGACTGTTGGCATTGTGCATTCCCCTGGCGGGCTTTGCCGGCTTGCTGGCGGTACCGGATGTCCCCCTTTTGTGTTTTGGAATTGTGGCGATCGGCTACTTCGACCGCGGGATGCGAACGGATCATCTTCTGTGGTGGCTGGCTGGCGGCACCGCAGCAGCGCTGGGATTCAGCACCCACTACCGGTTCCTGCCCTATGGTGCGGCAGCGCTGGCCTTTCTGGTTCTGTTCCCTGCCGGTCGTGCGCAATGGCGCAAGCCGGGGCTGTGGCTGGCAGCCAGCATCGCTGCCACAGGATTGCTGCCCATACTCTGGTTTAATCTGAACCATGACCTCAGCGGACTTGGCTACCACCTGCTGGAGCGGCATCCCTGGGAGTTCCAATGGATCGGCTTCCTCCATGTGTTCAAGCAGGCACTGCTGGTGACCCCACCGCTGTATATCGTTCTGCTCATCACCCTGTGGCGCATGTGGCAGCGCGCCCGGCAAGGCCATCGGGAGAGTCAGTTACTGCTGTGCTTTGCCCTGGCCAATCTGCTGCCTTACCTGCTGCTGGCACCCTGGGCAGACAGCACCCGCACCTCCATTCACTGGCCCCTGAGCGGATACCTGCCAGTCCTGGTGTTCCTGCCGGAATGTCTGCGCTGGCTGCAAACCAGCCTGCAGACCCGGCTGGCGTCGCGCCAGGCCAGGCAGCTCGTGCTGGCAATACCGCTGCTCGGCTTTGCCGGCACCCTCGTGGCCTTCATCGGGGTCGGCTCCCAGGCCTGGCATGATCGGCTGCAGCCCTGGCTGGGGGACAATACGCTCTCCAATAAGATGGCCGGCTGGAAACCGTTCAGCACCCATACCGCGCATCTTCTGGAACTGCAGTTCCCGAATGGAGGCGCCCTGGTTATCACCGACAATTACTACACGGCGGCCCAGGTGGAGTTTGGCATCGAAGACAGACCCACAACCTATACCACTGACAATGACAAGGCCCTGCGCGACGGGCGCATCAGTCAGTTTGCCATCTGGCAGAGGGATGCCCGCGCATTGATCCACGAGGCCGGCCGGGATGCCCTCTTCATCACCGAAGACAGCACCCTTACCGTGCCGGAGAAACAGGCCGTGCTTGCCGATATCTGCCGCCGTGTGGCCCGGGTGAGGGTGGTGGATCAGCTCTCCCTGCTGCACGGTGAAAAGCGCTTCACCTACTACCGACTGTCCGGCATCCTGCCCGAGCCGCTGCCACCGGTCAGTGCAATGGCCGGCTGCCCCCATCCGCCCCAGGCCTGGATCGACAGGCCGCAATCCAATGCGGAGGTGGCAGGTGTCCTGCTCATCGAGGGTTGGGTATTCAATGAAGGGGTGGGATTGCGCGAAGTCCGTGTGATCCTCGATGACCGGATCGTTGGCATAGGGGACTATGGACTGCCGAGACCCGATGTGGCGGAGGTAATGGGTGTGCTCACCGATCCCAACAGCCCTAATCTGGGTTTCAGCCTGACACTGGACACTGTCAACCTGGCTCCGGGCGAGCACAGTCTGGCTCTGGAGCTGGTCAGCAACTCAGGAGAAATTCAGCGCTATGGGGACCGCAGGATAAAAATCAGAAAGGACTGACCACTTCCAGGGCGATACGCCACTCGTTGGACTCGCTGAAGCGCCAGAAGCGCAGGTAGTTGGCACGAAAGCCCGTTCCTGCAGATTCGTTGACTGCCGACATCACCCCATAGGTGAAACCAACTTCCCTGGAAGCCGACAAATAACCGCCGACATAGCGCACATCCACGGAGCTGGAGGCATCCGCCAGTTCATCCATGTAGCGTCCGTAGGCCTGCCCGGCCGCCTCTGCGCCTACGGCCGGCGCCATCCACGCCAGATACAGTCGCTGATTCTCCAGCCCGTAGCGCAGCCGGGCGCGCTGCCCGCCGCGGAAATTGATGGACTGTCCGAACAGATTGTCGGCGTCGATCAAGCTCTGCATGTCATTGCCCGCCACCATCACCGGGTGGGCAGTCTCCTGCCACACCAGCTCCGTGTCGGCGAAATCCGGTTGCACATCCAGATCGATGTAGCCCGGGATGCGCACCACGATATCGGCCGCCAGGCGCCAGGTGTCAGCGGGTTTGATCCACACGCCCACCATGAACCCGTAGGAAGGGCGCGCCCCGTCTTCACCGTCATTGGGGGTGTAGCGTGACGGCCCGACCGCCAGCCCCAGATCACCAGCACGGGAAACGTCGATGAAGTGGGATTTCCAGGTCAGCTGATCCAGGCGGTATTGATACTCATTGGTTTCATAGAGTTCGCGCGCATCCACCGGCCCTTCGCGAAACACCACGGATCCCGGAGCCAGCACATCCAGAAAGGCCTGGGTACGCCCTTCGGTAGTGGCCGCTCCGGCAAACCGGGCATCGGCCTCCAGCAATTCCTGCCAGGACTGGCGCTGCTCCTCGATCTGCGCGAGGGCCCGATTGCCGACCGGCAGCAGAGCAACGCTGACAGTCATCATGAGTCGCAAGGCGACGCGAATTGCAGACATGGCGGTGATTTGGGGCATGTGAGATTGTCAGGCAGTATATCTTGCAGGCCGTCAGTGGTATACCGATTGTTCAACCCCCGTCATCATAATACAATCCCGGTACCTATGCTGCTCAGCCCTGGAATGCTTCGATAAATGGATATTAGACGGTACTTCCATCGGTCTGTCCGGCTCCGCTTGCCAGCGCTCTTCGCGGTCGCGTTGTTACCCCTGCTGACCGGAGTATCCAGCCTGGCCCCAGCCCAGTCGATAAGCATAACCGACACCGCAGACCGGATTCAGATCGGTCGCGCCGTCAGCTATTACGAGGATCAATCAGGCAGCCTGCAAATTGAAGACGTCCTGGCTCCCGGATTCCGCAACAATTTCATCCCCAATACACGCGAACGCCTGCATTTCGGATTGACCAGCTCGGTTTACTGGATCGCCTTTGATCTCGACTGGTCCGCCATCCAGCCGGGCGTCCGTCGTGTGCTGGAAATTGGACCGCCCAAGCATGTGGTGGGACTGAGCCGCGGCGGCGTTGATATCTTCATGCTGGACGCTGACGACAACATCGTGTTTAAGCATCAGCTTGGCAGCCTGACCGACGAACGGGAAATTCAGACCCTCGCCGCCGGTTATGCCCTGCGACTGGATGCCCGGATGGGTGACCAGGTCTATCTCAGGGTCAGCAGTACCCGCCCCCTGCTGCTGCCGTTGACCCTGTGGCAGGAATCTGCCTTCCACGCCTATTCCCAGTCCCGTAACAACGGCCTGGGAATTTTCTATGGCATCCTGATTGCGATGGCGCTGTACAACCTGTTTCTCTATGCCTCCATTCGGGAAGTCAGCTTTCTGTACTATGTATTGACCATCGGCACCCAGCTTGGCTTCATGTTCCTGGACTCCAAGCATCTGCGGTTTTTGACCGGCAACATGCTGGACCAAAGCGTGCTGGTCAACCTGTCGGAACGGCTGATCTATCCCGCACTGCTGATCACAACGCTGCTGTTCCAGCGCGCCCTGTTGAACGTGGCGGATTACAATCGACATCTGGACAGGGTCATCCTGTTCGTGCTGGGCGCGGCAGGCGCGGTGGCGGTGCTGGCCTTGCTGCCCAGTGAAAAACCCTATCAATACCTGTTCCTCACCGTCACGTTCTTCACCATCCCGCTGGCTTTCTATATCAATGTGGATGCCATACGCAACGGAGTGCTGGCGGCCGTCGTGCATTTGACCGCCACCTCGGTATTTCTGGCGGGTGCCACCCTATTGCTGTTGCGCCAATTGTGGGGCGATTTCCCGGACAACACCTTTACCGCCAACGCTTACTCCTACGGCATCATCACCCAGGCCCTGCTGCTGTCCTTCGGACTGGCGTTTCGCTACAACCAGATCAAGCAGGAAAAGGAGGATGCACAACAACTCGCCATCCAGAACCTCATTCGCTCGGAGCAGGTCAAGGATGATCTGCTGGCCAACGTTTCCCATGAGTTGCGCACACCCCTGTATGGCATCAATGGCCTGGCAGAAACCGCCCTGCGGGAATACCGTGAGGGCCATGGCAACACGGATCTGATGGTGAAGAATCTGGAACTGATCCTGTCCAGCGGCGATCGCCTTACCAAACTCGTCAACGATCTATTGGATTTCTCGAGCTTCAAGGACGACACCAGTTACATCAAACTCAAACCCGTAGATCTCAACAGCCTCATCAACCTGGTCATCGCCGTCAGCAAGCCCTTGCTGGGTGACAAACGCATCGACCTGCGTTGCGACATCGACCCTGACCTGCCGCTGGTTGATGGCGACGAGGATCGCCTGCAGCAGGTTTTGCTGAATCTGGTGTCCAATGCCATCAAATTCACCTATGCCGGGGAAGTGGTGATAACCGCCCGGCTTACCGAGCCCGGCCTGGTCACCGTGGCCGTCAGGGACACCGGGATCGGCATCCACGAGACCGACCAGGACACGATCTTCCGATCATTCGAAAAAGTCGCCACGCCCAGTGTTCACGGCGGCGGCGGCGGACTCGGACTGCCCATCGCCAAACGGATGATTGAAATGCATGGCAGCCAGCTCAACCTGCAGAGCGAACTCGACATGGGCTCGACGTTCAGCTTTACCCTGCGTGTATCCAAGAACCAGACCCGTGCGGTTCCAACTCCCACAGTAAACCGTCAGATGATCCGCCGCGCGGATTTCTCCGTAATGCCGGACAACAAGACCGAGACCCTTCCCAAGCTGCGCAGCGAGCAGGAAACCACCATCCTGATAGTTGACGATGACGAGGTGAATCTCACCCTCATGGGCCAGCAGCTCGACGAATACACCGTCATCAAATGCTCCAACGGCTTTGATGCCATCACCCAGGTGGATGAACAGAAGCCTGATCTGGTATTGCTGGATCTGATGATGCCAGGGATGAACGGTTATGAAGTTTGCCAGAAACTGCGCCAGCGCTACAATCAGATCGAGCTGCCCATCATCCTGGTGACTGCGAAGAACCATCTGGAAGACCTCACCATGGGTTTCAATACCGGCGCCAACGACTATCTGGCCAAGCCGTATTACTTCCAGGAACTGAAGTCCAGGGTAAATAACCAGCTCAAGCTCGGTTACCTGCACCGGATCCACGACGACAACGTGCGCCTGAGGTCACAGATTGAGCGTTATGCTCAGGCGGATGCGGAGCTGCGCAGCTCCAGATTCCATCTTCAGCAGGTGCTGGAATCGGTTTCCAGCGGCTTCATCGCCTTTGAGTACCCGGGCAAAGTGTTCAGCCTGAATGACCGGGCTGCCCAAC
Organism: Pseudomonadota bacterium; assembly: GCA_046047495.1. GTDB lineage: Bacteria > Pseudomonadota > Gammaproteobacteria > Pseudomonadales > Pseudohongiellaceae > NORP240. The sequence goes on along the minus strand of JBJOHV010000099.1, from coordinate 35,518 downwards.
TGCTGGGAACCGACCGTGACACCCTGCTGGGATGTGGCATCGAAACCCTGTTCACCGACTCACCGGTCAATGACACGGTGAAATCAGCGCTGTCCAGCTGGGATTCCGGCGAGCAGGATCAGGCCAGCGTAAGCCATGTCGAAGTTGAAGTGGGTTATCCCTATAACAACGCGGGAAAATCCAGCAGCAAGACAATCACCTTCAAATGCCGTCTGCACCTGTTCAGCACCGAACAAGGCACAGGCGCCCTGTTCTTCGAGGATGGTGAGCTGCCCAATACGGTCAGCGGTGAACGGATCGCACAGAATACGGTGGAACTGATCAGCCTGCTGGGTCAGGCGCAGCACAATATACGCCGCATCAGTACCCGACTCAGCGTACTGACCCCGCAGGAAATATCCCGCTTCCCGGAGTTGCTTGACAAGCTGATGGGTTTCGATGGCCTGGTCAGGTTCATCGATGAGAAGCTGCCGGAGGTCAGCAGTGAGGGTGAGTACCGGCAGCAGCTGGTGACCCTGATGCGCTCGGCGTTGCACACCTGGGAGGTGACCACCCAGAAGTTCAAGATCGAGCTGGCGGAGGAAAGCAACATCTGGGCGGTCAGTATCGACGACGGCCGGCTTCGCACCCGCACTTTCGATCGCTACCTGCGCCTGGAGCAGCTGCCCAAGATCCCACGCTGGCGCGAGGTCGTTCGCACGGCATATTTCGTGTTGTCCAATCCCGCCATTGAACCGGAGACCCGTGCCACACTGGAAAGTGAACTGGAGAAGACCAAGGCGATCTTGAAAAAGGCCGCCATCAGTTGATGCAGACTTTCAAAAAAGCCTGGCTAGGCCGATAACCATTCATGACAGTTTTACTGAGCAACAGTACAATCCTGCGATCACGCGGGGCTTAATCATGTACCTACAACATTTCGGCCTGGCGCAGTACCCGTTTTCCCTGACACCCAATACCCATTTTTTCCTTAAGCTCCCCAGTCATGTCGAGGTGTTCGACAACCTCATAAAAACCCTGGGCGATCAGGGTGGCTTCATCAAAATCACCGGCGAGGTGGGCACGGGTAAAACCATGCTGTGCCGCAAGACCCTCAATGCCCTTGAAAACCACAAGAGCCGCTACATAACCGCCTATATCCCCCATCCGATCCTGAGCGAGGAGGGTTTGATGCATGCTTTGGCGGAGGAATTCAGCGTCCATCAATCACCCGGTGACAGCTACTATGACTTGCTGAAAAAAATCACCGAGCAGCTCGTCAATTTCCAGAAGGAAGGCAAGTCGGTGGTGCTGTTCGTGGATGAAGCCCAAGCCATGCCGGAAGAGACTCTGGAGGCCGTCCGCCTGCTGACTACATCCGGCAACGAGGATCTTAAACTGTTACAGGTGGTACTGTTTGGACAACCGGAGCTGGACAGTCATCTGGATCGCTCCAGCCTGCGTGCCTTGCGCAAACAGATCAGCTACTCATTCAAACTGCCTGCGCTGGACCGGGCCGGGGTGGAAGCCTATGTGACCCACCGACTCATGAAGGCAGGTTACAGCGGAGCCATCATGTTCTCCAGTTCGGCGCTTGACCAGCTCTATGCGGCCAGCGGAGGCATTCCCCGCCTTGTCAATGTGCTGGCTCACAAGTCCTTGATGGTGGCCTACGGCAAGGGGCGGCACCTGGTGGAATCCCGACACATGGCCAGTGCCATTGCCGATACCGACGCCGCCAGGCAGGTACCGCAGGGCATGGTCCGCCGCCTCCTGAAATCCTGATTCTTTTTTACCCCCGGACAAACTGCTACCATACGCTCCCTCTCGAGGAGCGACATATGGCAGCCAAGGTCTGGGAAAAGCTAACGCAGGAAGCCAAACTGGTCATTCAACGCGAGCCCTTGCTGGCAAGTTATGTGTATGCCTGCGTGCTTAATCATGGGAGCCTGCAATCCGCCCTCAGCTTCATTCTGGCCAACAAGCTGGCCGATGATGTGATGCCGGCCATCTCGGTGCGGGAACTGTTCGATGCGGCCTTTCGGGCATCACCGCAGATTCTCGACCATGCCGCCAGCGACATACGGGCCGTGTACGAACGTGACGCTGCCACCAACGCCTTCCTGCCCGTCATTCTGTATCTCAAGGGGTTTCAATCGATCCAGGTGCACCGCCTCGCCCATTTCCTGTGGCAGAACAATCGTCGAGACCTGGCGCTTTTCATGCAAAGCAGGAATTCCGAGGTATTCGGTGTGGATATTCATCCGGCCTGCGTCATCGGCCGCGGCATCATGTTCGACCACGCCACCGGGATCGTGATCGGTGAAACCTCGGTGATCGAGGACAATGTCTCCATCATGCAACAGGTCACCCTGGGTGGTACCGGCAACGAGCAGGGTGATCGGCACCCCAAGATCCGCAGCGGTGTGCTGGTGGCTGCCGGTGCCAAGGTGCTGGGCAATATCGTGATTGGTGAGGGCGCCAAGGTCGGCGCAGGCAGTGTGGTGCTGTCCGATGTGGCCCCCCATACCACGGTGGTGGGTGTGCCGGCCCGGGTGGTGGGCAAACCCGGCTGCGAAGCACCATCCCAGACCATGGACCAGAATTTCCTGGCAGACCAGACCACGACCGCCAAATAGTCTCAACCCACGAACTGGATAAGCACCCCGGCCGCGATGGCCGAACCGATGACGCCCGCAACATTGGGCCCCATGGCATGCATCAGCAGGAAATTGTGGGGATTGGCTTCCAGGCCCAGCTTGTTGGCCACTCGCGCGGCCATGGGAACGGCCGACACCCCGGCGGCGCCGATCAGGGGATTGATGGTGGTGCCTGGCATCAGGTTCATCAACTTGCCCATAAGCACGCCGGCGGCAGTGCCCAGACTGAAGGCCACGATGCCCAATAGCAGAATGCCCAGGGTCTCCGTCACCAGGAACTGCTCCGCGCCCAGCTTGGATCCCACCGACAGTCCCAGCAGGATGGTCACGATGTTGATCAGGGCATTGGCGGCAGTATCCGATAGGCGCTTCACCACGCCACATTCCTTCATCAGATTGCCGAAGCAGAACATGCCCAGCAAGGGCGCCGCACTGGGGATCAGCAAGGCCACCAGGATAAGCAGCAGGAGGGGGAACAGGATCTTCTCCAGGCTTGACACGTCCCGCAGTTGGGTCATCACGATGCGGCGCTCGGCGTCGGTAGTCAGAGCCCGCATGATGGGAGGCTGAATGAGGGGCACCAGGGCCATATAGGAATAGGCCGCCACCGCAATGGCACCCAGGATCTCAGGTGCCAGCATCCCCGCCACATAGATGGCCGTGGGTCCGTCGGCGCCGCCGATGATGCCAATGGCGGCAGCCTGTTGAATGGTGAAATCGAAAACACCCCAATCGGACAGCACCAGGGCCCCCAGCAGGGTGGCGAAGATGCCGAACTGGGCTGCCGCCCCCAGCAGCAGGGTCCTGGGATTGGCCAGCAGGGGTCCGAAATCGGTCATGGCCCCCACACCCATGAAGATCAGCAGGGGGAAGATGCCGGTTTCCAGACCCATGACGTAAAACTGGTGCAGGACCCCGTCCCCTACCGCGATATCCACGCCGGGGATATTGGCCAGGATGCCACCGAAGCCGATGGGGACCAGCAGCAGTGGTTCAAATCCCTTGCGAATGGCCAGGAACAACAGCAGCAGACCAATGCCGATCATGATCGCCTGACCCCACACGATCTGATACAGACCGGTGGACTGCCACAACTCCAGAAACGGGCCCATGGTGTTCAACCGAGCATCAGCAGGGTATCCCCCACTTTCACGGCATCACCGGCCTTGACCCTGACTTCGCCCACGGTGCCACCCCGGGGTGAACGGATCTCGGTCTCCATTTTCATGGCCTCCAGGATCAATATCACATCCCCTTCCCTGAGGGTCTGACCCGGCTGGACCAGCACCTTGAACACATTGCCCGACAGGGGTGCCGGCACTGCCTGGCTATCACTCACGGGTGCTGCGGTCGCTGCCGGACCCGCCGGTTCCGGCCGGGACAGGCTGCCACCGGCGCTGATCCTGACCACATAGGCGCGGCCATCCACTTCCACGGTGAGCACCTCGGCCCCGGTGGCAGGAACAGCAGGCGCGGCTGCCTTGGTGGAATCCATGGCGGATTCCTGGCCGGGCGCCGGTTCGAAGGCGGCAGGATTGTTGCGGTTCTTGAGGAATTTCAGCCCTACCTGGGGGAACAGGGTGTAGGTAAGGGTATCGTCGACGTCGTTCATCAGGGTAAAGCCTTCGGCCTTGGCCAGGCGCAGGACTTCCTGATGTTGTTTGTCGAATTCCGGCTCAAGCAGGTCTGCCGGCCGGCAGGTGACCGGCGCGGCCCCTTTCAGCACCGTGGCCTGCAGCGCCTTGTCCACCGGCGCCGGGGTGGCCCCGTACTCGCCCTTGAGAACCCCTTCGGTTTCCTTGGTGATGGACTTGTAGCGTTCCCCGGTGAGAACGTTCAACACCGCCTGGGTTCCCACGATCTGGGACGTGGGCGTGACCAGGGGAATAAAGCCGAGATCCTTGCGCACCTTGGGTATCTCCTCCAGCACCGCATCCAGTTTGTCGGTGGCGTTCTGCTCCCGCAACTGGTTCTCCAGGTTGGTCAGCATGCCACCGGGAACCTGGGCCACCAGGATGCGGGAATCGATGCCTTTGAGTGAACCTTCGAACTTCGCGTACTTTTTGCGCACCTGGCGGAAATAGCTGGCAATTTCTTCCAGCAGCTTGATATTCAACCCGGTGCTGCGGCCGGTGCCTTCCAGGATGGCCACCAGGGACTCGGTCGGCGAATGACCATAGGTCATGCTCATGGAGGAGATGGCGGTGTCCACATTGTCGATGCCCGCCTCGATACACTTCAGATAGGTTGCCGTGGACATACCGGTGGTGGCGTGACACTGGATGTGCACGGGAATGGCGATGGTCTGCTTCAGGCGGGTGACCAGCTCAAAACCGTCATAGGGCTTGAGCAGGCCGGCCATGTCCTTGATGCACAGGGAATCGGCGCCCATGGCCTCGATCTGGCGTGCCATGGTCAGCCAGCTGTCGATGGTGTACACGGGACTCACGGTGTAAGACATGGTGCCCTGGGCATGCTTGCCCACTTTGCGCACCGCGGCGATGGCACATTCCAGATTGCGCATGTCGTTCATGGCATCGAAGACGCGGAACACGTCGACACCATTGATGGCGGCCCGCTCCACGAACTTTTCCACCACATCGTCGGCGTAGTGACGGTAGCCGAGTATGTTCTGACCTCGAAACAGCATCTGCTGGGGGGTATTGGGCATGGCCTGTTTCAGCAGGCGGATGCGTTCCCAGGGATCTTCCCCCAGGTAGCGGATACAGGCATCAAAGGTGGCACCTCCCCAGGATTCCAGAGACCAGAATCCCACCTGATCGAGCTTGGCGGCGATGGGCAGCATGTCGTCGATACGCAGGCGGGTGGCAAACAGGGACTGATGGGCATCCCGTAGAACTACATCGGTAATGCCCAGGGGCTTCTTGTCATTGGTCATGGATTTCACTCACGGTCAAAGTCGATTGCGGTCAGGTACACGGACCCGGGTTCAAGGCTTGCCTGTCCGGCGATAGTGATGGACGGCTGCGGCGATGACGGCGGTCAGCCGCCTTTCATCGAGCTCCCCATCAGCAGGGGCCGCTGTGTGCGGATGCAAGCTGGATTGAGCCGGGGGCGCCAGGCGCAGTGCCAGGCGCAGTGCCAGGAATGACATGGCACGGGTGGCAAAGATCAGCAACACCAGGAAAATGAACACTGTGCCCATGCCGAACAGGGTCAGTTGCAGCCCCTGCTGGAGAAGACTTTCGGTGGCAGCCATGTAATCGATTCCTCTGCGATGATGCCTGGGGCCTGCAGGAAGGCGAAATCATACAAGAACGGGCGCGGGTAATCTAACCCACAACGCAGGTGAAGCCTGACGCAGGAATCAGCGGGTGGAGAACAGATAGTGCAAGGTGCCCCGGGCCGGTTCCGGTATCCCGTCCACCAGCCGTGGCCGAAAATGCAGGGAATGGAGTTTGGCAGCGAAGTTTTCCGGTTCCTCGCCTGGAGCCCCATCCTGCTGGAGGACTTCCAGGGTCGAAGGCACGCTGAGGCGGGTGACGTAACGGCCATTGATCCAACGGGACACTTTCTCGAGTCCGGCCAGGCTGAAGCTCAACAGGACGGATCCCCAGGCCTCATCATCCCGGAAGCGAACCTGGCCCCGGGGAAACGGGAACTGAACATCGGGAAATGCCCGCGACCATTCATTGAAGTGAAAGGGAGCAAGGGGTTGCGACTCTCGGGACGCAGTTGCCGGTACTTCCGCATTTTCCTGCATCGCCAGGGCTGCCTCCACTGTGGTGTAAATCCGGGGCTGCGGCAACACCTTGGGTTCCGCAAAGAAGCGGGTCAGCAAGGCAGGTTCCACGCCGGCCTCCACCAACTCTCCATAGGCTTGTTGATAGGTGTCGGCAGCGGCATCCCGGGTGAACAGGATCTGCCAGTCCGCCAGGTACAAGGTGGCCAAAGCCTCCCCCTCCAGGTCGGGAGGTTGCTGTGCCCGGTAAAGGGCGCGGGTCTGCTGCAACAGGCCCAGCCCGCTCTGGTAATAGCCACGCATGGCCGTCTGTCGGGAGCGCACCCAGGAAGAACCGGGTGCCACCTCACGCAGCTCATAGCCTGTGCGGCTGCCGCGGTCCACAGCGACCGCCTGCAGGTAGTACTGTTTCACCAGGTCGTAATACAGCTCCGCCAGCCGGATGTCCTGATCTCCCCATACATGCCGGCCCACCTGCAGGGTGACTGCGCCTATCTGTGCTGCCTGGCGAAAGTGATAGGCCTGCCGTTCTTCCACATCCGCTGCCACGGCTTCCAGATGAAATCCGCTCAGGTTGCGCAGTTCCTGAATCAGGTCGGCATCCATGCCGCGGTGCTTGTTTACATACAGCCAGTACAAATGTTCCAGGGTGGCATTGGCATCCACCCAGTCCCCCCGGCGCACGGCATTTTCCACCTGCAGCTGCAACAGGGGAAACTGCTCTGCCGTATAGAGTCCATGGTTGATGCGCTGAATCTGAACGGCCCGCTCCAATATCGAGCGGGTCTGGTCGAAGTCGTTGAGGGCCATGCTCAGACGGGCCTGCTGCACCAGGGGTTCCACCAGGCTGCCATGGAATCGTCCCAAATCCTCCTCCAGAACCTGTAATTGTTGGGAGTATCGCTCGCGTTCAGCCAGCAGGCGGGATACCGGGTCGTCCTCGGCGGCCATGACCGGCCATGGGAATCCGATCGAGCAGTTGAAGGCGCTGATCAGCAGAAGGGCGGAGACTGTTCTGGGCATAGTGTGTTTCCCGAACCCGATCAATTCAGGGTGTCAGGTAATCAATCGAGGTCAGCTGGAGTTTGGACCCTCCGGCTGACCATAATATTCCAACGGTTGGCTCTGTCCACGTCCGCCCGATTCGAAAGCGAACCCGGTGGACTTCAGGCTTGAGTCGAATTTTGCCGGGACCCTGATTATACTGGGCGCTCCCCTCATCCTGGAGAGCCATCACCTGCCATGAAACCCGCCCAGTACAGGGAACAATGGGAGACCTTGGGCAGTGAGGCGGATGCCACTGCCCATGGGGCTCTGGCTCGCAAGATCGCCGCCCGCTTCGTGGATGGATTTTTCGCCAGCGGGGATTACGACTGCGCCTATATCGATCTGCTGTGTGACATGGCCACCGACCCTGATGCCCAGGCGGGCAATGAGCCAGCCAGCCAGGCCTTGTTCGGCATCGTCATCGAGCGACTGACCGATGAATTCGAGGAGCCCCGCTGTGAGGACTATAACCGGGTCATCTGCCGGATCATCGATTACCTGCTCCGCCTGCCCCAGGCCCGGGGACTCACAAACCATTTACGGCGCTTCGGTCTGACTGAAGCCAACCAGCTGCTCGAACGCCTCGATGCGCTCACCGGCAGTGCTACCCTGCCCCTGGACAGCGCCATGAACCCCAAGCGGATCGTGCTGATGTCCCGTCTGAGTATCCGTGCAGACGTTGCCATAACCAGTGTCATCTGTCAGCGGGTCATGCGACGCTGGCCGGAGGCGGAGATCGTGGTGCTGGGCCAGGGCAAACTGCGTCAGGTGATGGCGCCCGGTTCATCCGGCCTGCGTGTCCGGGACGTGCATTTCCCGCGTCAGGGCACTTTGCTGGAACGCTGCCAGGCCTGGCAACGGGTGCTGGACGTGGTGGACGCGGAAGTGGCGGGGCTGGCGGGCAACGAATATCTGATACTGGACAGTGGCTCCAGTCTCACCGAGTTGGGCGCCCTGCCGGTGTCAGCGGCTGCCAATTACCGGTATTTCAGCGTTGGTGCTGCTGTTGCAGACACGGCCTCCCTTACCCTGGTGCAACTTGCCAATCGCTGGCTCGACGTCATCCTTGGCAGCGACACACCCTGCCACCCCAAGGTGTGGCTGGAGCAACCGGTGCTGTTGCTGGCCAACCGTTATTACCAGAATCACATCAAACGCAAGCGCCTGGTGACCGTATCTCTCAGCGTCAATGGCGTGTCACGCCGCAGCCTGCCCCTGGATTTCGAAACCCGGCTGGTACTGGCCCTGCTGCGGGAGCCCGGCACCCAGGTGATCCTGGACATGGGTCTGGCGGAGGCGACCCGGGAACGAAGCGACCATATCCTGGGCGCCGCCCACAGGGCCGGATTCGATGTGATCCAGGAGGGTTTCGAGAGTATCGACACCATCGAGCCTGGTTTCAAGTTGCTGGGTCTGCAATGCAACATCGGCGAAATTGCCGCCCTCATAGAACGCAGTGATGAGTTCATCGGCTATGACTCCGCCTGTCTGTTGATCGCCGCAGCCCTGGGGGTCCGCACCCACGCCATCGTCACCGGCACCAATAACGTCAATTATGTGCGGCGTTGGCGGGCCAGCGGCCCCAACCGCAGTGATATTGTGTTCCACGACAGCCTGTCCCAGGACACGGGTTTTGATCCTGACGAACTCATCGAACGCCTGCTGGAACTGCGTAAGGCCTGACGGGTTTCGCAGCTCAGGGACGACCAGCTTAAGTCTCCTTTAAGAAAACATTCCTATAGTGACCACCAATGAAAGTGGATCCGGAATGTCTTATGTTGTCTCTGCTGCCCAATCACGCTGCAACCCTCTCAGACCTCGGCAGTCTGGAGTCATCGACCCAGCCTGCACCTGCCGCAGCCAGCCTTGGCGCGCCACGGCTGAACTTCCAACTCAATGGCTCCGACGAACCGGCACGCCAGGACCTGGAGATGCATTCGGTGTTTCAGCATGACGACAGCGCACTGGAGGACGGGGTGCTTATGCAGCGGTTGGGCGCAGGGATGGCAGTGTCGGATGTGGGCCGACTGGGGGCTCATGTTCGAGGCCAGCCGCCCAACCCGGCATCCTGTGGCCTCTCAATGACACCACGCCGTCAACCACCCTGCGCCTGTTGCTGGAGTTCGAGTTCTAAACCGGCGGCAAGCCGGTCGTCACCAGTCGTATGCCATGGACAGCAGGGAGTAGGCGGAACTGAACTGTATGGCCCAGTACACGACAAAAAATACGATCACCGTCGCAGAGGCTGTCAGGGCCGCACTCTGCAGATCCTTCAAGTTGTTATCGGGAGAGTTTTCTTCGCTCATGGGATTATCCTGAAAAGCCGATCCAGCGGCCGGTGGCAGCCACCGTGAACCAGATCATAACGGAAGAAACGGCCACCCCGCGCAGAACCCACGGGTTGATCTTGCTGATGTCGTTCTTGAGCAACGGCTGTTTCACGAAATAGACGAACAGAATGCCGAATGCCAATGCCAGCATCTTGTACCAGTACACCGGCAGGTAGTAAATCTTGGTGGCCACACCACAGGCCATGAACACGCCGGTGAACAGCACCACGGCCAGGGCCAGATTGAATGTCTTCATGGCGCGGTCGACCACCGTGCGCGCCGGCACATCGGTCAACATCAGCCCCAGCAGGCGGCCATCGGTGATGATGACGGAACCGCCCAGCAGGGCCATGGCCAACAGGTGGAACGCTTCCACCACGGCGAAAGCGGCGCCCCAGGTCTTGCCGATGACGCCGAACCAGGTGGTTTCCATCCATTCAAAGAATGGCAGCAGATTGGTCCATATGTCGACCCGCAGGCCTGACACGCTGAAACCCAGCAACAATACCAGCAGGGCGGCGGTAACGATGGTTCTGGTATAGGGACCCAGGATGGCAGTAGGCATGGCAGTCTCCTCGAATCCGTCAGAAATGGGTTTGACCGTCGACGCAACCGGCGACGAAGCTGATGAATGCTCCCTGGTCGTACTCGCAGTCGAACCAGTCATAGGCGATGAAGCGGCCGCAGATGACGATGATGCTCCAGGCAGCCAGGGAATAGATTGCCCCCAGGCGGATGGCCCTGGGCGCCACCCGGTCATTTTCCCAGCTGGACGCGGACTCCTTCATGCGTTTGTGGAACAACCAGGCATTGATGCCTGCCGTCACCATGATGACCAGCTTGATGCGCAGCCAGATGCTTTGGGTACTGCGCACCGGCACGGCATAAAACAGCAGGATGCCGGTGATGAACATGATGCTGAAACCCACCAGCATGGGAATGTTCAGGCGCTCTGCAATCTTGGCTGCGGATACGTCCGGCAGGACGAAGCCCAGCATACGCAGGTCGATGATGAACAGCATGCCCAGGCAGACCATTAGGGTAAGTACATGGGTGGATTCCACCCAGTTGTACATGTAATAGGATTCGTGCAGATTGGTGCTGGATTCCAAACCATTCAGCCAGACGGCCATATTATAAAGAAGCTCGTTCACCCGTGGTGTCCCCCGAAACAGTGGTATCTGGGCAGCGGAGTTGCTTATTGTTGTTCCGCAGCGGCCCCATGTTGCAGCGCTTGATGCACTGCATGATCCGGCCAACCATAGCAGTATTTATGGGCCGAACCTTGCGATCGATCAAACTCCTGTGAGGGTGCCCGACTACCCTGGCACCCCGACCGACCGGGGTGAGGATACCCCAGTCCGTGCCCGCAAATCCACCTGTCTGCGGCTACCCGGAGCGTCGCCGCCCCGCCCCCCGGGATCAGCCGCCGTTGTGGCTCTTCTTGCGGTATTCGGATGGTGTCATGCCCATGATTTCCCGAAATGCATTGTTGAATGGCGTAATGGACTGATACCCCACCGTCAGGGCTATGGTGAGAACCGGTACAGAGGCATTCTTGGGATCCGCCAGTGCCTGGCAGGCATCCTCGATCCGGTACTTGTGCAGCATGGCATTGAAGTTGCGGAACCCCAGGGTCTTGTGAATGAACGCCCGCAGGCGGTATTCGGGAACCCCTAGCTTGCCGGCCAGGCTGGCGATGGTGAGCCCGGCCTCGCGATACAGCTTGGCGTCCCGGAACGAATGATTGAAGCGGTTGATGTCGAACTTGGCGGATTCCTCCGGCTCTGGTTCCTCACGCAATTCGACCACCTTGCGGATGACATTGCTGAGGGACAGGTAGTCGAACTGCATGGTCACCACCACCATGCCCAGAGCAAGAATGGCGATGGTATAGACGATGGCGGCCTGAGCCTGGGCGTCGTTGACCGAACCCAAGGGAAGCAGGAAATTCTCCAGCAGCGCCACCATGAAGATCAGCCCACCCTGCACACTGATGACCATCCAGCGCCAGGCCCGCCGGTCTTCCACCAGATCTGAGCGCCACCCCTTGAGGGTCCAGTACACTGCGGCGCCGGCAAAACCCAGCTGCATGATGTCAGTACTCAGACTGACCAGACCCACCAGGGCGGCCAGGCCGCCACTCCCATTGGCGACCGCATCCAGACCAAACAAAAAGAATATGGACTCCAGGCACAGCTGTACGGCAAACAACCCGGCCAGGATGCGTGGAAAAGTCCGTTGCTCCTGGAACACCAGGAAGCAATACACCATGAACAAACCCGGAATGGCGGTCGAGCCCACGGTAAAAAAGAAATCGAGACCACGAATATCGAGACGGAAATTGGCGTCGATGTGGGAAGCGGTCATGCCGTTGAGCAGATAGAACACAACGAACACCACCATGAGGGCGAAAGTGCGGGCGCTGCTGGCCTTGGGCTCGGCCTTGAGGTATCCAATGGCCAGCAAGATGACCGACAACATGGAAACCAATTGGGCGGCAAACAGCAACTGAGGGTTTGGCACAGCAACATCCGGGTGGCAAAGCTGGCGACCACAATAGCCGATCACACCGGCAAATTCAAAACCGCCAGTCTCGTCGTGGGCGGATTAGGACTCGAGCCCCGTCATTGCCTGCCGAGGAACCCCTGGGGTAAGGTACCAGGGGATTTCACTCATCGCCGCCCTGATCCGGGCGGCTGCAGGTTCCTCTTTTTCCGGCTGGAGTTGCCCATGCGCGTCCATCACATGAAATCGTCCTACCTACTGGTATTGCTCACCCTGGCATTGACCGGTTGCGGCGACAGCGCCGGTCCGGTGCCTGCCGAATCGACGCAGGAAGCGCCAGTCGAAGAGGCTGCGGCACTGGTCATCGACAGCAATGACATAGCCGGAGTGGTCACCGGCAATCAGGGCCCGGAAGCCGGCGTCTGGGTGATTGCCGAGACCGATGAATACGATACGTTCTATGCCCGCATCGTGGTGACCGACGACCAGGGACGTTACCTGCTGCCGGATCTGCCGGAAGCCCAGTACCGGGTCTGGGTCAGGGGTTATGGGTTGGCGGACTCACCCCGTTCGTCGGCCCGTCCGGGCAATCTGCTGGATATAGCAGTAAGCGCTGCCGCCTCTGCTGTGGAAGCAGCACAGATCTATCCTGCCGCCTACTGGTACGCCATGATGGATCTGCCGGAAGCGGCCCAGCTGACCAACCTCGAGGGCGGCCTCAACGCCTACCTGACCTGGATGAAAAATATGGGTTGTATAGGCTGCCACCAGCTCGGCAACGCCGCGACCCGTACCCTGCCCGCCAGTCTTGGTGAATTCGAATCCCACGAGCAGGCCTGGCTGCGCCGGGTCTCCTCCGGCCAGGCCGGTGCCGGCATGGTCAACCAGTTGACCGGTCTGCTGCAGGGAATTCCCATCCCCTACCTGGCCGACTGGACCCGACGGGTGGCTGCCGGGGAAATTCCGGCCAGCCAGCCGGAACGCCCCACCGGCCTGGCCCGCAATGCGGTCATCACGGTGCGCGACTGGTCCAATCCAAAGGCCTACATGCATGATCTCTCCGGCACCGACCGGCGCGACCCCACGGTCAATGCCTATGGCCCCCTGTTCGGGGCGCCGGAACTGAGCACCGATGAATTTCCCGTGCTATACCCCCTGAGCGACAGCAGCGACGTCATCCTGGCACCTGTGCGGGACCCGGACACGCCCAGTACCGGAGAGACGCCGGTCAATGCCCCCTCACCCTATTGGGGCGACGAGGTGATATGGAACTCCCGCGCCAATGCCCACAACCCCATGCTGGATCAGGATGGGCGGGTCTGGTACACCGCCCGAATTCGAGGACCGCAAAATCCGGATTTCTGCAAGGCGGGTTCAGACCACCCCTCGGCCCGCGTGTTTCCCCTGGAACGCTCGGGCCGTCACCTGGCGGTGTACGACCTGACCACCGGCGAATACCGCTTCGTGGACACCTGTTTCAGCACCCATCATCTGCAGTTTGCCTACGATGACAACAACACCCTGTGGACCAGCGGCGGCGGCCCGGTGGTGGGCTGGCTGGACACCAATCTGTTTTTGGAAACCGGCGATGCGGCTGCGGCCCAGGGCTGGTCGCCCCTGATTCTTGACACCAACGGCAATGGCCGGGTGGATGCCTGGACTGAGCCCGGTGAGCAGCTGGATCCAGCCCGGGACATGCGGGTCGATGCGGGTTTCTATGCGGTCATGCCCAACCCGGCGGACGGTTCGGTATGGGGTTCAAATGCCTTCGGTTATCCCGGTGCCATCGTCCGTTTCGACCCGGTCACCGGTCTGGGGGAACGCTACAACGTGCCGCTGCCGGGCTTCGGTTCCCGTGGCGCGGACATCGACAAGAACGGTGTGGTGTGGGTATCCCTGGCCAGCGGCCACCTGGGCGCCTTCGATCGCGGCAAATGCCGTGGCCCCCTCAACGGACCCACGGCAACCGGCGATCACTGTCCCGAGGGCTGGAGTTTTCACCGGTTGCCGGGACCCGGATTTGGGGACCTGCCGGAGGCCAGCGTGGAGTCCAGCTATTACACCTGGGTGGATCAGCACAATACGCTGGGCCTGGGTGAGGATGTGCCCATCGCCACCGGCAATCTGATGGATGGTGTGCACGCCTTTGTGGACGGTGAGTTCGTCACCCTGCGGGTGCCCTATCCCCTGGGCTTTTACACCAAGGGCTTTGAGGGGCGCATCGACAGCCCGTCCGCCGGCTGGAAAGGCAGGGGCCTGTGGGTACCCAGCGGCGACCGCACACCGTGGTTACGGGAAGGAGGGATGGGCAACAAGCCGCTGGTGGTGCACATACAGATGCGGCCGGATCCCCTAGCCCATTGATGCCTCAGCTTGCCCTGGCGTGGCGATAGCCCATCCAGATCAGAAACTGCAGGCCGAACAGCAACGAAGCCGCCAGCAGGTGGGTGGGCTGCACCAGGGCGGGCATGCCCAGATGACCCAGGGTGGCTCCTGACACCACCGCCAGTCCGATGACCGCCAGCATGGCCAGGGTGAAACGGGTCAGGCTGTGCTGCCAACCGATGGATCGCACCAGCAACCAGGCCAGCCACATATTGCTGAACAGCACCACCGCGGAGAAGCTGCGGTGCACGTAGAAAAACCAGGGCATGAACTCGATCCAGCGGGAGCGCAACTCCTCGCCCTGGGAGCGGGAGATGAGGTCGGTCATTTCCCGCACCTGGGTACCCATCGCCACCTGCAACAGGGTCATCACCAGCACCACATAAAGCCATTTCTCAAAGCGCGAATCGATGCCGGTCAGAGGTTGGGACGCCATGATGCCGCGACGCGCCTGGGCCAGGGCAAACAGCAGGGCCGCCACGATGGCCAGGGCCATCAGCATATGCAGGGTGATCATGCCCGGCTGCAGATTCGATGCCACCACCCTGGCACCCAGCCAGCCCTGGAATCCCACCATCAAAAATGCCGCCGAAGATGCCGGAAATATCCAGCGATCGTGATCACGGCACTGCCAGGCGAACACCGCCGTCAGGAATATCAAAAATCCGATGGTGACGCCCACCAGGCGGTTCATGTACTCGGTCCAGGTCTTGACCACGTTGAAGCGGGTATCTGCATAGCCCAGATCGGCATAGATCTCCTGGTAATTGGCCGGCAACTGGGCCTCGCTGGTAGGAGGCACCCAGCGTCCGAAACAGGTGGGCCAGTCGGGGCACCCCATGCCGGCGCCGGAAGCCCGCACCGTGGCCCCTACCAGGATGAGGAAATAGACGGCGGCAATGGTTACCCAGGCGATACGGCGAAAACGAAGCAAAGCGGGAGCGTATGGATCGGTCATGGCAGGTTCAGAAAGCCCGAGGGGATATCACTGGTTGCGCAGTGATTCCAGGATTGCATAGGAGGCATAGCCGTCCATGGGCATGCCGGTTTTTTGCTGATAATCCCGGATGGCGTTGCGTGTCTGGGAGCCCAGGATGCCGTCCACGGCACCCCCATAAAACCCTCCCTCCCGCAACATGTCCTGCAATTCCAGCACATCGGCCCGGCTCAACGCCCGCTCGTCCACGGGCATGTTCCGTATGGGCCCCAGACCGGACAGCCGGTCCGCAAGATGGCCCACAGCCAGGGCATAAAAAATTGAACGGTTCCACACCATGGTGGTGCGGAAATTATTGTACGTCAGAAATGCGGGACCATCGGCACCTGCGGGTATCACGATGGACGCCTGCAGTTGGGCGCTGGGCAGTGCCGTGCCATCCACCTGTGTGATGCCCAGGGTACGCCACTCGTCGACCGTCTTGCGTACTTCCGTACCGGACAGGGCGAAATCGAAATTATCCGGCAGCGAAACCTCCCTTCCCCAGCGCTCGTCACCCCGCCAGCCCGATGACGCCAGAAAATTGCCGGCGGAGTGGAATACGTCGGGCAGACTGTTCCAGATGTCTATCCTGCCGTCTCCATCACCGTCCACGGCGTAGAGGTCGAAGGTGGACGGCATGAACTGCAACTGGCCCATGGCGCCGGCCCAGGAACCGGACATGCGCTCAGCGGCGATATGGCCCGCATCGATCACCCGCAAAGCGGTGAGCAATTCCTGGCGGAAAAAATCCGCCCGGCGCGGATCAAAGGCCAGGGTGGCCAGCGCCTCGATCACGGAAAATCCGCCGGTGGCCTGCCCGTAATTGCTCTCCAATGCCCAGAAAGACACCAGATAGTGCGGCTGCACGCCATACCGACGCTGCACTTCCGCCAGCAACGGGCCGTGCTGCCGCAACAGGGCCTGACCCCTTTCGATTTGTGCCTGGGAAATCCGCAGGCTGGTGTAGCGGGTAAAGGTCTGCACGAACTCAGGTTGACTGCGATCCAGCTCCAGCACCCGCTCGACCAGCTGCACGTTGTCCAGTGCAGCAGCCAGTGTGGCCTCGCTGATTCCCAACGAACGCGCTTCCGCTCGCAACTCAGCCAGCCAGTCGGCGAAGGCTGCATCAGATGTGAGGGGGGTGGCTTGCTGTGCCGCCGCTATCAGGGGCACGACGACGAGGCTGAAAATGCTGGCTCGGAGAAAGGCGATCATGGCCGCATCATAATGGAATCCAGGCCAAATGAGAATTGGCCCGACCCCTTCGCGCAGCCCGCTGGTCGAGAGCGATCAGAGGTTCAGCGCTTGTCCTAGCTGTCACTGTCCCGGGCGGCGAAATAACGGCTGAGGCGGGCACTGTCGATCGGCGAAAGATCATGGAACAACAAGCCCAGCAGATAGACATTCTGATCCTGACGTCGCTGATAATTGACGGTGCAGTCGACGGACACCGGCGTACTGTCATCAGGCAGGGAAAACAACACCTCCAGCTTGGGATATCTGCCAGTTTCGGCTTTGGCATCCTGCAGATGGTCGATCACGGTCTGACCACACTCTACTTGGATTCCCGACGGTGCAACATCCAGCGACTTCACTTCAAAGGTGGCATCCACGATGGACAGATAGGCACCAAGGTTGAGGGTTACCCGCGGAAAACGCCGTCGCTCCCGATTGTTCATGAGATGCATGTCCCTGAGGTCTCGTTATGCGGCCATCATAGACCCGCACCCGGGTACTGCCAAGGAAATTGCACGGCCACCCGGCAAATTTTCGCTTGTCGGCAACCATGCCCGGACTTGTCAATATCATGGCAATCCTTACAATCCCCAGCCATGGTCCGGTTCAATGTCCCAGATTGGAGATTTATCCTGCAGCTCCTGGCGCTTCTGCTTGCGGTGCTGGTTGGTCCAGTGTCCGCCGATGATTTCGCGCCGCGGCAGTTGCCGGTTACCGTGGTGAGGGAGTATCGGGAGGTGGAACAGCAGGCCACCTACGAACAGCTGCTGGACAGTTACGGCAGCAACAAGAGCCTGCCGCCGGGCTACGAACTGCAGACCCTGCTGGCCCTCAGTCACTACCCGGAACTGCGGGACATCCGCATCCAGTTCATTCTGGCCGATGTAGGCATTCCCCTGGCCTCCCGCCCCTGGTGGGCCAGCATGCTCAACTCCGCCCGCCAGCGCACCTATCGGGTCATCATCGACACCGTGCGACCCGAGGGACGGGACGCCCTGCTGTTGGGGCAGCAGCCGTTCAACGCCCAGGTGGGCATCATCGGCCACGAACTCGCCCATACGGTCTATTATCTGGACCGCTCGTTCCTTGGCATCGCCGGAGATGCCCTGTGCCAGCTCAGCAGCTGCCGCATCGAATTCGAGCGGGCCACCGACCGCCGCCTGGTGGACTATGGCCTGGGTTGGCAGCGCTATGATCATTCGGTGTTTCTGCGCCGCGAACTGGGCCGCCCCGATACGGGCCTGGAAACTGCCGGCGGTGCCTATCTTGGGCCGGCCGAATTACTGTCCCTGATGCAGGAAAACCCTGCTTACAGCCAGAGCCTCGCCAGCCAGCCCTGATACAGGGTGATTTGCAGCAGACGATCGAACACTCCGTGGATGAAGCCGCCGACACCAATCGTCAGCAGCAGACTGAGCCGCCAGGTGTGCTGTTCGCCCCACCGGGTGTAAGCCAGTACAAACAACATCGCCGCAATCACCAGTCCCACACCGAGAACCATTAGCACCAGCGCCACCACCCAGGCCAGCATCACAACCTCCCTGGCATGTTGCGGCTCAATCGCCTGGTCTTCGTCCCGGGATTGCGCCGGTTTGAATTCAAGGAACAATTCCGGGATGACACACAGCAGGCCGATGATGCCAGCCGCGACTGGTGCCAGACCGGCACTGGGACCGTAGCCCGTGCCTGCCCACACGATGGCGGCAAAAAATGCCAGCATGATCAGTACGGTGAGCTTGCGATCCAGATGGCTCATCTCACGATGCCTTGCGCAGGTTTTCCATGCGGCGGCCCAACCAGAAATAGGTGGCCACGCTGCCAGCCAGCCCGGCCAGCAGAACCAGCGACACAGGGCGCAGAAAAAAATCATAACCCCAGATGGTCATGGCTTGCAGATAGGACAATTCGGCCCGGCCACCCAACACCAGGCCGATCACAAACGGGGCGCGGGGCCAATCGAACTTCTTCAGCCAGTAACCCAATACCGACAGTCCGGCCATGATGCAGAGGTAAACCCAACTCTGGGTAGTGACGTAACTGCCGCACATCACCATGACCACCCCCAGGGGCACCACAATGCCGGCTGGCAGCGCGGCACAACCGGCGAGATGGCGACCCGCAAGCAACAGGATCAGCACCGCCAGCAGATTGGACAGCACCAGGGCTGCGATCAGGGTCGCAATCAGCTGGGGTTGCTCGGTTAGCAGGCTGGGTCCCGGCTGCACATCCAGTACCACCAGTGCCACCAGCAGAATTGCCATGCCGGAACTGCCGGGAATACCAAACAGCAGAGTGGGGATGAGCGCACCGCCTTCCTTGGAGTTGTTGGCAGTCTCCGGTGCGATGATGCCCTCGATGGCACCCTTGCCGAAACGTGCCGGGTCGCGCGCCGTGTGCACGGCATGGCCATAACAGAACCAGGATGCCACATCGCCACCCAGGCCGGGAATGAACCCGATCACTGCACCCATCACCGAGGTACGGACGGTAAGCCATTTATGCCTGAACACCTCCTGCATTCCGGCGACCACGTCCATCAGCGTATAGCGCGGATGCTGTACCGCGGTTTTCCTGTGAGTCAGAGCCAGGGCATACAGCTCCGGCAGGGCAAACACCGCCAGTACCAGGGATATGAAATCCAGTCCACCCCACAGGAACAGCTGCCCCAGGGTGAAACGGGGTTCGCCGGTCTGCGGTGCCAGGCCCACGAACGACAGGCACAGCCCCAGACAACCCACGGCAATGCCCTTGCGCAGGCTCTTGCCGCTGACCGCCGACATGAAACTGATGCCCAGCATGGTCAGCAGGAAATATTCCGCGGGGGTTATCAGCATGATCACCGGTTCCAGTACCGGCATCATGAGCAACAGAAAAACCGCGCCGATGACTCCGCCGATCCCCGACGCACACAGACTGGCACCCAATGCGCGCCCGGCCTGTCCCTGGCGGGTCAAAGGCAATCCGTCCAGCACCGTGGCAGCATCGGCACCAGTGCCGGGTATCCCAAATAGAATGGAAGGTATCGAGCCTGCCGTATGAATGACCGCATGCATCGAGATCAGAAACACCAGCCCCAGTACGGGATCGACGCCAACCATGAGAGGAATGAACAAGGCGATTGCCAGGGTGCCACCCAGGCCGGGGATCATGCCGAAGAAGATCCCCAGCAGCACGGCCAGTACCATGAGGCCCATAACCAGGGGACCGGAAAACAGCACCATGATGCCTTCCGGCAAAGCCTGCAGCATGTTCACTCAGGGCACCTGCAGGGTGGCATTCAGCAGCTCGATGACGGCTGGAGGCTGTGCCAGCACATCCCGGATTCGTTGCTGCAGAGCCGCACCATCCATGGCTTCGATAGGCAGATCCAGGGACGCCGCCTCGGCCAGCAAATCCGGGTCAGCCAGCGCCGACATGTAAGCGCTGCGGAGGGTTGCCACCCGCTCGGCGGGAACTCCGGGCGGCATCACGGTAAAGCGGCTGAACTCCGCCACCGCCTCCATGATCGACATGATGCGCTCACCTTCCGGCCCCGCCGCATGGGCATAGGTATTTGCCAGGTCCGGGGGCAGCAGCGGACTGTTGCCGACCGCTGCCAGGATATGGCCGCCGCTGCTGGTCACGAACCGTTGCGCCGAACTGAACGAACCAATGCGTACCGGCACTTCGCCACGCAGCATACTCATGTGGGCTTCACCGGAATTGGCAAAGGTCACCATGCGGGCTTCGAGACCCAGGGCGGCGGCAATCAGCACCGCATCGGTATAGCTCGAGGTACCTACTCCGGCAACCGTGGCAAACAACACCGGAGCGGGCAGCGCCAGCAATTGCTGCAGGGAGGTCAGGCCACTACCGCTGCCGGTATAGATCACCCGGGGGTCGGTGCCGGCCTTGCCGATCCAGGTCATGTCCTGCAGGCGGAATCGAATACCGTCCAGTTGTTGCAGTTGGGAATAGATCAGGCCCGAATTGAGGGTGGCCATGGTCAGCCCATCGGCGTTGGCAGCGTACACCTGGTTGGCCACCAGGATGCCGCCACCGCCGACGATCACGTTCTGTACCCTGATGCGGGTGCGAGGCAGGTAACGTTCCATGTACCGGGCGATGAGTCGCGCGTACAGATCGTAGCCGGTGCCTGGCTCGCCTGACACCAGATAGGTGATGCGCTTGCCGGCATAGAAGTTCTCATCATCCGCGGCCTGCGCCTGTGCCGCAGAGACCATCACTACACTGCAGCTCAGCCAGATGACGATCATTCGCAAACGGTTCACGGTGACGATCTCCCAGGTTCAGCTGTTACTGGTTTGCGGGCTACTATCCGCAGCCTCTGGCGGGTGTGGGCCGGACAATCCCGCAGGGGATTGGACTGGGGTACGCACTGGGCAACCCGTATCTGGAATCCATGGTCGGTCAGGGTTTGCAGGAAATCAACCGCCGAGCTCAGATGATAAACCCTGGCATTGCCGGCAAACCGCAACGCCGCCTGCACCAGTTCAGCGGCAGACAGGTCGACTTCGTGGTCCTGCCGTGCGCGGGCCGTCATCGCGCCGATCCTCTGCACCTGTTCCGCTGGCATGGCCTGGGGCTCATCCGCCGCCACACAGGAGTCGGGGCGCACAGTTACCACAGTCACCAGGTATCCACCCGGTTTCAGCCATTGGTACCAATGCTGCAGAATGACTGACCGTTGACGGGGCGCAAAGAACACCAGCAGGTTATGGGCGGCGACCAGATCAAACCTGGCGGCACCGTACTGGTCCGCCGCCAGGATATCTCCAAGTTGCAGTATCACTTTTCGATTCTGTTGCGTGGCATACCAGTCGTTTGCCCATAATGCCGTCGGACAGCGATCCAGCAGATCAATGGCCGGGGTTCTGTCAGCCAGACGCCCGGCCCACAGCACATGGGCCAGCAAACTGAAATCAGCCGCACCGCTCAAATGAATGTCCTGCAGGGAATGCTCCCGTAACAATTGCCGCAATACTGACAGGAGAAATTCACTGTCGGAATCGATGCTGGTGTTGATACCCAGCAGACGCAGGTATTGCCAGATCTGGTGATATGCCTGACAGCCCTCGGCTGTCTCCCTGCCATCGGGTGCTGGTGGACAGCTCTGTGCGGCCTGCCGCCATGCCAGCGGTGCGCAGCGCCGCAGGTGGTCCAGTAAATGCTGATGCAGCTCGGTCAAATGCAGATTCTGCTGCGTCACCCCGGCCAGAAAACCTCCGTCGTCGATGGTGACCATGTCGGGCGAGACAGTCACCTGGGCAACTCGCAGCGAAAGGCCTCAAATTTGCCGCTGGATGTGCGGGGTATCGATTCCACATAATGCAGAGCAAGCTCGAAGGGATAACCGGTATTTTTCTCTACCACCGACCTGAGGGCGGCCACTTCTCCCTCGCTCAGCTTGCCGGCCATGACCAGGTAGATGTCGAGACTGACGGGCCGCCGCTGCACCACCTGAAACTCGCGAATGCGATCACCATGATCGCGGTTGAACAGCTTGATGCCCAGGGAGGCGAATCTGCGTTCCCCACTGGGCAAATACAGCATGTCCCGACTGCGCCCCAGAATCCGCTTTATGACCCGCAAGCCCCGCCCGCATTCGGACGCCTGGCCCAGTTCTGCGTGATCACCGATCTCATAGCGGATGAGGGGTGTGGCATAGTTCAGCAGGGAGGTGACGATGACCCGGCCACTCTCCCCGGCGCTTACCGGCCTGCCACTGGAATCGAGGATTTCGATATATACGTGCTCCTCGGGAATGAAGTATTGCTCCGTACCGGGAATCTGCAGCGCCAGGTGGCCCAACTCATTGGCGGAATAGGAGTCGGTTATCCCCACACCCCAGGCGGCCCGCACGGATTCCCGCACTGAATCCGACAGGGTTTCACCAAAGGTACGCACCTGTCGCAGGCCTGGCAGTGTGATGTTTTTCCGCAGGCTGGCCAGGGCCAGTGCCTCCGCTACGGACGGGGAGGTAACCAGATAGGCGGGCTCAGCCCGACGCAGCCAATCCAGCTGTTCACCGGTGTTGCTGCGGATATCCAGACACCAGGCATCACCGGTTTGGAATAACGGAGCCATTGGCTCTCCCCAACTGGGCAGCCGCAGACCATCAGGAGGCTGGGGCGGATCCTTCAAGAAGTGCCTGATGGTGGCGACCCGGGCTGAAAAGTCATGTTCGTGCCAGCGGTGATAACGAATGCTGATCGCATAGAGCATGCGCAATGCCAACGCGGTGCGGCGAATGACGATGGGTTGTCCGGTGGAGCCGGAGGTGCGGATCTCATGCTGCTTGCCGTGAGCGGCTGGACAGACACGGGCATCCAGCTCCCTGCCGAGGGTGACGATGTCCTGGCGACTCAGCAACGGCAGGCGGCTGAAATTTGCGGCATCCAGCCGTTCACCCGGCTGCCAGCCGTATTGGGAAAGCCGCTCCCGGTAGAACGGTACCTGTTCATAACAATGGGCCAACAGAGTCTGCAATTGGGACAACTGATGGCTTCTGATCACCTCCGGCTCCCACCACTGGCTGTCCTCCAACTGCATTACCATGGCCAGGGTAAAGGCTCCGACACCCGATGGGATAGCGGGCCAGGTCACGGTTGGCATATGGGATTTGTAATGAGCGGGTTTGCGCACGCTGTTCTTGCCACTCCGGAGGGGAAAACGGCTGCGACGGTGATTGTCGGCAGTGGCAACAGAGAGTAATTCAGCCATCACTTGTTTTCAATCAAGCCTTTGACTGGGCGTGAAGGATCACAACCGCTAGAATCACCGGAGTCCTGCCTGGAGATCACGTTGTCATGGCCAATATCACGTTTTATGGTGCAGCACGGGAAGTCACCGGCTCCTGTCGACTGCTGGAAAGCCCTACCTGCGGCCGCATCCTTCTGGACTGCGGCATGCATCAGGGTGGTGATGCGGTCGCCCGGCTCCGCAAGGACAAGTTCAAGTTCAAACCTGCCCGTATCGACGCGGTAATACTTTCACACGCCCACCTTGACCACAGCGGCCTGCTGCCCAAGCTCGTGCATCAGGGTTTCAACGGACCCATCTACTGCACCCCCGCCACCGCCGCCCTGCTGGACATCATGCTCAATGACTCCACGGGCCTGTATGAAAAGGATCTGGAACGGGAGAATCTGCGACGGCAGCGCAGTGGACGCGCGCCATTGCCGGCGGAATACAGCAGTGAAGACGTGCGCAAGGTGCTGAAGCTGTGCAAGACCCGGGGCTATGAGAAGCCGCTGCAGCTGTCACCCGATGCATCGTTCACGTTTTTCGATGCCGGCCATATCCTGGGGTCGGCCATCGTGGAAATCACCCTGCGGGAAGACGGCGCGGAGAAAACCCTGGTGTTTTCCGGCGACCTCGGCAAACCGGGCTCCTTTCTGATGAATGATCCCCGGGTGCTGTCCAAGGCAGATATAGTGCTCATGGAAGGCACATACGGTGATCGCAACCATCGCACCCTGGACAATACCGTTGAACAACTGCGGGACCTATTGGCGGAAACCTGGCGCCGTGGCGGTAACGTGATGATCCCCTCCTTCGCCGTCGGCCGCGCCCAGGAAATCATCTTCCATCTGGGGTGCCTCCACCATCAGGGCCTGCTGGACGACTGGCAGGTGTTCCTGGACAGCCCCATGGCCATCGAGGTCACCAGGGTTTATGACCGATGGCTGCACCTGCTGGATGACGCGGATGTCAAACAGCTGAGCGATGTCCACCGCAAGTCCCTGGAGGATTTCCTGCCGACCCTGAAACTCTGCCAGACTCCCGACGAATCCATGGCCATCAATAAAATCAAGACTGGGGCTCTGATCATCGCGGGCAGCGGCATGTGCACCGGCGGGCGGATTCGTCATCACTTCAAGCACCGGATCTGGAACGAGAACAACACCATCATCTTCGTCGGATTCCAGGCCATGGGCACACTGGGACGTATCATCGTCGACGGCGCCAAACGCATCCGGATCTTCGGCGAGCAGTTTGCGGTGAAATCCAAGGTGGAGACCCTGGGTGGTTTCTCCGCCCACGCGGGGCAGCAGGAACTCATCGAATGGGTCAGTCATTTCAAACCAGCTCCCCGCCTGGTGCTGGTCCATGGCGAACCCGCTGCGTTGCAGACCCTTTCCACCTGCCTGCAGGATCGCATCGGTCTGCCAAGCAGCATGCCGCAGATCGGCGATGTCATCAGTTTTTGAAACCCCGCTACTGGCAATGAAAAAGGGCTTCATTACTGGTGCCATCGGTACGGAATTAATGCTCGTCATCCACACCGCTCGCGCGGTTCACTTCCAGACGCAGGTTATGATCGCCTGCTATACCCGGGAACCGATGATGTCCGGTGCCGAGTTGCTGCTGTGAACCTGGTTGCAGGTCAGGACAAATTCATAGCTTATATCATAGGACATTTAACCGCTGACTCCTGTTGAGATTTGCCAGTAGCTGGTAACGTTCTTGTTGGGTGTGCTTTAACTGCGCTTGTCCACCCCCTTGCAGTCAATTTGACTCGTTAGAATTATTTAAACATTCAGGGTGCTGCGAGGCATTGCCGGGGCGTCTGCGGTCGCTTCCGTGCAACTGTCATGCACCTGCAACAATACCCCTCCGCCCGGAGTACGGGAGCAGGTTTTTTCGAGGGCAAAGAGTTTCGGTTACAGGCATCCCGCCTGGCCCTGCGAGGCCCAGGCCGTGCCTCGAAGGCTATAAAGGGGGAGCTGTGCCAAACCCGGTGACAGGCCGTGTCCGGTCATCCAGGCGAATCCGGTCCACATCGTCGCTGCGCTCCAGCAGCAACAGGCGTGCCGACTGCCTTTCGCGGGTCAGCTGCTCGCGGGTACGGCAGGAGCGGGTGCGGATGTTGGAACCGGTGGCCACCTCGGTGCGACAGATGCGGCCTTCCGCGCGGCTCTCATCGGCGCCCACCATCAACACATGCAGCTCATCGTTCCACATCACCACAGCCTGTTGTTGCTCCGGGCTCAATTGCTGAAAATCAGACACATTGTCGATGGCGGCCAGCAATTGCTGGCTGATGTCCAGCAGGCGCGCCTGCTCACCGATCTCGAAGGAATCGGCATCCGCGGCGCTGAGGCTGCGCTGCAGATTGCTGACATAGGTCTTGTAACTGGGCAGGTCCATGACCAGGGTGGTGGAATCCGGTGCGGAGCCACAGGCAGCCAGCAGGCCGACCAGCAGCAGAATCAGGGGCTTGAGGTTCATGTTGTTGTTATCCGCCATGCTGTTGAGCCAGAAGTCCAAGGCTACCCCTAGCGCCGGCGGGATTCAATTGCCCTGACGGCGGTCCGCTGGCCGGACGCCGCCAGGCATTCCCTGTCAGCGCTGGAACATATAGGAGAACTTGACGAAGAACTGGCTGCCATCCCGCTTCAGATCATCGGTGGTGACGACCTCGCGCACGCCTTCGGTCTCCACGATGTCGAAGTTGCTGGAATTGCTGTTGTAGCCGAAATACAGGGCCGACCAGGGATTCAGCACATAGCGCAGCAACACATCGAAGTTCAGATTCTCATCGTCGGTCAACCGGGTATTGATGCCGGCATCGGTGTTCTCATACTGGGCGATGAAGCGCAGGGACATTTCCCGGGTAAACTGGTAGTTCCAGCTGCTGCGGAAGATGTCATTGCTGAACACCCTGCCACCATCCAGCTCGGTCCGCACATAGGAGTTGTCGATGCGCAGTCGCTCGATGGGCCGGAACAGCACGCTGAGGTCGGTGCGATTGGTATCCGCCACGAAGGGCAGGGTCCCCGCCGGCGGCACCAGGTTCAATACATCACCCTGACGGTAACCGACATCCACGGTGAGAGTGCTCAACACCGAATTTCGGTAGTTGGCGCTGAAGTTGCCATAGTCATAGCCGGTGGTGACGGGCAGTCCGGCGAAATCCCGTGGACGCAAAACTTCGGTGATTTCCGACAGGCCAACGGTGAACCGGCTGGTGGTAAGATTCCAGGACACGGAGGGCGACAATTCGGAGTACACCTTCACACCGCTCTGGTCATCCTGGTAAACCGACATCAGGGCCGGCCCCCAGCTGGTGAGGGCGGAGTTTTCCGGGTAATAGGTCAGGCTGTTACGCCAATGGATGCCGGAGATGTCCGATTTGAAGAAACGATTCTGGAATCCCAGTTGTGCGCGGTAGTCGGCATCGGTATCGATGAAATGGAAGTGGGTGTTGTACGTGCGCCCCACCCGATCGATGCGGACGTTGCGCTGGTCACCGTCGATGGTGCGCCCTCCCAGGGTGGGTTCCGTCTCGGTGGTAATGTATTCCACATTGGTGACCCAGTTCTGGTTGATGCGGAATTTGCCATCGATGCTGCCCACCCGGTTGAAGCCTTCCCCCAGTTCACGATCCGTCAGGGTAAAGCCCACGCGGTCCTGGCCGGCGATGTCCCGGAACACACGCAGCACGCCGATGGTGGCTTTTTCCCCATTGAGAGGATCCGTAGCGGCGCGGTTGAGACCGGGGGCCTCGTCATTCATCAACATGGCACCCACGCCCCAGGGTCCGCTGCGACCGGTGAAACGCAGGCCACCCTCCGGATCGACGATGCGCCGGGTGAACAATAGAATCGAGTCGGTCGCAAAAAAGTCCGCATTCTCCACGAAGAAGGGGCGTCGCTCAGGGTACTGGACCTCAAACCGCTCATTGACGGTGACCTGGGGTTCGTCGGATTCCACCTGGGAAAAATCCGGATTCAGGGTAAGGTCCAGGACCCAGGCATCGTTGAAGACGAATTTCGCATCCACGCCGGCGTCGAATTCAGAGTCGGTCTCAAACTGGGGACCGCCGGGCGCCTTGGGGTTGAGGGCATCGATACTGCGCCCGAACACATAAGGAATGATCTGCGTGTTGTTGCCGGGTGATACGTTGCGAATGCCGGTGAGCATGGCGGTCTGATTCAAACGACCGTCCCGGGTGATGGAATAAGGCGGCCAGAAGCTTTCCTCGCTGAGGCGTGGTATCTGTCGACCGGCCTGCACCCGCCACAATTGATCCGTCGTGGCTGGAAACCGCAGTCCGCGCCAGGGCACGGCTATTCTCACCATATAGCCAGTGTCAGTCAGCTCGCCGTCACTGTCCCATACGGCTTCCCAGGTGGTGTCGAATCCGGCTCTGTTGGAGAAGCCCTCGGTCCAGCGGGCATCCCATTGCATGCCCAGGGGCGTCACCCGGAAGGTATAGGCGGTGCGCTGGTCATTGAAGGTATCGATGGTGAGCTCGACGCTGTCATCACCACCGATGTTTTCCCGTGACGCCAGATTGGCGCGAATCAGTTCGGGATTGGAGTCGAAGGCCAGAAACACCGCATAGAGGCGGTCCTCGTCATAGCCCAGGTAGACTTCGGTCTTCTGGGTGGCAGGTGCGCCATCGATGGGCTCGCGCTGTACAAAACCGTCGATTCGGGCCATTTCCCGGGCCAGGGCCGTGGCCGGCATCATGCCTGCGAAGTCCTCCAGCCCCGGAACGCCGTTCAGGCGCGGAATTGCCAATTCATGGGGGCGGTTTTGAGCGTTGGAAAGGGTGGGAAGTATGGCGAGCAACAGCGTGGCAACTGCTCCCATGATACGGTGCGTGAACGGCATGCCGGGGTCTCCAGTTTATTATTTTGGGGCATATGGCTACCCCTGCAGGCGCCTCTCTCTGCGCCGCCGCGCAAAGTAGCATGATTCAGCAAGCCGATCTGCAAATAATTTGTAACGAATGGTGATAGCAGGTACGCCCCGTCACCGGCGCGAAATGAAGCGCGGCAGCATGCGCTTCAGGGTGTCGTCCTTGACCACATAGTGATGGTACAGCGCGGCCAGGGCGTGAACCATTATGAATATGTAACCGGATTCGCCAAGCAGCTCATGCGCTTCCGCGGCGATCTCTGCCAGGCCTTCTGATTCCGGAGCCAGTGGCGGCAGGGGAATGACAAACAGGCGCACCGCATTGCCCTCGGCGCTCAGCAACACCCAACCGATGATCGGCATGCCGATCATCAGCACGTACAGGTACACCTTCATCAAGCGGGTTATGAGCATCTGCCAGGCCGGCGGCTGGGGTGTAATGGGGGGAATGGTGGCTTTTAGAATGGTAAAGAACCGGTAAATGGCCAGCGGCAACAGACACAGCCCCAGATAAATATGCCAATCCTCCGCGGGACCACGCAGGGGGTTGCCCCGCGGCAAGGCCTCGTGCAATTGGATGCTGGCATAAATCGCGACCATCAGCAGCAGGGTCGCCCAGTGCATGGCAATACCGGCTGAGGGATATCGTTCCGATTGAACCGGGCTATTCATACCGCAACCTCTCGTGTCGTTGATAGGATAGGCTTTATGCTAGGCCCACCAGCTTAAGGAAAAATTAATACCCATGTGTACAGCTCCGCCGGCACACCATAAGGCTCTCCTGCCGGACCGCCCCACCAGGATTGCCCATGACTGACTCAGGCAAGGCCTGGCTGCAGATCCACTTCTGTGTGTTTCTTTGGGGATTCACTGCCATCATCGGCAAACT
Organism: Pseudomonadota bacterium; assembly: GCA_046047495.1. Lineage (GTDB taxonomy): Bacteria > Pseudomonadota > Gammaproteobacteria > Pseudomonadales > Pseudohongiellaceae > NORP240. The sequence continues at coordinate 6,150 of JBJOHV010000099.1, read as the reverse complement.
CATCACCCTGCCTGCCCTGCCCCTGGTGTTATGGCGCATGCTGGCCGTGGCCGCCATTCTGCTTTGCCTGCCGCGGGTATGGCGCGGCCTGGGAAAACTGACCCGTCGGCACCTTGCCGCTTTCGCTGGCGTCGGTGTTCTCGTGTCTGTCCATTGGCTCACGTTTTACGCCGCCATCAAACTGGCCAATGCCTCCGTGGCGGCCACCTGCATGGCGATGCTGCCGGTTTTTTCCTGCCTTATCGAACCGCTGGTGACGGGCCGTAAATTCATCCCCCGTGAATTGACCCTGGCGTTGTTGATACTGCCTGGTATCGCACTGGTGGTCGGGGGCACACCTGACACCATGAACATCGGTATTCTGGTCGGCGCCGTTTCCGCTTTTTTTGCCGCGCTGTTCGGCGCCTATAACAAGCGTTTGGTGCATCGCGCCGACTCCCTCACTGCCACCGCCCTGGAAATGCTGGGAGGCGGCATGTTTGTGCTGGTGATCGCCATTGTCTTTGCCAGCCTCCCATGGGTTCATTCCGGCGACGGCGCGTTCCTGCCTCAACCCGCAAACCTGTTCGAGCTGCCAAGCTCCACAGACCTCGTTTGGCTGGCAACACTCTCCATAGCATGCACCCTGCTGCCCTTTGCTCTTTCATTCCGTGCGCTGCGGCACCTGTCGGCCTACGCCACGGCACTGGCAGTCAATATGGAGCCTATTTACGCAATAGCTCTGGCCATACTCATACTCGGTGAACAACGCGAACTGGCCGTATCGTTTTATCTCGGGGCCGCCATAATCATCATGGTGGTGGTTGCCTACCCTTTCGTGGTCAGACCCCAATCCAAACAACCGCTTCTGCCAAATTGACCCATTCCTGATACCCTACATACCCCTCAACCGGCCAGAAGTGTGATGGGCTCGGCGTTATACAGGTCAACCTGGCCCGTCATTGTGTCGCTCTCCCGTGCAGTGGCACAGGTTACAAGCCAGCTTCTTGTACTTTCCCCACGTCCGGTCTGGCAAAAACTTCAGGGCCCCCAACACCAAATTGTGTGAACCGGGTCCCAACCCAGGCATAAACGCCTAGTCAATTGGTTTTAAAAGCAACATTCTGATTCACGTGAAAATAGTAAATATGTGAACTGTCATGATGTCAGCAAACAGCAGTATTCCAAGAGCGCCGGAATCCCGATCCGGCAAGAATCTGACGAACACAGAGTTCGGTCGTGATCTGCTGCCCATCTACCAGGCACTGAAATCCCAGAGCAATCTAGTCGAAGGTCTGGACAAGGCCAAAGCGGCCATCCTCGATTTCCTGGACGCCGGAAGCTTCAACGTTTATCAGAATGTCCTGAACGGCAAGGAGCTGAAATCCTTTTACCGGGCCGGTCCGTTGACGGACTTCCGTGACCTGGATCTGATCATTCCCTTCAGCCCGACATCCCCGGTGGGCTATGTGGCACTCAATCACAGGTCCATCCTGCTTGAGGACATCAATGATCAAGAGAAGTTGCTCAATATCCATCCCCAGCTGGTTTGCAAGGAGCGATTCAGCGAGCGGCCCGGTGAGCCGCCGGTCAAGTCCATGATCGTAGTGCCCATAAAAGAAGACATCCTTTACGGCGTCATTCAGGTGATGACCCTGGGCAACAAGGAATTCAACCGGCAGGATGTGCTGAAGGTTAAGCTGCTCTCACAGATCCTCGCGAAATTCTTCAAGGCCAGCATCGACCGGGTGCAGGGCCCCTATGATTACCTGGTACAACTCGGCAAGTTGACCAGCGACCAGTTGGAGGAGATCAAGAAATCCGCCTTCCAGAACAACCGCAGGATTTCCAAGATTCTCCTGGAGGATTACGACATCGAACCAGATGACATCGGACTGTCTCTGGAGACCTTCTATCAGGTTCCCTATATGAAATTCGACCCGGCCATCAAGCCCGCGCCCTATTTCATGAAGAAAATCGAGACCAAGTACCTAAAGAGGAATCTCTGGGTTCCCATTGCCGGCGATGGTGACGAGGCGGTTGTGCTCATAGACGATCCCAGCGACCGTCAGCGGATCTTCGAGATCGACAAGATTCTCAATGCCCGCAATTATGTGATCAAGGTGGGGCTCGCGGAACACATACTCCGCTACCTCGACGAGACCGAGGACGATTCCGAAGCCAGCAGTTTCGCCAGCGTGCTGAAAATGCTGGAGGAAAAAGGCAAACCCTCCATCGTCGAAGATGAGACCAATAACGAGATGGACGAGAAACTCGCGTCTACCTCAGCGATGATCCAGTTGGTTAAGCGCATCATCATAGAAGCCTGCGATATGGGAGCGTCTGACATACACATTGAACCCGGCAAGAACCGTTCACCAGGCATTGTCCGCGTGCGAGTGGATGGTGACTGCAGGAAACTGCAGGAAATACCCAGAGAGCATATGGCCGCACTGATTGCCCGCATCAAGGTAATCTCAGGTATGGACATATCCGAACGCAGGTTGCCCCAGGACGGCAAGTGCATCGAGACCATCCGCGGCCAGCAGGTGGATCTGCGCGCCACGACGTATCCCACTGACGGTGGCGAAAGCGCCGTGTTACGCATCCTGCCCCGCGGCAGCGTCACTCCCCTCAACAAGCTGAATCTCAGCGAATCCAACTATGAACGCATCAAGCGGATCGCATCGAAGCAGCACGGCATGTTCCTGGTGGTCGGCCCCACCGGCGTCGGCAAAACCGTGACTTTGCACGCGGTACTGGATTACCTGAACGAGCCCGGCGTGAAGATTCTCACAGCAGAGGATCCGATCGAAATCACTCAACCGGGCCTGCAACAGATGCAGATGAAACCCAAGATCGGCCTAACCTTTGCATCGGCCATGCGAGCCTTCCTGCGAGGAGATCCCGATGTCATATTGGTAGGCGAAATGCGGGACTCGGAAACAGCCAGTATCGCCATTGAAGGTGCACTGACCGGTCACCTGGTGCTGTCGACCCTGCACTCCAACTCTGCCACAGAGACCATAACCCGGCTGTTGAACCTGGGGATGGAGCCGGTGGACTTTTCCGATGCCTTGTTGGGCATCATGTCACAACGGCTGGTCAAAACCCTCTGCAAGCATTGCAAGAAGAGTTATGAGCCCTCAACCAAGGAGCTTGATTTCCTGATCAGCAGTTATGGGGAAGAATATTTCCCGGAACTGGAAATCAAAAAAGAGGACATCCGCCTGCATAGACCCATTGGTTGCAAGGCCTGCGAAGGCACGGGCTACAGCGGCAGGACGGCAATCCACGAGCTGTTGACCATGTCAATGGACCTGCATGAAATGGTGCTCAACAAGGCCTCCCAGAAGGACATCAAGGCTCAGGCCATCAAGGAAGGCATGCGCACTCTGAAGCAGGACGGCATCCACAAGATCTTCCTGGGCATGACCGATTACACCCAATTGAACCGGGTAGTGTCTGATTGACCAACAGTCCGGCTCTAACCGTTGTCCGCATTGCGCCGCCGGCGTTCCATTCTGGCCATGTCCAGGGCCAGCCTTAGCTCCGGATAAGCCTCCGCCGCATCAAGAATGTTCCGATGATTGATGCGTAGCAGAACACAGGATCTGCGGGCCTCCACATTGGCGCTGCGGATGTTTTTCTCCAGCAACGCGACCTCCCCGAAAAAGTCTCCGGGATGAAGCGTGCCAAGTATGCGCGGATTGTCTCCCTCTATCTCCCGCGCAATAGCCTCGCCCTCCAGCAATATGTACAGTGCATTTCCATGATCCCCCTCTCCTATGATCACATCGCCAGCCAGATAGGTGACCTTGGTAACCTTGGCCGCCAGTTGCCGCAACGCCTCAGCCGGCAGCCCCTTGAACAGCGGCACATTGCGCAGCTGCTCCAATACCCCGCTGGGGCGACGCCGGGTATTGGTATTTTCCTCCATCAGGGACCTGAGTTCGGTGTCCAGCAGATTCAGGGTTTTCGATGACAACTCCCCTTCCTGTCCCGCCGCATCCAGTGCCTTGAGTGCCGCGGCAAGAGAAGCGCGACGTGCGAAATCGAACTCGAAGTCAGTGAAAATTTCCGGAAACTCAGCGCGCACTTCGTCGACCCGGCGCTGATTGACAGCTATTCTTTCCTGGTAAATTTCCTGCAGGTGACCTTTGATGGCATACGGCATTTCCGCTGCCTCTGACACGCGCTGCAATACGACTCGGAAGATATGCAGATTGACCACAGTATGGTTGAGATAGGCATGCAACCTGAAATTCAGGTAACGGGATAATAAGCGGGTTGCCCAATCCTGCTCCCGCAGGGTAGTCACGACAAGTCGATCCAGGCGCCGCAGCTTTCCCGTTCGGGGCTCCGCTCCACCTTGCCCGGATTCCGATTCAGCACGCATGAGCAGATCAAGCCGATTGATTTTTTCTGGATGAAGCTCCAGATAGACGGGCTGTGATATGACGTTGTCCCGCAGCAATTCCTCCAATTCCGCAAGTTCCCACCCTGCTGCGCGAATCAACCAGCTATGTGATTCCGGCACTGCCATCGGACTGGCCGCCAAGGTTCTGATGCGCCCATGCAATCCATCCAACAGCTGCTGGCCATGTCCAGTTTCGACCATTCCGGCAGATATGAGGTTGTGAATCGTATCTGAAATGGTTGATGTGGCCCTTTTTACACCCAGATCCATTTCGGCCATCTGCAGTTCGCTCAGACGATCTATGCCAAAACGCCTGATCAACAGTCGAATCGAAGGTGCATTTACCAGCAAGGTAAACACTACCACTCCAGCCGTGAGATCAATCAGTAATTGCCGTTGGACAACGGATTCAGGAATGGACAGCACCATGGCAATGGCCAAACCACCCTTGAGCCCTCCCCACCACATGATGTGCTGCTCTTCGCGCTTGATAGATGGCAATTTAAACCATTTCACCGTAAGTGGGACCAGGGAATAGATGACGCTGGCACGGGCCAGGTTCACCAGTATGATGGTAGCAGCCAAGAGAACAGCAACCTCCGCCATGTGGGACAGGTTGATGGACAGACCGATGAGTATAAAAAGCAGCGTATTGCATATGCTGGACACGAGTTCCCAGGCGCTATGCAGCGAAGCCATCTGACTGGCAGGCAGTCTTGGCAGGACCAGCATGCTGGACGCGATAGCTGCAAAACAAACGGCCATCACACCGGACACATGCAGACCATGCTCGGCTATCACGAACGACAGGTAGGCCAGGGCCAGGGTCAGCACGAGGTAACCCGTACCGCCCACACGCAGACTATTGGCAGCCAGACTGGCAACGGTTCCCAATAGCAGCCCCGCCAGGGCACCACCGACAAACACCAGGACAAATTGCCAAACCGCAAACGCGCCAGCGGCCAGGGAAAAACTGCCTGTCAGCGCAATGGCAACCACGAGGTTGAACAGCACAATGGCAGTGGCGTCATTGAACAGGGACTCCCCTTCGACCAGGAGGGTCAATCGTCTGGGGGCACCTAGCTGATTGAACAGGGCTATCACGGCCACAGGGTCTGTGGCGGAAATCAATGCCCCGAAGATCAGAGCCACCAGGAACGGCATGCCGGATGCAAGGCTGACGCCGCCCCCCACCAGGAAGCTCGAAATGAACAAGGCGGGCACTGCCAGCATCAGTATTGGCGCGATATCCTTGCGCAATTGACGGGCCTGAATCTTCAGACCCGCCTCGAACACCAGGGCAGGTAAAAAAACAAACAGGATGATGTCGGTGGTGAGGGTGAAGTGGCGCAGCTCGACGAATGCAGCTGCATGATCACGTGGCCATTGGAGGATGGCACCAACCACGACCAGCATGACCGTGTAGGGAACCGGTACTTTTCTGAACATGGCGTCCAATACGACACCGAGCATCAGAAAGCCTGCAACTACCAGGACTGTCTCGGCTACCGACATACCCTATCTCCTTGAAGTCTGGTCAAGGCTAACACGGTCATTATCGGGCTGATCAGATTCAGGTCAAACTGGCGCGCCAAAAAAATACCCCCGGGGCCAAGCCCGCGGGGGTATCTGGTTTGGATGCCTGACGATGTCCTACTCTCACATGGGGAGGCCCCACACTACCATCGGCGCTGAGTGGTTTCACTTCTGAGTTCGGGAAGGGATCAGGTGGTTCACACTCGCTATGGTCG
>JBJOHV010000098.1:0-9235 GCA_046047495.1 Pseudomonadota bacterium | reverse complement strand
GTGGAGCACCGCCTGTCCTACCCGTATTTCATCATCACCGAGCACCACCGTGGTCACATGTCGGTGACCTCCGACGAGCAACTGGGCACCTGCTTCAACATCCAGTTGTCGGTGGTGTGAGGCGTCCTAGTTCAATAAGTGCTCGTAACGCTGGTCCGTGAGCATGCGCAGAAAGGCCAACAGCGCATCGATCTGGGGTTCGGTAAGAAACAGGGAGCGCAGCTTGTCATGGGCCACCGTGGCATCGATCTCGGACGGTCCCCAGGGCTGACCGGTCTCCGGATTGGTCTGGGCTGACTCGGTGAAGGCATTGAACTTGTTGTAGAACTGCAGCACCGTGCGCAGCTCCCTGAACACGCCGTTGTGCATGTACGGTGCCGTCACGGCCACGTTGCGCAGACCCGGCACCTTGAATCTGCCCCGCTGCTCCGCTACCCGGTCGCCGCTCGCATCCGCGATCAGCGGGTTTGCCGCCAGCCCCTCATCCACCCAGTCCGCCGGCACCGCGCCGCTGCTGACCAGCAGGGGATTGGGCGGAACGCCGATGTTTTCATAACGGTAATTGCTGAAGGTTTCCCCGGCGGCATTGGGCAGACCGCGCAATTGATGGCATTGCTGGCAACTGGTAAAGCCCGGGGTGAAGAACAGGGCCATGCCTACCTGTTCCTGCAGCGTCGGCTGGTACTCGCCGCGCAGATAGCGGTCATAGCGGGAATCGAAGGGGGCGATATACTCACTGCGCTCGAAGGCCGCGATGGCCTCACTGAAATGTCCGACTGCCCGCGCGCCGTCCCGCAAGGCACCGGCACCGAACAGGCTGTCGAAGGCCTGCACGTAGTCGGGGTTTTCCAGCAGACGCTCCCTTACCGCCTCCTCATCGGCCATGGCCATCTCATCGGGATGCAGCAGAGGCACGGCAGCCTGGGCCGCCAGGTCCGGGGCGCGGCCATCGAGGAACAGGCCGCCCTCGTACTCACCCTCGTCATTGCGGCCGAAAGCGGGGATCAGCCCCACATACCCCAGGCCCGGCACGTTGCGGGTGCCGAGGGAGCGCCCGTTGCTGCCCACCGACACCGGCGCCAGACTCGGCCGGTTGCGGGCATCGGTAAAGGCCGCGGCGGGATCGTGGCAACTGGCGCAGGACTGGTTGCGGGAGGCAGAAAACGCGGTATCGAAGAACAGGGCGCGACCCAGTGCTTCGAGGGCTTGCCGATCCGGCTCCGGATTCTGCGCCGCGGCGGGAATGCCGACCCAGAGGAGACCGGCAAGGGCAGCACACAGGAACCGCGACAAGCTCATGGGGTGGCGAGCAGGCTCACCCTGAGGGCCTGGGGATTGTAGAGTGGAATGGGACGGTAGGCGGCGACTTCTGCGGCGGTGAAGGGGGTCAGGTCGAATCCGTCAATGCTCTCGCCATTGTCTGTCTGCAATTCGAAGTTGCTGAGCATCCAGTTCATCACTTCCGCCAATGCGCCGTCATCGATGGGCGCCTGGGAGGCCCCTGGCACCCTCACCAGATAGGATCGACCTTCAGGAAAGCTGGCGAAATAGCCCAGGGTCTGGCGCAGGTCCGGCACATCAGGCGGGCTGCTGCGGCCGTTCTCCAGATGGCAGCCGCTGCAATGCAGCAGGTAATCGATGCGGGCATCGGCGGCGGCGGTCATGGCGGCAGTCATGCCGATAGACAGCAGGCCGGCCAGGGACGCACGGCGGCCCAGGCGCGCGGTCACGGACCCCATGTCAGGGCGCTTCGGCCGGCCCCAGCACCAGTGCCAGGGTGCAGTGATAGGCATGGCTGTTGGCGCCGAAGCACCACAACACGCTGTTGGACTTGGATGTCAGGTACACCGGGCGGTCGCCTTCGGAGCGGTGACAGCCGCATTCGCCACAGGAGCTCTTGCCACAGCAATCGTTATAGGAGATGAGGTAATTGCGGCCGTCCGTGGGATTGTGACAGGATCCCACCCAGGCAACGGTGGCGGTCTGGGAGCCCGGCGGGCATTGGGTCAGGGTGCCGCCGCAGCAGGTGCACAGGGATCCGCTGTAGGCACAATAGCGCCAGTAGTCACAACTGGTGTCATCCCCCATCTCCTGCAGGTCCGCCACCCCGTTGACCGGCGGCGAGGCCTGCTGGGCCGAGGCCCGCTGCATGGGCAGTACCGGCAGGGCGCCCATGCCGGCCATGAATACGCCGAGCCGCCCGATGAAGGAGCGCCGGGAGGTATGGCCCGCGAGAAACCGGATGGCACCGGTGGTCTGTGAATCAAGATCTTTGATCAGCTGCTTTATCAACGCTTGTCTGTCTTTCATCACGCGGGATCTCCAATGCGCTCTACTTTGGTCAGATAGTCCTGAATCGATTCATAGCCACTCTGCATCGCCAGCACCAGGGACTCCAGATGCTCGCGGCTGTTCACCAGGCCCTTGGAACGCAGCACGCCGGCACTGTCGATCAGCACGGCATAGGGCAGCTTGCCCACCTCGAACTTCATGCCCAGTTCCAGGGACACGATGTAGGGATAGTTGGCGATCTTCATGCGCTGGATATAGTCGTCATGGGCCTTGCGCTCGCCACCATCACTGGCGAACACCAGATTGACCTTTTCCGCCTTGGCCATGTCCTTTGCGATGGGCACCAGATCCTTGCAGATGGGACAGGTGGGCGATACGAACAGGATCAGCTGGGCCAGCCTGGCCGGCGATCCGATGGCCACCGGTGTTCCATTGATGTCCGGGATCGACAGAACAGGTGCCGGTTGGCCTATTTTGGGACCGGCGGTGGTCATCAACGCGCCGGCTGGTGCCAGCCGGGTGTGCAGGATGCCGATCTGGCGCGCCAGGGCGAACACGGCCACCACCAGCAGCAGGACGATCACGGCCAGCAGGATCACGATGGTAAACAGGGTACTTTCCATTACTGCACTCATTGTCGGTTGCCTATTTCAGGATTGCCGCGTGATTGCGCACCAGCTCATCCACGGTCAGGTAGAACAGGGCCAGCACGGCGGTGAACAGGACCACGAGCAGCAGATCCAGACCCGCCAGACTGCGGTCCAGCACCGGCAGGGCCACGATCACCGCACCGCAGGCCAGCAAGGCGTTGCGCAGCAGCAGCCACCCGGACAGGGTCTGGGGCGCATCACCGCAGCCGCAATCGATCTCGCTGCGGCCGCGCTTGAGATTGACCGCCATGGCCAGGCCATACACCACCAGCAAGGCCGCGGCCACCGCTCCGGCCAAAGCCCGGCTGGCGGGAATCAGCAGCAGGAACACCAGGGCCATCTCCAGCCAGGGAAGCGTGCGCGCCACCACCGGCAGCAGCGGCTGCGGGACGATCTCATAGGCCCCCAGGGAGGCCTGAAAATGGGCAAAGTGCTTGAGCTTGTGATTCGCCGCCATGAAGAACAGCAAGGCCAGGGACAAGGCAAGTATCAATGGCACCAGAGGGTCGATCATCGCGCGGCTCCCGCTGACTCACTCATAGAGATTCTGGATGAGGCCGCCACTGATGTTGACCTCCCGCAGCTTCTTGCCGGACTGGGGGTGATAGATCCCCACTCCTTCGCTGCCGGTGACGATCATCAGGGGATCGGCATCGGGGGTCAGCTGCACGGAACTGAAATCCTCCCCCTCCTCCGCCGCCAGGCGATAACCCCGGCGCTGGGTGCGAATATTGAAGCCCCAGATCTCGGTGCCGGGATCCTCGAAGGTTTCCTGGCCGCCGCCCTGGTGCATGATGGTCATCAGATAGCCGGTTTCGTGGTTGTAGGCGAAGGGCTGGCGGCCGCTGATGCGCCAGTCGTCGTCGTTGGTGCGCTTCACACCATTGATGTCCGCCTCGCCGTCGGAGGGGGGATTGATGGACCAGGGCTCCGACACCAGCACCCGGCCGTTGGACACCGTGACCTCGAACACCTGGCCTTCCAGGGACAGGAACAGCCAGCCGTCGCCGGCCGGCACCGCGTAGTCGAACACCGGATCTTCCAGGGTATTGAAGAACACCTCACTGCGGGTGCGCTCGGTCTCCTCGCCCGCATCAGTCAGCTCGATGTACTGAATGCTGCCGTCGGAACAGGGCATGATGAAGCCGTCCTCGATGGCATAGATCATGGCGCAACCGGGGGTGGCGATTTCCGTGACGAACTCATTGGTGCGGATGTTGGTGACGCTGAAGGACGTGGCCGGGGAGATGTTCCACACCCCCAGGTAGGTGTCCTTCAGCAGGGAAATCATGCCGCTGTGGCCGATGCCGGCGGATCTGGGCGGCAGGGGAATCTCGCCGACCGGCTCGGTGGTGCTGGCATCGAAGATCAGCACCACATCCTCGCGATCACCGTAATACCCCCGGGAGTAGTAGCTTCCATAGGAATAGATCCGATTGACCGCCATATGGGGCCGGATGGCCGGCGAGAAGCGGGACAGCACCAGGGTGCCCTTCACCTCGCCCGCATCACCGTCGATCAGGAAGGCTGTGTCCCTGCCCCTGACGGAGAACCAGTGTTCATTGGTCTCCCCGATGGTCGCCACTGTTCCTGTCACACTGTCCCACTGCGCATTGGCGGCGGCACCCCAGAGCACCAGGCTTAGAAAACAGATCGTGCGTTGCAACATCTGACACTCCATTTATAGGCTGTAATTGGCAGGAGACTGGCGGCCGACCCTGGTAATGCTGACAGGCTGCCCTGTACTTTAGGCGTCCCTCAGAAGCAAGGCAAGCACTCGAGGAACGAAACTGCAGCGGGCTTCAGTCACGCACCAAAATGGGAATGACGTCCACCGGCGGCCGGCCACGGCGCCGGTCGATCTCCGCCATGGTGTGGCGGCAACTGCCGGCCCGTTTCAGCAATTTGGCTTCGCACACATCGCAGCGCACACATTCCTTGAAATCGATGGCCTCGGCCCGGATGGCCCCGGTGGGGCAGGCCTGTTCACAGACCCGGCACACGCTGCACTGGGGCACCCGCCGGATGCGCAGCGGACTCAACAGGGACAGCACCCCCAGCGCCGCCCCCAGGGGACACACATAGCGGCAATAGAAGCGGGTCACCACCACGCAGCCGATCAGAACGACCCCGAGGATGGACCACAGCAGCAGGGAGGAACTGAAAAAGAACACGGTGCCGAAGGGCTCGAAATACTGGAACAGGCTCACACCGGGGACCACCACCGCCGCCACGAGGATCAGGGCCAGGATGCCGTATTTGATGTACAGGGCCCGGTCATGCAGCCCCCGGGGCACGGTGATGCGCCAGCGCTTCGGTGTCAGGCGGCTGATGACATCCTGCAGCGCCCCGAAGGGACACAGGGAGGAACAGAACACCCGGCCCCACAGCAGTGTGGTGATGAGGGTGAACAGGGCGATCATCAGCACCGTGAAATTATGGGTCAGGGCCGCGGGGCCCTGCTTTATCACACTGGTGATATGGGATACCGACAGGAAGCCGTTCTTGTAAAAGCCCAGGTAAAACAGGGTGACCAGCAGGGCCGCCCAGCGCAGCTCCGCCCGCTTGCTGGCGAAGGCCGCGCTGACCAGGATCAGCACCCCGCACAACAGCAGCACATCCAGCAGGGGCACGGTTCCCCAGGGCGGCGCCAGCCACAGCCGTTCCACCCACCCGGCTTCGGCCAGGCGCCGGGCCAGCAGTTCCTCATCGCTCAACAGCGGCTCGTTGCGGGCCAGGCTGAGGCCCACACCGGACAGGGCAAAGTCCGCCCGCACATCCCCCTCCGGTCCCGTTGAGTGATAGATGAAGGTCAGGGGCCGGGTGATATCGAAGTCCGGATGCAGGGTCAGCAGCAGGGCGTAATCCGCCTGCCCCGCCACGGCACCCTGATCGGCGCGGCCCGCGGCACTGTAGCGGTAATCCGCCACGTAGCGGATCAGCTCATCCTGCTGCACCGACAGGGTCAGCCAGCGGAACTCCGCACTGGCGTGTTCACCGACGGTGGTGCCGGCAAGCAATTGCGGTCCGGCTTCGGGTTGCGGTCCCGCCCCCGGGCCGCTCACGGCGATCAATACCTGCTGACCGGGCCCCGCCTTGAAGGAGGCATCGGTCATGGCCTGGGTATAGGCCTCCCGGCCGATGAAATACTCCCCCAGGGCCGCATGTCCGCCATAGGTGAAGGCCAGGCTCAGGGGCCGGCCGTCGATGCCGCCGGCCTGCAGGCGGGTCACGATGCCCTGTTGCACCAGATCGGACCAGTCATAAAAGGACAACTGCTCCCTCACCCGGGCTGCGGTGCGCTGCTGCGCGGCGTCGCCGGTGCCATAGTCCAGATAGGCCCGCGCCACCCTGCGGGCGGTTTCCCCCACACTGCGGGCGATGGCCACGGCGGTGAGGCTGGCGGCGCTGAGGCCATCGATGTCCCGGTTGAGGCGGTACTCATCGTCCAGGGACTTGTTGCGGAACTGGGCGAGAAACCCGGCATCATCGATGAAGTCGCCCCGGGAATAACGGTAGGACTCGGTGTAGTCGAGAATCTTGATGGCCGTGACCGTGCCGGTGAGGTCCAGGCCGATCAGCACGTCGATGGGGGCCGCATAGCCCACCGCCATGGGCGGGTAATCCCGGTTGGTGAACACGAAGCCCACCGGCTCCCGGGCGCCGCTGGCGGCATCGGTGCGGTAGCCTCGATACACCGGAAACTCCCCGGCTTCTCTATCGGAAAACGTGTCCGCTGCCGGCAAAACCTCTTGCAACCACTGCGCTTGAATGTCCGTCGAAAACGGTGTCTGGGCATGACCCGGCAACAGGGGCCACAGCAACCACGCCAGCAGCAGGGCAAACCGTGGCAGTGCCGGCAGTCTCAAGGCTCTTGCTGCTCCAACCGCCGCGCCGCCCGCAGCATATTGGTCAGGGCATAGTTGCCCTCGTGGCAGGCGTACTCGAACATCCGATCAGTGAGGCGGGACATGCGGGTACGCACCGTGACACGGTCACTGAAAGTGGCGGGGTCATCGATGGTGTATTCGTATTCCAGCACCCCGTCACCCAGCGGCGTGAAGCGCTCCGTCAATACCCGGGCGGAAGCGTCACCGTAGGCAACGGCGCGGAAGAACAGACTCGCCACCTGATGACTCACATGGCGGGTTTCAACCACCAGTGTCTCTCCCTCGAACCAGCCCCGGGAACTGCCGGTCCAGGACACCAGGCGCGGATCGGCAAACGGCCTGCCGTCCAACGGCACGATGCGGGGCGCATTGCCCATCTCGGCATGGATCACCACATGGTCAGGCGTCTGCACAATCAGGATATTGTTGTTGTAGGCATTGCCCACGGTGTGGGGCCCACCGGTCTGGGGCCAATGCAGACAGCGGGTGGCCAGGGCAAAGTCCTCCGGCCGATCGCAGCTCAGGGCGCCATAGGAAATGCGCACCGGCCGCCCCGGCTCGGCCAGACCGTCGGAGCACGGATTATCGGGGGGTGATGAATATTGCACATTGGCCGGATCGGTCAGCGCCGGCAGGCGGCCATCCAGGGGATAAACGATCTGGGAGGTGCGGGGGTTCAGTCCCGGCGGCTCCTGATCGTTCCAGAACCGGTTGAAGGCACCGGTGTCGTCGGTGGGCTCATCCAGCACCCGGCGCGCCACCTCCACCTCCCGGGCATCGGCGGCCTGCTGCCGACGCGCGAAGTCCTCGGCCTGCTGGGCCAACTCCTCCTCCGTCAGGAATTCCCGGTTGCCATAGCGCTGCGGGCGCTCCAGCGGTGTCGGATCACTGAAATTCCAGGTGCCGGTAAAATCCGGAACGCCCCAGGCGGTGCGCGGCAAAAATGCCTCCTGGGCCGCCAGGGGCGCGGCACACGCCAGCAGACCGGCGGCGACCAGCCGCACAGCCAGCTTCGGGAACACAGTGACGGTATCCGCTCTCATGGTGTGGGCCAACGGTAGCCCCGCAGGGCAGTGTTGTCCACGATTAAGGGGACGGAGGGATTACTTTTTGATCAAAAAGGACGGGGTCAGAGCAGGTAGGCTCTGACCCCGTGATTCGGGCTGGGGTCAGAGCATACCTGCTCTGACCCCCGTCATCTCAACTAGAACCGTCGGGAAAACTCCAGCGCCCAGCTGCGGCCGGCCAGCAGGGACTGGCTCACGGACGGGTCATAGCCGAAGTCGGCGGAGTTCAATGGCGGCTCCTCGTCGGTCAGGTTGCTGATGGACAGACGAATCCGTGTGTCCCGCAACAGGGGCGACTGGGCATCATCGAACTGATAACCGATGGACAGGTTGTAGGTGGTGAAGGGATCCACCACCAGCCGGTACACGGTGCGGCCCTGGGTGTAGAACGGCTCGATGTAGTCGGGCTGGCCGAGGCTCTCGTACAGGGCCTGGGTCGTGGTGGCACCGTCATGGGTCTCACCCACGTAGTAGATGCCAAGGCCCGCATTCCACGGTCCGCTGCGCCAGAACACATTGGAGGTGCCGCGCCATTCCGCCGAGCCGTTGGCGAACATCAGGTCGTTGACGATGGGCGCCACGTTGGCCGGCTCCAGGGTCGACATCGCCGTGTCCAGGTAGGCCCACTCGGTGCTGAACACCAGGTCGCCGAAGGACAGGCCGCGAAGCTCATAGCGGGCGGTCAGGTCCACGCCGCTGTTCTCACTGGTGGACAGGTTCAGGAACGGCTGGTTGCGGGAGAAGATACGACCCGCCGCCGCCACGGGGGTGCCGGGGTTGGCCGCGTTGTAGGCCGCGAACGCCGCGATGTCCTCCGGGGTCAGTGCATAGCGCACCACGTCCTGGTCACCCTTGTAGTTGGGCGTGCCGCTGCCCAGGTCGATCTGGTTGATGGGCACACCGGCTGCCAGTTGCTGCTGGGTATAGGCCCGCAACAGGCCGGTGTCGCTCTCGTCGATCTGGCCGGTGGAGCGCTGGCCCAGCAGGTTGGTGCGGTCGATGCTCCACCAGTCGGCGCTGAAGGTCAGCCCCTCGATGAAGGGCACATCGATCACGAAGCCCCAGGTCTCGCCTTCCGACTCCTGGGCCTGCAGATTCGGGTTGCCACCGAAATAGGTGCGCATCACATAGGGCCCCTCGTTCAGGGCCGGGTTGCGATAGGCATCGATGCTGCCGGCACCGGCGGTAATGGTCCAGCGCGGGCTGGTGTACAGGGCCGCCAGGCTGGGTGCCATGAAGCCCTCATTGTAGGAGGCGCGCAGCATCAACCAGTCGGTGGGCTTCCAGTTGAGGCCGATCTTGGGCTTGGTGGTGTTGCCGAAGTCGCTGTAATCCT
>JBJOHV010000097.1:0-236858 GCA_046047495.1 Pseudomonadota bacterium | reverse complement strand
CTCGATCTGCAGCTGACGGGCCCGCTTGCTGGCGATCATCACCAATTGGAAACGGTTATCCACTTTGTCGAGACAATCTTCTACGGTAATGCGTGCCATACCTGTTCCTGATGTGTTGAGTTTGGGGCGGTGGTTGCCGAAGGCGGAAACCTGCCGTCTGATTCAAAGGACCGGGGATTTTACTGAATTAGTGACGGATTTGCATTGTCTTTATGGCACGGCGGTGAGCTTGCCCAGCAGGACCGCCTGGGCTTCCTGCTGGTAGGCCAGGGTCAGGCGCTGGGCCCGGAAGATGGCTTTCATGTCGTCCAGGGCGGTCTGAAAGTCCGCGTTCACCACCACATAATCCGCTTCCGCCACGTGGGAGATCTCGTCCGCATACTGGCGCATGCGGCTGGCGATGGTGGCAGGGTCATCCTGGGCCCGCTCGATGAGGCGCTGCTGCAGGGTTTCCGCGGAGGGGGGCAGGATGAAAATGGTGCACACATCCGGCATCAGGTTGCGGATCTGAGCCGCCCCCTGCCAGTCGATTTCCAGGATCACGTCGGTGCCGGAGCGCAATTTTTCCCGCACCCAGGCTTCCGACGTGCCATAGCGGTGGCCATAAACCTCGGCGCTTTCCAGGAACGCACCGGTGTGCAGCATCTCCAGGAAGCTGGCCTCGTCGACAAAGTGGTAGTCCGCCCCGTCCACTTCCTTGGGCCGTCGCGGCCGGGTGGTATGGGAGATGGACAGGCATACATCCGCCATGCCCTTGTCTTTGAGCAGGGCGTTCACCAGGCTGGTTTTGCCGGCACCGGAGGGTGCCATGACGATGAAGGGGATGCCTTTGGAGTGGCCGGGCATGGGTGGATTTCCTGTGTTTCTGGTCTAGAAAGCTTACTCGATATTCTGGATCTGTTCCCGCATTTGTTCGATCAGCACCTTGAGTTCCACGGCATTGCGGGTGGTTTCCGCCACCACCGACTTGGACGACAGGGTGTTGGCTTCACGGTTCAGTTCCTGCATGAGGAAGTCCAGCCGCCGCCCCACCTGTCCGGGCATGGTCAGCACCCGCCGTACCTCGGCGATATGGGCATCCAGCCGGTCCAGTTCCTCGTCCACATCGCACTTCTGGGCCAGCAGGGCGATTTCCTGCTCCAGGCGAGCCGGGTCCAGCTCCACCCTGATCTCGGCCAGGCGATCCAGGATCAGCTGACGCTGGCGGGTGAGGATGTCGGGCAACAAGCTGCGCACCCTGGCCACGATGTCCGCCACGCTGACCAGCCGCGCCTCGATGAGTCTGCCCAGTTCCATGCCCTCCCGGTGGCGTGTCTCCACCAGCTCCTGAAGACTCGATTCGAACAGTGCCAGGGCCGCCTGTTCGATTTCCTCCGGCTGGCTGTCACTGTCATCCAGCACGCCGGGCCAGCGCAGGATGTCCTGAACCGACAGGGCGGTGGCGCTGGGTGCCATGGACTGGATGCGGGCGGCCGCCATAGCCAGGTGTTCCACCTGCTCGCGGTTGATGCGGATAGTGCTGTGTTGATGCTGGGCAGGCTGGAAGCGCAGCTGACACTCGATCTTGCCGCGATTGAGCCTGCCCCGCAGGGATTCCCGCAATGCCGGCTCCAGGCCGCGGAAGTTTTCCGGAAGCCGGATGCTGGGCTCCAGGTAACGGTGATTGACGGAGCGGATTTCCCAGACCAGCGTTCCCCAGGAGGCGTCCTGTTGCTGGCGGGCGAAGGCTGTCATGCTGTAAATCATAAGGGTCGTCCGGCAATAATCAGGGGGATAGTCTAACCCACATGCATGACACAGGGTCAGTATTCCCGATAAGGGTTGTTACACCGTGCCGCGCCTCGCGTTGATCGGCGAATTCAAGGATAATCGCCCCAATCTGCGCAGCCGGCACAGGTCGCTGCCCATGACACCACTCGAGACACTACAGAAGATCATACTATGTCCAATGCCAGCCGCCCCAGCGGGCGCCAGCCCGCCGATCTCCGGAAAATCCAGCTGACCCGCAATTACACCAAGCATGCCGAAGGATCGGTACTGGTGGAATTCGGTGACACCCGGGTGATCTGCACCGCCAGCGTGGAAGAATCCGTGCCGCGCTTTCTCAAGGGCACCGGCTCCGGCTGGGTGACGGCGGAGTACGGCATGCTGCCCCGCTCCACCGGCAATCGCATGGACCGGGAGGCGGCCCGCGGTGCCCAGTCCGGCCGCACCCAGGAAATCCAGCGCATGATCGGCCGTTCCCTGCGGGCCGCCGTGAACCTGGAGCTTCTGGGTGAAAACACCATCAAGATCGACTGTGACGTGATCCAGGCTGACGGGGGCACCCGCACCGCTGCCATCACCGGCGGCTGCGTGGCCCTGGTGGACGCACTCAAGCATATGCAGGATCGCAATCTCGTGGTCACCAGCCCCCTCAACCAGCTGGTAGCTTCCGTGTCAGTTGGCATTTTTAATGGTCAACCGGTGCTGGATCTCGATTACGAGGAGGATGCCCGGGCGGAAACCGACATGAATGTGGTCATGACCGAACACGGCAAGTTCATCGAACTGCAGGGCACCGGCGAGGACGGCGACTTCAGCAAGGCGCAATTGCAGCAGATGATCGAACTGGCTGAGGGAGGTATTGCGACCCTGATCCAGCGGCAGCGCCAGGTGCTGGGTCTGGACCATTGAGCGGCGGATCCGATGCTTGACCATCAGAGCCAGTTCATCGAGTTCGTCATCCGGCACCGGATTCTATCCTTTGGCGAATTCACCCTGAAATCAGGGCGCAGGAGCCCCTATTTTTTCAACGCCGGCCTGTTCAATACCGGCCTGCGCCTGGGATTCCTGGGGCGCTGCTATGCGGCAGCCGTGATGGACGCCGGCCTCGAATTCGATGTGCTGTTCGGTCCCGCCTACAAGGGCATTCCCCTGGTGTCAGCCACGGCCGTGGCCCTGGCCCAGGATCACCAACGGGACGTGCCCTATTGTTTCAATCGCAAGGAAGCCAAGACCCATGGCGAGGGTGGCAGCCTGGTGGGCGCAGCCCTTGCCGGCAAGGTGCTGCTGATCGACGATGTGATCACCGCGGGGACAGCCATCAACGAAGCGGCGGGCATCATTCGGGACGCCGGCGCCCGGCTGGCGGGTGTGGTGGTGGCGCTGGATCGCCAGGAACGGGGTTCCGGTGAGCTTTCAACCATCCAGGAGCTGGAGCAGGTTCACGGGGTGAGAGTGCACAGCATCATCAATCTGGCCGCCATCCTGGACTATCTGCAATTGACCCGGGATCCTGTGCTTGCCGCCCATCGGGATGCGGTGGCGAGCTACCGGGCAACCTACGGTGTTGTCAGCAACTGAGTCCGCAACAGGCTCCATTGTTCGTCCCAGTTTTCCAGGGGAGAGCGCTTGAATTCGCTGCGCACGAACTGCACCGTGCGACCTTCCCAGTAGGCCATCAGCAGATTGGCGAGAGCCGCCTCGTTGATGGATGCCTGCTGATTGTCCCGCAGACGGGCTTCCCGCAACACCTGTCTGAACTGGGTCTCTATCCTGTCGAATATCTGTGATACCCGCTCCCTCAGCCGGTCGATTTCCCCGGCCAGTGCATCGCCGATCAATATGCGCGAGATGCCGGGGTTCTTGTCGGTGAAGGTCAGCAGCAGGAGCAACATTTTTTCACAGCGCATCAGGGTGGATGTTTCCTCCGCCACGATGCGACCGATTCGGGTGAACAAGGTGTCTTCGATGAAGGCGATGAGCCCCTCGAACATGCGGGCCTTGCTGGGGAAGTGGCGGTACAGAGCCGCCTCGGAGACCCCCACTTCCGCGGCCAGAGCCGCCGTGGTGATGCGGGATCCTGGCGCGGTCTCCAGCATATGTGCCAGCGAACGCAGGATGTGTTCCTTGCGGGATAGAGGCGCTGAATCGTCCATGCCGGGCCTTACAGGGTGTGGTTTGTGATGAGGGTGCCGACCCCTTCATCGGTGAAAATTTCCAGCAGCACGGCGTGCTCCACCCGGCCATCGATGATGTGGGCGCTGCGGACTCCCTGTCTTACGGCATCCAGCGCACACTCGATCTTGGGCAGCATGCCGCCGTGGATTGTGCCGTCCGCGATCATGGTGTCGATCTGTTTGACACTCACACCGGTCAGCAGCTTGCCGTTGCTGTCCTGGACGCCGGCGATATTGGTCAGCAGGATCAGTTTCTCGGCGTGCAGTACCTTGGCGATCTCACCCGCCACAAGATCGGCATTGATGTTGTAGCTGTTGCCATCCTTGTCGGTGCCGATGGGTGCGATCACGGGGATGAAACCGCTGGCAGTCATGACCTCGATGATCTTGGTATTGATGCTGGTGACCTTGCCCACCATGCCGATGTCCAGACCCTCGTCGTCGTCGGCCGCGCCGACCTGCTTGACTCTCAGTTTTTCCGCACGGATCAGATCGCCGTCCTTGCCGGTAAGTCCCACGGCCTTGCCCTGGTGCTTGTTCAGCAGGCTGACGATTTCCTTGTTCACCAGGCCGCCCAGCACCATTTCCACCACGTCCATGGTGGCCTCATCGGTAACCCGCATGCCTTCCACGAAGCTGGACTGGATATTCAGTTTTTCCAGCAGCTCGCCGATCTGCGGGCCGCCACCGTGCACCACCACCGGATTCATGCCCACCAGTTTCATCAGCACGATGTCCCGCGCGAAACTGTGTTTCAATTTCTCGTCCACCATGGCGTTGCCGCCGTATTTGACCACGATGGTACGTCCGGTGAAGCGCTGGATGTAGGGCAGGGCTTCGGTGAGAACCTTGGCGATGTTCTTGGCGGCGTCGACAGTGAGACTCATGGTTCGGTCCAGGCAGGGTTATTCAGGAAAATTTATCGGCAACGAGCCATCGGCCTGCAGAAGCAGGTCGCGGAAGCGTGCCATGATGCGCCGCAATGCGGCATCGGAGTCGCCCTCGAACCGCAGCAACAGGGCAGGGCTGGTGTTGGAGGCCCGTACCAGGCCCCAGCCGTCGGCAAACTCCGCGCGCACGCCGTCCAGGGTGATGAGGCGGGCGTCCGGGAAATCCACCAGGGATTCGATGCGCTGCATCAGCGCAAACTTGTCGGCCTCGGGAACGGGTATCTTCAGCTCGGGTGTTCCCGGGCGGCGGCCGAAGACTGCAAACTGCCCGCTGGCAGGTGCCGGGTCGCGGGAAAGAATTTCCAGTATCCGGGCGGCGGTGTAGAGGCCGTCGTCGAAGCCATACCAGCGGTCCAGGATGAACATGTGGGCGGAAAACTCCCCGCCCAGCACCGCATGGGTCTGCTGCATCTTCTGTTTCATGAAAGAGTGACCACTGCGGTGCATGACCGGCACACCACCCAGTTGTTGTACCAGTGCCGCCAGGCGATCGGTGCACTTCACATCGAAAATCACCGGCTGCCCGGGGTGACGGGGCACGATGTCCCGCACCAGCAAAGCCAGCAGCACATCGGCATTGATGATCTCGCCGGTTTCCGCCACCACGCCGAGCCGGTCTCCATCGCCGTCGAAGGCAATGCCGAGATCCGCACCCCGGGCTCTTACCGCATCGATAAGGGCCTGCAGGTTTTCCGGCTGGGTCGGATCCGGGTCGTGATGGGGAAAGCCGCCATTCAGTTCGCCGAATAAGGTGGTGACCTCACATCCCAATGTGGTGAGCAGTCGGGGTGCCAGCAGGGCCGGCACCGCATTGGCACAGTCCACCACAACTTTCAGTTTGCGGCTCAGTCGCACATCGCCTGCGATGCGCTCAACATAGGCCTGGGTCAGATCCAGCTGCCGGTATGCGCCCTGGCCCCGCGACACCCTGCCCTGCTGGATACGCTGATGGATGTCGGTTATCTGGTTGGCCGCCAGGCTGGCACGGCGCAGTACGATCTTGACACCGTTGTACTGGGCGGGATTGTGGCTGGCGGTCAGCATGACGCCGGAATCCCAGGCTGTGGTGAAAGTGGCGAAGTACAGCAACGGAGTGTGAATGGTGCCGAGATCCACCACATCACAACCGCTGGCGCGAATGCCCTCCATCAATGCGGCACCCAGGCTGGGGCTGGAGTTGCGGGCATCACGTCCGCAAAGCAGGGCGGCAATGCCCTGACTGAGGGCCTCGGAGCCGATGGCGAGACCGATCTGGTGAATGCCCGCCTCGGTCAGATCCGAGCCATAAAGACCGCGAATATCGTAGGCACGGAAAATGGCTGGATTGATCGTGGTGCTGCCGCAGTGAGAACTGTCATCCCTGGGTTCGGACATCCACCCTCTCCGGCCTAACCGACTTTCTTGGATAACTGATCGGCAATCAGTTTGAGCATGGTGCGGGCCATCACATGTTTGTTGGCGGTTCCCAGCTCCCTGACCTCGTCCGGCAGAATGGCAGTGGATGTCACGCTGTCGGAGTTGAAGGTTTCGCTGGCCGGGTTGGCAAACACCAGGTCGAGCTTCTTGTTCTTCAGCTTGGCCTGGCCCCGGGCCACCAGATCGCCGGTTTCGGCGGCGAAACCCACCATGAACGGATGGGGCTGCTGGCGGGCAACCTCACTGATGATATCGGGGTTGCGCACCAGCTCCAGCGTGAGGGTCGGCGAGTCCTTCTTGATTTTCTCCCCGGCCTCCTTGGCAGGCCGGTAGTCGGCGACCGCCGCCACCCCGATGAACACATCGCAGTCTGACAGCGAACCCAGGCACACCTCCAGCATGTCCCGGGCGCTGACCACATCGATGCGTCGGACCCGGTCCGGTGTCGGCAGATTGACCGGGCCGCTCACCAGGATCACGCTGGCGCCGGCCTGCACGGCCTCTTCCGCCAGGGCAAAGGCCATCTTGCCCGAGCTATGGTTGCTGATGAACCGCACCGGATCGATGGCTTCCCGGGTGGGGCCGCCGGTGATGAGAATCCTGCGGCCGGCAAGAAAGCCGGCCTCGAACAGGGCCGCGCAATGGGTCAGCAACTGGGCGGGTTCCAGCATGCGACCAGGGCCCACTTCACCACAGGCCTGATCGCCCTCGGCCGGCCCAAGAATGACGAAATCCCGCTGGGCCAGTTGCTCCACATTGGCCTGGGTGACCGGGTCCAGCCACATGGCCTGGTTCATGGCGGGTGCCACTGCCACCGGTGCCTGGGTGGCCAACACCACGGTACTGAGCAGGTCATCGGCGCGACCGGCAGCCAGGCGGGCGATGAAATCGGCACTGGCCGGTGCCACCAGCACCAGATCCGCCCAGCGCGCCAGTTGAATATGGCCCATGGCGGCTTCCGCCTCGCTGTCCAGCAGGTCGAGATGCACCCGGTTGCCGGACAGGGCCTGCATGGTGAGGGGAGTGATGAATTCGGTGGCGGCGCGGGTCATGACGACTCTGACTTCGGCCCCGGCCCTGGCAAACAGGCGGGTCAGCTCGGCGCACTTGTAGGCGGCGATGCCACCGGTGATGCCGAGTAAAATTCTCTTGTTGGTCAGGCTGTTAGTCATGGCGACGCAGGCTGTGCGGGGTGCGGATTGACAGGCGCGCTAGCGTAGCAGCATGCCCCCCGCTTGGCAATTTGCCGGCAAAAGTCGGCAGGCCGGGGATCGGCGTACTACCCTCAGAAGGGTCAGCAGCCCACAGGACATAAAATGGCGATCTCCAACTGGCCGGAATCCGAGCGACCCCGGGAGCGGCTCATCCGCCGTGGCGCCATGACCTTGACCGATGCGGAACTGATCGCCATTTTCCTGCGCAGCGGCCGCCGCGGGCAGTCCGCCCTGGATCTGGCCCGGGCCATGCTGGCGGGCTTCGGCGGCCTGGTGGGGCTGCTGCATGGCAATCTGGACCAGTTCCTCGCCCATCCCGGTGTGGGCCGGGAAAAGTACGCCCTGTTCCAGGCGGTTCGGGAATTGTCCCAGCGCTATATGCTGGAAAGCCTGCAGGACAAGGATGTGCTGTCCAGTTCCGCAGCCACCCGGGAGTATCTGCGGGCCCGCTTTCGGGGCCACAAGAGTGAGGTGTTCAGCTGTCTGTTTCTGAATAATCAGCACCATATTGTCACTATCGAGGAGATGTTCCAGGGCACCATTGACGGCGCGGCGGTGTATCCACGGGAAGTGGTGCGGCGCTGCCTGGACCACAACGCGGCGGCGGTGATCTTCGCCCACAATCACCCCTCCGGTGTGGCCGAGCCCAGCCAGGCCGACATCGCCATCACCCGGCGACTGAAAACCGCCCTGGATACCATCGATGTGCGGGTGCTGGATCATTTTGTGGTGGGGGATCCGGACGTGGTGTCTTTTGCCGAACGCGGGCTTTTGTGAGCGGGGCGATGATTGCTTAAGGATGGGGATTCTGGTATAAAACGCAGCTCTTTTTGGCAGGGACTTTCGAGCAGGCGCCCGCGGGCATGCAAAAAAGACTGCCGACTTCCACGAATACAAGGTTTTTTGAGGCTGAACAATGTCCAGGGTATGTATGGTAACCGGCAAGAAGCCGCTTACAGGCAACAACGTGTCGCACGCGAACCGCAGGACCAAGCGTGTCTTCGGACCCAATCTGCATACCCACCGGTTCTGGGTCGAGTCAGAGAAGCGGTTTGTGAAACTGCGGGTTTCCTCCAAGGGGATGCGCGTGATTGACAAGCGCGGCATCGACAGCGTGCTGGCGGACATTCGCGCCAACGGCGTACGGGTTTAAGGTCAGGAGAATTGGGCAATGCGTGACAAGATCAAACTGGTTTCCAGTGCCGGCACCGGCCACTACTACACCACCGACAAGAACAAGCGCACCATGCCGGACAAGATGGAGATCAAGAAATTCGATCCCGTGGTCCGCAAGCATGTGATCTATAAAGAAGCCAAGATCAAGTAAGCTGCGACTGGATACGAAAAAGCCGGCGCTCCTGTAACAGGGGCGCCGGCTTTTTATTGCCCGGCTGATGGGAGCAGGCTATTTGCCCTTGCTGAGCTGCTTGGCCAGTTTGTCAGTGGCTGTCAGCAGGGCCGGATCCACGGCAAACTCCTTCTTCAACTTGCCGACCGTGGTGGACACAGTTCCATAGCGCTTTAGCTTGAACAACTTGGCGATGGACTGCAGGGTTACCGCCGACAACTCCTGGCACAGGTACATGGCCACCCAGCGCGGCACGTTCTTGGAACCGGGACCGCGGGCCGCATTGTAGATGCTGGATTCGCTCACCTTGAACTGCTTGGCCACCGCTGTGATGATCTGTTTGCAGGATGGCCGCCACTTGGCGTTGGCGCCTCTGGATACGCCGCGAACTGCGGTCGAAGAGCGCTTGCGCTGGGCCTGGCTCTTGAACTTGGCGTCACCCATCAGGGACGACAGGTTCTTCTTGCCGTAGAAATGCTTCAATTCCTCATCCACGCCCTCGGCCATGTAGGCGGCATAGGCGGCGCCCCTCTTGGCGGCCGGTCCCGGCAGTTGCCGCAGGGCATCATCCCTGTTGAACCATGCCGGTGGATTGGCCGCCTGGGTATACAGACCGTAGCTGGACCACTTATAGGACTTCAGGTCGGCGGGCCGCAGCTGGGCATGGATATAGCGGGTCAACGGCAACAGGTATTTTTCCGGCTGCACCAGTACCGCCTTGTAGCGGCCCCGGAACAGAGAGCCATCTGTCTTTTTAAGACGCTGATACTGCTGTGTGTAGAGGCCGTCCACCTGACGCATGAAGCGTGACAGGTTGGCCTCGGGCGTGCGGATGATGAGGTGATACTGGTCCTTGAGCAGACAGTACCCATGAACCACGACATTGAGCCTGGCGCAGGTCTCTTCCAGGCCTTCCAGGAAGGCCGCGAAATACTTGTCGGAGGGGAAAACACGCTGCTTATCCAGTCCGTAATTCGAAACATGGTAAACGGCGTCGGGGTATTCGATGCGTAACGGTCTGGCCATCAGATGGTTCCCTTTTCTTATTGGTTGATAGGGTTAGAGCTGACCCCAACGGTCTAGCGCGTATAGTTAACTTAAATGCCCCGGCAGGTCAATAGAAACGCCATAGGGCGCCGGGCGATAGCCATGACCGGGAATGGGTACCCGACTAAAACGCTTGTTGTGTCACTGCGAAAACAAGGGTTTTAAACTCAATGTTCCAGCCTTGATGTTAATGCGAGCAATGACCCCTTTGATCCGTACCCATTTCTGAGGCATCGGAAACCAACCCGACGGTCAGGCCTGACTGCGACAGATGAAAATCCCCCTTTGTGGTGCCGGCAGTCCTTCCGCCGTCAGTCCGGGATTATCCGGATCCAGGCCGTGGGTAAGGGACGCAAAGGGCATCCACTGCGTGGCCCGCTGTTCGGCGGACGTGGTCACACTGATGTCCACCAGCTTTATATGGTCAAAACCGCAACGGGACAGCCAGGTTTGCACGGTGGCTACACTGGGCACAAACCAGACATTGGGCATGCGCGCATAACGCTCCCGTGGCATCAGGCTGTAGCCGTCGGGGCCATCCACCACCAGGGTCTCCAGCACCAGCTCACCCCCCTTGCGCAAGGCCCCTTTCAGGGCCAGCAGATGATCGATGGGCGAGCGCACATGGTACAGCACACCCATTGAAAACACGGTGTCGAAACCCCGCAGGTTCACCGGCAGCTGCTCCAGAGCCGCCGGCAATACCCAGCAGGGCAGGTCGGGCAGATAGCGCCGCAGCGCCCAAAACTGCACTGCATAAATCAGGTGCGGCTCCAGGCCCACCACCAGATCGGCACCGGCCCCCGCCATGCGCAGACCGTAGTAGCCGTTGCCGCTGCCCACGTCCAGAATCCTGCGGTCTTCCAGGGGCGACACATGGGGCACGACCCTGTCCCACTTCAGGTTGCAGCGCCACTCACTGTCAATGGCGATGCCAAACAGGGAGAACGGACCCTTGCGCCAGGGAATCAAACTGCAAAGGGCATGGTGCAACTGCTCTCTCTCCAGGGCCGGGCAGTCTGCCGCGGATCCGATGCACACCTGATCCCGCAGGTTCACCGTGGAGGGCGTCAGATCGGGCAAGGCTGCCAGGGTGTCCTGCCAGCGAGGCAGATCGCCGTGCCGCAAACCGGCCATGAACTCCCGGGTGGCGAGCTTTGCCAAAGGGGCCAGCGGCGTACCGGTGACTCGCGGGATCAGTGATTCAGGATTCATCCGTCGCCTACTTGAACGCCACCATGGAGGCGAAGTTGAAGCACTGGAACCACACATCGAAACTACGGAAACCGGCGGCCAGGGCACGCTCGCGATGGGTGGGGATGGTTTCCGGAATCAGAACGTTTTCGAGGGCGCTGCGTTTCTGGGCGATCTCCAGTTTCGAATAGCCCATTTCCTCCTTGAACCGGTGATACATGTCGATGAAAAGCTGGTTCATTTCGGGATCAGGGAACAGAATCTTCTCCGACAGGATGAGGATACCCCCCGGCAGCATGGCCTGGTGGATGCGCCGCAGCAGGGCCTCCCGCTGGTGCACGGGAATGAATTGCAGGGTGAAATTCAATACCACAACGGAGGCCTTGCTCATGTCCAGGCTCAGGATGTCGGCGCACAGCGTCTCGATGGGCACGCCAGTGCGGGAATCGGCTTCCAGCCGCTGGCGCAGGCGCTGGATCATGGCCTCAGAGTTGTCCACCGCCACGATGCGGCAGTCACTGTGGGTCACCTGGCTACCCATGGCCAGGCTGGCGGCGCCCAGAGAACAACCCAGATCATAGATTCGGCTGCCGGGTTGGCAGTATTGCCGGGCAAGCACGGCAATCATGGAAATGATGGTGGCATAGCCCGGCACCGAGCGGTTGATCATGTCCTCGAACACATCAGCCACCCGCTCGTCGAACACGAATTGCACCGGCACGATCCGGCCGGCAAACAAGCGGTCTTTCTTCTGCTCCTGAGTCGGGTTATCCACAGGGATCTGCCTTTTGTTGCGCTGAGCGCATCGATTACTGCGCCGGGGAAAGCCGCCGACACAGATAGTGCGTACGGTGGCGCGGTGTTCGGGTATTATGCGGCATGCCAGCACGCAATCAAACGCAGGATCAACCGGCTATGAAAGTCATCCCCCTGGATTTCGGCGGCGGGCCAGCGGACGGAGGGTCGCCCGAGATTACCTGTGAGGTGCGGCGTTCCCGTCGCAAGACCCTGGCGGTCCATGTCCACCACGGCCGCATCGAGGTCCGCGCGCCGTATTTTACCAGCCAGAGGGAGATCGCCCGCTTCCTGGACCAGCATCGGCAGTGGATCGCAGAGCGGCTGCAGCAGGAATCGGAGCGGGAACGGGAAGCTTTGCGGATCGAGCCCGGCAGAATCCTGTTTTACCAGGCGCGGGAGTTGACCCTGTGTTTCGAGGAGCATCCGGTGCGGGACATCCGCATCGAGGCCCGGCGCTTTGTGATCTGCGGTCCGTCCCTCACTACGGCCCGGGCCAGAGCCCAGCTGGAGGCCTTTCTGATCCGGCAGGCCAAGGCCTGTCTGCCGGAGCGCGCCAGGGCCCTGGCAACCCATCTGGGGGTGGGAGACAAACTCAAGAGCGTGAAACTGCGCAAAACCAAGTCCAAATGGGGACATTGCACATCAAATGGCATCATCCAGTTCAACTGGCTGATCATGCTGGCACCGCCGGCAATCATCGACTACATGATCGCCCATGAAGTGTGCCACCTGGTGCACATGAACCATTCACGCAGATTCTGGCAGCTGGTGGAGTCAGTCTGTCCCGATTCCCGCCACTACATCGACTGGCTGAAAGCCCACGAACACCGCTACTGGATCCGCTAGTCAGCCCGGTTTGTCGAACACCAGATCCCACACACCATGGCCCAGGCGCTGGCCCCGGCGTTCGAATTTGGTCAGCGGACGCCCGGTGTCGGTCATGTAGCCGGCGTTCCCGGCACGGTTGTGCAGATCGGGGCAGGCGTTCAATACCTCCAGCATGTGTTCCGCATAGGGTTGCCAGTCGGTGGCCAGGTGCAGAAACCCCCCGGGCTGCAACCGGGCCGCCAGCAGGGCGACGAAGTCAGGCTGGATCAGGCGCCGCTTGTTGTGCTTTTTTTTGTGCCAGGGATCGGGAAAGTAAATCTGCACACCGGCCAGGGAGTCAGCGGCGATCCCTTTCTCCATGACCTCTTTGGCGTCGTGATTGATGATACGAAGATTGCTGATGCCGGCGGCAGAGATGCCCAGCAGCAGTTTGCCCACCCCCGGCCTGTGCACCTCGATACCCAGATAATTGCGATGGGGATCGGCCTGGGCCATGGCGAGCAGGGACTCCCCCATGCCGAATCCGATTTCAACAATGAGCGGGGCCGATTGGGGAAACAGGTCCTGCAGATTCAGCGGGCTGCCGTTGAAGGGCACCACAAAATCCTGCCAGTGCTCAGCGATGGCCTTGGCCTGGGCATCGGTCAGACGACCGCTGCGCAGTACATAGCTGCGGATCGGCCGTGGCCCGGCGGGAAGATCAGAAGAAGCTGCCATCGACCGGCGAAGATGCGCTGGCATACAGGCGTCTGGGCATGCGGCCGGCCAAAAAGGCCTCGCGTCCCGCACTGACCGCCTTGGCCATGGCGGAGGCCATCAGTACCGGGTGACGGGCTTCCGCGATGGCGGTGTTCATCAGCACCCCGTCACAGCCGAGCTCCATGGCGATGGCGGCATCCGATGCGGTTCCCACCCCGGCGTCAACGATGATGGGCACCCTGGCGTTTTCCAGGATCAGTCGAATGTTATAGGGATTGCGAATACCGAGTCCGGAACCGATGGGTGCGCCCAGGGGCATGACTGCCACACAGCCCAGCTCCTCCAGGCGCTTGGCAATCAGGGGGTCGTCGCTGGTGTACACCATGACGTCGAAGCCGTCCTTGACCAGCTGCTCCGCCGCCACCAGGGTTTCCGTGACGTTGGGGTACAGGGTCTTCTGATCCCCCAGTACTTCCAGTTTCACCAGCTTATGCCCATCCAGCAGCTCCCGGGCCATGCGACAGGTGCGCACCGCATCCTCGGCGCTATAGCAGCCGGCGGTATTGGGCAGGATGGTGTACTCGTTGGGGGAAATGACTTCCAGCAGGCTCGGCTGACCCTTGGTCTGGCCCAGATTGACCCGCCGTATGGCCACTGTGATGATCTGCGCGCCACTGGCCACCAGTGCCGCCCGGTTTTCCTCGAAATCCCTGTATTTGCCGCTGCCGATGATCAGTCGCGATTGATAGGTGACTCCGGCGATTACCAGGGGATTGTCTGTACCCGATTCCATGTTCAGCCTCCTCCGATCGCCTGCACGATCTCCAGTTCGTCACCTTCCTGCAGTTGCCGGGAAGCATATTCGCTGCGGGGCACGATCTGCCGGTTCAGTTCCACGGCGATCTTGGCATCGGCCAGTCCCAGCTGGCCCAGGAGGTTCGCCAGGGATTGTGATGGGCCGACAGTCGCGGTTTCTCCATTGACCTTGATACGCATGGTGGCAAGCCGACCTTTACGGGGTGAGTGTCATGCGATAGGCGGTCCAGCCCAGCAGCACCCAGCCCGCCAGAAATGCCAGGCCACCAAATGGCGTGATGGCACCCAGCCAGCGCACGCCGCTGACTGCCAGCACGTAAAGGCTGCCGGAAAACAGCACGATGCCCGCCATAAACAGGTAGCCGCTGATTCGCAGGCTGGCGGTGGCCGGCAGTTGGAAGGCCAGCAGTCCCACGCCGAACAGGGCCAGTGTATGGATCATGTGGTACTGCACGCCGGTCTGAAACGTGGCCAGCAGATCCGGGCTCAATCGGGCTCGCAGTCCATGGGCCGCAAAGGCACCCAGGGACACGGCGAGGAATCCGTTGATGGCGGCCAGCAGCAGAAACAATCGGGGCATGGGGGCAAGTATAAGATTAAAAAAAAACCGCCGCATAGAGCGGCGGTTGTCGGGTGCCGGTCAGGGTCAGGCCTGCATGATGGCCTTGACCTTGTTCATGGCGTTCTTTTCCAGCTGGCGGATTCGCTCCGCCGAAACCCTGTACTTGGCGGCCAGGTCATGCAGGGTGGCCTTGTCGTCATTCAGCCAGCGGCTGGCAATGATGTCCCGGCTGCGGGCATCCAGGGCTTCCAGCGCCAGATGCAAGTTGTTGTTGGTGGTTTCTTCCCACTCGGCATCTTCCAGGTTGGCGGCAATATCTGAAGCCTGATCTTCCAGGTAATAAGCCGGTGCCCGGTAGGCCAGATCCTCGTCACCCTCGGGCTCCAGGTCGAAAGAGGTATCGTAGGCGCTCATGCGGCCTTCCATCTGGCGGACGACCTTGGCATCCACACCCAGATCCTGGGCGACCGCCTCGGCCTCGTCGTTGTTCAGCCAGCCCAGGCGCTTTTTGGAGCTACGCAGGTTGAAGAACAATTTGCGCTGGGCCTTGGTGGTGGCGATCTTCACGATGCGCCAGTTGCGCAAGATGTACTCGTGCATCTCGGCCTTGATCCAATGCACGGCAAAGGAGATCAGGCGCACGCCCACTTCCGGATTGAAGCGCTTTACGGCTTTCATCAGGCCCACGTTGCCTTCCTGGATCAGATCCCCAAGCGGCAGGCCGTAGCCCGAATAGGTTTTTGCCAGATGGACGACGAAGCGCAGATGGGCCAGTACCAGCTGGCGGGCCGCATCCACATCATTGTCGTAATAGTACTGATTGGCCAGTTCTCGTTCTTGTTCCGGCGTAAGCACCGCGATGCTGTTGACCGACGCGATGTAAGCGGTCAGATCGCGACCCGGGACGATGGGATCGACGATTTGCAGACTCTTACCGGTAATACTCATGGACTCTCCATCTCCTGACGTGAACTGTTGCGTGGTTAAAGGGTTCTCAACCGTTGCAAAGTAGACCGCATTCTAGCACTCAAACTTGCACTTCGCCACGCTGTGGCCCGCTGGCAATTCCAACGCTTACCTGTTGATTGCGATAACAATTCCACTGGATTGTCAGACCCAATACACGGGCCTGTCTTGATCTGCAGCAAACCCTATGGGGGCAGCACCGGCGAATTCAAGGGGCGGGGTCGAATCAGCTGTCCCGCAGGGCCCGTAACTGCTGGGTGGTGGACAACCAGGCTCCCAGCCAGCCCAGGATGGCGCCTTGCAAGAGGATTCCCATGCTGGACAGCGGACCGAGGCCGCGCAATTCCAGGGGCGTGTCATACAGTCCCAGCAAATTCTGCAGGGGACCCCTCACACTGAGCAGCACCAGCAGAGTCAGGACGACGGCAACCAGGCCGCCGCCCAGGCCCAGCCACAGCCCGGTGTAGAGAAAAGGCCGGGCCGCAAAACTGTCGGTGCCACCCACCAGTTTGACCACGGCGATTTCGGTCCTGCGGTTCTCGATGGCCAGGCGGATGGTATTGCCGGTAATGAACAGCACGGCGACACCGAGGATCACCGACATCACGCTGCCGATCCGCCCCAGCAGGCTGCGCACCCCATCCAGGCGCTGCAGCCAGGCCAGATCCAGCTGGGCCAGGGCGACCTGGGGCAGAGCCTGCAGTTCCTGAAACAGGGCCTCCACCGTCGCGGACTCCGCAGTCACCGGGGTAACCACGATGCTGGCCGGTAAGGGGTTGGTGTCCAGTTCATCTATGACTGCCCCCAGGCCGGAATAGCGGGCGAACTCCGCATGGGCAGAGTCCTTGGAGATGTAACGCACGGACTGTACGGCCTCCAACGAAAGTAAGTTGTTACTGACTTCCTGGCCCTCTGCCTCACCCACGGTGTCTTCCAGGTACAGGGTGATCTGCGCCTGGGAGGAAAATTCCACGCCGATGGCAGCCAGATTGGCATTCAGCAGTTGAGTGAGTCCGGGCAACAACAAGGCGATACCGATGACGGTGATGGTCATGATGCTGGACAAGGGATTGGCCAGCAGCCGGCGCAGGCTGTCCCGGCCACACTCACTGTGCAGTCGCAAGGTCCGTCGACCGTGAGCCCACCAGGTCGACACGCCGACGTTTCGGGTCTGTCCTGACTCCCCACGGGCGACCCGGGGTCGGGCCTGACGTTTGCGGGCGGTCACGGTGCCGGCTCCCCACTCAGTACCCCGTCATTCACCAGGAGCCCGCCGTCCAGGGTCAGGATGCGACGCCGCAGTCGGCTGATCAGTGACAGGTCGTGACTGGCCACCAGAACGGATACCCCCACGCTGTTGAACTCCTCGAACAGGCGCAGGATCTCCGCCGACAGCAGGGGATCCAGATTCCCGGTGGGTTCATCCGCCAACAGGATGCTGGGGCGGTTCACGACCGCCCGGGCAATGCCTACCCGCTGCTGCTCACCACCGGACAATGCGCCGGGATTGACCTTCTCCTTGTGCAGCAGCCCCACCTTGTCCAGTGCAGCCCGGACCCGGCGCGCCGCATCCTGATGGGGATAGCCGCTGACCTGCAGGGGCAGCACCACGTTGTCGAACACGCTGCGGTCGAACAACAGTTGGTGATTCTGGAACACCACTCCGATCTGGCGCCGGTGCTGGGGAATCTGACGGTGTGACAGCCGGTTGAGGTTCTTGCCGTTGACCAGGACCAGGCCCTGGCTGGGTTTTTCCATGGCCATGATGAGTTTCAGCAGGGTGCTTTTGCCGGCACCGGAGCGTCCGGTGAGAAAAGCCATTTCCCCATCCGCCAATTCAAAACTGACCCGGCTCAGGGCCTCGTTGCCGGCGGCGTAGCGTTTGCTGACAGCGTCAAACTTGATCATTCCGTGAACAGGGCGGCGACGAATTGCTCGGCATTGAAGGGGCGCAGGTCATCGGCCTTTTCGCCGATGCCGATGAAACGGATCGGCAGCCGCAATTGGCGGGCGATGGCAAACACCATGCCGCCCTTGGCCGTGCCGTCCAGCTTGGTGATGCACACGCCGGTCAGTTGTACGGCGCGATGAAAGCTCTCCGCCTGCTTGAGGGCGTTCTGCCCGGTGGTGGCATCCAGCACCAGCAGGACTTCATGGGGCAGGGCCGGATCCAGCTTCTTGAGGACCCTCACGATCTTCTCCAGCTCCTGCATGAGATTGTCCTTGGTGTGCAGCCGGCCGGCGGTATCGGCGATCAGCACATCCACACCCCGGGCGCGGGCGGCCTGGTAGGCATCGAAAATGACCGAGGCGCTGTCGGCGCCGGTAGCCTGGGCCACTACCGGCACTTCATGGCGGCGGCCCCATTCCTGCAGCTGCTCCACCGCCGCGGCCCGGAAGGTATCGCCGGCGGCCAGCATCAGATGGTGGCCCTGGGCTTTCAAATGACCGGCCAGTTTGCCGATGGTGGTGGTCTTGCCCACACCATTGACCCCCACCACCAGGATCACGAACGGCGTTTTCCCGGCATCGATCGCCAGGGGCAGGTCACATCCCTGCAGCTGAGCCACCAGCTCCGCCTGCAGGCTGGCCAGAAAGTGTTCCGGATCGGCCAATTGCTTGCGGGACAGGCGCTTCTGCAGATTGCCGATGACTTCCTCGGTGGCCTGCAGGCCCACATCGGCCATCAGCAGGCGGGTCTCCACCTCCTCCAGCAGGGCATCGTCCACCGTCTTGCTGCCCAGAATCAGTTTGCCGAGACCAGCGCCCAGGGTATTGCGGGTGCGGGACAGGCCCGCCGCAAGGCGCTGCAGCAAGCCGCCTTCCGGTTGCTTCCCGGAGGCCGCGGGTTGCTGGGCTTTTTTACCGAATCCGAACATGAATTTTGCTACCGACGTGCTGAGGAGATTGATGAAAATGAACCTAAACGGGCCCGGGCGGCCGGGGCGCTATCCTACCATCACTGTCCGTTTGATGACATGACGGCAGGTCCGCAGTGTTAGAATCGGCCGCCATGACGACAACCCCAACCAGCGGCAGTCTGCGGGTCATCGGCGGTAAATGGCGCAGTCGCAAACTGACCTTTCCCGCCGCGCCCGGCCTGCGCCCCACGGCAGACCGCATTCGCGAGACCCTGTTCAACTGGCTGCAGAACGATGTGGACCTGGCAAGCTGTCTCGATCTGTTCGCGGGCAGCGGTGCCTGCGGCATCGAGGCGTTGTCCCGAGGCGCTGCCCGCAGCGTGTTCGTGGAAAGCAATGCCGCTGCCACCAGGGCGATACAGGACAGTCTGCAGGCGCTGGACTGCAAACAGGGCACGGTCGTCCGCCGCGACGTGCTCGACTGGCTGCGCTCGCGGCCGCCGGAATATCAGGGTGGCTTCGACCTCGTCTTCATCGACCCGCCCTATGCAACCGATCTGCAGCTCGACACGGCGATCCAGCTGGAGAACAGCGGCGTATTGAAAGCGCGGGCCAGGATCTATATCGAATCGGATAAAGAGTTAGACCTGCAGGCCTTTCCGGCCACCTGGGAAAATGTTCGGCACAAGAAGGCCGGCATCGTCCATTACTATCTGTTTAACAGGAAGACCCTCACGCCATGAGCATGATCAAGAAATCCCGCAGCGCCGACAGCGCCTTCCTGCCGAAGTGGTGGTTGCGGGGCGGACATGCCCAGACTCTCTACAGAAAATTCAGCCCCATAACGGAAGTAAGGCAGGAACGGCAAAGGATAGAGCTTGCGGATGGAGATTTCATCGATCTGGACTGGGCGGCGGACAGCCGCCAGCTCGCCAATGGCCAGACGACGATTGTGATGCTGTTGCACGGTCTTTGCGGTTGTGCGGCCTCCGGCTATATGCAGACCCTGCAGGCCCACCTGCGGCAGGAGGGCCTGCCCAGCGTCGCCATGAATTTCCGCGGTTGCAGCGGTGAGATCAATCGGCTTGCCCGGGCCTATCATTCCGGCGTGTCCGAGGATGTGGAGGAGGTGGTCGGCAATCTGCTGCGGGAATACCCGCAGCACGATTTCATGCTGGTGGGGTTTTCCCTGGGCGCCAATGTCCTGCTGAAGTGGCTGGCGGAGTCGGCACACTCGGCGCGGGTCACGCGGGCCGTTGCCGTATCCACCCCGTTTCGACTGGCGGAATGCTCCCGGGCGATGCAGAGAGGCTTCAGTCAGTTGTACGGCCGCTATTTCCTGCGCCGCCTGGTGCAGGACATGGAAGCGAAGAAAGTCAGCTTCCGCAGCCAGGGCCGAATGGAGCAATTGCAGCGACTGGAAGAGCTGGGGTCATTGCAGGCGCTGGGGAGCATTTGGGAATTCGACGACAGGGTCACCGCACCCTTGCATGGATTCCGTAACGCCAACGACTATTATGAAAGCTGCAGCAGCATTCACTTTCTGCCGCGCATCACCACCCCCACCCTGCTGATTCAGAGCAGTGACGATCCCTTGATTCCCTCCCATGCCCTGCCCGGGGCCGGTCAATTGAGTGATCATGTCACCGCCGCACTGTATGAACGCGGTGGCCATGTGGGCTTCACCCATCAGCACGACCCCCGTTGGCTGGAACGACGCATAATCGACTTTATACGGAGATGAGCTGCATTGAGTGGTTCCAGTCCTTCTTATAGAATGCAGGCACGCTCTCCAAACACGGACCCCTGCGCATGAAAACCGCCGTTTACCCCGGAACCTTCAATCCCATCACCAATGGCCATACGGATCTGGTGGAGCGGGCGTCTGGCTTGTTCGACCACATCATCGTTGCTATCGGAACGAACCGTCAGAAAGTCGTGGCCCTGTCGGTTGACCAGCGGGTCGAACTGGCCAGGGAGGTGCTTGGCCACCTGCCCAATGTGGAGGTCTGCGCCTTCGATTCCCTGCTGACCGAGTTCGTTCGCCAGCGCGGCGCCAACATCATCCTGCGTGGCTTGCGCACCGTGGCGGACTTTGAATACGAGTTTCAGCTGGTGGGCATGAATCGGGTGATGGACCCGGGCATTGAAACCGTCTTTTTGGCACCGGCGGAACACCTTTCCTATATATCCTCCACCCTGGTGCGGGAGATCGCCACCTACGGGGGCGACATCTCCAAGTTTGTCCATCCTGCGGTGGCCATGGCCATGGCTGAAGCGGTTCAGCGCTGACAGACACCACAGTACACGGTGCTGCGTTGACCGAGACGGATTTCCCTGAGTAGCCCGCCACATTTCCGGCAGGGCAGTCCCGCACGACCGTACACCTGCAGGGACTGGCGGAAATAGCCCGGCTTGCCATCGCTGCCGGTAAAGTCCCGCAGGGTGGTACCGCCGACCCGAATGGCATTGCCCAATACCGATTTGATTTCTCCCGCCAAACCCCTATAGCGCTCCCGGGACACCCGCCCGGCCTTGCGCACGGGGTGTATACCGGCGCCGAACAGGGCTTCGTTGGCGTAGATATTGCCCACTCCGACCACCACATGACTGTCCATGATGAAATTTTTCACCGCCACGGATTTGCCACGGCTTGCCTGGTACAGAAAGTCGCCGTCGAAGGCGTCCGTCAGGGGTTCGGGACCCAGGTCTTTCAGTAAAGGGTGCCGGGTGACATCTCCAGTCAGCCACAACAGGCAGCCGAATCGCCGCGGGTCGGTGTATCGCAAGGTGCTGCCGTCGGTGAATACGATGTCCACGTGGTCGTGTTTGCGCAGCGGAAAATCCGTACTGACGATGCGCAGACTGCCTGACATGCCAAGGTGCACCAGCAGGGTTTTTTGACGGCAGTGCAACAGCAGGTATTTGCCACGGCGCCGCAGGACATCAATGGACTGACCCGGGAGCTCCCGGGCCAGCTCAGCGGGGATGGGCCAGCGCAGACGGGAGTCCCTGACGATCACCCGCGCAACAGTCTTGCCCAGGACATGGGGGCTGATGCCCCGCAGGGTGGTTTCAACTTCCGGAAGTTCAGGCATGACGGCTGCGCACGGACCAGGGTCGAATAGGTTCTGCATAGCTTGCCAGTTATAATCCCGGCAAACCACTCGCGACCGGAAACAGGCATGGACAGGTTCATTCTCGGCGTGGACGCCGGCGGCACCTTTACCGATTTTGTGCTATGGCACGGCTCTGCGGCTGGCAAGGGGCTGCGTCTGCACAAGGTGCTGTCAACGCCGGAGGCTCCCGAGCAGGCCATCCTGCAGGGCATTCGCGAGCTGGGTCTGGAGAATCCGGATGGACGTGGCAGGTTGCACATTATTCACGGCAGCACCGTGGCCACCAACGCCGTGCTGCAGGGTCAGGGCGCGCGCACGGCATTGGTTACCAATCGGGGCTTCCGTGACCTGCTGACCCTGGGACGGCAGACCCGGCCGGCATTGTTCAGCCTGGAGTTTCCGCCCCGCGAGCCACCGGTGCCTCCAGAGCTGTGTCTGGAAACCGGTGGGCGCTGCAGTGCTGCGGGCGCGACTCTGGAACCGCTCACCGAAGAGGATCTGGCCGATCTGGTGGCACGTCTGCGGGACTTGCAGCCGGCGGCGGTGGCCATCAACCTGTTGTTCTCATTCGTGGATGACCGGCATGAGCGACGCATCGAGGCTGCCATCCAGGCCAGCGGCCTGCCGATGTTTGTGAGCCGCTCTTCGGCGGTCCTGCCCCAATACCGTGAATATGAGCGGGGCATCGCCACCTGGCTCAATGCCAGTCTCGGACCGGTGGTTAACGGCTATCTGAGCAACCTGTCCGCGGGTCTGCCGGACTGTTCACTGCGGATCATGCAGTCCAGCGGGGAAACTCTCGCCGCCGCCGCTGCCGCCGAGCAGGCTGTCCATCTATTATTGTCCGGACCGGCTGGCGGCCTGGCCGCCATGGCCCATGTGGCAGCCCAGCGTGGCGAACCCCGGGTCATCAGCTTCGACATGGGGGGCACCTCCACCGACGTCGCCTTGCTGGAAGGTGCACCGCAAATAACCAGCGAGGGGTGGCTGGCGGGCTATCCGGTGGGTATACCCATGGTGGACATGCACACAATCGGTGCGGGTGGCGGCTCCATCGCCCATATGGATGCCGGCGGCATGTTGCAGGTGGGGCCGCAATCAGCGGGAGCCCTGCCTGGCCCGGCAGGCTATGGCCGGGGTGGCAAGGCGCCCACAGTGACCGATGCCAACCTGGTGTTGGGCCGGTTGCCGGCTGAATTGCCTCTGGCGGGAGGCCTGCGTCTCGATGTGGAGCTGGCCAGGCTGGCGGTTGCCCGACTGGCCAGCTCCCTGGGATTGGGTGTGGAGGAGACCGCCGCGGGGATCATTCGCATCGCCAACGAGCACATGGCCGCCGCCCTGCGCCTCATTTCGGTGCAACGGGGTCACGATCCCCGGGAATTCATCCTGGCCTGCTTTGGCGGCGCCGGGGGGCTCCATGTATGTGCACTGGCCCATGCCATGGGTATGACCCGGGCGCTGGTGCCGGCCAATGCCGGCGTATTGTCCGCCGTGGGGATGCTGGTGGCACCCCGTGGTCGCCAGGTGTCACGCACGGTTCAACAGCACCTGTCCGCCGACCGTGGTCCCATCATCCAGCAGCAGCTGGAGGAACTGGCACAGGATGCACTGGCGGATCTGGAGCGGGAAGAACTGTTGGCGGGCAGCCCGCAGCCGGCCGCCAGCGATCGCCGCAGTGAATGGACCGTGACACCCAGCGTCGATCTGCGTTACCGCGGCCAATCCTACTGGCTCAACGTCCCGTGGCGGGATGTGAATCAGGCAATGACGGAGTTTCAGTCGCTGCATGAATCGCGCTACGGGTTTGCCTTGCCGGATGAGGTGGAGCTGGTGAATCTGCGCATCCGCATCACGGCGCCACCAGCCCTTGGCAGGCTGCCACCACAGCCGGTCATGAACGGCGGGAACAAGTTGGGCCACACCAGGGTCTATGGACTGGCGGTCCAGGTCCCGGTGCTCCCGCGGGGCTCGCTGGCCGCCATGCAGCGGATCCAGGGTCCGGTCATCATCGTCGAGGCATCGGCCACCACCTTTGTGGAACCGGGCTGGGAGGTGGAGTCGGACAGCCACGGCAATCTCATCCTGACGTCGACAGGCGGATAACCGGACCGGTTTGTATTTACAGTACTTTTTGCCCGGTGTTATAACTGATCCCCGCACTCCACGCTGCGGCCAGGACGTCGAGGTTTACCGGTGAGACAGATGATGGGCAACCCGCGAAAATACAGCATTTCGGTGTGTGGCCTGCTTTTGTGGGTCCTCAGCCCCTTTGCCCTAGCACAGGTGTCCGAAGATGATGGCGCAGCCGTTGCGGAAACCGAGACACTACCGGCCGCCACCGAGTCCATCGATGCCTACCTGATATTCGACCGCCCCCTGCGACTCGACGATGGCCTCGATCCGGTGCAGGCCAGCGAGGGTCGGGGCGCAGCCATGACGGCACCGGAATCAGAAGACCTGCTGCTGCAGCGCATCGCCGAAATCGGCAGTCATCAGGCCGCCATCACGGAGCTGGAGCTGGCGGGGGGTGCCTGGAACGCTTCACTGGCCGAGGAATTGACCGCCATGGGTGGCCTGTACCAGGCGCAGGGTACCCATGTGGAAGCCATCGGCACCCTGTCCCGGGCCATGCAGATCAATCGCATCAACCATGGCCTGGACAGTCTGCAGCAGGTGCCGGTCGTGGAGAAACTGATCGACAGCTACCTCGCCCAGGGGGAATGGGGGAAGGCAGACCAGTACCAGAGCTACCTTTATTATGTGCAGCGCAAGGCATTCGGCAACGATGATCCCCGCATGATTCCGGTGCTCAACAGTCTGGCGCGCTGGAACCTGCAGCTGTTTCAGGTCGGTTATGGAGAAGCCCTGGGTTTGCGGCTCAGCAATGCCTATACACTGTTCAAGGCCGCATCGCAGATCGTCAATGTGCATTTCGGCTCCGACGATGAACGCTATGTCAGTTATCTGAAGGAAATGGCCAGCTCGGCCTATCTGGTGTCACGCAATCAGGGTCTGATGGAAGAGGCCAGCCGACCGGAATACCGCAGCGTGCAGGCGATGTATGCGGAGCGTATGCGCCAGATCGATCCCATTCACGCCCAGGGCTATCGGGAAGGCGAGGAGGCCCTGCGACAGATCGTGGAGCATTATGAACGCAGGCAGGGCAATGCCCGCCAGCACGCCCAGGCCCTCGCCGAATTGGGCGACTGGTATTTGATCTTCGAACGGCGACGTGCCGCAGCGGACCAGTACAGACTGGCATATGAATTGCTGAGCGAACAGGCACAAGGACAGCAGCTGATCGACGAGCTGTTCGGACATGTGGTCCCCCTGCCGGCATTTTCCGGCAGCGTGGAAGAAATGGCCTTCAATCCCGTGGTGCCGGAAACAGAAGGCCGGGAGTTACGGTCAGGTTATGCAGACGTGGCAGTGGAAGTGAACGATTACGGACTGGTGAGCAACGTGGACGTGCTCAGCGCGGAGATCACGGAGGAGGATGCCAGGGTGCATACACTGCTGCGGCGCAAGGTCCGCAGTTCCGTATTCCGTCCGAAGCTGGAAAACGGCGAGATGGTCCGCTCCGTGGACAACCGCTTCCGGTATCACTACCGCTATTGAGTTATTTCTGTGGCGCAGGCCGGGAAAGGCTGGTGTAGGCCCTGCGCTTGGCATACTGTTAAGGAGAGGTTAAGGGCTGCTGTGTGATTACTTTACTCTGGGCTCCCTATTGAGTTGGCAACCATGAAAATTTCTGATCGCATTCCTCCAGTTCCCAAGCTGCTGCTGATCTCGGCACTGGGCTTGTTGCTTGCCGGCTGCGAATCCAC
Organism: Pseudomonadota bacterium; assembly: GCA_046047495.1. Classification (GTDB taxonomy): domain Bacteria; phylum Pseudomonadota; class Gammaproteobacteria; order Pseudomonadales; family Pseudohongiellaceae; genus NORP240. Next base: position 211,272 of record JBJOHV010000097.1, on the reverse strand, counting down.
CAGTTCTCAATCATCCAGTTCGGCGTCGATGCCGATGCCGTCGTCATCATCCTCATCCAGCAGCTCGTCGTCTTCGCCGAGCCTGCCGTCCGCGTCATCCTCCAGCAGCAGTTCATCGCGCAGCTCTCCCAGCAGCCCGACGGCATCCAGCAGTTCCAGGAGCAGCTCCACACCGTCACTGCCTGGTAGTCAGGGGTCCCCATCATCCAGTCTCCCGAGTGCCGGATTGCCCTCCGCGGGAAGCCCTTCGGCCGCCGTGCCGACCGGCGCCGCGGGTCGACCTGCAGCCCAGACTTCTGCCAGTGGGGACTCCCGGTCCGCTTCCCAGCCCGGCGCCGACGGCCAGCCCGGCAGCAACAGCAGCACCCCGGGTTCCGCCGCCAGCAATGGACCGGCGGGTACTGCGGGCAACAGCGGCCAACAGGCCGGCCAGACTGCCGGTCAGGCGGGTCGGGACGGCGCCACCGGCGATATCGGTGGAGGTAACCCCGGTACCCTGGGCAGCCGCTCCGGCAGTGGTGGCGACTACAGTCTGGACACCCTGCCCAATGGCACGTTTGGCGGAGCGGGTGACACCGGGACGGTTGCCGGCAGTGCCGGGACCGGTACCGTGATGACCGCGGCAGAACGGGCCGCCGTGCTGGATGAACAGCTGCGTCGCGGCTATGAAAAATTCGACGGCATCATTCTGGGCGAACGGGAACGTGCCCAGGCCGAGCTGGAACCGGGTGGCGTGGGTGGCATCGGCGGGGATGGATCTGATGGTGGGGCCGGTACCGGCGGCAATCTGCCCCAGACCCTGCCGGGCAGTGGTATACCGGGTGGACCCGTGGGTGGGGTGATCGCGTCCAGTTCGGCGCCGCCGCCGCCGTCCGAAACCTTTCCGCCGCCGGAGGACATTCCCAGCGGGCGGGATGATGACGTGGTGGCTCGCCAGTTGCGGGAAGCCGCCATGCGGGAACCCGACCCCGAGTTGCGCGAGGCCCTCTGGGAGGAATATCGCAAATACACTGGCATCAGCGAGCAGTAAACATGATGGCTATTTTCAGACAAGGGTTGATGGTTGCCGCTGCGGCGCTGCTGCTTGGCGCCTGCGCATCCCATACGGTCAAATCCACCACCTACACACCGGTCATCCAGGACAGTACGCCGTTGCCGGAAGCCCTGTTGCTGGATGTGGGTGTGAAAATGTTCGACCCGGGACTCGACGAGATCGAGAAGGATGAGGAAGAAACCACCAATCATCAGATCCGGGTGGCGGAATCACGCTATGCGCCGTACATGCTGGCGGAAACCCTGCAGCGTTCCGGCAACTGGGGCATAGTCCGTGTATTGCCCAACGATGCCAGTCCATTGGACGTGGTGCTGGACGGTACGATCCTGCAGTCCAACGGCGAAGCCATGACAATCCGTATCAAGGCCACCGACTCCACGGGTCGTGAGTGGTACACGCGTGAGTATAACGAGGTCATCAGTCAGTTCAATTACGACCCCGGTCAACGCAAACTCAATGATCCCTTCCAGGTGATCTACAACAATATCGCCAACGACCTGCTGGCTTTCCGCAAGGAAAATGTCGGCGCGACCCGGCTGACGGAAATTCGCACGGTATCCGAAATGCTGTTTGCGCAGCGCTTTGCACCTCAGGTATTCAACGATTACATTGCCACGGATCGCAACGGCTACTATTCGGTTACCCGGTTGCCGGCAGACAACGATCCGATTCTGAACCGCATCATGGATATCCGTGAGCGGGATTTCATGTTCATCGACACGGTGCAGGACTACTACGCCACCTATACCCGACAGATGAAACTTCCCTACGATTCCTGGCGCGAGCAAAGTTATTACGAGACCATCGAATTGCGTGAGCTGCGCGAATCGGCGCGACGCCGCTTCATCGCGGGCACGGCAGCGGTGATCGGTGGCATCGCGGCAGCCAGCTCCGGCAGTTACGCCGCGCAAAATGGCGGTATCGTGGGTGTAGGTGCCGGCGCCTACCTGATCAAGAGCGGCTTCGACAAGCAGGCGGAAGCCAAGATTCACGTTGCGGCCTTGGAAGAACTTGGGCAGTCACTGGAAAGCGAAGTGGCGCCACGGGTGATCACCCTGGAAGATCAAACCATCACGCTCACCGGTACCGTAGAAGATCAGTACAGCCAATGGAGAGAAATCCTGGCTGATATTTACGCCGCCGAGGTGGGAGGGCTCTGAGTCCCTCCCGCCCATGCCCGAGCCGATCCATCACCCGCAAGGTAAGCCATGTCTGACGCATCCCCCGACAAGACCACGCCGCCGGATGGCGAGAGCCGCCCGCCAGCGGCCTATGTGCCGGAGCGCATGACGGGCGGCAGCACGCCGTCGCCAAAGGTCTGGCTGGCGCTGGGATTCCTGGTGATCATTGCCCTGGCGGTGGTGTTCGTCCTGCCCGGGGTGGTGGAGCGCTATGAATTGCCCCTGGAGCCCAGGGTCGACACCGCCGATCTGGTGCCCGCCCCGGCGTCCATGCAACCGGCGGTCAATGCCGTGTCCCCCTTCAACGAGGCCCAGCGCGCCCTGCAGCGCAAGGATGCCCAGGACGCCCTGGCCCTGCTGCTGGAACGGCAGGCGGAACTCGATGCCGCCAGTGTGCAGTCCTGGGGCGCGGCCGACTACCAGCAGGCCCTGGCCCTGGCGCAGCAGGGCGATGATGCCTATCTGCAACAGGACTTCCTGGCCGCACGGGAAAGTTACGGCGCCGGTGCCGACCTGTTGGCGGAAGTGCAGTCACGCATGCCCGGGGTGTTGGAACAATACCTCGCCGAGGGTGAGCGAGCCCTGCAGGACGATGCTGCGGCATTGGCGCAGGAAAAATTTTCCCTGGCCCTGACTCTGGATCCCCTCAGCGAGACTGCCACCCTGGGTCTGCAGCGTGCCCGGACCCTGGATCAGGTGAACGAACTGCTGGACCAGGCGGAACTGGCGGAGGCGGCCGGCGAACTGGAATCGGCGCGCGGCCTGTATCAACAGGCCCGCAATCTGGACAGCCGTCATCCCGCCATAGATGGCCTGTTGCGCACGGTGGATGATCGAATTCTCGAAAACCGTTTCGCCCAGATCATGTCCAGCGGCTATGCCCACCTGCAGAACAATGATCCCCAGCAGGCCATTGCGGCGTTCCAGCGGGCTGCGGCACTGGGCATCAATGCGGAACAGGCCCTGGCGGCCATCACCCAGACCGAAGACGAGGTGGCCAGGGTGGAGATTGAACAAATGCGCGGTGATGCCGCCCGGGCCGAGTCGGCGGAGGACTGGGCGGCCGCAGTGGCTGCCTACGAAGCTGCCCTGGCCATCGATCCCAATCTGGTGTTTGCCATCGACGGCAGGGACTATGCTGCCAAGCGCCTGCACCTGGATCGCCTGCTGGAGGGTGCCAATGCCAATCCGGAACGCCTGGCGGACGCCGCGGTGTATCAGGAAACCCTGGATGTGTATTACACCGGACGTTCCCTGGACAACCCCGGCCAGCGCCTCACTGCCCAGCTGCAACACCTGCAGGGCTTGCTGGAAAGTTCCCAGGTACCGGAGACGGTGCAACTGGTCTCCGACAACTTGACGGACGTGACCTTGCTGCGGGTGGGCAGTCTGGGTGTGTTTCAGTCCCACGCCCTGGAGCTGAAACCCGGTCGCTACGTGGCGGTGGGCACCCGGGCTGGATACCGGGATGTGCGCCAGGAGTTTGTCGTCGGATTCGGACAGACCCCGGCCTCGATCATCATCAAGTGTGAAGAACAAGTAGTGGCAAATCGGAGTCGTTGACGGCATGAAAAGCGGTGACGACATCAGGATTCAGGGTTCCGCCGACCCGATCGTCCCTATCGATTTCACACCCAGCACGGATACCGGCAGACACCTGCGACTGGGCCTGCGCCCTGCCCATGTGGTGATTGCGGTGTTTCTGTTTGCCGCAGGGGCGGCCACCTGGTTCCTGCTGACGGCCAAGTCGGTCTTCATCCAGGCCGATCCCATCACGGCGGAAATCGAGATCAGCGGCGGGCTGGCCATGCGCCTGGGCCCCCGTTACCTCATCCATCCCGGCTTTTACGACATCTCCCTGCGCAATGAGGGCTACCACCCGCTGCAGGGCCAGCTGTTCGTCTCGGAAGCCCAGTCCCAGACCCACCCGTTCACTTTGCGCAAACTGCCAGGCAGGATCAGCATCGATGTGCTGGAACTGCGTGATGTGCGGGTCCAGGTGGATGGTGTGGATGTGGGTGTGACCCCCCTGGTGGACATGGACATGGAAGCCGGAGAGCGGGAAATCGTACTCAGCAAGGAGCGTTACCAACCCTATCGGGAAGTGCTTAACATCGAAGGTCGACAGGTGCCCGAGTCTTTCGAATTCGAATTGGCACCTGCCTGGGCGACTGTCAGCCTCAGCAGCGATCCGCCCGGCGCGGATGTACTGGTGGATGGTGAGCTGGTGGGCACCACGCCGCTGCAGGCCGACATTCTGGAAGGTGAGCATGAGTTGACAGTCAAGCTGGCCGGCCACAAGGCCTGGCAGGATGACATCGTGGTGGTGGCGCGGCAGGCCATCAGTCTGCCGTCCGTGTCACTGGAGCCTGCGGATGGTCTGGTATTCATCCGCTCCGAGCCCAGCGGCGCCAGTGTGACCGTGAGTGGTGACTTCAAAGGACTCACACCTCTTGAAATCTCCCTGCCCCCGGGCGAGCGTCACGCCATCACCCTGTTCAAGGCGGGCTATGAGTCGGCTTCCCGCACCATCACCACGGCGCCTGATCAGGAGCTGGCGGTCAATCTGCAGTTGCAGCCCGTGGTGGCAAGTGTCGCCATCCAGGCCGAACCGGCGGATGCCGAGCTGCTCGTCAATGGCGAGCCCCGCGGCCCGGCCAACCAGACGATCGAACTGATGGCGGTGGCACAACAGATCGAGATACGCCGCGACGGCTATGTGCCCTACAGCACGGAATTCACCTCCCGGCCCGGTCTCGAACAGGTCATCAGAGTCAGTCTCAAGTCCCTGGAACAGGCCCGACTGGAACAGATCAAACCGGTCATCACCTCGGCCGGCGGACAGACCCTGAAGTTGTTCTACCCCGGCCGTTTCACCATGGGTGCATCCCGCCGCGAAGCCGGCCGCCGCCCCAATGAGACCCTGCGTGATGTGGTGCTGGAGAAGCCGTTTTATATCAGCCTCCACGAAGTCACCAATGGCGAGTTCAAGCGGTTCCGCCCCGAGCATTCCTCTGGAACCTATCAACAGCAGAGTCTGGATCTGGAACGCCAGCCGGTGGTGCGGGTGACCTGGCACGATGCGGCGCTGTATGCCAACTGGCTCAGTGCCCGGGAAGGCTTGCCCCTGTTCTACAATGAAGTGGACGGTGAAATTACCGGTTTCAATCCGGACTCCAACGGCTACCGTCTGCCCACCGAGGCCGAGTGGGAGTGGATTGCCCGCACCGACGGCAGCGGCAACAGCCTGCGTTATCCCTGGGGCGAGCAATTACCGCCGCCGGAGAATGCCGGCAATTTTGCCGATCTATCCACCCGGGCCTTCCTCGGTGAGATCGTGCAGAACTACAACGACAATTACATCATCTCCGCACCGGTGGGACAGTTCACCGAGAACTTCCACGGTGTGTTTGACATGGCGGGCAACGTGGCGGAATGGGTGCATGACTTTTATGGTGCCGCCGGCGCCGTGGGCGGCGCGACCGAGGTGGATCCCCTGGGCCCCGAGGCCGGTCAGTTCCACACCATCCGCGGCTCCAGCTGGGCCCATGGCAGTATCACGGAATTGCGCCTGTCGTTCCGCGACTTTGGTGAAGAGCCCCGGGACGATGTAGGCTTCCGGGTGGCCAGGTATCTGGGCGAATGATGAGAACACGGGGGGCAATGACGATGAAGACCTGGCGCATGGGATTGCTGGCTCTGTTGCTGGGATGGGCACTGTCGTCATTGGCTCAGCAGGATGCCGCCGTACCCGATCAGCCCGCGGCCAACGATGCCGGTGCCGAACCGGTGCCGGAACAACAGCCCGCAGTGTCCGATCCTGATGCCGAACCTGTCGCGGAAAACGAACAGGAACCCCAGGGGCGGTTCATACCCACAGAACAGATTTCCCAGGACCTCGGCGTGTCGTTTCCGGTGGATATCTAGCGCCGTCCGGTCCCCCAACTGCAGTAAGGATACACCCATGAAGCAAGGTTTATTGTCGGAATTCATCTATCAGGTCTTCGCGCTGATCATCGCGGTGATCCTGGTGCATGCGGTGTATGTCGCGGTCATCAGACCCAATGCCGAGCTCATTCAGGAACAGCAGACCCTGTTGCAGCAGTCGGATACGGAATTTGTTCCGGACCGCTCGGTTTACATCATCATGAAGGATCCGGAGCAGGAGACCTGCGTGATCCTGCTGCTTTGGGCCATGGCGATCATAGGCATGAAGATCCAGAAAACCATCAAGGAGCGCTCCCTGCTGGATCACCGGCTGGTGCAGATTTCCGATGGCATGAGCATACTGCCCGAGGATTCCCGCAATCTGGCGCGGCCGGTTGAAGCCCTGCCGCCCCAGCAGCGCGAATACCTCCTGCCCCGGGCCATCCTGGCCGGTCTTCACCGCTTTCAGACCACCCGCAACATCCAGGACGCGGCCGCCACCATCAAGGACGTGTGCGACACCGAGGCGGATCGCATGGAAACCGAACTGACCATCGTGCGTTATATCGCCTGGGCCATTCCCTCCATCGGCTTTCTCGGCACGGTACGCGGGATCGGTCAGGCCCTGGCCCAGGCTTATCAGGCGGTGAGCGGCGATATCGTGGGAGTGACCGTGAGTTTGGGTGTAGCGTTCAACTCCACCTTCGTGGCGCTGGTGGTAAGCATCCTGCTGATGTTTCTGCTGCATCAGCTGCAATTGCTGCAGGACCGGCTTGTGCTGGACACCAACAATTACTGCAATGAAAACCTGGTGCGCTACCTGCAGGTGCCTGACCGGGAACACATGGTATGAGTATGCGGGTGATCGAACTGAATGATGCCTCCCTGCGGGTGATCGACGCAGAAGGTGTCATCGTTTCGAGCCCGGGATTTGCCCTGCTGGATGGCAAGCAATTGCAGCTGGGAGAGGCGGCCGAGAGCCAGGCCCGGCTGCGACCCACCCAGAGTTACAACAAGTTCTGGCAGCAGCTGAGCCTGGAGCCGCTGTCCAATACGCCGCCCACGGTGCGGCATTTCGCCGACATGGCCTTTGCCCATCTGCAGCAGGTGGCCCAGGCGGCGGACGTGTCAGGCGACGTCATCCTGGCGGTTCCCGGCCACTTCAGCCATCAGCAGCTGGCTATCCTGCTGGGTCTGGTTCGCCACAGTCCGTTCAATGCGGTGGGTGTGGTGGATGCGGCGGTGGCGGCCGCGGCGGCTCTGGCCAGAGACGAGGCGGTGATTTATGCCGACATGCAGCTGCACCAGGTGCTGCTGACACGCCTCAGTCAGCGGGACGGCGTTTTGCAACGGGATGCGGTGCTGCAGATCCCCGGGGTCGGATCGCACAATTTCATGGATTTGCTGATGCAGCTGGCCACCAGCCTGTTCATCCAGCAGAGCCGATTCAATCCCCAGCACAATGCGGAATCGGAACAGCAGCTCTACAATGAATTGCCGCGCTGGTTGCGACAGAGTCACGATGTGAGCAGCAACCTGATGATGGAGTTGACCTTCGGCAACAGCGTCTATCAGGCCAAGTTGCCCGGCGAGAACCTGGTTCGCCGCCTGGGCGACTATTACAGCCGCATCAACGACAAGATCCGCACACTGGCTGACAATGACGCCTGTCAGCTGCTGGTGGCCCAGAACCTCGCCCAGTACCCCGGTTATTTGAACAGCCTTGGCAGTACGGCCGTGGAGGTGGTGGCACCGGAGAGCCTGGGACGCAATTGCATTCTGTTGCATGAACACATCGGCAGCCCGGCCGGGGAATTCCGTTTCGTCACCCGCCTGCCGCTGGTGCGCGGCAATCAAGGCAGTCCCCCGCAGCCCGCGACGTCCGCAGCGGCAATCGGGAGCGTCCCGACCCATGTGCTGGTGGGTCATCAGGCCCTGCCTTTGGGACGGGTGGAAGTGAGTAATGGGAAAACCCGCAACGGCAGCCCCCTCGATGGCCATGTCATACAGCTGGAGTTGACGGGTCTGCCGGACCATCTGGGGCACATCGAACGGCAGGACGGGCAGGTGATAATGTCCTGTGGCAATGCGGGTGCCCTGGTGAATGGCGTGAAGGTCAGCGGCAGGCAGACCCTGCAGTTGGGTGACCGCATAAGGTTTGCCCCGTCCGGAGAGGAACTGGTCATGATCGGAGTGCAGAATGGCCAAGCGTAAACGCCGCACTTTCAATCCCCTGAGTCTGGCGTTCCTGGACGTCATGTCCTGTGGTTTCGGTGCTGTAGTGCTGATCTTTTTGATCCTGGATCACGCCTCCGATGTGCAGGCCATCGAAGGGGATCCCCAGATCAGCGCGGAAGTGGACCTGCTGGAGCGGGAGATTCTGGAGGGCCAGCTGGGTCTGGTGCAGATACGCAATACGGTGGCGGACATCAGTCTGGAGGTGGTGACGGCGGAAGGTCTGGCCTCCCGCATCCAGCAGCAGATCAACGATTTCATGGAAGAGCTGGCGGCCATGGAAAATGAAAGCCTGGCGCGGGTCGACGACATCGAACAGCTGCGGGCCGACATCCAGGCCCTGGAGGAGGAGCTGCTGCGCCTGCAGGCCAGCGCCCTGGAGTCGGAAGGATCCAGCGTCCGCCAGTTCCTGGGGGATGGGGACCGGCAATACCTGACCGGCCTGTTTCTGGGCGGCAACCGCATCCTGATCCTGGTGGACACCTCCGCCAGCATGCTGGATGAAACCCTGGTAAACATCATCCGCACCCGCAACATGTCCGACACGGACAAGCGCAATGCACCGAAATGGCGCCGGGTGGTCCGCACCGTGGACTGGATCACCAGCCAACTGCCCATTACAAGCCAGTATCAGATCTATACCTTCAGCGAGGCGACGGCTGCCGCCATCCAGGGCACGGAAGGCCAGTGGCTGGAAGTGGCGGATCGGGACCAGCTGAATCAGGCAGTGACCAATGTGGAAGAGACCGTGCCCGAGGCGGGCACCAACATGCAGCAGCTGTTCCAGGCCGTGGCCGCCATGCGTCCCCAGCCCGATAACATCTTCCTCATCACCGACGGGCTGCCGACCCTGGGCAGCCGCCGCAATGCCGACAACCTGGTCACCCCATCGGAACGCCTGGAACTGTTCGAGGACGCTGTGGAAGTGCTGCCGGAGCGCATTCCGGTCAATGTGATCCTCATGCCCCTGGAGGGGGACCCCAGTGCCGCCGGCGCCTACTGGCAGCTGGCCCAGGCCTCCCGGGGCGCCTTCATCACTCCGTCGAAGGACTGGCCATGAAGCGCAGGAACCGGGAGACAGATTCCTTTAGCGTGTCCTTCCTGGACGTGATTTCCTGTGGCTTTGGCGCCATCATCCTGCTGCTGATGATCACCAAGAACGCCGCACCAGTGGTGCTGGAATTCACCGAGCAGCGGCCCGCTGGTTCGGTGAATGAGTTGCAGCAGCAGCTGTTTGCCATTCGTGGTGAAACCACGGTGCTGAACCGGGAGCTCAATGCCAAGCAGGAACAACTGTCGGTTTACCGGGAGCGGGTGGCACGCCTGCAGCAGGAATTGACCACGATCCAGGGCCGTTTCCGCACCTCCAACCAGATGTCGGAAGAAACCACCGAGGAAATCGGTCGCCTAGCCATAGCCAAACAATCCCTCACGGAGGAGATGGAACGCCTGCTGGGGCAGAGTTCCGCCCGCGAGGACAACTACATCGGTGGGGTGCCGGTGGACAGCGAGTACATCATATTCGTCATCGATACCTCGGGCAGTATGTACGAGAACAGCTGGGGCAAGATGCTGGAGGTGATCGACGATACCCTGCAGGTGTACCCGGAAGTGAAGGGCATCCAGGTCATGAATGACATGGGCGACTACATGTTCGATTCCTACCGGGGGCAGTGGATTCCTGATACACCGGGCCGGCGGGAGCTCATTATCAATACCCTGCGCAGCTGGAATCCCTACAGCAACAGCAGTCCGGTGGAAGGCGTGACCCGGGCGATAAATTCGTTTTACGCACCGGATAAAAAGATTAGTATCTATGTCCTTGGCGACGATTTTCAGCCGGGCGGTTCCATCACCGAAGTGCTGCGCACCATCGACAGGATCAACGTGGCGGATGCCGGTGGCAATCGCCTGGTGAGAATTCACGGGATCGGATTCCCGGTGATTTTCCAGTATGACCGGCGCTTCCATCAGAGCGTGTATCGGTACTCCAACCTGATGCGGGAACTGACCCAGCGCAATGGTGGGACTTTCGTGGGTCTCAATGATTACCGCTGATTACAGGCAAATTTGGCCACACAGACTGCGATGAATGTCATGAACACAGCCAGACCGCTTCTTGCACTGCTATTGCTGGGGCTGCTCAGCGCCTGCGGAGTCAGCAGCGTCAATATCGAAGGCAATTTTCCCACTCCCAACGTGCAGAAACTCCCGCTCAAGCTGGCGGTTCTGTACGATGATGCCCTGCGGGAATTCAATTACATCGAATACACCGAGACGGGCCAGGAGGAGTTCGACATACGCAGCGGGGAATCGGTGATCCAGCTGTTCAATGCAATTCTGCCTGCCATGTTCGAGGATGTGCTGTTCGTGGAATCCGCGGACGAGGCCAGGGCCGCCGGTGTGGATGCGCTGTTCCAGCCCGCCATCGAAGAGTTCCAGCTGGCGCTGCCCTACAAGACCAAGCTGGATGTCTTTGAGGTGTGGATCAAGTACAACCTGAGGCTGCTGACCCCGGAGGGGGATTACATTGCCGACTGGGTGCTGACGTCCTATGGCAAGACGCCCCAGGAGGGTTTCCGTTCCAGTGAAGCGGCCATCAACGAGGCGGCCGTGGTGGCCCTGCGGGACCTTGGTTCCAGTTTCACCCTCAGTTTCGCCCAGGTGCCCGAGGTGCGGGATTGGTTGGCCAGTCGCTGAACGTTGACCGTGATACAGGCGTACTTCAAAAAAGTGGTTCAAACAAGGCAGTTCCTAAAACATGTTGGTGAGGTTGCTTATGACATTTGACACCTTGCTCGAGAACAAGAAGAAAATTCTGCAACGGCTGTGCGGGCTGGGCCTGCTGACGGGATTGGCCGCCTGCACCAGCACCACGGTGGATGAATTCCGCCAGGGCGAAACCGGCATCAACGCCGACGAATCCATCGTCATTCTGGGACGCCGCCAGGCCAGCGACTACGAGACCCGGGCCGAATTCGTCGACTGCGTGGGGGATCGCATCAATCGCGGTACCGATGGCATCGCCGTGGTGCCGGAGCAGGAATTTATCGATGCCCTGTTCCCCTGGTTCGAACCCAGGACCGCGCCGCTGCGCACCGAGGACCTGGAACGCCTGATGTCCGAACAGGTGGTGGCGGAGAAGATCGATGAGTTCGGCATCCGCTACATCGTCTGGGTGGACGGTTTCACGGAAACCACCGGCCGCACGGGTTCCATCTCCTGCGCCATCGGGCCGGGCGGCGGCGGCTGCTTCGGCTTCGGCTCCTGGGAGGATGACTCCAAGTTCGATGCCCGCATCTGGGATGTGGATGCCCTCACCTCGGTGGGCACCATCAGTGCCGATGCCACCGGCCAATCCTATCTGCCGGCGGTGGTGGTGCCCATTCCACTGATCGCACGGGTGGAGGCCAATGCCTGCAGCAGCCTGGCCAATCAGTTGAAGGAATTCGTCAAGGGGACCTGAGCAGTACTGGGGAGCCAATATGACAGACACGCACCGCTTTAACCGATTCATCACCTTGGTTCTATTGGCGGCCGTCACGGCGGCCGGGCTCAATGCCTGTGCGGTAAATCCCGCCACCGGACAGGGCAATCTGGTGCTGATGTCGGAAAACCGGGAAAAGGAGATCGGTGCGGAGGAGCATCAGAAGGTGTTGGACAGCATGCCGCTGTACAACGATCCCGAGTTGCTGGAGTATGTCCGCAAGGTGGGCAACCAGGTGGCCAAGGTCAGCCATCGGCCCGATCTGGAATACCAGTTCAACATTATCGACAGCCCGGAAATCAATGCATTCGCATTGCCCGGCGGCTATGTGTACGTCAACCGGGGCCTGCTCACCTTCGTCAACTCCGAGGCCGAACTGGCCGCCGTGCTGGCCCATGAGGTCGGCCATATCACCGCCCGCCATGCCGTTCAGCAACATGCCCGCACGGGGCTGGCCAATGTGGCCTCCACCGTGGGCGGTTTCGTCACCGCCGTGGCCACCGGCAGCGGCTATATCGGTTCACAGATCAGTCAGGTGACTTCCATCTGGGCCCAGACGGGTCTGAGTGGATTCGGCCGCGAGCACGAGCTGGAGGCGGACAGCCTTGGCGCGGAGTATCTTTATAACGCCGGCTACGATCCCCGCGCCATGATCGATGTGGTCACCATCCTGAAGAATCAGGAAGACTTCAACCGCCGCATCGGCAACTCCGCGGGCAGCTACCATGGCCTGTTCGCCACCCATCCCCGCAACGACACCCGGCTGCAGGAAGCCATCGCCAGCGTTGGCAGGCTGTCCAATGACCAGCAGCGGGAAGTGGATCATACCGAGTTCGTCAAACACATCGACGGCCTGGTGGTGGGCCAGAGCCTGGCCACCGGCACCCAGGAACAGCGCAACCGCTATTACCAGAACCTGCTGGGTTACACCCTGGTCTTTCCGGATGCCTGGCAGGTGAGCGAAACCACCACCACGGTAACTGCCCGGGCGGACACCGCCGCGTCACTCACGGTAGAGGCACAGCGCCTGCAGGACAATATCGAGCCACGTGTATTCATCAGGGACAAGCTGGGGCTGGACAATCTGCAGAAGTCCGAGCCCCTGTCCCAATACCGTTTGTTGGGGCATACGGGTGTTGTGCAGGACGGCAACAGCCTTGAACGCATCGCCGTGATTTACCTGGGACCGCGCGCCTTCATTTTCCGTGGTCGGGTGGAGTCCCAGGATGCCGATGAGCTGGCCGCCATGGACGAAAAGCTGCTGGCTGCCATCCGTACGTTCCGGGCCATCCAGCGTGGCGAGGCCGTACCCGGTTCGGAAATGAAAATCAAATATGTGCAGGCCAGCCAGCATTTCGATTTCAGGACAGTCGCACAGAGCAGCCGCATCGCCAATTATCCCGAAGAGACCCTGCGCCTGCTGAACGGCTATTACCCCACCGGTTCACCCGCGGAAGGCGACTGGATCAAGCTGGTGGAATAGGCGCCACCCGGCCCGGTGGTTTGTTTTTACCGGCGCCGAGTATACACTAGCCCCCCATGACCACCGTGGATACCCCAGCCCCCAAACCCCAGGTCCGCAAGGGACAACTGGATCTGAGGCAATTTCTCGAGGGGCTGCAAAGCACGGGTCGCATCAATCAGAAGGATTTCGAGTTTGCCCTCAACAACCGGCGCTCGGCCAAGGATCTCGGCAAGCATCTGCTGCAGTATGTCGCCGACCTGAATCTCACGGATCGCAAGGCACCGGAACGCACCCTGGACATCGAGAGCCTGACCATGGCCCTCAGCGAGCAGTGCGGCCAGCCGTATTTCCGCATCGACCCATTGAAGATCGATGTGGCCAAGGTGACCGAGGTCATGTCCTATGCCTTCACCCAGCGTCATCACATACTGGCCGTAGAGGTTTCCCCGCAACAGGTGACCGTCACCAGCGCGGAACCCTATATCGACACCTGGGTGTCCGACCTCGCCCATGTCACCCAGCGCAAGATCAAGCGGGTTGTGTCCAATCCCGCCGAAATCAAGCGGCTCACCACGGAATTCTACAGCCTCACCAATTCCATCAATCGCGCCAATGAAGGCAGCGTGGTGCGCAAGGGCATCGGCAATCTCGAGCAGATGCTGGAGCTTGGCAATATCAAGGAGCCCGAGGCCAACGATCAGCACATCGTCAATGTAGTGGACTGGTTGTTACAGTATGCCTTCGAGCAGCGTGCCAGTGACATCCACATCGAACCCCGTCGCGAGAAGGGCAATATACGCTTCCGCATCGATGGTGTTCTCTACACGGTATATTCCCTGCCCATGCAGGTGATGAGCGCGGTGACCAGCCGGCTGAAGATTCTTGGCCGCATGAACGTGGCGGAGAAGCGCAAGCCGCAGGATGGCCGGATCAAGACCAAGAGCCCCAACGGCAATGAAGTCGAATTGCGGCTGTCGACCCTGCCCACGGCCTTTGGCGAAAAGCTGGTGATGCGCATCTTCGATCCGGAGGTGCTGCTCAAACCCTTCGAGGCGCTGGGTCTCATGAACGAAGACCTGTTGCGCTGGCGGGACATCATCAGCAACAACCACGGCATCGTGATCATCACCGGTCCTACCGGCAGCGGCAAGACCACCACCCTGTACTCCACGCTGAAGACCCTCGCCACCGAGGAGGTCAACGTGTGCACTATCGAGGATCCCATCGAGATGGTGGAGGGTGCGTTCAATCAGATGCAGGTGCAGGAGAACATCGGGCTGGATTTTGCCGATGGTGTGCGGGCATTGCTGCGGCAGGATCCGGATATCATCATGATCGGTGAGGTGCGTGACCTTTCCACTGCCGAAATGGCCATCCAGGCCGCACTCACCGGCCATCTGGTGTTCACCACACTGCACACCAATGATGCGCCATCGGCCATCACCCGCCTGCTGGAACTCGGTGTGCCACCCTACCTGATCAAGGCGACGGTCATCGGTGTGGTGGCACAACGGCTGGTGCGGGTGCTGTGCCCCTATTGCAAGAAACCGGCGGCCATCAATGAGGAGGCCTGGGATCTGCTGATCACCCCCTGGAAGGTGAAGATGCCCATGCGGGCGGCGGAAGCCCAGGGTTGCCTGGAGTGCCGGGAAACCGGCTTCAAGGGCAGGGAGGGTATCTATGAAGTGATGCCGTTCACCGAGTCCCTGCATGCCTTCGTGGATGACAAGGGATCCCTCTCCGCCCTGCGGCAGCAGGCTTACAAGGAGGGCATGCACAGTCTTCGCCTGAGCGGGGCATTGAAAGTTGCAGCGGGCCAGACCACCATAACAGAAGTGTTAAGAGTAACTCCTGAGTTCAGACATTGAGCAGTCTCCGGACACCCGAGGGTCGCGAGCTGCCCGCAGACCTTCAAACAGTGGTGGAGCGCTACCGGCAGCGACTGGCGGAACATCCTGAATTCCTGTCCAGCGGATTGGCCGCGCTGCTCCAGCAGGACCCGCAGTTTGCAGCCGAAGTTGACCGGGTCTGGGCCTGCAGTGAATTCATCGCCAATCACAGTGTCAGCCAGCCCGGCCTGCTGATGCATGTCCATGGTGCCCGACACCATGGAGATCAGGACTACCGCACATTGTTTGATTCGCTCACCGCCGATCTCGAGGACAGCAGCTACGCCATATCCGCCGAAACCCTCAAACAGCGTTTCAGGCGATTGCACAGGCAGGAATTCGTCACCATCATCTGGCGCGATCTGTGTGGCTACTCCGATGTCCACGGCATCTGTGCCCAGATGTCACGACTGGCGGATGGCGCATTGGACGCTGCCCTTGACCTGTTGCATCACTGGAGCAGCCGGGAATGGGGGCAGCCCCGGAACGCCGCGCAACCGCAGAGGATGGTTGTGATCGGCATGGGCAAGTTGGGCGCCAACGAGCTCAACGTGTCCTCCGACATCGATCTCATCTTCGCCTATCCCGCTTCCGGTGATGTGCAACCACCGGAAAACCACAGCGGCGCCGTTCTCACCAACCAGCAGTTCTTCATCCGCCTCGGTCAGCGTCTCATCGACGTGCTGGACAGCACCACACCCGAAGGTTTCCTGTTCCGGGTGGACATGCGCCTGCGACCCTACGGCAGCGAGGGCGCCCTGGCCCTCAGCTTCGACGCCATGGAAGATTACTACCAGAACCAGGGACGGGACTGGGAGCGTTACGCCATGATCAAGGCAAGGGCCGTGGCGGGGGACATCCAGCAGGGCCGGGAGTTGCTGAAGCGTCTAAGGCCTTTCGTCTACCGGCGCTATCTGGACTTCGCCATGTTCGAATCCCTTCGGGACATGAAGGTGCAGATCAACAAACAGGCGCGCCGGGGCAAGCTGAGCGAAGACATCAAACTGGGTTCAGGAGGCATACGGGAAGTCGAGTTCATCGTGCAGGCATTGCAACTGGTACATGGTGGTCGTGATCGCCTGCTGCAGCAACCATCCCTGACCCGGGCCCTGTTGCAGCTGGTGGCGGGGGACTATCTGCCCCAGGCCGCGGCGGATGAGCTGCTGGCCCATTACGAATTTCTGCGCAACCTGGAACACAAACTGCAGATCCTGGACAACCAGCAAACCCAGCGACTACCGAGGGACGAACTGGCGCAGCAGCGGGTAGCCTTCGCCATGGGCTTCCCGACCTGGACCGGGTTGCTGGAGGAACTGTCCCGGGTGCGGGGCCGGGTCGCCGCACATTTCCGCGATGTGTTGCGCATCGACGACGAGGATCAGGAACAGCAGCAGGCAAGCCGGGACTGGTTGCCACTGTGGAAGTTCGATATCAGCACCGCAGCAGCCATCAGGCTGCTGGCTGAGGAGGGCTACGAGGATCCCCAGGCCAGCCTGGATCTGCTGGGCGAGTTTCGCAAGGAACGCCGTTTCCTGACGCTGCCGGCCGAGAGTCGCCAACGGCTGGATAACTTCATGCCCCTGTTGCTGGATGCTGCCGCCGACGCGCCGTTTCCCAGCCTGTGCCTGTCCCGGGTCATGCCCCTGATCGAATCCGTGTCCCGCCGTACCGCCTATCTGGTGCTGCTCATGGAGAATCCCGGCGCCCTGCATCAGCTGGTGACCTATTGCACCGCCAGTCCGCTGATCTCAGATTACCTGGCCAGGTTTCCAGTCCTGCTGGATGAGTTGCTCAACGTGCTGGACGTGCCGCCGGACAGAGCCAGGCTGGCGGATGAGCTGCGGCTGCAGTTGCTGCGGATCGATGGGGACAGTTTCGAGGAACAGCTGGAATGCCTGCGTTACTTCAAGCAGTCCCATCTATTACAGGTGGCGGCGGCCGAGGTCTCCGGCAAGATGCATCTCATGAAGGTGAGCGATTACCTTACGTTCTGCGCCGAAGTGATTCTGGATGCGGTACTGGCGATTTGCTGGCAGCACATGGTGCAGCGCCATGGTTATCCGGTCCATGCCGACGGCAGTCACGGCCATGCCGATTTCGCCATCATCGGCTACGGCAAACTGGGCGGAATCGAATTGAGCTACAACTCCGACCTGGACCTGGTGTTCCTGCATCGCGCCGCCCTCGAGGAGGACACCGTCACCAGCTCGGAACAACAGTCCATCAACAGCCGGGCTTTTTACATCAAGCTGGCCCAGCGCATCATCATGATGCTGGGCACCTACACCATGTCAGGCAAGTTATATGAAGTGGACATGCGGCTGCGGCCCTCCGGGGAATCGGGTCTGCTGGTGAGTTCCCTGGATTCCTTCCAGGAGTACCAGCTGCGGCAGGCCTGGACCTGGGAGCACCAGGCCCTGGTGCGGGCCCGCGGTGTGGCTGGCAACCCGGATCTATTGAAGGCTTTTGTGGCAGTCCGCCGGCAGATTCTGTCCCGACAGCGGGACCGGGAGACCCTGGCCAGGGATGTGACCGACATGCGCAAACGCATGCGCAAGGAATTGGGCAGCCACTCCTCATCCGCCACGGAGCGACTGGCGTTTCAGGTCAAGCAGGGAGCCGGCGGCATCGTGGATATCGAATTTCTGGTGCAGTTCCTGGTGCTGGCCCATGCCGAAGCCTGCCCGGACCTGCTCACCTGGACCGACAACTACCGCATCCTGGAAGCCGCCCGGGATTGCCAGCTGCTGAACCAGACAGACATGCAGCACCTGATCGATGCCTATCTGGAATTGCGTGCCGTGTCGCACCAGTTGGCCCTGCAGCAAGCCGAATCGCCCCAGGCGGCAGCGCAACTGGCTGAACGCCAGGCCCAGGTGACCCGCATCTGGCACGAGGTGTTCGGTGCCCATGCCTGATCAACAGCCCGGCCGCATTCTGGTGGTGGGACCATCCTGGATCGGTGACATGGTCATGTGCCAGGCGTTGTTCATGGCCCTCAAGCAACGCCTTCCCGGGTCTGAATTGACCGTGCTGGCACCGGACTGGAGTCTGCCCCTGTTGTCACGAATGCCGGAGGTGGATCATGCCCTGGTGCTGCCATTCCGCCACGGCGAATTGAATCTTTCCGGTCGCTGGCGAGTGGCGCGCAGCCTGCACGGGTTCGATCAGGCCATCGTCATTCCCAACTCCTTCAAGTCCGCGCTGATTCCCTGGTTCGCCCGCATACCCCGCCGCACCGGGTGGGTGGGTGAATGCCGCCATGGTGTGCTCAATGACTGCCGCCGCCTGCAGCGTGATCGCTTTCCGCTCATGGTGCAGCGACTGGTGGCTCTGGGCCTGCCGGCGGCGGAGTATCCACCGGATCATGTGCCCAGCCCCCGTCTGGGAAGCGATTCCACCAGCAGCGGGCAGACGCTCAGTGAGCTGGGGTTGACCCGTGCCGAGAAAACCCTGGTGCTGTGCCCGGGAGCGGAATTCGGCGCCGCCAAGCAGTGGCCGGCCCGGCATTTCGCCGCCCTGGCCGAAGTCGCCATGGCCGATGGCTGGCAGATCTGGCTGCTCGGCTCCGCCGGCGACCGGGCGGTGGCTGCCGCCATAACAGACCATCTGGCACCCTCACGAGCAACCGCCTGTCGCGATCTGACCGGCCGCACCAGTCTGATCCAGGCCATCGATCTGTTATCGGTTGCCACTGCGGTGGTCAGCAATGACAGTGGCCTGATGCATGTGGCGGCAGCCCTGGAGAAGCCCGTGGTGGCCATCTACGGGTCCACCAGTCCGGACTTTACACCGCCCTTGGCGGACAGGGTAAAATTGCTGCACACCGACATCGCCTGCCGGCCCTGTTTCCAGCGCCAATGTCCGCTGGGCCACCTGCGCTGCCTGACCGAAATCGGCCCCGACAGGGTATACCAACAACTGAACGACCTGCTCGCCCAGTAGCCAGTCTCCGGAGTCCTTCCTTTTGCGTGTGCTCATCGTCAAGATCTCTTCACTGGGAGACATCATTCACACGCTGCCGGCCATCACCGACGCCAGTCGGGCCCACCGGGACATTGTTTTTGACTGGGTGGTTGAAGAAAATTTCGCGGAGATACCCGGCTGGCACCCCGCGGTGGCAACGGTCATCCCGGTGGCCATTCGGCGTTGGCGCAGGAACTGGTTGAAGACCTATCTGGGCGGCGAGTTCGGGGCGTTCCGCAGGCAGTTGCAGACAGTCCACTATGATCTGGTGATCGATGCGCAGGGGCTGATAAAGAGTGGCCTCATCAGCCGCCTGTCCAAAGGCATCACCGTCGGGCTGGCCAATAACACCATCCGCGAACCACTGGCCACCCTGTTTTACAACAAGGTCTATTCCGTGCCCTGGACCAGTCATGCCATAGATCGCGTGCGGGAGTTGTTTTCCCGGGCGCTGCAATACCAATACGACCGGGAGGTGGTGGATTATGGGCTGCTGCGGCAGCGGCTCGGCATCGATCCCCTGCAGGCGCGGCAGGACACGCTGGTGTTTCTTCATGGGACGACCTGGGACACCAAGCACTGGCCCGCCCAGTACTGGCGACGCCTGGCCGCCATCGCCAGCGGTGCCGGCTATCGGGTCGCGCTGCCCTGGGGTTCGTCACGGGAACAGGCCCGCGCCCGCTTCATTGCCGAGGACATCAGCGGGGTGGAGGTATTGCCGCGGCAGACACTCACCGGACTGGCCCGACAGATTGCCCAGGCGGCCGGTGTGGTGGCAGTGGACACCGGACTGGGTCATCTGGCGGCAGCCCTGGGCACACCGGCGGTGTCCCTTTACGGAGCCACGGACCCGGGCCTGTCCGGCACCCTGGGTGAGCACCAACTGCACCTGACATCGACTCTGGGGTGTGCACCCTGCAAGAAGAAACACTGTGTTTATACCAGTGAGGAACTCACGGACGAAGTGACTGACGAGGCATTTGCCGTTCTGCCACCCTGCTTCCATTCCCTGCCACCGGAACGGGTGTGGCAGCAACTGCAGGGACTGTTGGGGCGATCGTGAAACTGGCGTTTCTCATCTATCACTATTTCCCCTATGGCGGACAGCAACGGGACTTCCTGCGCATCGTCCAGGAATGCCAACGCCGTGGAAACACCATCGATGTCTACACCCTCAGGTGGCAGGGAGACATTCCCGCCGGCATCCAGGTGCATTTTGCGCCCGTCAGGTCCCTGTCGCGCCTGGGCTTGTACCGCAGGTTCACCCGCTGGGCGCAGCAGCAACTGCAGCGAACACCATCTGACTGTATCGTCGGCTTCAACGCCATGCCGGGGCTGGACGTGTATTTCGCGGCCGATGCCTGCTTCGAGGAAAAAGCCCGCCATCAGCGCCCGTTCTATTACCGCTACTCCTCCCGCTATCAGCATTTCAGCCGCTACGAGGCGGCCGTGTTCGGGTCTGCCAGTCAGACACGGGTGATGGTCCTGTCGCCGCTGCAACAACAGGCTTTCGAGAAGCATTATCCCCACAGCAGGGAGCGCATGACCCTGGTGCCTTCGGGCATCGACCCGGATCGCATGCTGACTGCCGATGCCGACTCGGTGCGCTCCCGATTGCGGGAGGAGATTGGGCTCAAGCACGACGAGCTGCTGGTCCTGCAGGTGGGGTCCGGGTTCCGCATCAAAGGGGTCGATCGCTCCCTGCTGGCCATCGCCGCCCTGCCGGCTCCGTTGTTGCAGAGGGTGCGCTATCTGCTGATCGGTCAGGACAAACCCGGCCGTTATCTGCGGCTCGCCCGGCGTCTGGGTATCAGCCAGCGCCTGCAGATTCTGCCGGGCAGGGACGATATTCCCCGCTTCCTGCTGGGGGCCGACCTGCTGTTGCATCCTGCCTACAGCGAGAGCGCCGGTTATGTCCTGTTGGAGGCCACCATGGCGGGCCTGCCGGTGTTGACTACCGCCTCCTGCGGTTATGCCTACCATGTGCTGCAAGCCGGCTCCGGCCAGGTGTGCAGCGAACCGTTCCAGCAGCAGGAATTGAATCGACGGCTGGAGGACATGCTGACCTCAAGCGAGCGGGACTGCTGGTCCGCCAATGGCCGTCAATACGGCCGCCAGACTGAACTCTATGCCCTGCCCCGCGAAGCCGCCAATCTGATCGAGCGGGTGGGACAATCCCGGATAGCCCGGCTGGCCGGGTCCGTTTCTGGCACTGTCACCGGCAGGGGGGCATAATGGCCATTCGAAGGAGAAAACAAACCACATGGCACTGGTAACACTGGGTCTGTCTGGGGCCATCGGGCACGATCCTGCCGCCGCATTGTTCGTGGACGGTGAGCTGGTGGCGGCGGCCGAGGAAGAGCGGCTGGTCCGCCGCAAGCACGCCAAGGACATGCTGCCGTATCATGCCGCCCGTTTCTGTCTGCAATATGCCCGCATCAATCCATCCCAGGTGAATGTGGTCGCCATCCCCTATGCGCCCATTTCCCTGTTCAGTCCCGCCCGCTGGCATTATGCCCGCCGCCACTGGTATGCGCCGGATCGCAGCATCGACAGCCTGTTCACGGGGAACCGGCGGTACCACCGCCATGTGAAACAGATCCGCGCCCTGCTGGAACAGCTGCACATTCCCTGGAAAAACATCCGTTTCGTGCCGGTGCAGCACCAGCTGGCCCATGCCAGCAGCGCCTATCATCTGAGCGGCTGGCGGGAAAAAACCGCCATTTTCACCATCGATACGCGGGGTGAATACGCCACCATCCTGTTGGGCTACGCAGAACACGGCAAGATAAAAAAAATCAAGGAATTCTATGACCCCGACTCCCTGGCCGGGATGTACGCCGCCATCACAGATTATCTGGGGTTTGAGATACTGGATGGCGAATTCAAGGTCATGGGCATGTCGCCTTTTGGTGATCCGGACAAGTACGACCTGTCACCTCTGGTCGAGTTCACAGGCAGGAATTTCAAGGTCAACAACAAGCTGATCGGCACCGTGGGCTTTCGTCGCTACAAGGCCAAGTCCCGCGGCCACTACTTCAGCCAGAAGCTGGTGGATCTGCTGGGCCCGCGAAGGGAAGGCAATCTGGTGGACGATCCCTATGTCCATTATGCGGCCGCCATACAGAAGCTGTACGAGGACATCGCCGCCGGGCTGCTCACCCAGTACCTTCATTCCGTATTGAAGGAGACCGGCAAGCTGGCCTTTGCCGGCACCAGCGCAATGAACATCAAGCTCAACCAGCGTCTGCAGGCCATGCCCCAGGTCAGGGAGATGTTCGTCCATCCCGGCTGCGGTGACTCCGGCACCGCCATCGGTGCTGCCAGTCATGCGGTGGCGGCGGCGGGACTGGAAATCAAGCCGTTACGCCACGTATACCTGGGGCCGCGCTACAGCAAAATGCAGTGCATCAATGCCTGCAAGAACCACCGCGAAAAGCCACAGTGGGAAGAATTGGAGAATGCGCCCCGCAAGGCGGCCGAACTGCTGGCAGCCGGCCAACTGGTTGCCTGGTTCCAGGGGCGCATGGAATTCGGACCGCGGGCACTGGGCAACCGCAGCATTCTGGGGCACCCGGCACTGCCTGACATCAATGACAAACTGAACAACCAGGTGAAATTCCGGGAGCGCTGGCGGCCCTTCTGCGCCAGCATACTGGATACCTTCGCAGATGACTTCCTGGAAGCCGACGGCCTGCAACCGCGCTTCATGACCATCAGTCTGCCGGTGCGGGAAAAATGGCGGCAAACCTATGGATCCGTGATTTACAAGGATGGCACAACCCGGCCCCAGGTGGTGACCCATGACTGCAACCCGCGTTTCTACCAGGTGCTGAAATTTTTCGAGGAGATGACCGGCCACGGTCTCGTCATCAATACCGCGCTCAACCGCCCGGGTGAGGCGCTGGTGTGCTCCCCCGAGGATGCGGTGGAAATGTTCATTGGATCCGATCTCAACCACCTGATCATGGAAGACATCCTGGTCACCAAGCGCAAGGAACCGGAGAAGTGGTGATTCGAGCCGGGCTTCAGGGATTGGTGTTGCGCCGGTAAATGCCCAGACGCGGATCGTCATCGGCGGGATATTCAGACAGCAGCTGCAAGCTGGCCGCCACATCCGCACGCAGCAACACGTTCAGCATGTCGTAATTGTATTCCACCACCAGCAGGGAGCCGGCAGGGGCCTCCAGAATCTCCTCGGCGCTGACATAACCCGGTGTCATGTCATAGTCCGGCACCCGCTGGCTGTAATAGGCGATGGCGTGATTGTTGGTGAGCAGTCGGTTCTGCGCAGGGGTCTCGGTGCGCACCCAGGTGGCGGCGTCCAGCAGATAGGACTTGTCGATGCCGAAACCCACATAGGCATCGATGGCACAGTAAAGCAACAGCACCCCGACCACATTGCGCCACAGTGCCAGGCGTCCTCCCGCCGCGGCCCGGTGCAACAACCGGTGAACCGCCACCGGCAGCAGCACTGCCAGACTCAGGCACAACACCATGGTGTAACGCGCCGTCAGAAAGCGGGTAATGAAAAGGAACACCAGCAATATCAACAGACTGATCAGGCCGTAGGTCAGCAGGGGTACCAGTACGTGGCGGGGAATCATCGGCTGCCTGCCAGGCGCACCCATGGCCAGCAGGAACAGATAGGGCCCGCCCAGTCCATTGAAGAGGTTGCCCAGCAGCACCGTGGTGAAACCCGCCAGCAGGAACATCCACAGGTATTCGCCGGAAAAATACGCGGCATGCTCATTGAACAGCAGGGCTGCCAGTTGTTCCTGCCGCTGCGGGGAGGGGAACAGGGAGTCGCCCAGGAAACCCCCATAGACAGACAGGTAGGATGTCAGCAATTCCACCAGATCCAGTCCCAGCAGACGCAACAGGGCCCAGGCCAGAATCAGTGCGGCCAGGGCGCCTCCCAGGTAGATCAGGACGAAGCGGAAACGGCGGCGGGTGGACAGCTCCCGGTCCGCCAGCAGTGCAAGTGGTGTCAGCAGCAGATAGATGACGGCCTCCGCCCGCAGGAGAGCGCCCAATAGCAGACACACCACAAAAAAGGCCGCGTGGCGCCAGTGGCGATCGCGATGAAACAGGATGAATTGCCAGAGTGCGGTCAAACCCAGGGCCCAGAAACCGACATCCCGTATCACGTCGAAACGGAACTCCGCCAGCTGGGGATAGACCAGAATCACCAGCGCCGCCAGCGCCAGCATGCCCGGCGAAGCGTCAATCTCCCGGATGATACTGAGATAGGCATAGACCAGCAGGGCGTAAAACAGGGCATTGAAAATCAGCGCAGTGGTGATCAGATCCGTCGGCAGCACGGCTTGCAGCAGGCCCACCGCAACCGGATAGCCAGCCCAGGCGTAGTAGTCGAACGCCGCAGCAAGACCCTCGGACTGGAATATCTCTGCAGTACGGACATAGGTGTAGGCGTCGTCGTTGGGGACACCGTGAAAGATGACGGTGAATACCGAGATGAACAGGCTGGCCAGCACGGCCAGCAGACGGATGTCGAGCTTGTGCCAATCAGGGGTTTTCAATGTCGTTGCTGTCGTCAATCGCGCCGCCATGGGCAGCACCACCGGTTGGTGGGCCACCTGATTGATAGAGCCTGCCGGAGGGACCCTCCGCCTGGGTTTTGAAACGCTTGTGCATCCACAGATATTGTTCGGGATGGCGGCGAACGGCCTGTTCGATCAGGCGGTTCATTGTAATGGCATCGGCAACGTCGTCGCCACTGGGATATCCGGGCAGAGGTGCAGAGATGTCCAGATGATAACGTGTGTTGTTATCGATACGGTGATGGCTGAAGAACAGCACCACCGACTGATTGACCGCGGCGAAGCGGCTGGTAGCGGTAATGGTGGCGGCAGGCACGCCAAAGAATGGCACGAATACCGCCCGTCGTGGTCCGTAGTCCTGATCCGGCGCATACCACAACACATGACCCTGCTTGAGGCTGCGGATGGCATCCCGTACATTCTCCCGCTCGATCACGGCAGGAAACAGTCGCTTGCGACCATTGGTCATCACGGCGTCGAACAAGGGATTCTTGTGCCTGCGGTAAGTGACATCCATGGGTTCGAACAGGCTCAGCAACGAACCCCCCAGCTCCAGGGTGGAGAAATGGGCCCCGATGAGCAGCACACCGCGACCCTGGGCCCGGGCATCCCGCAGATGTTGCAGGCCGGTGATGCTCACCCGCGGGCGGAAGCTCTCCAGCTTGCGATTCCAGGCCAGCGCGACTTCCATGATACCCATGCCGTTGGCGAGGAAGGTGTCTTTCAACAGGCGTCGACGCTGCTGCGGGGATAGTTCCGGGAAACAGAGTTCCAGATTGATTCGGGTCACTTCCCGCCGGGCGCGGGCCAGGTGGAAGCTGAGCCAGCCCAGTCCCTGGCCGATGCGCATCTGAACGCCGAAGGGCAGACGGGTCAGAAGCCACATGAAACCCAGACCCAGCCAGGTGGGCCAGAAACGGGGCGCAAGAAATTGCCGCAAGGGGGTGGGTTCTGTGGATGCCGGATGCACCTGTGACTGGTCCTGACACGATGATGACTGTTGGTTTCTCAGGCTGCGCAGAATAGCAAGGCGGGCGGGGCGGAATCTACAAATACCGGGTGCTGTGCTATGATCAGCCGCCATGAACAGCACCCAGCACGGGGACCCACCATGACCACGCAGTTGCCGCAATTCCAGCAAGCCAGAGTGCTGGTGGTGGGTGACGTGATGCTGGACCGCTACTGGCACGGCAAGGCCACCCGCGTATCGCCGGAGGCACCGGTGCCGGTGGTGAAAGTGGGTAACGTGGAGGAGCGTCCCGGCGGTGCCGGCAACGTGGCACTCAACGTGGCTGCGCTGGGCAGTGCCGCTACCCTGGTGGGCATCGTAGGCCAGGATGACAATGCCCGTCAGCTGCAGTCACGCCTGGCGGCCGCCGGTGTGTACTGCGATTTTCTGGTGGCAGCGGACAAGCCCACCATCACCAAGCTGCGGGTCATCAGCCAGCATCAGCAGCTGATCAGACTTGATTTTGAGCAGGAATTCGCTGTCGAAGACGGCACGGGAATGGACCAGCGGGTCGCCGCCCTGCTGGCCGAAGCCCAGGTCCTGGTCCTGTCGGACTACGGCAAAGGCGCCCTGCGTCAGGTGTCGACTCTCATCGCCCTGGCCCGCGAGCGCAACATACCGGTGATCGTGGATCCCAAGGGATCCGATTTCAAACGTTATGCTGGCGCTACCGTCATCACCCCCAATCTGCATGAGTTTGAAACCATCGTCGGACCCTGCGCCAGCGAACAGGAACTGGTGGAGAAAGGCCTGGCATTGCTGGAAACGCTGCAATTGCAGGCGCTGCTGATTACCCGTGGGGAAAACGGCATGACCCTGTTGCAACCGGGCGTTCCGGAACTGCATCTGCCGGCCCGTGCCCAGGAAGTGTTCGATGTCACCGGTGCCGGTGACACGGTGGTGTCGGTGCTGGCAGCCGCCCTGGCGGCCGGCGATTCACTGCCGGATGCCACGGCGCTGGCCAATCTGGCCGCCGGGCTGGTGGTCGGCAAACTCGGCACCGCAGCCATCAGTGCGCCGGAACTGCGGCGGGCCATGCTGCGGGAACAGGGCTCCGGTCGGGGTGTGATGAGCGCCGAACAATTGCTCATAGCGGTGCAGGATGCCCGCGCCCACGGTGAGCGTATCGTCTTCACCAACGGCTGCTTCGATATCATTCATGCCGGCCATGTGGGCTATCTGGCGGACGCCCGCAAACTGGGTGAGCGCCTGATCGTGGCGGTCAATGACGATGACTCGGTGCGCAGACTGAAAGGCAGTGGCCGCCCCATCAATCCCGTGGAGCGTCGCATGGCGGTGCTGGCCGGTCTGGAAGCGGTGGACTGGGTGGTATCGTTCGCCGAGGACACGCCCGAGTCCCTGCTGCAGCTGCTGCAGCCGGACATCCTGGTCAAGGGGGGGGATTACCGTATCGATCAGGTGGTGGGTGCTCCCATCGTCGCCGCCTATGGAGGCGAGGTGCGGGTGCTGGCCTTCCTTGACAATTGTTCCACATCCGCGATCGTGGAAAAGCTGCGCAAGAACTGACTCCGTCCTGCCTCAAACCTGATCCGGGGTCCTGCAAGAGCGCCTCAGACCTTGCCCTGCAATGCCCGGCTGGCGCAGTCCGCGTTGTGCCGCAGGTGATCACTATTGATGGTGCCGGTGATCACACTGCTGATGCCGGGTCTGGCAAAGATAAAATCGAAATTGTCCTGGACCGGATCCGTGCCCGGATGCTGGACAAGATGTCCGCTCTGCAGACCTTTCTTGATCAAAACGCCCTTGCCTTGCGCGGCCGCGCTGTCGATCACCACAGCGTCCCCGGTGGCTGCTGGGTTATAGCTGACCATAACCACATCGCAGTACTGCAATGCCAGCAAACCGCCCTCGACGGTCTTGCCGGAAAAACCCACAGCCCGCACCATGCCGGCCTCCTGCAGCCGCAGCAGGGTAGCCAGACAGTCGCTGCGGTTGATCACCTCAAGGTCATTGCCGTCGGAATGCACCAGCACGATGTCCAGCACATCGGTACGCAGCCTGTGCAGACTGCGCTCCACGCTTACGCGGGTGTGCGCGCCGCTGAAGTCAAAGCGGGAGCGACCCTGCTCGAATTCCTCCCCCACCTTGGTGCAGATAAGCCAGTGGTCGCGATCCGTAAGCAGGGATCCCAGGCGCGTTTCGCTGCTGCCATAGGCCGGAGCGGTATCGATGAGGTTGATGCCCAGCTCTCTGGCGGTGTCCAGCAACGCAGTCACACTGGTGTCATCGGGGATGGTGAAGCCTGTGGGATACTTGACCCCCTGATCACGACCCAGTTTCACCGTTCCCAGGCCGATGCAGGATACCTGCAGACCGGTGCGGCCCAGGGGGCGCATGGGCAGAGCGCTCAAAATAATCGCTCCCAGGGAGGTAGGGCCACGGCAGGACGCTGCACCCCGGCGGGCAAACGGGGAGCTTCGCCATCCTGCGGGGGCGTGATGCCGGCAGCCTGCAGATCCGCCAGCACCTGATCGGCCAGACAGGGGCTCAGGGTGAATTTGGTGGGCCAGCAAACCCAGGTCGAACCCTGGCGTTGCAGAAATACGGTATCGGGGCGGCGTTCCCCCGCCACCCTCCCTTCCGCGCGGTCGATGAAGAAGCTTGTCCAGCTTGCCGCTCCCGTATCCAGGTTGGGGAACAGGCTGGCCAGCAAGCTTCGCGCCTGCCCGATCTGCTGTTCACGGGAGCGCCCCACGCCGCTCTCCGCCAACTCGCCACCCAGATACCAGACCGGGGAGCCATCCCCATGGCGGTGGGT
The DNA here is from genome assembly GCA_046047495.1 of Pseudomonadota bacterium. Classification (GTDB taxonomy): domain Bacteria; phylum Pseudomonadota; class Gammaproteobacteria; order Pseudomonadales; family Pseudohongiellaceae; genus NORP240. The sequence continues at coordinate 182,716 of JBJOHV010000097.1, read as the reverse complement.
GGTCAGGGTAAGGCGCGGCGTCAGGTTGAAATCGTCCCCGATGCAATGCACGAATCCCTGTGGCAGGTCGGCATGCTTGAGCATGACCATGTGCAGCGGCCGGGTCTGCATGAATACACCCTGCATGCCGCAGTGGTCCATCAGCGCCTCATTGCCGGCGCCCGCACATAACAGGCAGGCTCTGGTGTGCAGATCGAGGGTCTGGCTGCCGCTGCGCACCTTGACCCGTGTCCCCGAACCGCCAGTCTGGCCAAAATCGATTGCCTCGGGATCGATCTTCAGTATCCGGCTTCGATCACCGGCCAGGGTGTCCAGCAGCGCAACGGTATCCACGACGAAGTCGGGCAGGCGGTACAGGCTGCCACCCCGGGTATGATCTGCAAACAGGGGGGGCAAGTCGCCGGGGCCGACAGCTTCCACCCGACCCCGAAGGGATTTGCTGCCCAGGAACGCTTTCAGGCGAGAACGGTAGCCGCCGTCCGACCACATGAAGAATTGCTCGCTGAGCAGTCTGCACTGGCGCAGATCCACCGCATCCGAACCGTTCAGGCTGGCGCGCCAGCGGGCCGGCATGGCGGCGATGGCATGGGAGGCGCTGCCGAAAGACCCATCCAATGCGTACTTGAGCCCGCCGTGGATGATGCCCTGGGAGGCCACAGACTGGCCGTCGCCCAGGTCACCGGTTTCCAGCAACAGGACTCGATAGCCGGCCTGGTGCAGCCGGTTGAGCAACCACAGACCGGCGATGCCGCCACCAAAGATGAGCGCATCCAGCTGTACATCGGCGCTGCTTGTATCGGGAGGGTTCATTGGCTAAGTTAGCGTCTGTCGGCGGTGGCAAGAAACCGCCCAAGTATATCGGGCTGCAGGGGATTTTCCCAAGCTGGCAGACAGGCGCAGGCACGCGAAACACCACAAGGGAATCGTCGGATGTCCAGATTCATTTACAGCCAGATCCTTTACCTGGCGATCCCCCTGATCATCCTGCGACTGCTGTGGCGATCCCTGCGGGCACCTGCCTATCTGCAGCGCTGGGGTGAACGCTTCGCCTTCAGCAGCCCGCCCCTGGGGTTGAGTGACGCCGGTCCCTGCATCTGGATCCACGCGGTTTCCGTGGGTGAGGTGCTGGCAGCCGTGCCCCTGGTGCGCCATCTGCAGCAATCCCGCCCCCAACAACCGATATTGGTGACCACCATGACCCCCACGGGATCCGAAAGGGTCAGGCAGGCCCTGGGAGATCAGGTGTTTCATTGCTATCTGCCCTACGATCTGCCGCTGGCCGTGCAGCGCTTCGTGAGGCGGGCCAATCCGTTGCTGCTGGTCATCATGGAAACGGAACTGTGGCCCAATCTCATCCATGCCTGTCGGCAGGCGGCCGTCCCGGTGCTGCTGGCCAACGCCCGATTGTCGGCGCGATCGGCCCGGGGTTACGCCAGGTTTCCCGGCCTGACCGGGGACATGCTGGCCGGTCTGCAGGGAATCGCCGTGCAGGCCGAACCGGACCGGGAGCGCCTGCTGGCCCTGGGTGCCGAGGCGGGGCGGATCGAGGTGACCGGCAGTCTCAAATTCGACATCGAAGTACCGCGGTTGCGTGATGAGGATCTGCCGGAGCTTTTGCGGGACATCCGGCACAGTGGCAGGCCGGTGTGGATTGCGGCCAGCACCCGCCAGGGGGAGGAGGAAAAGATCCTGACTGCGCTGCAGCACTGCCTGGCCAGCCGGCCGGATCTGCTTTTGGTGCTGGTGCCCCGTCATCCGGAACGCTTCAACAGCGTGGCGCGATTGTGCGAGCAGACCGGGCTGCAGGTACTGCGCCGCAGTCAGGGGGGGCAAGTGACCCAGGATCATCAGGTGCTGTTGGGTGATTCCATGGGTGAGATGTGGTTCTACTACTCTGTGGCCCAGATCGCCTTCGTTGGCGGCAGTCTGGTGCCCAACGGATGTCACAATGTACTGGAGCCCGCGGCCCTGGGCATTCCGGTGTTGGCCGGACCCTCCCAGTTCAATTTCGCTACCATATGCCAGCAGTTAGAGGAGGCCGGCGCTCTGCTGACCGTGGCCGACGAAGACGAGCTGGGTAAGACCGTGCTGAAGCTGCTGGACAATCCCGACTGGCGGCAGGCCATGGGCTCGGCGGGGCAATTGGTCATGACCCGCAACCACGGTGCCCTGCAACGCATCGTGTCCATAGTGGAAGGCTTGTTGCCCGCTTGAAAGGGTCCGGGACCGATTCCATAGTGGATCATATGCCGCGGGTCAGATTCTGCGGCCCCTGTTCAGTCACCAGCACATTGTCCTCTATGCGAATGCCGCCCAGGTGCATCAGTGCATCGATCAAGGTCCAGTTCAACAGGCCGTTGCGGAAATCCTTGCGGAGGGGTTGCAGCAGGGTTGCGATGAAATAAAGACCGGGTTCCACCGTAAATACCATGCCGGCTTCCATCAGACGGGTGTTACGCAACATGGGCGCATCGCCGGGGGGCGGATTGATCCCGCCGCCGGGCTGTTGCTGCCGACCACCCACATCGTGCACCTGGATGCCCAGCAGATGCCCGACGCCATGGGGCATGAACACGGACGCCAGACCGGCATCCAGCGCCTCATCGATGGAACACATCAGCACCTCATGCTCCACCAGAATACGGGCAATGCCCCGCAGGGCCAGCCGGTGCAGTTCAAGGTAGGGTCGCCGGACGACCACCTGGGCCACCAGCTGCTGCTGCAGGTCTTCCACGGCCGCCGCCAGGGCATGAAACACCTCAGGTGCCGTATCACGCACGGAGGTGCGCGTGATATCGGAACAGTAACCATGGACCCGGCAGCCCGCATCGATCAATAACACCTGGCTGGGGCGGTCCGAGGTGGCACCGATACCACGACGCTTGTTCTGATAGTGCAGAATGGCTGCCTTCTCATCCAGCGCCACGATATTGGTATAGGCAGTTTCCTGCTCGAGGACCTGGCAGGCCTGCAGAAAGGCCATGTGGATCTGGTACTCACTGCCACCGTCCAGGAAGCATTGCCTGGCGGAGTCATGCCCTTGCAGCGCCAGCCGATTGGCCTGTCGCAGTCGCTCGATCTCGTAGGGGGACTTGTAGGCTCTCTGATAGTCCAGCTGGGCCAGCAGGGCATCGGGATTGATACGGTGCGCGTCGATGCCACAGGTCCGGGCGAAATCCACAGCCTCACCGATGAACGCCACCCGCGACAGGTCGCCGGCATGGCGCATGAACTGCGCCGGCTCGGCAAGCCGGGTGATGTCGAACTGATCGCTCCACCAGGGCTCATTGTCGATGGTCTGCTCGTACCAGAAATCCTCGGGGACCACCTGGAAATAACAGGGCCGATGGCCCGGGCGCACAAGCACCATCTGCTCCGGGCGGTTCACCGGGAGCCATTGACTGAAGTGACCGAAGGCACGAAACGGTACCGACTGGTCATCGCCATAAAAATAATGCAGCATGCCGCTGTGCAGCAGCACACAGTCCACACGGTAGGCGTCGTTCTGCACAGCCGCCAGGGCTTGCTCGTAACGTTGCTGCAGGAGTGCGATATGGGAGGCAAACAGGGAGTTCATGGGATCGATGCGCCGCAATTCGAGTTCAGGCAATCATGTCCCAATTCCCGGGCGCTGTACATGTTCGCTGAGCATCCTGTGCGGCCCTGGTTTGGCCGCCCTCCGATTCCTCGTCTACACTGTTCCCATTCCGTTGAAAGGTTAAGGATGACTGACCCATGGAACAGCACGCGATCGCCGGTTTGTACGCGGCGGCCAAACGGAAGACATGGAATGTCGATACGTCTCTGGATTGGTCGGCCCGGGTGTTGCACCAGGATTTCCCGGTGGCTCCACAGCTCAATCCGTTCGCCGGCCTCCCTGCCTATGAAGCGCTGCCCCGGGAACACCGGGTCCGCATAGCCTGGCGGCTTCACGCTGCCGAGATCAACGACCTGTTGCGGGGCGAGTCCGCCGCACTGACCCTCTGCGCCCAACTGCTCAGCCTCACGGACGACATGGCACAGCGCCTGTTTCTCAGTGCCCAGGTCAGCGATGAAGCGCGCCATGTGGAATTTTTCAGCCGCTACCAGGACCGGGTGGTGGGCTTCCGCGCAAACCCGCCCAGCGGGCCCACTCCCAGCCTGGAGCAACTGCTGGTCAGGGCCATTGGCAGCCGCAGTCCCTTACGCAAGCTGCTGGTATGCCAGGTCATAATCGAATCCCTCGCCCTGACCCGGTTCCGCCTGTTGCGCAGGCTGGCTCGGGTACCGGTGCTGGTGCAGGCCCTGGGTCTGATCGCGGCGGACGAGGCCCGGCATGTTCGCTTCGGTACGGTCTGTCTTGGCAGTGACGGCATTCGATTGTCCCGGCGTCAACGTCGTGCCGCGGCGGCTTTCGTTCACAGGGCAGTGGCCCGCCTGGCTGCCGACCTGGACATTCCCCTGGGCATCGGCAGGGAGCAGGGGTTCGATGACCTGGGATTGTTGCAGCACCTGCGGCGCAACCGGGTGCAGGGCCTGGGCGCAGCCTGGCGCGGGGAGCTGGCCCAGACCCTGGACGCCGCCGGCCTGCAGTTCAGGACCGGCGATGCCCGGCAATGATGCCATGGAACTGGAGCTTCACTACGACTCTTGCATGTCCGTGGCCCACGGCCTGTTGCTGCAGGGGCGGGGCAGGGAGGCCTTGCAGTGGATAGGCCGCGGATTGCAGGCACACTGCGGGGTAGAGGACAAGTCCACCGCCGGGCATCCGGACCTGGAGCGCCTGCTGGCCGGCTGGCCTGCGCTGGGGGTGCAACTGCGGGTGGACAGCGGACGGGTGGAATTCGAGGGGCTTGAATCCCCTGTGTCCACCCGTGCGGCTGCTGCTTATTTCCGCCATTGCCTGACCCACTGCAGCGGCCCCGGTTCACACGCGACGCACTGCCAGGGCGCGGGGCTATGGAACCGTGTGAGAGCACGGCTCATCAAATGGCTCGACAGCGTCATCGATCGACTGTGGGTTACCGGGGACGGCGTGGAACGACACCGTCTGCTCCATTGCCTGGAACGTCTGCGACTGGGCCTGGCCGGCAGAGCAGGCATTCCGTTGCAAGTCCTCGGCCGCCTGAGCCTGTATCTCCATGAACCGGCACCGGTGTGTCGCAGGCTGCTGCGCCGTCATGTCCTTGAGAGCCGCATCATCCAGCGGCGTCGCATCCGCTGGCGCTCGCTGCGGGAGCTGGTCTGCTATCGGGAGGCTCTGGAGTGGCCGGATGCCGTGCTATTGAAAACCTGGGAACAGGCCGGCGGTAACTCCTTGCTGATCGCGGCCTTTCACTTCGGGGACTATGTCAGCCTGCCAGCCCTGGTCAGTGCCGCCGGCGGGGAGCAACGCCAGCGTCTGCTGTTGCTGTACGAGGAGCCGGCCATAGCCACCCGCTGCAATCGACTGCTGGAAATTCAGGCCCTGGGTCTTGCCCCGTCCCGCGTTTATCTCAATCACGACTGCAGCCCCCTGGAGCTGGTGAGCGAGCTGCGGGCCGGCAATCGCAGTCTGCTGCTTTACTGTGATGTACCACGCCGGCACGGCAGGACCATTGCGGTGGAGTTCCTTGGACGCTTCGCCCACTTCAGTTGTGCGGCCGCCGAACTGGCGCTGCTGGCCAGGGTGCCGATCCTCGCACTGATCACTTACCACGATGGCCGGTGCAATCAGGTGCGCATACCGTTGCGGCTGTCGGCGGTTCGCCGTACCGGCGAATCCCTCGAGGATGCCGCGGGGCGCCTCACGGGCGAGCTGGCGGCGGTGCTGGAGACCCATCTGCGCCGCTATCCCAGCCAATGGCATTACCTGCCGGCCTTGCCCGGCTATTTTTTACCCGACAATGGAATCGATGCCCTGCAACCCTGAGGCATTGCGCTACTGCATGGAGGCAGATATGGAAAAGCAGATCGAGACGGCGGTATTTGACAGGCTGCGCAGTTGTCTGGTGCGCTCCGGCGAGGTCATCGAGATCACGCCCCAGACAGCCATCCATGACCTGCCCCTGGATTCCCTGACCTTGCTGGAGATCGTGTATGAACTCGAGGACCAGTTCGGAGTGATCGTCGATGAGCAGGCACTGGTCAGCCTGGAGAAAGTGGAAGACCTGATCCGTATGGTGAGTTCGGTGGTAAGGGCCAAGGGCGCTCAGGAAAGCCTGTGACGATGGAACGGCAAGGACTGTTCAGGCCCCAGGCACTGCAAGTGCCAGGAGGCACACAGGCGGGGGTGGCTCTGATGCGCCGATCGGCGATGGACTTCGATGTTCGCGAGCAGTTTGCGCGACTGTTGCGTCCCGCCCGGAGTCTGCCGCTGGTCATCCAGGCACAGCGCGGTGAGTGTGCCATAGCCTGTATAGTGATGATCGCCCGTTACCATGGCCTGGGCATCGACATGGAGTGGCTGCGAGCAGGCAAAGTCCGGGCCGGCCATGGTCAGGATGTGAGGGGCCTGCTGGGAATGGCCGAAGGCCTGCATCTGGAGGGGCGGGCCGTGAAGCTGGACATGGATGATCTGGGAGCCCTGTGCCTGCCTGCCATCCTCCACTGGGACATGGATCATTTCGTGGTTCTCAGGAAAGTGGGGCGCCGCTCGATCGTGATCCACGACCCCGCTGTGGGGGAGCGACACTACAGTCGCCAGGAGGCCGCCCGCCACATCACCGGCGTGGCCGTGGAGTTGTGGCCCGGCAGCGGCTTCCGCCGGCACAGCCTGGTGCGGCCGCTGCGGCTGCGGGATCTGGTGGAGGCTGAGCCGGCGCTGTTCACGAGGGGCGCCGGTATTCTGCTGCTGACCCTGGCGATCCAGTGTATTGCCCTGTTGAATCCGTTCTATGTCCAGCTTACGGTGGATCGTGGCCTGCTGGGCGGGAATCCCGAGCTCATTCCCAGGGTGGCGCTGCTGTTTCTGCTGCTGGCCCTGCTGAAGACCTTGCTGGTCTATGTGCGCGGCAGCGTGTTGCTGGGCTTTTCCCATCGCCTGGGTTTCCAGCTCGTTGGAGGTGTGTTTCGCCATCTGGTCAGCCTGCCCCTGGGCTGGTTCGAGGCCCGCAGCATGGGAGAGATCAGTTCCCGCTTCGGCACTCTGCAAACTGTGCGCAGACTGCTGACCCAGGATGTCATCGCGGCACTGGTTGACGGCCTGTTCTCCCTGGTGACACTGGCCCTGTTGTATGTCTACAGTCCGCAGCTGGCGGCGGTGGCAACCGGTCTGCTCCTGGTGTTCGCCGGCTTGCGCTACCTGACTGCGGAAAGGGAGAGATCCTACCGCAATACCGTGCTTGCCGAAGATGCGCGGCAGCAATCCGCGTTCCTGGAAAATCTCCAGGCCATCACCACACTGAAAGTCTATGGGTTGGAGGCCGATCGCAGCCGTCAGTGGCTCAGCGGCTATGCGGACTATGTCAACAGTGCCGTACAGCTCGATCGGTTTCAGAACCGCACCCTGGCCTGGCAGAACCTGATTCTGGGCATCGACCACGTGGCGACCATCTTCATTGGTGCGGGCCTGGTGCTGAGTCAGTCCATGAGCGCGGGTCAGCTGATTGCCTTTGTGTTTCTCAAACAGCATTTCATCAATGCCGTGGCGAGTCTGCTGCCCCGCCTTGTGGAGCTGCGACTGATCGGTCTGGAACTGGAGCGCCTGTCCGATATAACCGCGGCCCAGGGGGCACGGAATCCCGGCGGCTTTCCCCCTCCCGCAGACGCTGGTCTGCTGGTGAGGGTGCAGGGACTCGACTTCGGCTATCCCGGCAGCAACCAACCGGTCCTGCAGGGCGTGGGGTTCAGCCTGAAGGAGGGGGACTGTCTGGCGATCTCCGGCCCCTCGGGTTGCGGCAAGACCACCCTGTTGAAATTGTTGCTGGGGTTGTTAGCACCCCTGCGTGGCAGCATCCAGGTCAATGCCAGCTTGCCCGGTCAGGCGAATGGGGAGACCGGTGGCGGCGACGTGGCGGCGGTGCTGCACGGCGACCGCCTGCTGGCCGGATCACTGCTGTACAACATCACCCTGGATCGTGAACCTCTGGATCGCGACTGGCTGCAGCAATGCCTTGCAATTACCGGACTGCGGGACGATCTGGGGCGGCTGCGGGATGGGCTGACCACCCTGCTGGCGGAGTCTGGCAGCAGCCTGTCGGCGGGCCAGCGGCAACGGCTGCTGCTGGCCCGCGCCCTGTATGGCCGGCCGCGACTGCTGATTCTCGATGAAGCGCTGGCCAATCTGGAGACGGCCGTGGCGCTGCAGATCGTCGAACGGCTGCGCAGCCTGGGCATTGCCCTGATCCTGGTGACCCACAATCCCGCCCTGCGGGCCTGTGCCGGGCACTGTCTCGAGCTGGGGCGGTCCCCGCCCAGTGAGGCGCAGACATGATGCTGGATGAGAAGGGATTCCTGCTGCGCAAAGGCTGCCTGATGCCGACGGATGCATGGGCCGCCTCGTTCACCATGGCTCTGGCGGCATGGATGCAACACTCGTTCTCTGTTTTGCTGGCTGAATCCCACGGCCCGCGCTGGACAGTGCAGTTGGAGAACGAGGTCCGCGGCCTGTTTGGCAGAGGCCACCTTGGCACTCGCCTGGCCATCCTGCTGGGGCTCGGCGGTCGGCGCGTCTTCGATACCCTGTCCCCCTGGGTGAATGCACTGGATTCCCGTTTCCATCCCGATACCGGTTTGCCGAAACCTGCATGGCCGCCCCTGAGTGCCGTGCTGAAAGCGCTGGCCCGGGATCCATTGCTGCGGCAGCTGTGCAAAGGGCCGGTGTCGGTGCTGCGCTGGTATCCGTGCTTCTGTCTTGCGGAGGAGGAAAACGGCCTGCTGGAACGGGTGACACTCGCCAGCGGCCAGATGGCCTTCGAGTACCAGGCGTGTCTGTCCATTCATACCGGCGCCACACCCTGGTCGATGGTGTGCAGTCCCCTGAGTGCGGCTCCTGGCGAGCCTCTCGATCTGCTACTGCTGGTGCCGCTGTCGGCCATGAACCGTGGTCGTGGCAGCCTGACCCTGCTGCCGGGTTCCCATCGCTACGGACCGCGTCGTCATCCCGATTTCGATGAACTCAGGACCCGCAGGGACATGCGGCTCGAGCCGGGGGACCTGCTGCTGTTGCGGGGTGCGCTCATGGCGGCCAAGCTCTACAAACGCAATCCCGGTGAAGGTGCCAGTTGGCTGGTGTTGCAATGCACAACAGGGAAATCTGATGAGGGAGATGAAGAATGGCCAGACAGCGGCGTTTGTTCCTGACCGGGCGACCCTACTTCATATTGCTGGAAGGGCATAACGGCAATCATTGCTTCTATGACGAAGCCTGTTACCGCTATTACCTGACCCGCCTGCAGCACTGCCTGGTCCATTACCAGGTGGCTATGCATGCCTATGTACTGCTGCCCAATGAGATTCAGTTGCTGCTGACCCCGGGAACACCCACGGGAATTTCCCAGTTGATGAAGATGGTTGGCGGCGCCTATGTGCAGTATTTCAACCACCGTTTCGAGCGCAGTGGATCGTTATGGAAAGGCCGGTTCAAAAGCTGCATGGTGAATTCGGGTCAGGCGTTTCTGGACAGCCAGAAGTACATTGAACTGGCACCACAGCGCAACGGCCTCGGCAACCATCCGGGCGAATACCACTGGTCCAGCTATTGCATCAATGCATTCGGCGGCCACGGTCGTCTGCTGACTGCCCATGAAGCCTATCGCACGGCGGCCTGGCCTGCGGGCAACCGCTTCCACCATTACCGCCGCTTCATTGCGGCCGGTTTTGCCGATGGCAGGCTACGGGAGCTGGAGTCGGCGTTGCGTACCGGACAGGCCAGGCTGGACCCCGCGGCGGCCGGTCCTGATATTAAAGCCATAAAGAAATGTCGCTATACTCCGATGCATAGTACATCAATCACCCGGCAATCGCGGGATAGTGACCGACATGAGCAGCGTTTCTTTTACCCCTTTCTATGACCGGGTCGGCGCCGACCGGGTCATGGGCTATCCGGTCAAGATCGCAGTCTCCCTGGGCGCGGGATTGCTTTACACGGTTCTCCAGTACATTTCCCTGCCCGACAAGATGGCGTTTGGCCGCCAGTATTGCTGGATCCTGGGGGTCATCATCAGCACCGCCTTGTTGGCCCTTTATCTCGCCACGGACCTGTTCCGCAACAACCTCGCCCTGGTGGAGAAACTGGAGGGCAAACACCGGATCACCAGCAACGTGATGGAAAACTGGCTCACGGACAGAGGTTATCTGTGGTCCGCCATCCTGTTTGCCTGCGTCAACACGGCGGTGGGTTACGGGCTGGGGGTGCCACAGGACTTTTACAGCAGCACGTTCTCGCTCGTGATGATCTACAGCGGATTCTGGATGGCAGGGTTCGCCTGCGGCATGGGCGTGTACGGAATCCTGGGCATCATGGTGCTCTACCTCAAGCTGTCCCCCTGCCTGTATTACGCCCTCGATCCCATGAATCCGGACGGAGCAGGGGGGATCAAACGGCTGGGGGATGCCCTGTGGATATTCGGTATGCTGGCGGGCACCGTGGGCCTCCTGGTGTCCATCTACATGCTGGGAGTGCAGTGGTCCCGGGCCCATCTGGAGTGGGCCCGGTTTCTATTGATGAGCTGGGTTGCCCTGCCCTACCTGGTGGCCATCTCCATGGTGCTGATTCCCGGCCTCGCCGTGCGGCGCAACGTACAGTCGTTCAAGCAGGCCAAGGCCACGGAACTGCGCAATGAACACAACCGTATCTATTCGGCCCTCAAGCAGTTCAAGGAAAAGGGCGACCTGGAAATCATCAGCGAGAACCGCGAACTGACCCAGCGTCTCAACCACATCCAGCAGCAACTGCAGCGCCTGCGGGACATGCGCGACTCCCATATCGACCGCAATTAGGCGACCGTCAATCCCGATAGTCATCCAGCGCCGGACAGGCGCAGAACAGGTTGCGATCCCCGTACACGTTGTCGATACGGTTGACGGTGGGCCACACCTTTCCCTGTTCCAGGTAAGCCACCGGAAAGGCAGCCTCACGTTTGGAATAGGGACGGTCCCACTGCTCGTCAAGAATGTCGGCCTGGGTGTGGGGGGCATTCTTCAGAGGATTGTTCCTGGCGTCCAGCTCACCGGATTCCACCCGGGAAATCTCGCCGCGAATCTGGATCAGGGCGTCGATGAAGCGGTCCAGCTCCGGTTTCGACTCGCTTTCCGTGGGTTCGATCATCAGGGTGCCGGCCACGGGAAACGACATGGTGGGGGCATGGAAGCCATAGTCCATCAGGCGCTTGGCCACATCCTCCTCGGTGATGCCCGAGGCCTGCTTCAGAGGCCGCAGGTCAATGATGCATTCATGGGCCACCTTGCCGTTGCGCCCGGTGTAGAGCACCGGGTAATGCCCCTCGAGGCGGGTGGCAATGTAATTGGCGCTGAGGATCGCCACCTGGGTGGCTTTCAACAGGCCCGCGGCACCCATCATGGTGATATAGGCCCAGGAAATGGGCAGAATGCCGGCACTGCCCCAGGGGGCTGCGGACACTGCGGTGTTGCCGACACGGGTGCCCGGCAAGGTGATCACCGGATGATTGGCCAGGAAAGGTGCCAGGTGTTTCTTGACACCGATGGGGCCCATGCCGGGACCGCCGCCGCCGTGGGGAATGCAGAATGTCTTGTGCAGGTTGACGTGGGACACATCGGCTCCGATGTCCGCTGGCCTGGCCACACCCACCTGGGCATTCAGGTTGGCACCATCCATGTAGACCTGGCCGCCGTGCGCGTGGATCACCTCACAGATCTCCCGCACCGATTCCTCATAGACGCCATGGGTGGAGGGGTAGGTGATCATGAGAGCGGCCAGGGAATCCTGGTGCTGCGCCGACTTCTGGCGCAGATCCTCCACATCGATATTGCCGTCATCGTCACAGGCCACCACCACCACCCGCATGCCGATCATCTGGGCGCTGGCGGGATTGGTGCCATGGGCGGACTCCGGAATCAGGCAGACATCGCGGTGCTGCTGTCCCTGGCTGTCCAGAAACAGGCGGATGGCCAGCAGACCCGCATATTCACCCTGGGCGCCGGAATTGGGTTGCATGCTGACGGCATCGAAACCGGTGATGACGGCCAGCATGTCCTCCAGTTCCCGGATCATCTGCTGATAGCCGGGTACCTGCTCCACCGGAACGAAGGGATGGGGCTTGCAGAATTCCGGCCAGGTCACGGGAATCATTTCCGCCACGGCGTTGAGCTTCATGGTGCAGGAACCCAGGGGGATCATCGCGTGGGTCAGAGAAATGTCCTTGTTTTCCAGACGCTTCAGATAGCGCAGCATCTCGGTTTCGCTATGGTAGCGGTTGAACGTGGGATGCTGCAGATAGGCGGATTCCCGCACACACGCGGCGGGAATGAAAGTCGTGTGAAGCGAGGATCCCAGTTGCTGGTCCACTTCCGCCACGGACGGATGGCGGTCGGTTGCGCCGCTGAGCACCTGCCACAACTGTTCCACTTCAGAAGGAGTGGCGCACTCGTCGAGACTGAGCTGCACACTGTCCTGCCCGTACCAGAGATTGATGCGGGCAGCCAGCGCCCGGGATCTGATCTCCTGCTGCTGTTGCGGGGTAACTGCGATGGCGAGGGTATCGAAGAATCCGGTGTGCCGCAGTCGGAACCCGAGTTGCTGCAGACCCTGCGCGAGGATGGCCGTCAGCCGGTGGGTGCGGGCGGCAATCTTCCGCACGCCGTCTGGCCCGTGGTACATGGCATACAGGGCGGCGATGACCGCCAGCAGCACCTGGGCCGTGCAGATATTGCTGTTGGCCTTCTCGCGACGGATATGCTGTTCGCGGGTCTGCAATGCCATGCGATAGGCCTGGCGTCCCCGGCTGTCCACCGAGACTCCAATAATGCGACCTGGCACTGCCCGCTTGTAGTCGTCCCGGGTGGCGAAATAGGCGGCATGAGGGCCGCCATAACCCATCGGAACGCCGAAGCGCTGGGTGCTGCCTACCACCACGTCGGCACCCATCTCGCCCGGCGCTTTCAACAAGGCCAGGCTCAACAGGTCGGCCGCCACCACCGCGATGGCCTGCCGTTCGTGCAAGTGCCGGATGGCAGCGCTCAAATCCCGGACTTCGCCGGTGGCCGTGGGATACTGAAAAATAGCGCCGAACACGTCGTGCTGAGCGAGCTGGTCGAAGTCCGCGATGACCAGCTCGAAGCCAAAGCAGGCGGCGCGGGTCTTGATGACATCGATGGTTTGCGGGTAGCAGGCGGCATCCACGAAAAAGCGGTTGCTGTCGCGGTTCTTGCTGACCCGCCTGGCCAGGGCCATGGCCTCGGCGGCGGCGGTAGCTTCATCCAACAACGAGGCATTGGCCAGATCCATGGCGGTGAAGTCCAGCACCATCTGCTGATAAGCCAGCAGGCATTCCAGCCGACCCTGGGATATTTCCGGCTGATAGGGGGTGTAGGCCGTGTACCAACCGGGATTTTCCAGCACATTGCGCAATATGACATTGGGTATGCGGGTGTCGAAATAGCCGAGTCCTATGTAGGAGCGGAACAATTGATTGCGCCGCGCCATGGCTTGCAGGCGTTCCAGTGCAGCGGCTTCGCTCATGGGCGCACCCAGGGGCAGCAATCCTTCCACTCGAATCGACTCGGGCACGATGGCCCTGATCAGCGAATCAAGGGAGTCCAGCTGCAATGCCTTGAGCATGGCAGCGATCTGGTCAGGGTTGGGGCCGATGTGGCGGTGAATGAATTCCCGGGTGTCCAGCAGATCAGTTAACAACGACTATGCTTCCTCACAGATTTCCCGGTAGGCCGCTGCATCCAGCATCTCATCCAGTTCGGCCGGGTCACTGGGCTGCAATTTGAAAAACCAGCCATTCTCATAGGGAGAGCTGTTGACGGTTTCCGGTGTGTCCATGAGCAGCCTGTTGACTGCGATGATCTCGCCGGACAGAGGAGCATAAATGTCCGATGCGGCTTTCACGGATTCCACCACTGCGACCTCATCCCTGGCGGCCACCTGGGCGCCCGCTTCGGGCAGCTCGACGAACACGATGTCGCCCAGGGCTGACTGGGCGTGGTCGGTGATGCCGATGGTGACGGTGCCGTCATCCTCGAGCCGCACCCACTCGTGGGATTTCGCGTATTTCAGATCATCGGGAATTTTGCTCAACTCGAAATCCTCTTGTGCATCAAACCGTGAAACGGAATTCAGACAAACACTTTTTGCCCAAATCGGACAAACTGGGGTTTTACGATCCTGACGGGTGTGGGGGTGCCTCGGAGGTCAACCTGACAGTCGCGGGCGCTGGCGGGAATTCTAGCCAATGCGATGGAATGCTTCAATGTGGGTGAAAAACTGCCGCTGGTGATGATGCCTTCGCCCTGGTCCGTGATGACCCGCTGACCTTCACGCAACACACCGCGGGTTTCCAGTACCAGACCCACCAGGATCGGCAACGAACCCTCCCGTTGCTGCTGCAGGTGTTCCAGCAATGCCTGACGGCCGATGAAGTCCCGGTCCTCCGGTTCCCAGGCAATGGTCTGCTCCATATTGGCGGCCAGCGGCGAGGTGGATTCATCCATGTCATGGCCGTACAGGTTCATACCGGCTTCCAGACGCAGGGTATCGCGGGCGCCCAGACCTACCGGCTTCACACCCGCGGCCAGCAATCGCTGCCAGATGTCCGGCGCCTGGGTGGCGGGAAAAATCATTTCCAGACCCATTTCGCCGGTGTAACCGGTGCGGGCGATGAACCAGTCGGCCGTCAGTTCGCGGCCATGGAAATTCGTCAGGGTGGCGACAGAGTCCGCCTGGTCCGCGGGCAGTATGGTGCAGACCCGCTTGATGGAATTGGGTCCGTGGACCGCCAGAATGGCCAGCTCCGGTCGCTCCAGAATCCGCACGTCGAACGACCGGCCCTGGGTCTGCAACCAGGCCAGGTCCTTCTCCCGGGTGGCACAGTTGACCACCAGGCGATAACCCTCATTCATGCGGTAGACGATCAGGTCATCGATGACACCACCCTGCTCATTCAGCATGGCGGAATACAGTGCCTTGCCCACCACATTGAGCTTGGCCACGTCGTTGGCCAGCAGGTGGCGCAGAAACAACGCGGCATCGGCGCCCTGCACATCCACCACGGTCATATGGGACACATCGAACATGCCCGCATCCGTGCGGACCTGATGGTGCTCCTCGATCTGGGACCCGTAGTGGATGGGCATGTCCCAGCCGGCAAAATCCACCATGCGGGCGCCGGCATCGAGATGCTGTTGGTATAAGGCGGTCTGTTGACCCATGGAAAATACTGCCGTGTCGGGCGGAACGAGGGGGCTAGTTTACTCTGGCTCCCAGGGCTTGAACAGGCGCTCAGGGTTGCCAGGCATAACTCAATTTGGCGAACACGCTGCGGCCGGTTTTTTCCAGGGTGGAGAAGGAATCGTCACGGAAACTGGCATCGGAGTAGCCGATGAAAAAGCGGGAGGACGGATTCAGTTTGTAGCTGTACAGCAGCTGCATGCCCAGCTCCTCATTGGTGCGTTGCACGGGGTTGATGTACAGGCCTGGATTCCGCTCCTGGTCGGTGTGTTGCAGGGTGAAGCGCAGAAAACTGCGGGTATCGAACTGGTAGCTGACCCTGGCATCGTTGAGCCTGGCGGTGAACAGCCGCCCGCCGTCCACGTTGAATTTCTGCCAGGTGTGCTGCAGGTTCAGTTGCAGGTGGGGGCCGAAGCTGTAGCTCAGCTCGGGACCCAGCCGCCAGGACCGGCCGAGCCGTGTGTTGGCGAAATCCACGATGTCCTCGAGGCGGAAATACAGACGCAGGAACAGGTCGGCGGACGGACGCACACCGATATTGATCTGGTTGAACTGCTCGTCGAAATATTTGCCGTTCCAGTAGGTTTTGCTGCCACCGAACAAGCCGTTATAGGAGGACTGCAGCGGTCCGTTGGCTTCGATGAAGAATTCCGTCTCCTCTTCCAGCACCAGCCCCGATTGATCCCAGGTCTTGTCCCAGTCGGCGGCAAACCAGATGCGGTTGAAGAAGTTGTCCCGGTCCCAGCGCCAGGTATGCCCGAAGCGGGTGGTGATCTTGCGGTAGTCCACCTGATTGACGAAACCCATGTCGGCGCGGAAGTCCTCACCAAAATCCACATAGGTGACAAACCAGTCCCAGCGCCGGTCGCGATGCCGGTATTCCAGCACATGGGTATCATCGCTGAGGCGCGGGCTCTGCCGGTAACGCTGCTGGATGGAGTCGGGATATTCCGACTCGGAGCGCAGGCTCTGCAGGTACAAGGTGTCACTTGCCCCAAGTTGGAACACACCATCGATGCCGGCCACCGTATTGCTGTAACCATCGCCACGCCGGTCGGTAAGGATGGCGCCGATGGAGGAGTTGTCCAGCACATCGTAGCGATAACGCAGCACCGAAACTTCGCTATGCTGATCCGGCAATGAAGCGACACTTGACCCCAGGGCGCGGGGAATCAGAAAGCTGGTGGTGGTGTCGTCGGCCGTCAGCAGGCCGTAGGCATGGCGCCCTTCCTTGCCCGTGAGCTTCAGTCCGTAATCCGGATTGGCGATGTTGCGGGTGTGCACCAGGTTGAGGTAGCTGTTGAAATAGTCGGCGCCATCGAGGAAAAAAGTGCGGCGCTCCGGGTAGTAGAGGCTGAAGGTGGTATTGGTATCCAGCTGGGTGCTGTCCGCCTCCACCTGGGAGAAGTCCGGGTTGAGGGTGGCATTCAGGTACAGGTTCTGGGTGATGCCCCAGCGCAGATCGAGGCTGGCTTCGGGATCGAAGTCGCCGGTTTCCCAGGTGTCGGTGCGGGGGTCCCGGGTTTCGTGGCGGGCGCCCGTGACGGTGGGAATGATCTCGATATTGGTGCCGGCCTCCAGTGATTCGAACCCCTGGGCCTTGCTGATGTTGCACAGGTAGCAGGACAGATTGCGGTCGCGGGGAATGTGGCTGATGCGGTAGGAGCGGCCGCGGGGATAATGGCGGACGAAATCGATGCCCCAGGTCTGCAGTTCCTGGCCCTGGGCGAAACGCAGCTGCTTCAGGGGAATGGCCATCTCCACCGTGTAGTTGTCGTCGTTGATGCGCCCCGCGCTGTCCCAGATGGCATTCCAGGCTTCATCCTCCTGGTTGTTGACCTCGTCATTGATGGCGTCGAATTGCACGCCGTAGGGATTGACCAGGAACACGTAGGCGCGGCGGGAATCGTTGAAGGTGTCCAGCACCACCCCGATACGGTCGCTGTTGCCCACGTTGTCGTGGTCCCGCAGGAAGGCGCGGATCTGGCTGGTGTCGGGGTCGTGGGCGATGAAGGCGACGTACAGGGTCTCTCCATCCTCCATGATCAGGGCGTCGGCGGTCACCGGCGCCGCAATGTTCTCGCCCGGTTCCACCTCGATATCCAGAACGATGCGACTGGCGGCGGCCCATTCCAGCTCCCCCACGGCACCGTCGATGACCGGCGGCTGACTGATGCGGGGAATCTCGTAGTTCGCCACGTCCTGGGCCAGGGCGGCCGGCAGCCACAGGCTCAGCAGGCACAGCGCCAGCGACCAGGATTTGACAAGGGGATGAGAGGTGGAGAGTGCTGCGGCGACGGTCATGCAGTGTGATCCGGGTTGTTTTTCGAAAGGGCGAAGTTACAGGTCGGGCGCCCCCATGGGAAGCCTGTCCTGCTTGGATGCCTGTCGATGGCCCGGGGTTGACGGCGGGATGGGAGGAGGTTGCCGGCAGGGCAGGGGGGCCTGACCCGCCGGCGGGGTTTACATGGCTGCAGCAGCCGCCAGCACGTCGGAGAAGTCGGGGCGGACCCGGTAGTCCTCCTCGGCGAATTTGAACCGGATCACGCCGTCGGGATCCACCAGAAAGATCCCCGGGTAGGGAATGCCATAGGCGCGGTCGCCGGGTTCATACTGGGTATTGAAGATGCCAAAGGCATTGACGTGCTTCACATCGGCATCGTGCAACAGCTGAAAGACGATCTCCTCATCCTCGGCCACTTCCTTGAGCAGCTCCACGGGATCATAAGTGATGCTGGCGATGCCGAATCCCATGGCCTCGAACTGGTCGGCCACCTCCACCAGCTGGGACAGCTGGCGCTTGCAATAGGGGCACCAGTCAAAGGAGCGGCTGAACATCAGCAGCAGCCCCTTGTCACCCTTGAGGTCATCGAAGGTCCTGATCTGGCCGTCCTGGTTGGGTGCCTCGATGGCGGGAATCCTGGCGCCCAGGGGCAAATCCGGTGCCCACACGAATTCCTGGCCCAGAGTCAGGGAGGACCAGGACAGGGTGATGATGGCGCAGACAGCAGGAAGGAGCCCTCGCAGCGAGGGAAAAACAGGTGAAAAGGACAAGGGGAATTTCATGGAGCGCTCCTGAACGGATTCTTGGTTATGGTTCCGCCAGTAGACCTGCCGGGCACGGAAAACTTGCGCGGACCCGGCGATTGGAGATCCGCTTACTGCAGATCGGCGAGGAAGCGGTCGCCACGGGGCAGGAAGCTGTTGTCCCGGTCCAGGGAAAACACCACGGAGCTGGAGCGGCCGATGATTTCCTCTCTCGGCACGAAACTGTAGACACGGCTGTCGGCGCTGTTGTCCCGGTTGTCGCCGAGGACGAAATACTGGCCATCGGGCACGCTGACCGGGCCGAAACTGCGGGCCGTGCGATTGGCGTAGTGCTGGGACAATTGGGCCTGATGGGCGTGTTCCGGCAACTCCTCCACGATGATCACCGCATCGTCATCCCGGTTCACCACTTCGTAGTTGGCCGCCTGGCCGTTGATCACCACCGCGTTGTTCTGCATGTAGATGGTGTCGCCGGGAATGCCGATGATGCGTTTCACCAGGCGCTTCTCGGCGGCGCTGGAATCGATGATCACGATGTCACCCCGGGCCGGGTCCGACACGGCCGCCAGGGTGATCTCGGTAAACGGCACCTTGACGTCATAGGCCAGTTTGTTGACCCACACCTTGTCGCCGTCCAGCAGGGTGGGTTGCATGGAGGCGCCGGATATGGAACTGAGGTCGGCAATGGCGCTTTTGAAGAACACGATACAGGCCAGCAGGAACAGGAACTGGCGATTTTCGCGCCAGAACAACTTCAGTTTGTCATGCAAGCCCAGCATAGGCGGGTCCCCGGAGAACGGTTCGACAGGCAACACTAGCGGTGAAGTATGTTACTGTCAAATACCCTGAAAACACTGCAAACCGGACCTCCGACGGAGCCCGCCATGATCCTGGATGACTTTCATCCCGTCTGCCGCCACTGGTTCATCCAGCAATTCGGCAATCCCACCCCGGCCCAGCAGCAGGCCTGGCCGGCCATCCGGGCCGGACGTCACACCCTGATCGCCGCACCCACCGGCAGCGGCAAAACCCTGGCCGCCTTTTACGTGATGATCAACCAGCTGGTGGAACAGGGCCTGGAGCGGCATCTGGAGGATGGGGTGCAGGTGCTCTATGTGTCTCCCCTGAAGGCCCTCAGCAATGATATCCACCGCAATCTGGAGCTGCCCCTGGACGGCATCGCCGAACAGCTGCATCTGCAGGGTTATGCCCCGGTGGATATCCGGGTCGGGGTACGCACCGGTGACACCCCTCAGAACGAACGCCAGAAGATGGCCAGACTGCCGCCCCACATCCTGGTCACCACACCCGAGTCCCTGTATCTGCTGCTGACCAGTGCCAGCGGCCGCCGTATGCTGCGTACCGTGGGCAAGGTCATCGTCGACGAGATCCATGCCCTGTTGGCGGACAAACGGGGTTCCCATCTGGCCCTGTCCCTGCAACGCCTGCAGGCCCTGACGGGCCGTCCCTTGCAGCGCATAGGCCTGTCCGCCACCCAGAAGCCCGTGGAGCTGGTGGCCAGCTACCTGGTGGGGCAGGGCGCCGTGAACGACGGCAAACCCGATTGCGTGATCGTGGATTCAGGCCATCGCCGCCATCTGGACATCACCCTGGAGGTGCCGGGCTCGCCCCTCAGCGCCCTCATGAGCAACGAGGTGTGGGAAGAACTCTACGCCCGTCTGGTGCAGCTCATCGAACAGCACGCCACCACCCTGGTGTTCGTCAATACGCGACGCCTGTCGGAACGGCTGGCCCTGGCCCTCGCGGAGCGTCTGGGGGTGGAGCGGGTCAGTTCCCACCATGGCAGCATGAGCAAGGACCACCGCCTGCGCGCCGAACAGCGCCTCAAGGCAGGCCAGCTCAAGGTGCTGGTGGCCACCGCCTCCATGGAGCTGGGCATCGACATCGGCGCCGTGGATCTGGTGGTGCAGTTTGCCTCACCCAAACGTATCGCCACGTTTCTGCAACGGGTAGGTCGCAGCGGCCATTCGGTGCACGGCACTCCCAAAGGCATTCTGTTTCCCCTGACCCGCGACGACCTCGTGGAATGCACGGCCCTGCTGCACAGCATTCGCCAGGGCGAGCTGGATCTTATCGAAATGCCGGAGATGCCCCTGGACATCCTCTGCCAACAGATCGTGGCCGAGGTGGCCTCACCCGACAGCGAGGGGCAATACCCCGAGGGCCGCGACATCACCGCCCTGCATGGGTTGTTCGCCAATGCCTGGCCCTATCGGAACCTTGGTCCGGAGCGCTTCCGGAGCCTGATCGCCATGTTGGCGGAAGGCTATACAACCCGTCGCGGGCGACGTGGCACCCATCTTCACCTAGATCTGGTGAACGACCGGGTTCGTGCACGGCGCGGCAGTGCCATGGTGGCCCTCACAAACGGGGGTGCCATCCCCGACATGTTCGATTATCAAGTGGTGCTGGACCCGGATGACACCGTGGTGGGAAGCCTCAATGAGGATTTCGCCCTGGAGGCCTTGCCGGGAGATGTGTTCACTCTCGGCACCCATGCCTGGCAGCTGCTGCGCATCGATGGTCTCAAGGTGCGGGTGCGGGATGCCCAGGGCATGTCCCCTACCATCCCGTTCTGGTTTGGTGAGGGGCCGGGCCGCAGCAACGAATTGTCCGCCGCCGTGTCCCGTTTGCGCAGAATGGTGGCGGATTGGCTGCTGAACGACGGACCCGGGGCCACCGTGGGCCTGCTGCAGGATGCCACCGGTCTGCCCGCCGCCGCCGCCACCCAGCTGGTGGACTACCTGCATGGCGGCATGCAGGCCCTGGGTGTCATGCCGACCCGGGAAACCCTGGTCATGGAGCGCTTCTTTGACGAAGTGGGGGACATGCATCTGGTGATCCACTCACCGTTCGGCAGCCGGGTAAACCGGGGTTGGGGACTGGCCCTGCGCAAGAAATTCTGCCGCACCTTCAATTTTGAACTGCAGGCGGCTGCCAACGAGGACAGCATCGTCATCTCCCTCGGCTCGGTGCACAGTTTTCCCCTTGAGGAGGTTTACCGCTATCTCAACAGCAACAGTCTGCGGGACGTGCTGGTGCAGGCCCTGCTGGATGCCCCCATGTTCGAAGTGCGCTGGCGCTGGAACGCCACCCGCGCCCTGGCCATCCAGCGCAACCGCAACGGCAAACGGGTGCCACCCCAGTTTCAGCGCATGGATGCGGAAGATCTGGTGGCGCAGGTGTTTCCCGACCAGATCGCCTGCTTTGAAAACATCCAGGGCGCACGCCAGATTCCCGATCACCCCTTGGTGGATCAGACCATCAGTGACTGCCTCACCGAGGCCATGGACTTCCCAAGCCTGGCGGCCCTCATTGGCGACATCGAAAATCGCAAGCTGGAACTGCTGGCCTGCGACCTGCGGGAACCCTCGCCGTTTGCACAGGAAATCATCAATGCCCGCCCCTATGCCTTTCTAGACGATGCCCCCTTCGAGGAGCGGCGCACCAATGCCATCCGCAACCGGAGCTGGCTGGATCCGGCGGAGGTGGACAATTTCGCCCTGCTGGATGCAGCAGCCATCGTCCAGGTGCAGGAGCAGGCCTGGCCCTGGGTCAGCAATGCCGACGAATTGCACGATGCCCTGCTGAGCCTGGGATTCATGACCGCCCGGGAAATGGCGAACCCGGCTTACACGGGCTGGTTGGCTGAGCTGCGGGCCGCCGGACGGGTCGCGGCATTGCATCCCGGCGGGCAGGCCCTGTGGTTTGCCGCCGAACGGATCCGACAGGGTCAGGCCCTCCATCCCGACGCCGCCATGGAGCCCTGCTTGCGCCTGCCGGCCCAGCTGGCCGCCCAGACCTGGTCTGTTGAGGATGCGGCGCGGGAAATCCTGCGTGGTCGTCTGGAAGGTCTGGGTCCCGTGACGGCCTGCCGCCTGGCCGACGACGCCTGCCTGCCAATGGCGACCGCACAGGCCGCCTTGCTGGCACTGGAGGTCGAGGGATTCGTCTTTCAGGGTCATTTCACCCCCGCGCCGGCCGCCCAGACCCCCACTGAACGGCCGCTGGAATGGTGTGAGCGACGCCTGCTGCAGCGCATTCACCGCCTCACCATCGAAACCCACCGGCAGCAGATCAAACCCGTGTCCCTGCAGGTCTATCTGCAATTCCTTTTCGACCTGCACCATCTGCGAACCGCCAATGAACTGGCGGGAGTGCCGGGCAGCGACGACCGGCTGGACGGACAGACCCGCCTGCAGCACAGCCTGCAGTTGCTGGATGGCCTGACCGCCCCGGCCGCCGCCTGGGAGTCGGATCTGCTGCCAACCCGGGTGACTGACTATGACCCGGGTTGGCTGGATGTCATGTGCATCAGTGGCCGGACCAGCTGGGGGCGTTTCGCCAGCCCGTTATCCCCGTCACGGGAGGGCAGCGACAGGAAACGCAGCGGACCCATCAAGTCCACCCCCATCACCCTGGTGTGCCGGGAAAACCTGGACATCTGGCAGGCCCTGGCCAGTGCCGCTGCCACACCGGAGGCAGGGCCCGCCATGCCGGGACGGGAGGCTGTTCTCATCGAGCAGGACCTGAAGGATTACGGCGCCAGCTTCTACAGTGACATGCAGCGGCGCACAGGCCTGCTGAAGGCCCAGATCGAACAGGGTCTGGCGGAGCTGGTGAGTCTCGGCCGGGTCACCAGCGACAGTTTCACCGGTCTGAGGGCCCTGTTGACCCCGGCGGACAAGAAACCGGGCAATGGCCTGCGGCGTCGCCGCCGTGCCATGTTCGGGATCGAAGATGCCGGCCGCTGGGCATTGCTGGACGATGGTTGGCGGGTGGCCGCTGAGGTCGGACCCGAAGATTTCCCCCTGGATGACCGGCAGTTGGAGCGCCTTGCCCTGATCTACCTGCAGCGTTGGGGTGTGGTGTTCCGGCGGGTGCTGGAACGGGAGAGTCTGGCGCCTCCGTGGCGCATTCTGCTGCGGGTGCTCCGGCGCCTGGAGCTGCAGGGTCAGGTCCGGGGCGGACACTTCATTGCCGGGGTTGGCGGTGAGCAGTTTGCCTTTCCTGCCACGGTGGACAGTCTGCGTCGGCAGGCCCGTGGTGAAGCCGATGCCCCGGGGAAGCTGGTCAGCCTGGCTGCCACCGATCCGCTCAACCTGCTGCCCCTGCTGATGCCTGCCAGTCGGCTCCCGCGCCTGGTCAACAACCGCATCCTGTTTGAGCAGGGCGTACCGGTTGCCGTGCTGCAGTCAGGACAGGTGGTATTTTTACGGGAGGTGGATCCGGCCCGTGAATGGCAGTACCAGCAGATGCTGCTGAGAAAGGTTGCCCCGCCCCGCCTGCGCAGCTATCTGGGAAGCTGAGCACCGCGGACCGGGGCGCTCACCGCGGGAGCAAAACCACTGCAGGACAAAAAAAATCCCGTTGCCACCCGCTAATGGAGCGACAACGGGATCTTCTACCTTGAGGAGCGGACTCCAGCGCTTTGGTGGTGATGACCTGACGCTTTTAAACAGCAGGTCTTCAGCAAAGACGACCGGAGGCTCCCTTTATAGATTGACTATTAATGGGATCACCTCCTTGCATTCAGGGTGTGATACGAATGTCAGCAAGTTCCCCCCTGTTTGGAAAAGCCAACATATGGTCTGACCCCTTTATAGCCCAGAGCCTGTGGGCTGTCAAAACCCAAAATACACGGTCCATGGAGTGACGGGTTTGCGAGTCCGGTCACAGCCGCGGCGCCGGGCCTGCGTGCCATGTCACAAAATTGCCGTTGGCGGATGGCCTACACTGAGGGCGTAGTGCACCGAAGAGGAAGCAGTCCATGATCGAACGACGACGCCATGAACGCGCGACGGTGGGGAGCCGGGTCAGCCTCAGCCACCCGTTGCTGGGCGTGGTAACCGGTGAAGTGCGGAATGTATCCCGTGGCGGACTGTGCCTGACCACGGACAAAGTGGCCGGGTGTTATGTCATGATGGAATTGCAGGCCAGGTTGCACAGCGAGGAAGGCGATGACCCGCAGCCTGATTCACTGGTGCAGATGGTCCGAATCAAGGGACAGGAAATCGCCTTGCGCTTCCTGACTCCGTACGGTCCTCCTCTTCCACCCACAAGCCGTGCCTAGTATCCCAGAAACCACTGCAGGGACAGATAAAGCACCACTGCGATCAAACCGCAGTACAACCCATAGTGCAGTGGATTTTCACGGAACATGCTGAGCAGGGTTCTCTGACGACCCGCCGCTTTCAGACTCTCGTAATGTTGCCGCGCCTGCAGATAGCGCTGCTGCTGGAATTCGTCGAGCAGGCGTTGCGCCAGGGGGAGTTGGTCCGCCGTGGGCAGCCAGATCCCCGGCAAGGAAATGCGCCAGATCCCTGCGGAAGTCTCATAGAACTCGATACCGTGGCGGGTCAGCAAGTCCCGGATTTCCTCCGCCTCGTCGTCGGGCACATGGCGCAGTTTAAACAGCAGGACAGCCATGGGCCTGGTCACAGTTGTCGTTCACACCGTCTTTGTCACACCGGATTGTCATGGTACCTTTGCAGTCCGTCAAAAATCCTAAGGTACTTGCCATGATCTCGGCTTGCAATGCGGTGTGGATGCGGTTGTCTCGTTGGATAGGCGCCTGGCCGGTGATCCTGGGCCTGGTCACGTTCCCGGCGGTGGCGCTGGGAGACTCGGCAGTGTGGGTTGCCTCGTCGGGTGACAGCAGGGTTTTTCTGGCCGGCACCGTGCATCTGCTGCGCCCCTCGGATTATCCCTTGCCGGAGGAATTCGAGCAGGCCTATCAGCAGTCGGACCGGCTGTACTTCGAGACCGACATCTCTGCCATGAACGACATGGCGGTGCAGGCCGGCATGTTGCAGCAATTGATGTACAGCGATGCCCGCAGTCTGCGCACGGTGCTGAATCAGGAGGCGCTGGATGCCCTCGACGACTACCTCGGCAGCACCGGCATGCCGCTGATGATGGTGGAGAAGTTCAAACCCGGGTTGCTGGTCAGCACCCTGCAGGTTCTGGAATTCCAGAAAATGGGATTCACTCCCCAGGGCGTGGACATGCATTTCCACAATCGTGCGCTGGGTGACGCCAAGCCCACCGGCGAGCTGGAGTCAGTGCAGGCCCAGATCGATTACCTTGCCTCCATGGGTGAGGGCAATGAAAGTGAATTCATCCTGCTGTCCCTCAAGGACATGGCCGAGGTTTCCTCCATCATGGATGAACTGATCGCCGCCTGGCGGGAGGGCGACAACCGGAAGCTGGCCGAGATGTTCGTCGATGACATGAAATCCCAGTCACCCGCCCTCTACGATTCATTGCTGGTGGAACGCAACAACAACTGGATATCCATTATTGAACGGATGTTTTCTGACCCGGGCACGGAGTTCGTGCTGGTAGGTGCAGCCCACCTGGTGGGGGAAGACGGGTTGCTGAGTCTGCTCGAGGAGAAGGGCTACCGGATACAACAGCTCTGAATGCCCGCCGGCGCCCGGGAGAGGGCGTCCGACGGGCAGACGGTGCAGTGGGTGCGGAGTTTTCGGGATGCGCGCCCGGCTATTTCGGGGTGTTCAGGAGCTGGTTTTGTGACTCAGAACGATCTGTCGCGGACCGCTGGTGGAAGTCTGACCGCTGACACCGGAGGGAATTTTCTGCACCTTGCCGCCGGCCTTGAGAAACTCGGCGATGTGCTGTTCCAGATCGTTGCGGTTGCTGACGGGGGAGGTTTTCTTCACTTTGGTGGCCATGGATACCTGCTTCTGCTACTGCGTACGGTGAGTGTCAAAGCGGGCCATTATACACGAAATGCAGGGGTTCCGCTAAATGGCCCGTCGCCACATCCGGGGTACCGGACAGTCCATCCGCCGTCGCTCGTCAGTCAGCAAGCTTTTTGCGGGGCCGGATGAAATAGTCGGAGTAGTAATCCGCCGGCAGTTCCCCCACCAGATCATCCAGGGACACGTCATAGATCACCTTGATCTTGGCCAGTAGCTCCAGGTCCAGATGGCAACCATAGTTGCGCACGGTTTCTATGTCTTCCAGCTGCTTGCGAGAAACGTCCAGCAGGCGTGCGCCCTCATTCATGGAGTAGCCCTTGTTGAGCCGCAGACGACGGATGTTCTTTTTGACATTGATGGTAATGGGCGAAAATTTAGAAATGGTCTGTTTCATAGTCTTGGCAATCATTGGAGTTCCGCTAGTGATGTCGTGGTAATGGCGGAGATCGTGTGGGACCCGGGCCGGGTTTTCGCCGGACAACCCCCTAAATCTCCCGGCAAAGAAGCTAGCACAGATCAATCGCCTGGGAAGCTTTTTCGTAAACTCCTTGGATTAACGGGATTTCTTGCAGCTTTCCATCATCAGTAATTGAAAATTTCCCGATGGAAATCGTTCCTTGGCGGGCTATTTACTGAAGGAAACGGCATCAGTATGGCATGCAGATCCGCCGCTGTGTGCCGGTTGACGCGGGGAAGGGTTCAGGCTTCGGTTTTATTGCGGTTCTTGACTTCCAGCACCAGGGTGATGACTTTGCGATTCACCACCACCTCGTAATACTTTTCATCGTCGTCCGGATTGTCTTCCATGGTTTCATTGCGCCACAGCCCCACCTGGCCCTCCCGGATGATCAACTCCCGCTTCCTGCCCTGCAAATCCGGGTAGGTCCCGGTGTGGAACAGGTAATCCCTGCCATTCAGCTTGACCCGGATTTTCTGCAGGCTGACCTCCTCGGCAAGCTTCGCGAACGCCACGTTGTCGATCAGAATGCCGTTGACGTTGTAACGCACGTAATGCTGGCCTTTTTCGCCCTTGCCCTTTTCTCCCTCCGCGTAGCGGAAAACATCGATATTGAACAAGCCGGGTTGCATTTGCTTGCGCAGATTCCAGGAACAGGATGACAGGCGGTCAGCCAGACCGATGGCGCCGGAAATCATGATGGGCCTGTCGTCATCATACAGATAGCGGGGCGCCTCGTTGGAGTAGCAGATGCCAATTCCCAATTCCAGCACAGGCAGTCCCATCTGGGTTGAATGCCGGTTGTTCTGCCCGACGATGGTCAGCATCTCCTTGGCCATGCCGCAGGCCCGGGCCACGGAAAACCATTGCTGGGGCGTGTGCTCGTATTCGAGGAAGCTGAGAATGATGGCATCGCCCTCGATGAATACCTTGTTGGCACCAAAGGTGTCCAGGAACTTGTTGATGGGCCCGAAGAAACGCAGGCTGAAATAGGAGGCCGGGTTCAGGCCCTTGTTGGTGAGCTCGTCGGTCACCGTGGTGGATCCGCGCACATCCGCCTTGAGAATAGTGTGATGGACGATGCGCTCCTCATCCTCCTCGATCTCACTGCTGGTGGGCAGCGCATAGAGGGTCCCCGCTTCCCGCGAGAGCTGGATGTCATCCTGCTTGGTCAACAGGGAGATGCGATTGAATATGCGGTGAGTGAGGCGGAAATACTTGAGGTGCAGCCGATAGCGGCTGACGTCAACCAGAACCCTGGCGGCCGTTTCCGGTTCCACGTCGGCGACCTGTTGTTGAATCTTGAGTCGGGTTTCCTCCAGAAACCTCAGCTGTTCCGGGGTGGGATTCTGCCCGGGGCCGAAACTGTCCGGAGGTTTTCTGTTGCTGCTGCCCAGGTACAGGCTCACCGTCTTCATGTCCATCCGCTCGGCCAGGGTGGAGGTCCAGATGGTGCGCAGTTGCCAGCCACTGAGAATCTGCGGCAGCAGGTTTTGGGACTTGAGGATCTTGGTGAGCTTCAGCAGCACTTTGCGCAGATGGTTGACTTCCCCCCGCTGGCGCCACCAGGCGCCGAAGCCTTCGGTCTTGCGGACTTCCAGCAATCTGTCCTGGTGTTTCTGGAGACTGAAAACCCTCTGCAGGGTGACCGGATCCTCCAGCCAGGTGATGGTTTCCGCCAGCAAATCCTTGCTGTCACGAGCCTGGCCCAGGAATGGCTGACTGGCGACGAAGCCGCCCATCTCATCGGTGATTTCAGTAATACCCGCTTGATCGCCAGCCTCGCCCTTGAGGGGCGCAGCGGGAAAATCCTTGAGCATTTGCTGGAGCAACTGCTCGATCCGTTCGTTCAGCTGGACAAATCCGTTGGGTTGACTGTTGGTGTCCCAAACACAGTACTCGCTCACCAGCAACTGCATGCCGCTCAGATCGTTGCTGAACAGCAGTGGATTGAACATCAGCTCCGCAAACTCATGGCACTCCGCCGGCAGGAATTGCTGACGCA
This sequence comes from Pseudomonadota bacterium, assembly GCA_046047495.1. GTDB lineage: Bacteria > Pseudomonadota > Gammaproteobacteria > Pseudomonadales > Pseudohongiellaceae > NORP240. Next base: position 154,127 of record JBJOHV010000097.1, on the reverse strand, counting down.
GAGCGGCCAGGTGCTTGTTCTCGGCGCGATGCAGCTGATTGAAGATCTGCTTCTGGATGGTATAGAGGATGCTGTCGTAGTTTTTACGCAGCCAGAACAATTTCTGGTCGGAGGCCAGCGCCTCGGTGGAGCCCTTGTTGCGCAATTCCGATGTACGGGCCGCGAGCTTGTCCAGGTCGTCGTTTAGTCGTGCCCGCACCAGCTTGATGATGTATTTGATGGGGGCCAGCTGCAAGAAGCTGATCTCATTGGGTTGCAGATTGGTCTTGACCCGGTGGATCAGCACCGTCATCAGATCCACGTAGTTGTCCCGCATCTCCTCGAGCTGGGTGGAGTTATCCCAGTTCTTGGGGTTGGGTACGGCCAGCTGGGATACCAGCAGGTCGGCAACCTTCTTGACGCTGTTGCAGAACTTCTTACTGAGCTTGACGTCGATATGGTAGTTGTCGATGCCCCTGGAAAGGGATTCGATGTTCAGCGCCAGGGCGCGGCTGGCCTGTGGTATCTGCAGGATGTGTTGGTTTTCGGGATCGGACATACAGCGTTTCCCTGTGCAATTTCCTGAGCGCCGGAATCATTGGCTGGAGGCCAAAAAAAGCTCATTGTGCAAAAACACCCGTACCGATAGCAACACAGTTGTGTGACAGTGGCTGCCGGACTCCTGCGGACACCAAATATGGTGTAGTTGGCACTCCACACCCACACTATATGGGAAGGAGATGTATGCTCAAGGCCGTCGCATGCGACAACTGTGGTCCACCAGGGTGTTTTCCAGCGGTACGCTGGCCTCCGTGACGAGGCCGAATCCGGAGTTGTCGCCATCGAAAACAATGTCCTCGTCGGTATGCACGGAAATCTGCACCGGCTGGAACAGCTGGTGATCCTCGCTGCGCATGAAGACCCGGGCGCCATGGATGTTGGTGTGTTCCATGCCCTCCAGCGCCAGCGCCACCTGCAGCGGGTCGTCAGTGCCGGCCTGCTCCAGGGCCTTGGCGAGCATTTCTATCACGGTGATGGTGCGTGGATAGGACACATCATGGTCGGGAAACTGTTGCTTGAATTTGCGCACGTAGTCCGCATACGGCTGGGTCGGCGCGGGATTGAAATGCCCCTCGTGAACCAGGCGGAACTGGTTTTTGCCGGCCGCACCCAGGGTTGAGGTGATGCCGTCGAAGGCGGCGTAATAGGTGAATACCGGCACTTTGATGCCGGCTTCGGTGATGGCTTTACCCAGGCTCACCATGTCCGCACCCCAGTTGCCGGTGATGATGGCATCGGCTCCGGACTGGGCAATCTTGGTCACATAGGGGGTGAAGTCCTTGACGCTTTCCATCGGGTGCAGCTCGTTGCCGGCGATAACGATGTCCGGTCGCTTGCTTGCCAGCATGGCCACCGCCGTGTCGGCCACCGCCTTGCCGAAGGAGTAGTCCTGGCCGATGATGTAAACACTGCCAATATCGGGACGTTCGGCGATCATGTCAGTCAGGGCCTGCATCTTGATGTCCGCATGGGCATCGAAGCGGAAATGCCAGAAGCTGCAATTGGCGTTGGTCAGGGCCGGATCCACGGCTGCATAGTTGAGGAACAGCAGGCGCTGATCGGGATTGCGCCGGTTGTGGCGCTCGATGGATTCGGACAGGGCATTGGCCACTGCTGAGCTGCTGCCCTGAAGGATGAAGTGGATGTCCTCGCTGATGGCCCGGCGCAATTGCAACTGGGAGTCCTGCACATTGGCCTTGTTGTCATAGGCGACGATTTCCAGGCGCCGACCGCCCAACACCCCGCCGCGGGAATTCACCAGTTCCTCCACCGCAAACTGGTACTGGCGCAGGCCGTTGTAACCGGTGGCGGAGAATGAGCCGCTCAAGGGGTCGATATAGGCTATGCGGATGGGTTCCTGGCTGCGGGCCGCAGTGGATAAGGTCAGCAACAGAATCAGACTCAGCAGCGGCATTACAGCTCGCATCAATCCACCTCTCGATTTTCAATTGTGTTGACCGGCGCTGCGCCGTCCTGCGGTCCCAGCCGCGTGGGCAGGCTTGTCAGCCATCTTTTCAGCCGCCGCCATTCGAACCACAGCAGCGGTTTGATCCACCAGGCTTGCTGTCCGTAAGGGGCCAGACCGGTGACCTGCAGCTGCGCGGAGGTGCAGAGAGCCGTGGTCGATTCCTGGGCCAGATGCAGACGATAGACCAGGGTCCCGTACCAGACAGTCCTGATCAGCTCCAGGGTCTTGGGCGGCTCCCAATAGGTCACCGAGACCGACCAGTATTGGTGTTGCCCCCGCACCTGCACAACGCTGCCCCGCCCCAGCTCGCCGGCATCCTGCTGCCGCAGGGAGATGGTGCCAGGAAGCCACGGGCAGGGTTCCCGGATATCGGTCAGCCACTGCCAGACCTGGGCCATTCCCAGTGGCAAATCGACTGAAGCAGCGTAAGCTGTTGCCATAACTCATTTTCCACGCAGCGTGCATGATGGGTGTTCAAGGCTGCCCAGTCAATTCCGCCCTGGCAGCTGCTAGTGACAGGTCTCGGGGTTGTGATAAGGTAGCTCGCAATCCAAAAACCAATAAAAGGGGCATCATCATGAAGCCGGAAGATCAAGGTCGACGACGAATTCTCAAAGGCGCACTGGGCAGTGGCGTACTGGCAGCCGGTGCCACGGCGTTTCCCGGCTGGATGATGCCGGCTCTGGCCCAGGGTGAGGAATTGATACCGTTCACTGACGTGCCGGACACCTTCGTCATCAGGGAGAAGCGCGCCGGTGCCAACTATGTTCAGGACACCCGCCAGATCACCGACTTCTACAGTTCCAACGACCAGTTCTACGTGGTGCAGCACTACGGGCAGCCGGAGCTGGATCTGGCCAATTACAGCCTGAAGGTTACCGGCATGGTGGACAATCCCATGGAGCTGAGCCTCCAGGATGTCATGAACCGGGATGTCTTCGAGATGGACATCGGCTGGGAATGCGGCGGCAACCGTGAGGCCAACTTCAATGGCCTGATCGGCAATGCCCGTTGGCGCGGCGTGACCCTCAAGTCCCTGCTGGAGCAGGCCGGCATCCAGGACGGTGCCAAGGAGATCGTGTTCTTTGGCGGCGACATCGGCAACGAGGAGATTCGCGGCCGGGAAGTGCCCAAGGCCTTTGCCCGCGCCCTTTCCATCCCCGATGCCATGCGCGATGAAAACATGCTGGCCTTCGAAATGAATGGTGAGCCGCTGCCGCTGTTCCACGGCCGGCCTCTGCGCCTGATCGTTCCCGGCTGGTACGGCGTGGCCAACGTCAAATGGCTGACCCAGATCCACGTACAGGACACCCGCTACATGGGCCGCTTCATGGGCCGTGACTATGTGACCCTGAAGAAGGAGGTGGTCGGCGGGGTGGAGCGCTGGGTGGAGAATTCCGTGACCACCATCAACATGAAATCCGCCATCGTGAGAGTCACCCGCGCCGGCAACGAGTACCGCATCCAGGGCTTTGTCCTCAACGACGGAACTCCCATTCAGAGCGTGGAAGTCAGTATCGACAACGGCCCCTGGCAGCGTGCGGAAATCAATCCGCGCTCCAGCCAGTATTCCTGGAAGCTGTTCAATTACAATTGGACCAACGCCACTCCGGGTGACCACACCATCGTATCCCGGGTCACGGACATCAACGGCAATGTGCAGCCCACCAGCGACCAGGTGCCGGAGAAAGTCAGTTACTGGGAGAACTTCGCACAATTCCCGCGCACCGTGAGAATCTGAGGGGCGCATTGACCGGCACGACGGTTAAGGGATTCCTGCTTACCCGTCAACGAGTCGAAACCGCGGACAGCACCGACCTGGTGTTCTGGCTCGCCACTGCAGAAGGCCCCGTGCAGTGGCGGGTTCCCGCTCAGGAAACCGTTTGTTTCATCCCTTCCCGTCAGCTGAGTGCGGCACGCCGCTGCCTGTCCCGACTCGGTCAATACAGCAGCGCGGATACGTCCCTGCAGGATTTTGACGGGCAGGCTATTGCGGCGCTTTACTTCGTTCGTCCCCGGGATCTCTTTACTGCCCGCGACCTGCTGACCCAGCAGGGCATAATCGTTTACGAGGCGGACATCAACGCCGCCGACCGCTACCTCATGGAGCGCTTCATCACCGGCGGCGTCGAGCTGGAACCGGCCGGTAAACGCCTGCTCGACCCCAAAGCCCGCCCTCTGGAGTACCGCCCCCGCCTGCGCTGTATCTCCGTGGATATCGAAACGGACTACCAGGGGGAGCAGTTGTATTCCATTGGCGTGTACTGCGCCGACTCCCGGATTGTCTTCATGGTCGACAGCTCGCCCGCACACCGTCCGGCGATCGATCCGCTACTTCGGTTGCTGCCTGACGAGCGGGCTGTGATCGAGGCGTTCCTGGCGTGGGTGACAGAATGGGACCCGGATGTGTTGCTCGGCTGGAATGTGGTGAATTTCGATCTGCGGGTGCTGCAAGCCTGTTGTGATCGCCTGGGCATTCCCTTCCGCCTGGGCCGCGACGGTGAGATCATCGGCTGGCGCCAGGCCCGGGACAGCAATGCACGGTATTTTGCGCTGGTGCCCGGACGGGTCATTCTGGATGGCATTGAATTGATGCGCAGTGCCACCTACCAGTTCGAAAACTTCTCCCTCGACCATGTGGCGAGTCAGTTGCTGGGCAGGGGCAAGCTGGTGGACGACGTGGACCAGCGGCATGCGGAAATCACCCGGTTGTTCCAGGAGGACAAGCCTGCGCTGGCCCGCTACAACCTGGAGGATTGCCGCCTGGTATGGGACATTTTCCAGCAGGAGAAACTGGTGGAGTTCGCCATCGAGCGCAGTCTGTTGACCGGTCTGGAGCTGCAGCGTTACGGGGGTTCGGTGGCGGCCTTCGATTTCCTGTATCTGCCCCGTCTTCATCGCAGTGGTTATGTGGCTCCCGCACTACATCAGACCGACAGCCAGGCAATGAGTCCGGGCGGCTATGTGATGGAATCCAGGCCCGGCATCTACGATCATGTTTTGGTCTTGGATTTCAAGAGCCTGTATCCCAGCATCATCCGCACGTTCCGCATCGATCCCCTGGGCCTGGTGCTGGGATTGCGGGAATCTGATGCCGTGCCGGGCTTCGATGGCGGTCGATTCTCCCGCCACCACCATATTCTTCCCCAGCTCATCGAGCATCTGTGGCAGGCCAGGGATCGGGCCAAGGCCGAGGGCAATCGGGTGCTGTCCCAGGCCATCAAAATCATTATGAATTCGTTCTATGGTGTACTGGGCACCAATGGCTGTCGCTTTCACGACCATCGGCTGGTCAGCTCCATAACGCGTCGGGGTCACCAGATCATCATCGAGAGCAAGCAATTTATCGAGGAGCGCGGCTGGCAGGTCATCTACGGTGATACGGATTCCCTGTTCGTCCACGTCGGCAACCCTGCCGGGCAGGATCCGGATGCCGTGGGACAGCGGCTGGCCCGGGAGCTCAACGAGTGGTGGCGTGAACGCATCAGGACCGGATTCGATCTGGAGAGTTGTCTGGAGATTCAGTTTGAGACCCATTTCACCCGATTTCTCATGCCCACCATTCGCGGTTCGGACACCGGCAGCAAGAAGCGCTATGCCGGACTCATCAGGAAGGGTGGGCAGCACGCGACGGCCGACTACGAGATCGTGTTCAAGGGCCTGGAATCGGTCCGCAGCGACTGGTCGCCCCTGGCGCGCCGGTTTCAACAGGATCTCTACCGCAGAATCTTCCTGGACCAGCCTTACGAGGCGTATATCAGGCAGACGGTCAAGGATGTAATGGAAGGCAGGTTTGAGGCAGAGCTGGTGCTGCGTCGACGTCTGCGACGTCGACTCAAGGACTACGTGAAAAATGTGCCACCCCACGTTCAGGCTGCCCGAAGGGCGGAAGCCATGCGCCGGCAAATGGGGTTGCCATCCCTGTATGACCAGGGAGGCTGGATCGAGTACATCATGACGGTGAACGGTCCGGAACCGCGCCAGTACAGGCAGTCCCCGGTGGATTATGAATTCTACCTGGAACGTCAGATCAAGCCCGTGGCCGATTCAATTCTTGTGTTCAAGTCGACTTCAATGGAAGAATTGCTGACCCGGCAGATCGGCTTGTTCTGATCCGGGAATCGGTAATCCGATCGGGCCCAAGGAAACGCAAGGACTACACCATGACGACCTATCTTGTACTCACCATCATTGGCAATGATCAACCCGGGCTGGTGGAACGCCTGGCCCAAACCATCGCGGACAATGGCGGTAACTGGCTGGAAAGCAGCATGTCTCAGCTGGCGGGAAAATTCGCCGGCATACTTCAGGTCAGTGTTGCGGATTCGGATGCCGATCGCCTCATTGCCGAGCTGCATAAATTGTCGGACCGGCTGAAGCTGGTCATAGAGAAAGCGACGGTGGAGCCGGTGCAGGTGCCAGCGCGCACTCTCAATCTCAGCCTGGTGGGCAATGACCGGCCCGGCATCATCAAGGAAATCGCGCGAACCCTGGCTGGGCTGTCGATCAATGTGGAAGACCTGGACACGGAGTGTGTGCCGGCACCCATGTCCGCCGACGTGTTGTTCAAGGCCCGGGCGGTATTGAAGGCACCGACCGACCTCGATCTGGATTCTCTGCGCACGACGCTGGAGCAGATCGCCGACGATCTCATAGTCGAACTGGTGACCGGGTAGAAAACCTCCTCAGGGGAACTGCGACTTGACCAGCTCCAGCGTATTGGTCAGGTTGCCCATGAAGTTGATGCATTCGACGATTTCAGCCTCGATGGTCATGGCGATTTCCGGATCCCCACTTTGATTCACTGACGCATACAGCCGTTCAAGACATTCCTTGCCGGCATCGAAATTCTGATAAAACGTCTGGCTGAAGTCCGGATACAACTCGGTGAGCAGCACCTCCAGCGTCACCGCAGCGTCCGCCGCCACCATCAAGGCCTGCTCCAGGCCGCCCAGCTGGGCCAGCACTGCGGCAGCCGAGCTTTGACTGTAAGGTGAGTGCAGGCTGGATTCATGGTCCCCATTCAACAAAGGAGACAGTGATTTCACCATCAGCTCCTCGGTCACCACGGCGGTCATGGCATCCAGCAGCAAGGCCAGCTGTCGGGGCCCTGTGAGGCCTTCCGCCATGTCCCGCAAGGTATTGCGATTGCGGGTCCAGAGTTGCTGCATGGCCTGCACATCCTGCAGCAATGAGACAGTGACGAGATCCAGCAGCTGCCGTCGACGGTTGCTGGTCATCTGTGTCAGCTGCAGGCCCTCAGCAGCCTGCTCCGCTGTCAGTTCCGTGTCCTCCATGTAATCAGTGTAAGGGCGTTGCCCGCTTGCGCCGGGACGTACCTCGCCCCACAGGAGGAATTCCACCGGGTGAAAGCCCAGCAGGGCCTCCGCAAGATCGAAAGCGCCGTGTTGAAGGCTTATGCTTTCGCGGCTGAGCGGTACGGTGATGTCGCTGACCAGCCCGCTGTCTGGATAGCCGTCCAGATAGTCGATGTAGCCCGCCAGGATCGGCCAGTGGTCCAGCTGGTAGTGCAGTCGCTCCAGGCTGAGATCGATGCCCAGGCCGCTATTGTTTCCGGACACCAGGGCCTGCAGGAAATACTGATGCAGGCTGGTGGCCGCGTAATCGTCGTGAGCCTGTAGCCAGGCCTGGCGTGCAGCGACAAGGGTTTGCTCACCCGGAGCATCCAGCAATCGATCCACTGCTTCCTGGAGATTTTCAGCGCTGGCCACGGCGACCCGGTAAGCCACAATGGCCTGATCGATATAAGCAGTCGTCAGATCACTGATGACCGCATCCGCCAGCAAGGGCTGTTCGAACGACCTTGGAGTCTCGCCGGACTCTGCAGGAGCGGGGTTCTGACGGTCGTTGGCGGGGGTGTTGTCACAGGCCAGCAAGGACAGGATGAGAGTCCCGCCAAGCAACCGGTGCAGCCATCGCGACAGATTATCCATGACTCACCTCAGCGCAGGGAGATTACCGGCCAGGCCAGCTGGCTGGCCACAGCCCGCAGGCGGCTGTCGGGATCCACCGCCACCGGACGCGCCACCGCTTCCAGCAGGGGCCGGTCATTGATGGAGTCGCTGTAGAAACAGGCGTCCTGCAGGGAATAATCAAGGGCCTGGTTTGCCATCCATTGCTGCAGACGGGCCACCTTGCCCTGCTGAAAACAGGGAATGCCGCTGATGTTGCCCGTGTAATGATCGTCGCGGATTTCCAGCTCGGTGGCCAGCAGATGATCGACTCCCAGCGCGGTGGCAATGGGAGCGGTGATGAACTGATTGGTGGCGGACATGATCAGGCAGTAATCCCCGGCGCTGCGGTGACCCTGGATGAGTTCACGGGCCTTGGGCAGCATCAGAGGCTCGATGAACTCCCGCATGAAAATCCGGTGCAGTTCCTCAAGGGCGGCGATGGACAGATGCAGCACCGGACCCAGGGTGAAGCGGACATAGGCATGGATATCCAGCCGGCCCTCGGTGTATTGCTGATAGAAGCGGTCATTGGTGGCGCCATGGACCGTGGCATCGGCCAGGCCCTGGCTGATGAGAAATTCGCCCCAGGCGTGATCGCTGTCGCCTGCCAGCAGGGTATTGTCCAGGTCAAAGATGGCCAGGGCCATGGGCGGGCACTCCGGGTTCATTTATAAGCTGTTGAAAATGCGAAACATTATATTGCATGAAGGAGGCAATGGCATTGCTCCGGTCAAGTTGGATATGAAACAATGCGGGCAGTATTTTGTCTAAGGTCAGGTTCACGTGATTGACTCCAGGGGTTATCGGCCAAACGTTGGCATTGTTATCTGCAACAGGGAAGGGCGCTTGTTGTGGGCGAAGCGTATTGGACAGAACGCATGGCAGTTTCCTCAGGGTGGCATCAAGGAAGGGGAGACCCTCGAACAGGCGTTATACCGTGAGCTGGACGAGGAAGTGGGCCTGCAGCCAGACGAGGTGCAAATCGTACATCACACGCGCAACTGGCTGCATTACCGTTTGCCCAGGAATTTCATCCGCCACAACATGGATCCGGTGTGCATCGGACAAAAACAAAAATGGTTTCTGCTGGCCCTGCAGGCGGAGGAAACCCGCATCGATCTGGGCCGCAGCGGGACTCCGGAATTCGATGCCTGGCGCTGGGTGAGTTACTGGTATCCCCTGTGCCAGGTCATCGACTTCAAGCGGGAGGTCTACCGCAAGGCTTTGCAGGAACTGAGAAAACCTTTGCATCGTTACCTTGACCAAGTGTAACTTGCCTGAGCCGCGCACGGCACCCATCTGAAGGACTAATGGACACGGTTTATGTTGGATAGATTGCGCAGCATTGTGCAGGCGGTGAACTCGGCCACGGACTTGCAATCCGCGCTGGACATCATCGTCACCGAAGTGCGCAATGCCATGCAGACCCAGGTGTGCTCCATTTATCTGTTGGACTCCGACATCAACAGCCATGTGCTCATGGCGTCGGAAGGTTTGAAGAAATCCGCTGTGGGACACGTCAGCCTGCAGGTGGGCGAAGGTCTGGTCGGACTGGTGGCCAAGCATGCGGAGCCGGTCAACCTGGATGACGCGCCTTCCCATCCCAGCTATCACTATCTGCCTGAAACCGGTGAGGAGGAATTCCAATCCTTCCTCGGTGTGCCCATCATCCACCACCGCTCGGTCCTGGGAGTGCTGGTGGTCCAGCATCGGGAAAAGCGCAGTTTCGACGAGGCAGAAGAAGCGTTTCTCATCACGCTGTCGGCCCAGCTGGCGGGTGTCATCGCCCATGCCGAAGCCACCGGCGCCATCCTGGGTCTGAGTCCCTCGGGTCACAAGACGGCCGACACGGTTTTCAGCGGTGTGGCCGGTGCCACTGGTGTGGCGATCGGCAAGGCCGTGGTGGTGTTTCCGCCTGCCGACCTGACCCTCATCCCACGCCGCCCCGCCAAAAACATCAGGAAAGAGATCAAGCTGTTCAATGCCAGCCTGGAAGCGGTGCGGCAGGACATTCGTGCCTTGTATGAGAAGTTGCAGGGCCATGTGCGGGAGCAGGAACGTGAATTGTTCACCGTCTATCTGCGCATGCTGGATGACGACGCCCTCGGGAAGGAAGTGGTGGAGCAGATCAAGCTGGGCAACTGGGCCCAGGGCGCCCTCGCCATCGTGGCCAATGAACACGTGCGCGCCTTCGAAATGATGAATGATCCCTATTTGCGCGAGCGGGCTGTGGATATCCGTGATCTTTGCAGCCGGGTACTGTCCTATCTGCAGCAGAAAGAGGTGGTGAAGACTGACTACCCCAAGAACACCATCCTGGTCAGCGAGGAACTCACGCCCGCCATGCTGGCGGATGTCCCCAAGGAAAAGCTCAAGGGGCTGATTTCCGTGCAGGGATCGGGAACCTCCCACGTGGCGATTCTGGCCCGCAGCATGGGCTTGCCCACCGTGATGGGCGTGGTGGATCTGCCCATCAGCCAGCTGGAAGGCCGGGAAGTCATCATCGACGGCTACAACGGCCAGGTCATCAGCAATCCCACGGATCAGCTGCGCAAGCGGTTCCTGGATACCATCAAGGAGGAGGATCAGCTGGTCAAGGGCCTGGCGGGTCTGCGGGATCTGCCCTGCGAGACCGCGGATCACCACCGGGTGCACCTGTGGGTCAATACAGGCCTGATGTCCGATGTGTTGCGCTCCCTCGATCAGGGGGCGGAGGGCATCGGTCTGTTCCGCACGGAAGTGCCCTTCCTTCTCTCGGAACGCTTTCCCTCCGAACAGGAACAGGCGGCCATCTACCGGGAGCAACTGGCGGCGTTCACTCCCAAGCTGGTGACCATGCGGACCTTGGACGTGGGGGGTGACAAGGATCTGCCCTATTTTCCCATCGAAGAGGACAACCCGTTTCTGGGCTGGCGGGGGATCCGGGTAACCCTGGACCATCCGGAGATTTTCACCGCCCAGATTCGCGCCATGTTGCGGGCCAGCATCGGCCTCAACAATCTGCAGATCATGCTGCCCATGATCAGCAACATCAACGAAGTGGTGTCTGCCATGCAGTTGATCAAGAAGTCCTATCGGGAGCTGTTGCAGGAAGGCCTGGACGTGAGATTTCCGCCGGTGGGCGTGATGATCGAATTGCCGGCGGCGGTCTATCAGACCCGGGTGCTGGCCCGCATGGTGGATTTCATCAGTGTGGGCAGCAATGACCTTACCCAGTACCTGCTGGCGGTGGATCGCAACAATCCCAGGGTGGCCCATCTGTACACCGCCTTCCATCCGGCCGTGCTGCAGGCCCTGCAGCATGTGGTGACCGAGGCCCACAAGGAAGGCAAGCTGGTGAGCATCTGCGGGGAGATGGCCGGCGATCCCGGCGCCGCGGTGCTGCTGGTGGCCATGGGGTTCGATGTGCTGTCCATGAACGCTTCCTCCCTGCTGAAAGTCAAATCCGTCATTCGCAGCCTGACTCTCGAAGCTGCCCAGGATCTGCTGGATCAGGTGCTGCAACTGGACGATGCCCAGATGATCCGCAGCGCCGTCGATCTGGCTCTCTACAATTCCGGCGTGGACCGCTTGCTGCGTTCCTATCGCTCAAGCTGAGCCCTTGTCCCGGGGTGCAATGCACCTCTCACCGTCATGACCCCATAAACTGGTAGAAATGGCGCCCTGCCACCAGGCCGTCCTTTCCGTAATTCTGCTCACAGAAGCGCACCTCGCCTGCCACGTTCCGGATGATGGCCGTGGAGCAGCGCGTGCCGTAGTCACGTTCGGATTTCACGATGAAGCTGGCGGACAATTGACGCTCCAGTTCCATGGAAATGCCGGTGACTGGAAGTTCGCTGTCCGGCGCGATGGCGGTGTCCCGGACCAGCCCGAGCAGGCCATCGGTGCCGGGAGGCACCGGGGAGTCCAGCCATTGCTGCAGATGTTGCCTGCCGCGACGCACCTTGGGCCAGGGGTCGTCGAGACGGCCGTTGGAAAGTCCATAGATGCCGGGCGACAGCAGGCGAGGTTCGGCGGCGTCGCTGTTGAGATAGGCGATGTCATCGCCCGCGCCCAGAAGCAGATTGAATCCCGCATACTCGAACCGGGAAGCCAGCAGGCTGTGCAGGGTATCCATGGGTGACAGGTGACCCAGCAAAAACATCAGTGGCAGTTCGCCCCGGCTGCGGTTGGCCGTGCGGGTGTCGGCGGGATTGCGGATATTGGTGACGGCGGCCCAGCGCCCGTTGCGGTGCCAGCCGACCCAGGTGCCGCCGGCACCCAGATCCTGACCGGCCAGCAGGTCGGCAGTGGCAGGGTCTTCGGTCCAGAAGCGGGCTTCCCGGGTGGGGCGGGAAAAGAATTCGTCTCGATTGGCGATCAGCACCAGGGGCCGCTGGGGGTCCACCCGGTGTGCAAACAGGATGAGGCACATGGGCGGCATGATACCCCATGCCTGCGTCTCGCCCCAGCCGCGCGCAAGGGTGGGCCGGATGCGCTTGACAGGTCCCCGGGCATCGGGGAGCATCACCCGCCAATACCATGCTTACCTACCCCGACATCGATCCCGTTGCCATTGCCATCGGCCCCCTGACCATTCACTGGTACGGGATCATGTATATCGTGGCATTCGCAGGCGCCTGGGCGCTGGCCACCTACCGTGCCCACCGTGTGCCGGGCCAATGGACTGCCGAACAGATCTCGGACCTGGTGTTCTACGGTGCCCTGGGCGCGGTCATCGGCGGACGCCTGGGTTCGGTGCTGTTCTACAACTTCGGACAATTTCTCGCCGACCCGCTGTGGGCGCTGCGGGTCTGGGAGGGCGGCATGTCCTTTCACGGCGGGTTTCTGGGTGTGATGGCGGCGTTCTATTGGTATGCCCGCAGGATTCAGCGTCATTATTTTGAGGTGCTGGACTTCATCGCCCCCATGGTGCCCTTCGGACTGGGGGCCGGCCGCATCGGCAACTTCATCGGTGGCGAGCTGTGGGGCCGTCCCACCGACATGCCCTGGGGCATGGTGTTCCCCCATGTGGATGAACTGGCCCGCCATCCGTCCCAGCTTTACCAGGCGGCACTGGAAGGTGTGGCCCTGTTTGTCCTGCTGTGGTGGTTTTCATCACGACCCCGTCCCCGCTGTGCCGTGTCCGGCCTGTTCGGAGTCGGCTATGGTTCGTTCCGCTTCTTCGTGGAGTTTTTCCGGGCTCCGGACGAGGGCCTGGGCTTCGTTGCCTTTCAATGGCTGACGATGGGACAATTGCTGTCACTGCCCATGATCGTTGCCGGCATTGTCCTGCTGGTGTTCGCCTATCGTCGGGTACCCGCCAGCGCCTAGAGTCGATTCAAGCCATGCGCCAATACCTGGATTTACTGCAAGATATTCTCGACAACGGCACGCAAAAGTCCGATCGCACCGGCACCGGCACCCTGTCGGTCTTCGGCCGCCAGTTTCGCCACGACCTGAATCGCGGTTTTCCCCTGCTGACCACCAAGAAACTGCACTTCAAGAGCATCGCCAATGAATTGATCTGGTTCTTGAATGGCGATACCAATACACGCTGGCTGAAGGAGAACGGGGTAAGCATCTGGGACGAGTGGGCGACAGCAGAGGGGGATCTGGGCCCCATCTATGGCAAGCAATGGACAGCCTGGCCCACCCGGGATGGTGGCACCATCAACCAGGTGGACTACGTGATCGATTGTCTGCGCAACAAGCCTGACAGCCGCCGCATCCTGTTTCACGGCTGGAATGTGGAGTATCTGCCGGATGAAACCCTGTCACCCCAGGACAATGTCCGGCGCGGCCGCATGGCATTGCCACCCTGTCATCTGTTGTACCAGTTTTATGTAGCCAATCGCCGGCTGTCCACCCAGCTGTTCATTCGTTCATCCGACAGCCTGCTGGGCCTCCCCTATAACACGGCATCCGTGGCACTTCTGACCCACATGCTGGCCCAGCAGTGCGATCTCGAGCCCGGCGAGATCATCATCTGCACCGGTGACAGCCATATCTACAACAATCATCTCGAGCAGGTGAAGCTGCAGTTGTCCCGCGAGCCGCGTGCCTTGCCCCAGGTCAATATCCGGCGCCGGCCGCCCTCGATCTATGACTACCGCTTCGAGGATTTCGAAATCGTCAATTATGATCCCCATCCCCATATCCCCGCGCCGGTTGCTGTCTGAGGCAAGCCCCAAGCCATCACCATGAAACTGTCCCTCATCTGTGCCCTGTCCGAGAATGGCGTGATCGGCCGCAACAATGCGCTACCCTGGCATTTGTCCGAGGATCTCAAGTACTTCAAGCGCACCACCATGGGCAAATGCATCATCATGGGGCGCAAGACCTACGAATCCATCGGCCGGCCGTTACCGGGCCGCACCAATATCATCGTGACCCGCAAGCGCGACTACGAAGTGGAGAATGCCCGGGTGGTGGACAGCCTGGCGGAAGCCATCGAACTGGCTGAGAACATCGCCTTTATCGATGGCAGCGAAGAGGCTTTCGTGATCGGCGGCGCCGAACTCTACAAGCTGGCACTGCCGGTTGTGGACCGCATGCACCTGACTCTGGTGCATGCGGATGTGGAGGGTGATGCGTGGTTCCCCGAGTTTGATGCCGATGACTGGGAGGAGGTCAGCCGGGACGACTACCCGGCCTCCGAGACCAATCCCTATCCCTATAGCATCTGTGTGTTCGACCGCCTGTAGCGTGGGCTGATCTACTGCGCTCGGTAATGTTGGTGATCCGGGCGGCCCTAAGGTCGCGGGGGATACTCGATGCCCAACTGCTCCAGGTAACTGTCATACCGGCTGGGGTCGTAATAGTACCTCTCCATTTCGGGCCGGATGCGGTCCATCAGATCCTTGTTGAGATGAATGGCTGGTAAGTCCTCGGCGGTCAACACAGGGTCATATTGCATCTTTTCCTGCTGGACCGTGTCGAAGTACACCTTGGCCTCGGCCAGCAGCTCAGGATTGGTGAGCAGATCATACGTGGTCAACGCCACCGCCTTGGCGCCAGCCACGGCACCCTTGTGTGCGATGGGTGTCGCCATGGCCATGGCTGCGGTGACGTGATGCCCGGTGGTGCCAGGGATGTTTGATGGGTAGCGGATGGTGATGGTCGGCACTTTCCACATGATGTCACCAATGTCGTCCGAGCCGCCGCCCGTCGCCGGGCCACGGGTCTCCGGTGTGCTGAGTTCAGAAATCTCCGTGTTCAACGGGCTCTCGTCCGGATCCCTGCCGCCACCGGCACCCGGGTTGGCCTGTTGTACCGCGCGGGCGAAGGCGTAGTCGTCCTCCGACCATTGGGGCAGGCCCACCTGCCTGATGTTTTCATAGGCGGCTTCGGCCATCGGACGGTTGCCGTGCTGCGGCGCCGCGTATCCCAGCAGACGCCGTTCCACCGTGGTTTCGGTGGCCATGGCTGCCGCATTGGCGATGGTGTTCCCGGTTTCGTAAAGGTTGCGGATGCTGTTGAAATCCATCTCGCGGAAGTAGTACCAGACCGAGGCATAATCGGGGACGACGTTCGGCTGCCCGCCCCCGTTGCTGATGACGTAGTGACTGCGTTGGGTGATGGGGAGGTGCTCGCGGCGCATGTTCCAGGCGTAATTCATCAATTCCACGCCATCCAGGGCACTGCGGCCGGCCCAGGGTGCGCCGGCCCCGTGGGCGGTGCGTCCATGGAAGGTGTATTCCACGGACACCATGCCGGTCCCGCCGGGCTCACCCCATGAGGTGCTGAAGTTGTTGGCGACGTGGGTGAAGATGGTGGCGTCCACGTCATCGAAGAGGCCATCACGGACATAGAAGGCCTTGGTGGCCAGCAATTCCTCCGCGACACCGGGCCACAGTTTCAGGCGCCCGGGGATATCGTGTTCCGTCATGAAATCCTTGAGCACCAGGGCTGCCGCCACGACTGCCGGCATGCCCGAGTTGTGGCCCTCGCCATGGCCGGGCGCACCGGGAATGAGGGGTTGGATCTCGGGAGAGCCCGGCACCTGGGAAAGTCCCAGCAGAGCATCGATGTCACTGCCAAGGGCAATGACCGGACCGCCTGCACCCCAGGTGGCGGTCCAGGCGGTGGGAATACCCGCCACGCCTCGCTCGATGGTGAAGCCGTTGGCCTCCAGAATGCCGGTGATGTAGGCGGAGGTCTGAAACTCCTGAAAACCCGGTTCGGCAAAACTGAAGACGGAATCCACCATCTCCTGCACCAGCTTGGCCCGGCTATCGATGGCGGCCATGATCTGGGACTTGATCGTGTCACTGTCCTGGGCCATGGCGGCCGGTGTCAGTAATGCCGCTGCCAGGGTAATTGCACCCAACAACCCACGGCGACGCTCCATCTTGCACTTGCGGTGCAAATAAACGCTCATCTCCTTTCCCTCGCTTCGAAAGTCTTTGATCCCAGGTACGCTGCACATTTTGTGCCATTGCCGGGTGGCACGCCTCAACGCAAGACCGAAACTCACAGGGGTTTGATGAACACCCTGGAATTGCGCCGGTGGTTGTGGAGCTGCCTCCGGCCCTCGGCCTGGCTGGTCAAAAAGTAATCCCTCCGTCCCCTTTAACGTTGCCAGGTCACTCGCGGGCCGTCATGTACCACCGGCAGGTTCTCCGAATAAGTCACCCAGCCTTCGGGTGATGTGTAGCGCACCATGATCTTCGCCCCGGCCTGCAGCGTGGCACCCAGCTCGCCGGCGGGTGGTACATCCGCAACACCCAGAACATTGGAAACGATACGGTAGGCTCCATCGGTATAAGGACCAAACTGCCACACAAAGTTTCCACTGGAATATTCGAATTCAACATTGAGCGGCGCACTCTCGCGCAGATTTGCCCGGATATTGCTGCGCCGAGCTTCCAAAGTGTCGGAGATGTCCGCCATGCAATCGCACTCGTGATCATAACGAAGCAGGCGTTGGATATCGTCAGTCAGGAAATAGTCGTCGACCACCGACACTGGAATACTGCTGCCCGGCAATAGACCGGCCTTGAACTGCTGCATGTAATACACGTACCAGTAACTGGTTTTCACCGATTCGGTGGGTTCAAAGGCGAGTTCGCCGGAGTTGTTCCACATGAATTGAGACTGTGCATCGTATTCCCGCGCTGTTACCAGGACGCCTTGGCGCACTTCAAGCGTTTCAGCCAAAGTGGTCAGCAGCAACAAAGGAATCACAAAAGCCATTACGGCAGTTTTGGCCGTGGCGAGCCGCTCCGGCAACTCCATGTAAAGATAGTAAGAATAGTACGCTACGGAGAAACTGATGGCTGCCCAGAACAGGTAAAGGTAGCGGTCCGGGCTGGTAATTCCGGGGTAGCGGACCACGGCAACCAGGGGAGCAAGCACCAGCAGCAATATCAACAGGCTCAATGGCAGCCAGGAGCGGCGCACCCAGGCATAGCTGATGACCAGCCCGATATAAATCACCACAAACAGCGGCCACAGAGAACCAAACATCAACACGGGCATACGGGCGAAACTGCCCAGCACCACAGGCACAAAATCCGGGCTCAGGAAGACACTGCTTTGTGTATATCCGTCAGCCAGGTTACCCAGCATGTAGTAGCGCCACGGGATGTAGAGCGCGGCGACAACGGCAATCGGCAGTGCTGCAGTTATACGCTCCCGCCAACCGGATTCCGGAATAAACGGCAGAAGCACCACCAGCGGAACATATATTTCCTTGGAAGAAACCGCCAGGGCGTACAAAGCGGTTGCAGCGAGGACAAAAATCACACGGTTGTTGCGCAGGAACTGCACATAGCACCACAAGGCCAGCAGGCAGAACACCATGCCGTCGGCATAGTGCCGGGTCATCAGTTGCTGTGCGATCACAGCCACCGGAGCGCCGGCCACGAACAGAAGCGCGCCGATGGCGGCAAACACAGGTGAAATCCACAGCTTCAGCAACAGATATAGAACAAATGCGGCAATGGTGAGCGACAACAGTTGGTGCAGGTAGAACATTGCCGGTTGCAGGCCGAACAGGATCAGGTCGATCTCATAGGAGAAAATCAGCCAGGGTGTGAGGTTGGCGCGGATGTACTCTCGCCACACCTGCGGCTCGGTCCAGTCCTGTATGAACGAATAGGTGTGCAGGTGGTACAGTATGGATGGGTCGTCCCAGCGCCAGTTGCCAAGCAGTGCACTGCCATTGAGGGCAAAGCAGATGACCGCCAGACCCAGCGCTACCAACGTGCCGATGATCAGGTCGTGTCTTTGCGCGGCGGTCAGCATCTGAGTCTGCTGTCAGGCTCGATGAAGGCGTCCAGCCAAGTCACAACGGCTTCACAAACACTTTGGAATTGCGCTGGTAGTTGTAGAGCTGTTTCTTGCGCTCCGGCAGATCGTCGACGTTCACCTGGCTGAAACCCCGTTCCAGAAACCAGTGGGTCGCCACGGTGGTAAGAATGAAGACCTTCTTCATTCCCGCCTTGCGGGCTTCACTTTCCAGGCTGCCCAGCAGGCTGTCGCCGCGACCAAGATTCTGGTAGGCGGGATGGGTGGCGATGCAGGCAATTTCGCCGCTGTTGTTGTCCAGGGGGTAGAGTGCGGCGCAGGCGATGACCATGCCTTCATAGGTGATGACCTTGAAGTTGCCGATCTCGGTCTCCAGCAATTCCCGTGACCGGTGCACCAGGGTGCCGGCCTCCTCCAGGGGTTTGATCAGTTCCAGTATGCCGCCCACATCGTCAATGGTGGCGTTGCGCAATTGTTCGGCGTTCTCCTGGCTTACCAGGGTGCCCTTGCCCTCGCGGGTGAACAGTTCCTGCAACAGTGCACCGTTCTGGTTATAACTGATCAGATGGGTACGGTGTACCTTGTTCTCACTGGCCCGTATGGCCGCCTTCAACGCGTGGTTGATACAGGCCTGGGATGATTCTTCGCCGGCTGCATTGTCCACCAGGTGCTGGCGGGCATCCACCGGACTCAGGGCGGTGATCAGATTGCCTTCCTGATCGACAACTCCGCGACCGGGCACCAGCAGGATGAGCTTGTCCGCTCTCAACGCGATGGCCGTTTCAGTGGCCACCTCCTCGGCGGAAAGATTGAACACCTCACCGGTCGGCGAGTAACCCAGGTTGCTCAACAGCACGATGTGACGCTGATTGAGCTGTTGTTCTATGGCTGCGGCCTGGATCTTGCGCACCAGGCCGGTATTGAGGAAATCCACACCGTTGTGAACACCGTAGGGCCGCGCGATGACGAAATTGCCCCGGCACAGCCTGATATCGGCATTGTGCATGGGTGAGTTCACCAGACCCATGGAAAACAGCGCTTCGATATCGATGCTCAGATGACCGATGACCTGCTTGGTGACCACCAGGGCCTGGGGATCCGTGATCCGCAGATCGTTATGGTAACGGGACTCGATACCGGATTGTGCCAGCGCGGCGGAAATCTGCGGACGTGCACCATGCACCAGGACCAGTTTGACACCAAGGCTGTGCAGCACGTTGATGTCATAGACGATGTTGGGAAAATTTTCATCCGCCAATGCCTCTCCGCTCAACAGGATCACGAAGGTCTTGTTGCGGTGGGCATTGATGTAGGCTGATGCGTTGCGAAACCAGTCGATGAATTTCGGCATCTTTTTCTTCATGGTGTGTTCCTGGCTGGGCTCTTCTGGCTGTACGTGTGGGGCGCTTGCTGTCGGGTCATCGGTCGGTCTTTCAAAGGCAGATCATCTTGATGGTTTTCTGCAGATAGTCAATACAGGGACTTACCATTTCCAGTGCCAGGAACTCGTCGGGCTGGTGTGCCTGATCGATATTGCCCGGTCCGAATACCACGGTGTCCATGCCCAACTCCTTCAGAAAGGGCGCCTCGGTGCCGAATGCCACGGTGATGCCGGACTGTCCCGTCAGCTTCTCGATGGTGGAAAGCAGCAGGCTGTCGGCTTCCGCGGCGAAGGCGGGTGCGCCGGCAAACAGGGGCTCCACGCTCAACTGTACTCCCAGGCGGGTCGACAGGGGTGTGAGGCGGCGAACCAGCAGTTCCCGGGTGCCGTCGATATCCATGTCCGGCATGATGCGAATGTCAATTTCCAGGGCGCAATGGCCGCAGATGCGATTCGGGTTGTCGCCCCCATGAATACACCCCAGATTCAGTGTGGGGTGATCGATCTTGAACAGGGGATTGCGGTATTGCTGCTTGAGTTCCTCGCGCAGGGTCATGAGCTCGCCAATCACATAGTACATGGCATCCAGGGCATTGCGTCCCAGGGAAGGATCGGAAGAGTGCCCGCTGCTGCCCTGAATGCGGATCGCCTCCATCATGACTCCCTTGTGGCCCCGTACCGGAATCAGGCTGGTGGGTTCACCGATGATGGCGTGCCGTGCCCTGGGATAGCCCTGTTGCACCAGGGTGCGGGCCCCGTGCATGGAGGTTTCCTCGTCCGCCGTGGCCAGCACGATGATGGGCTGCTTCAAGGGGGCATCGAGAAAAGGCCGCACGGCTTCCATCACCAGGGCGAAAAACCCCTTCATGTCGGTGCTGCCCAGTCCGTAAAGCCGGTTGTCACGCTGGGTCAGCTTGAAGGGATCCACGCTCCACAGCGCTGCATCCACCGGTACCGTGTCGGTGTGCCCTGCAAACACCAGACCACCCGGTCCCTCTCCAAGTGTGGCGATGAGGTTGGTCTTGGGGTTGCCGCTGTGGGTGGGGCAGGCAATGATTTCGCAGCGGAATCCCAGATCCTCGAAGCAGGTGGCCAGGTAGTCGATGACCGGATTGTTGCTCATATCCAGATCGGGATTGGCGGAACTGATGCTGGGCAGGCTCAGCAACCTGTTGAAGTGGCCCATTAACTCCGTGGATTGACTGGCCATGATAAATAACCTTTCAGTAGAGAATATGGCAGGTGGCGGTCGGCCCCTTGCTCAGGGCTTGCGGGATGCCTTGGCAAGCATGTCCGTCTTGGCGGCCATGATGAAATCGTTCAGGTGCAGGCCATTGATCTTGTGGGTCCACCAGTAGACCGTTACCTTGCCCCACTCGGTGAGCAGGCCGGGGTGGTGGCTTTCCCGCTCCGCCAGGCTGGCCAGCTTGTAGGTGAAATCAAACGCATCCTTGAACTCGACGAAATAAAACTCGCGGATCAGTTTCTCCACGCCATCGTGAAACTCCCGGCGCCAGGCGGGCACCTTGAGCAGCAGCTCATTGGCCTCCCCGTCCTTGATCACGGGGGTGCCCATTCTGCAGGGTTCGCAGTGGCGGGTGTAAAGGGGCTCCACTTACAGAAACTCCTCGAGCAGGTTGTTGACGAATAACTGGCCCCTGGGAGTGGGTGCGATGTGCTCATCGCCGCCGGTCAGCAGGCCGGCGCCGACCAGGTATTCTATCTGCTTTGCAATGGCATCGAAAGCAAGCCCGGTGCGGCTCTCGAACAGCTGACGGGAGAACCCGCCGGTCAGGCGCAGGGCATTGAGCATGAACTCCAGGGGAAGCTCCGCCGGATCGATGGTGGCTCGTTGCGCCGTGTAGTTGAGGTCCTGTTGCAGGTAATGCTCCGGTTGCCGGTATTTGCGCAGCCGGTAAATGACGCCGGTGTCAGGGTCGGTCAGCTTGCCATGGGCGCCGGCGCCGATGCCAAGGTAGTCACCAAACTGCCAGTAATTGAGATTGTGTCGTGATTGCCGTTGGGGCCGGGCGTAGGCCGACACCTCGTAGCGGGTCAGTCCGGCCTGGGCCAGCATCTGTTGACCGGCGCTCTGCATGGCATGCACCGTGTCGTCATCGGGCAGCAGCGGCGGCCGGCGGTGAAACTCCGTGTTGGGTTCAAGGGTGAGCTGGTACCAGGACAGGTGTTCAGGCTCCAGGGCCAGACCCAGCTCCAGGTCGGCAAGAGCCTGCTCCTGTGTCTGCTCCGGCAGGCCGTGCATGAGATCCAGATTGAGGTTGTCGAAACCCGCAGACCGCGCGATGGCCACCGCCTCTCGCGCCTGCTCCCCGTCATGGATGCGACCCAGGGTGTGGAGCAGACGGTCGGAAAAGCTCTGGACACCCAGGGACAGTCGATTGACCCCGGCCGCCCGATAGCCGGCCAAGCGTGTCGCCTCCACCGTGCCCGGATTGGCCTCCAAAGTGATTTCCGCCCCGGGTGCCAGCTCCACTGTCTGCCGCACACCCTGCAGCAGGGTGTGCAGGGCCGCGGCGGAAAACAGGCTGGGTGTGCCGCCACCGATGAACACGGTGGTCACGGGACGGGACCGGGTGAGGGGGGCATCCAGGGCCAGGTCGCGCAGCAATGCCTGCACATAGTCCGCTTCCGGCAGTGCTGCCGGGGCACGGTGGGAATTGAAGTCGCAGTACGGGCACTTGCGCACGCACCAGGGGATATGGATATAAAGACTCAGGGGCGGAAGGGCCAGCATGCCTGCAACTGCCGCAGTGCCTGACCGCGGTGGCTCAATTGGTTCTTGACCTGGGGTTCCAGCTCGGCGGAGCTGCAGTGATGGGTCGGCACGAAGAACAGGGGATCATAACCGAAGCCGTTGCTGCCTCTTGGAGAGTGCAGGATACGCCCTTCCCAGCTGCCCTGGCATATGAGCGGGGTGGGATCTTCGGCGTGGCGCATGTAGACGATCACACACTGAAACCGTGCCGAACGCCGGGCATCGGGTACCGCCGCCAGCGCGGCCAGCAGCCTGGCATTGTTGGCCGCATCGGCCGTGGGCCCGCTGATCCCAGCATAGCGGGCGGAGTAAATGCCCGGCTGGCCCCCCAGGGCATCCACTTCCAGTCCGGAATCATCGGCCAGGGCCGGCAGCCCGGTGGCCCGACTGGCATGACGGGCCTTGATGATGGCATTTTCGACGAAGCTCAATCCCGTCTCTTCGGCATCGCTCACCCCCAGCAGGGTCTGGGCCACCAGCTCCAGCTGTGGGTCATGGAGTGTGTCCCGGATCTCTTTCAGCTTGCCGGCATTGCCGCTGGCCAGCACGACTCTGTGCATGGTGATCAGCCGCGGGTGAGGTGGTAGATGGCGATCTCGCCCAGCAGATTGGGCCATAACTTGATGGTCCAGTTGCCCTGGTGCTGTGAATCCACCACGGTGCGGGTCAACACGCGGATTTTTTTGCTGACACACAGGGCGTCGAAATCCTTTACGGTGCAGAAGTGGATGTTCGGCGTGTCATACCACTGATAGGGCATGAACTTGGAGACCGGCATGCGGCCCTTGCTGCCCAGATAGAAGCGGGCCTTCCAGTTGCCGAAATTGGGAAACGTGACGATGCCCTTCTTGCCGATGCGCAGCATTTCATCGATGAGCAGGTCCGGTCGGCTCAGCGCCTGCAGGGTTTGGGCCAGCAGCACCGTATCGAAGCTGCCGGTCTCGAAATTGCCGAGTCCGCGGTCGAGATTCTGCTCGATGACGTTGACACCCTTGGCCAGGCATTTGTTGATGTTGTCAGTGTCGATCTCCAGTCCGATCTCGGTGATGCCCTTGGTCTGCTTGAGGTAGTGCAGCAGGCTGCCGTCGCCGCAGCCCAGATCCAGCACCCGACTGCCCGGCTGAATCCAGTCTTGAATAATGGACAGGTCAGGACGCACGGTCGAGTTCCTCGTGGACGTGTTGAAGATAGATGTCGAACGCGGTCATGTAGCGCGGTATGGGCAGCAGGAAGGCGTCGTGGCCCTGATCCGCCTCGATGTCGATATAGCTGACGTCACAGCGGGCCTTCAACAGGTGATTGACCAGCTCCCGGGAGCGCTCCGGCGGAAAGCGCCAGTCCGAGGTGAAGGACATCAGGAAGAATTTGCAGTCACAGTTGGCAAAGGCCCGGCTCAGATCACCGCCAAAGTCAACGGAGGGGTCGAAGTAATCCAGCGCCTTGGTCATCAGCAGATAGGTGTTGGCGTCGAAGTTCTCCGAAAACCGCTCGCCCTGGTAATGCAGGTAGCTCTCCACCTCGAAGTCCACATCGAAGCCGAAGCTCAGTTTGCCGCTGCGCAATTCGCGGCCGAAACTGCCGCCCGCCCCGGTGTCCCCGCCGTTCTTGCTGAATTTGGAACGCATGGCACTGTCGGACAGGTAGGTGATGTGCCCCACCATGCGGGCCAGCATCAGCCCCCGTTTGGGATAGGTGCCATGTTCCAGATAACGACCTTCATGGAAGTTCGGGTCGCTGGTGATGGACTGCCGTGCCACCTCGTTGAAGGCGATGTTCTGTGCCGACAATTTGGGTGCGGTGGCTATGGCTATGGCATGTCCCAGGCGCTGGGGATAGCTGATGGCCCAGCGCAGGACCTGCATGCCGCCCAGGCTGCCACCGATGACGGCGGCCCATTTCTCGATGCCCAGGCGGTCACTCAGGCGCACCTGGCTGGCCACCCAGTCCCGTACCGTCACCACCGGAAAATCCGGTCCGAAGGGCTTGCCGGTGTCCGGATTGATTGAGCGGGGTCCCGAACTGCCGGCGCAGCCGCCCAGATTGTTCAGCGCCACCACGAAAAATTTGTTGGTATCGATGGGTTTGCCCGGGCCGATGCAGGTGTCCCACCAGCCAGGCTTCTTGTCGTCGGCGCTGTGATAGCCGGCCGCATGGTGATCGCCGCTGAGCGCATGGCAGATCAGGATTCCGTTGCTTCTGGCAGCGTTGAGAGTGCCATAGGTTTCCACCATCAGATCATAGGCAGGCAGTATCTTACCGCTGCGCAGGGTCAGCGGTTCGTCGAAATGATATTTCTGCGGTGCGACCAGCCCGACGGAGTCCTCTGGGAAAATCGTGCTCATGGTGCGTCCGTCAGAGCCAATTCGGCCGGGATTCTTCCGGGTCTGTCTATTCTGACTGTCTTCATCGGGCTGGTTTGACCCTTGATGATGTGGATGTCACCTTGTGTGGTTTTGAACTGACGGGCCAGAAACCGGATCAGACGCAGATTGGCCTCGCCATCAACGGGCGGTGCCGTAATGCGGATCTTGATCCTGTCATCCAGCACTTCGGCGAAACAGTCCCGGCTCGACTTGGGTTGGATTCGACAGTTCAAAATGAGGCTCTCTCCATCCCACTGATGGAACTTGCTGGATGATCGCAAACGTCAGACTCCCACAATGACATTGGCAATGGCTGTGGTGATGCCGAATGACTGATAGAGAATATTGCGCAACAGCTGAATGGCAATGAAAATGAATATCGGAGAGAAATCCAGGCCCCCCATGGGCGGGATGACTTTGCGGATGGGCGCCATCACGGGTTCTGTCAGCTGCCAGATGAGACGCAGGGCCGGATGGGGATTCATGGACCCGGAAAACATCATCACAAACGACATGATGATGGAGGCGATGATGGCCCAGTAGTATATGTTGATGATGAATGACACGACGCCCACAACCGACCAGGTGATGATGGTTCCCATGCCGGGCATCTGGAAGCCGTAGAGGGCAACCAGTGACACCACCAGGATCGTCTCCACCACCAGGGCCAGGACCAGCGACGAGAAATCGAATCCGCGGTAACCCGGGATGAAGCTGCGGAACACCTTGACCAGGGGGTTGGTCACCCGCACCACGGCCTGGGACACAGGGTTGTAGAAATCCGCCTTGGCGATCTGCAGCAGGAAACGCAACAGTACGGCCAGCAGGTACAGGCCTCCCAGTGCGTTGATGATCAGTGCCGCGGTGCTGGTAAATACTCCCATCAGAAAAATCCAGTGTCAGTTCATGGCTTGGTGGTTGATTCGTTCATGGTGCCGGCCAGTTCTTCCGAACGCTGGCGGGCGGCACCCAGGGCCTTGCTCACCAGTTCGCGCAAGCCGCCCTGTTCGAACACGCCAATGGCCCGTTCGGTGGTGCCGCCGGGGGAAGTCACCTGGCGCCTCAGTTCGGCGCTGTCGAGCGGACTGTTTGCAGCCAGGCGCGCCGCGCCCAATGCAGTCTGCAGGGTCAGGCGGCGGGCCGTGTCGTCGTCCAGTCCCAGCTCGCGACCCGCAACCTGCATGGCTTCCATCAGCAGGAAGAAATAGGCCGGACCGCTGCCGGACAGGGCGGTCACCGCGTCCATGTCGGATTCCCGGGTCAACCACAGGCTGATGCCGACCGCATCCAGCACAGCCTGTGCAAGGGTTCGCTGTCGACTGTCCACGGTGGCTGCGGCAAACAAGGCGCTGGCACCACAGCCCACCAGGGCCGGGGTGTTGGGCATGCAGCGCACCAGGGCGGTTTCCTGGCCCAGCCATCGCTGTAAATGGGCCAGGGTGATGCCGGCGGCAATGGAAATCACCAGGGTGCCCGGCTGCAGATCGGCTTTGAGCCCGCCGCACACCTGCTGCATCACCTGGGGTTTGACGGCCAGCACCAGTACCCGGGACACCCGGGTCACGCTGCGGCTGTCACCACTGCCAATGCCGCATTCCCGGCTGAGCTCCTCCAGCTTCGTCGCATCGATATCCGCGGCCCGGATGCGACCGGCCGGGACGCCTTGCTGAAGCAGACCGCGGATCAATGCGCCGGCCATGTTGCCGGCACCGATGAAACCGATATCGAGATCTGCGGGGGACGGGTCAATACTCACTTAACGATTCACTGCGGTAGGTTTGTCAGGATGGGGCCAATTCTAGCGTATATGCACCCGCCATTTATATCCTTGCGCCAAACAGGGCGGTGCCGATGCGCACCAGGGTGGAGCCCTCGGCGATGGCGGCCTCGTAGTCGCCGCTCATGCCCATGCTCAGACAATCCAGTTGTGGCAGGTCGATGGCGATTTCCCGTTGCAGGGCCGCCAGTTGCCCGAAACAGCGACGCTGCTCCGCGACCGTGTCCATGGGCGCCGGAATGGTCATCAGTCCACGCAGTCGCAGGTGGGGCAGGGCCGCCACCGCCATACACAGGGCTCTGGTCTCGGCCGGTGCCACGCCCGACTTGCTGTCCTCGCCGGAGATGTTCACCTGCACGCAGACATTGAGAGGGGGCAGTGCCGGATCCCGCTGTTCGCTGAGACGCTGGGCGATCTTCAGCCGGTCCACGCTGTGGACCCAATGAAAATGGGCAGCTATCAGGCGCGTCTTGTTGGACTGAATGGGGCCGATGAAATGCCAGCACAGGGGGCAGTCCCGCAGCAGCAGCTGTTTGTCCAGCGCCTCCTGCAGATAATTTTCACCGAAGTCCCGCAGTCCGGCGGCAGCGGCCTCCCGGATCGCACTGGCCGGTTGCTGCTTGCTGACCGCCAGCAGGGTCACGGCACCCTGGGGCCGATGGTAGCGGGCCTCCAGTTCATGGATGTGGTTAACAGTCCTGCGGATGTTTTCTGTTATGCTTGGCATCGGTCGTTCTGGACGTGGTTCCGGGGCGGGACTAGTATACTTGGCTCGTGCCGTAAAGTAGCGGGGAATGGAAAGGCCATGGATATTACAGAATTACTGAATTTCAGCGCCAAACAGGGCGCATCGGACCTGCACGTTACCGCGGGCATGCCGCCGCTCATCCGTGTGGATGGTGATATACGACGCATCAATGTCCCGGAGCTGGATCACAAGGAAGTCTATTCCATGATTTATGAAATCATGAATGACAAGCAGCGCAAGGATTACGAGGAATTCCTCGAGTGCGACTTTTCCTTTGAGGTTCCCAATCTGGCCCGCTTCCGGGTCAATGCCTTCAACCAGAATCGGGGCGCTGCCGCGGTATTTCGGACCATTCCCTCCAAGGTGCTGTCCATGGAGCAGCTGGGGATGGGGGAGATCTTCAAGAAGATCTCCGATGTCCCCCGCGGACTGGTGTGCGTGACCGGGCCCACGGGCTCCGGCAAGAGCACCACCCTGGCGGCCATGATCGACTACATCAACAGCTCCAAATACGAACACATCCTGACCATCGAAGACCCCATCGAATTCGTTCACCAGAGCAAGAAGTCCCTGATCAACCAGCGTGAGGTGCATCGCGATACCCTGGGTTTCAACGAGGCCCTGCGCTCCGCCCTGCGTGAGGACCCGGACATCATCCTGGTGGGTGAATTGCGGGACCTGGAAACCATCCGCCTGGCGCTGACCGCGGCGGAAACCGGCCACCTGGTGTTCGGCACCCTGCACACCACCTCGGCAGCCAAGACCATCGACCGTGTGATCGACGTGTTCCCGGCGGCGGAAAAGGACATGGTGCGGTCCATGCTGTCGGAATCCCTGCAGGCGGTGGTCTCCCAGACCCTGCTGAAGAAACCCGGTGGTGGCCGGGTGGCGGCTCACGAGATCATGATCGGCACCCCCGCCATCCGAAACCTGATCCGTGAGGACAAGGTGGCCCAGATGTATTCGGCCATCCAGACCGGTGCCGGCGTGGGCATGCAGACTCTGGATCAATGCCTGAAGAACCTGCTGGCCAAGGGCCTGGTGACCCGTGAGGATGCCCGCTCAAAGGCCAAGATGCCGGACAGTTTCTAAGCCGGTTTCATTGCCGCTGGCGGATCAATTCGCTGAACCAGGTTTCAAGGATGACCTGGGCAGCCAGGCTGTCGATGGCTGCCCGACTCGTTCCCCGCTCGCTCAATTCCTCCGCCGCGACTGAGCTCAGCCGTTCGTCGATACCATAACAGGGCAGGTGCAGACGGCCTTCCAGACGCCGGGCGAATTTCTCGGCCCGGCGGGTCAGTTCGGTCTGGGTATCATCGAGATTGCGCGGCACACCCACCACCAGCAGTGCCGGTTGCCACTTCTTGATCAGCGCCTCCAGTGCAGCCCAGTCGGGTATGCCGTCCCTGGCACGGATGACGGGCAGGGCCTGGGCCGTGCCGGTCAGACTCTGACCGTAGGCAGTGCCTATGCGCTGGGTGCCAAAGTCGAAGGCCATGGCCGTAAACGGTCTGGAGGCGAACTCGGCAGAGGAAGGAAAACCGGGCAGACTCACGGGCCCAAGACCGGTGCCAGGTGGCACATCAGGAATGACCGGCGGCAGGGGGCATGTGCCGCAGATTGATGCCCAGCAACGCGGCGGCGGCCGTTGCCTTGTTATGATAATCCTCGGAAAACACCAGGTCCTGGTCCACGGGGGCCGTGAGCCAGGCATTCTCGGTGATTTCCCTTTCCAGTTGACCGGCATCCCAACCGGCGCAGCCGAGCGCCACCAGATAATGGGGTGGTCCCTTGCCATCGGCGATGTCCTGCAGAATCTGCCGCGATGTGCAGATGCTCAGCCGGGGCGAGATGGTGATGGAGGACTCCCAGGCCTGTGCCGCATCGTGAATGATGAAACCCTTGTCCCGTTCAACGGGACCGCCGGCCAGCACCTTCTTGTCGTGAAACTGCCTCATATCCACGCTGCATTCGATGTCCAGTTCCTTGAAGATATCCGCCACCGTGGTGGTCATGGGCTTGTTGATGACGATACCCAGGGCGCCCTGCTCGTTGTGCTTCCACAGCAGGGTGACGCTGTTGGCGAAATAGGGATCCTGCAATTGCGGCATGGCAATCAGGAACTGGTTTTCCAGTGAGCTGGGGCTTTGAAAGTCAGTCATGATGGGTTGGGTTCCTTGCCCCGGTCACTCGCTGGTGAAAGCCGAGCCTTCATGGAAGCGCCAGGTTCGGATGATTTCAAGAATGTCCACCTGGCCCCGCAACTCCTCGGGAAAGGCCTCGAAGGGCGCGGCCAGTTTTACGATATCGATGGCGGCCTGGTCAAGCACACTGCTTTCCGATGAGCGGAGAATGCGGATCTCATCCACGGTACCGTCCGGCAGAATGGCCACCAGCATGCGCAGGCTGCCAAAAATCTGCTCCTGCCTGGCCCGCATCGGATAATTAAGGTTGCCCACCGACTCGATCCGCTTGCGCCAGCTGTCCAGATAAAGTGCGTCATGGCTCTTTTGGGTGGAGGCTGAGGAAATCGTGTAGCGTCGCGGGCGGCGTGCGTAGGCCTGGCGTTGCAGATCGAGCTGGGCCTGCAGGCTGGCAATTGCCACGCTCAGCTCATCCTGGCTGGTTTGTTCGGCTTCCGGGGTTTCGGTGTCGGGCATCTCCTCCTCCACCTGCTGTTGCTGCTGGTCCTCCGCCTGCAGGGCGGTCAGCACCGCGATGTCCTGCTGGTCGATTTGGGTGAAAACCCGGGCCTGGGGCTGGGGGTTGACCTCCTGTATGACGTTGTCCTGCAGCTCCGCCTCGAAAGGTGTACTGGGTGCCGCCCGCTCATCGAGGGTACCGCTGCCTGCCTGATTCTCCTGGGCGAGAAAATCCGCATCCTCAGGCCGTTCCTCACTGCGGTACTGGGCAAGGGTGATTTCCATGGTGGGGGAGCTGGTCATCTCCTCCAGATAGGAAAATCCCACACCCAGGATCAGGATGGCATGGACACAGGCGGACAGGAATACGGTAAAGCCGAAGCGCTCGGTGTTGGCATCCACCGGTGCGGGAGCGCGGGGGGAGTCCTGTGCCTGACGTGTCATTCGATTCCGCTGTCGAGTTTGCTTTCTATGCAGTCCATCAGGTCTCCCGCGATATCAAGGTCATAGGCGGCGTTGATCTCACGGATGCAGGTGGGACTGGTGACGTTGATCTCGGTGAGGTAATCACCGATCACGTCGAGCCCGACAAAAAGGAGGCCGCGCGCCTTCACGGCAGGACCCACCTGCTCACAGATCCAGCGATCCCGATCGCTGAGGGGCTGGGCGATACCACTGCCGCCAGCCGCCAGATTGCCGCGGGATTCACCCACCGCCGGTACCCGGGCGAGGGCATAGGGCACGGGCTTGCCGTCGATCAGCAGGATGCGTTTGTCCCCCTTGACGATCTCCGGAATGTATTTCTGGGCCATGATCTGGTTGCTGCCCCGCTGGGTGATTACCTCGATGATGACGCTGACATTGGGATCGTCCTGTCTGAGACGGAAGATGGCCGTACCCCCCATGCCGTCCAGGGGTTTGAAGATCACGTCCCCGTTCTGGCGGTGGAATTCCCTGAGTTTCTGCGCCGAGCAGGTGACCAGGAACGGCGGACAACACTGGGGGAACTGGGCGGCGAACAGCTTCTCGTTACAGTCCCGCAGGCTCTGGGGGCGATTCACCACCAGGGTGCCGGATTGCTGGGCCTGTTCCAGCAGGTAGGTGGAATAAATATAGTGGTTGTCGAAGGGCGGGTCCTTGCGCATCAGGATGACATCCAGCTCACCCAGGGCCATGTCCAGGCTGGCGCCATATTCGAACCAGGCATAGGGATCGTCCCGCACGGTCAACTCCCGCATCATGGCCTTGCTGATGCCGCTTTCCATGTACAGGTCGGTCTGCAGCATGTAATGCAGTTTCCAGCCCCGATGCTGGGCGGCCAACAGCATGGCCAGGCTGGAATCCTTCTTGAAATTGATGTCCTCGATGGGGTCCATCACGATGCCGAGCTTGATACTCATAGGAACCTGTCTGCAAAATCCGGGGCGGGTAATCGCCGCTGATCATAGCGCAAAATCAGGGCGCAAGCCGCTATAATAGGCCGCTTTTCCTGGTTCAGAGGCGACACTTTGCGATTTATAGGGTATGTCTGGGGTATCGGCGGTGTATTGACCCTGCTGCTGGCGGCCATTGTGAGATTGTCACCCATGGCGTTCGAACTGGTGGGCCATTCCCTGACCGCGATGCAGTGGGCGGCGCTGCTGCTGTTCGTGCCCTACATGATCTGGGCGGAGGGATACCGGGGATTTCACCGCAATTTTGCGCCGCGGCTGGTGGTGCGGGCCAACTACCTGAAAAACCACCCCCGGCCCGCCCACGTGCTGCTGGCCCCCCTGTTCTGCATGGGATACATCCATGCCACCCCCCGGCGCCAGCTGCTGTCCATCAGTCTGACCGCCATGATCATCTGCTTCGTGTTGATCGTCCGCCTGTTGCCCCAGCCCTGGCGCGGAATTATCGACAGCGGCGTGGTGTTGGGTTTGTTCATCGGCGTGGTGTCCATTCTCTATTTTCTGGTGCGCTCCTTGTTGCGCCCCGAGTCCATGAACTTCTCCGCGGAGACTCCGGTGGTCAACACCGAGCCCGGAACGCCATGAGCGGCACCTGTGCCATCGTCGTCACTTTCAATCCGGACATCACGGCGCTGCTGAAACTGTTGGGGCAGCTCAATCGTGAGACGGATTTTGTGGTGATCGACAACGGATCGGAAAAAACCGGCAAGTTTGCCAGCTCCATCGAAGTCTATGAGCGCTGCAGGGAATTGCGCCGCCTGCCGGACAACCTGGGCCTGGCGGCGGCACTCAACCTGGGACTCGAACAGGCCCGTGACGAAGGTTATGAATTTGCCCTGTTGTTCGACCAGGACAGCAGCCTTGGTGACCAGTACGTCAGTCGACTGTTGGCCGCCTACCACGAGGCCAGCGCACTGACCGCTGGCAGGATAGCGGCCATCGGGCCGCGCATCATCAACCCCCAGACCCGCAGCCAGACACGCTTCAAACTGTTCAATCGCCTGTTCTCCCGCAGTGATCAGCCTTTTGGCGGCAGTCAGCAGCATTTCCGGGCGGACTTTCTCATCACCTCGGGAACCCTTGTGCCCCTGGCTGTGCTGGAGGATATAGGAATGATGAAGGCCAGTTACTTCATCGACAATGTGGACATGGAATGGTGCTTTCGCGCCAGGGCCAGGGGCTATGAGCTGGTGGGTACGGATCAGGCCATCATCTATCACGCCATCGGAGAGCGCAGCGACAATCCCCTGGTACGCCGCGGCCTGATGGCCCAGCACAATCCGGCCCGCAGTTACTACTCCAGCCGTAATCGGGTCCATCTGTATTCCCAGCCGTACTCCCCCTGGGGCTGGAAGCTGCGGGATGTTCCGCGGTTTTTTCTGAAGGCCTGCTGGCTGCTGCTGGCATCTCCGCAACGAGCCCAGTACTGGCGCAGCATCCGTGACGGCATCCGCGATTCCCGGTCGCTGGTGTAAAGGATGTCGGCACCACAACCCCGCATCGGCATCCTGCTCTCCACGTTCAACGGGGAGACCTATCTACCGGCCCAGCTGGATTCCCTGCTGGCCCAGGACCATGCCAACCTGGTCATCGTGGTGCGGGACGATGGCTCCAGCGACGGCACCCGGGACATCCTGCAACGCTATGCCACCGCCAACCCCGGGCGCATGGTGATCATTCCCAATGAGATCGGCAATCGGGGCGCCTGCGGCAGCTTCGGCCGTCTGCTGGACTATGCCCTGGAACAGCGGGAGGTTTTGGGCCTGACTCCGGCCTACCTGGCCTTCAGTGACCAGGATGACGTATGGGATGCCGACAAACTCAGTGTTTCCCTGCGGGCGATGCAGCAACAGGAGGAAAGAACCGCAGGACCCGTGCTGGTGCACACCGATCTGCGGGTGGTTGATGCCAATCTGGAACAGCTGGCACCCTCACTGGTGAGCTACCAGGGCCTGTCACCGACCAGGCTGAATTTCGGCCGGGTGCTGGTGGCCAATGCCGTCACCGGTTGTACCCTGATGTGCAATGAGTCGCTGGCCCGCCGGGCCGTGCCGGTGCCTGTGGGAGCCGTCATGCATGACTGGTGGATTGCCATCATGGCAGGCCTGCACGGCAGTACCGTTTATGTGGATCGGGCCACGGTCAGCTATCGGCAGCACGGCGGAAATACGCTGGGCGCGCGCCGGCGCATGCCGAAGACTTCCGTAGATGCCAGAATCCGTCGTGCCCTTGATGACGATGACACCGGGATTTTTGAACGGCTGGCCCTGCAGTGCCAGACCCTGCTGCTTACCCATGGCGCCGCCATGAACGCCCGCCAGGTGCGCATCTGCCGGTTGGGCTGCGCCCTCGGGCGCGGGCCTGCCCTGTGGCGCAAGCTGCTTTACCGGGTGGTGCGCAGCTTGTAGTTGCCTCCGCCACCTACCCGGCGGCGGTGTTGGAGAGGCCGAAAATACCCAGCAGGTCCGCCGCGAACCTGTCCGGTGCACAATCCCGCGCCACCGCCGCCAGACCACCCTGACGTACCCGGCTCCACCGTGTCTCATCCTGGTACAGGTCCAGGCAGGCGGCGAGGAATTCTTCTCCGCTGTCCGCGCTCAGCAATTCCTCGTCATGCTGCCATTGCAGCTGTCGGGCCAGCAGACGGGTGGTAACGCAGGGTATGCCCATGGCGGCAGCCTCATGGACCTTGTGGGGAATGCCGGCGGCAAAACGGGTCGGAGCGATGAACACCCGGCAGCTGTCGTAATAGGGTGTGATGGACTCGATGCGGCCCAGAAACCGGATGCCGGGCGTGGTGATGGCAGCCAGTGAGCGTGCCGTATTGTCACCCACCACCAGCAGTTCCAGATCGGGAATGATTTCCCGCAGCCTGGGCATTACCTCGACGGCAAACCACAGCAGGGAGTCCACATTGGGCGAATGCTCCACATTGAGAGCCCCGACGAACAGCAGGTTCCTGCGCTCATGGAAGGGACGCTGGGTCGGTCGGGGTTGCAGGCTGTGGCCCAGCACCACGGTACGTGCCACACCCTGCTCATGGTAGAGCCGGGACTCGGCGGCGGTAACGGCGATGACCGTATCGGCCAGCACCGACATGCCCAGCTCCTCCCGTAACAAGCGTTGTCTGGTGTCCTCGCTGACCGCTTCGCCGCGCAATTCCCGTTGCAGAATGGTGCGCGGAGCCGTCACCGCCTCGGCATCATAGACCAGGCGGGAACGGCCCAGCAGGTTGGGATCCTGATGCAGAATGCCGCTGAGGACCTCCATATTGTGTACCCGGCTGACCAGGATGACATCGTAAAAGTCGCGTCGGGCGGCCAGGAAACCCGCCAGTCCATCGCGCCCCAGGTTCAGCATGACCTCCACCGTGGCGGGCAGCGTCTCATAGACGGTGCCCCAGTCATCCTCCGGGAACTGCAAGGGGTAAAACGTCAGGTTCACCTCGGCGTTCGCCAGCAGGGTGGCTATCTGTTTGCTGCGGGGAAAGCCGGCGCCCAGCCCCGCATGGGGAACCCGGTCGTCGATCATCAGCACATTGATGTGGTCATTTGCGCTGCGCGCCCGCAGCAGATTGTCCGGATGGGGCGCAACCCGGCGGGCCAGGTAATCGGCATGCTTGCGGCACAACACGGCCCGGTGGCGTGTCTGCAACTCCGAGGCTTTGGTCTGGCCCCCGGAGCTGGCGAATTCGTAATGGGTGATGACGGCCCGGGGCTCGTAGATCACCTGCAGTCCGGCCTCCTGCAGGCGCACACAGAAGTCAGAATCCTCGTAATAGGCCGGTGCGTAGTCATCGTCGAAGCCGCCCATCTCCCGGAACAACGCGGAGGAATACAGCAGGAAGGCGCCGGAACAATAGTCCACCGGACGGCGGAACATGTATTCCGGCGCCTCGGGATCCTGGTGGCGGCCGTAGCCCAGGCAACTGCCGTCGGAGAAGATAAAGCTGCCTGCCTCCTGCAGGGCGCCGTCCAGCAACAGGATGCGGCCTCCCACGGCACCGGCGCGGGGGGTCTGCTCCAGGGTGCCCAGGGCTGCCTCGATGGAACCCCCGTGCAGGAGGGCATCATTGTTCAGCAGCAGGGTGTACTGGCCCCGGCACAGTCGGGCGCCCTGATTGACCGCCCGCACGAAACCCACGTTGTCCTCGTTGCGCACCAGGGTAACGTTGTGCACCTTGGCCATCATGGCAGCACTGTCATCCGCCGAGGCGTTGTCGATGACCACCACCTCGTAGGGATAGGGGGCATATTGAAGAATCGACTCCAGACACAACAGGGTCAGCGGTGCCTGGTTGTACAACACAAGAAGGATGGACACCCGGGGGGATTCCACGGCGGGAAAGCTGATTCCGGGACTGTGCTGCAGGAAGTCCTGCAGATGCTGCTCCGCCCTGAGGCGGTAGCGGGTCTTGAGAGACTCCTGATCGGCCGGTGGTGGTGCGGGCTGCGGTGAGGCTGAAGGTGCCAGGTCTGCCGTTTTGGCTCCCACGGCTGGCCATGGCGGCTGCAGACGGGTGCCATAACGGCGGAAATGCACGGCCGCCTTGAGAGGAAACACCAGCCGCTGACTGGCAAAGCGGGACAGGCGGCGAAAAGGCCCCATTATGCGCCACGACGGTGAGGCATAGATGGTATCGATACGGGTCTGCAATTCCTCGATGTGACGTTGCAGATGCCACTGGGTCTGGCGGGCATCGCGATCGCGGGCAAGACCGGCTTCCACTTCGGTACGCAAGGCATTGATCTGGTTCTCCAGGCCCTGCCTGAGATTGTCCATGGCGGTATGGAGATGATATATGGTCTGCTGTCGTTCCCAGCCGACCTTTAGCTGCTCTGCGTTGACCTTGAGCTGCTCTGTGTTGATCTTTAGTTGGTCAGCGTTGACTTCCAACTGGCGGCGCAGCTCAGTGTCCAGCTCGCCAATGCGGGACTCCGCCCTGGCAATGTCCTTGCGCAGGGCAAGCTGTAATTCGGTGTCATCCATGATGCCCAGCAACTCATTGATCTCCCTGCCGCTCCAAACCTGGCGCCATTTATCCAATAGATGTTCCCTGGCCCGTGCCAGCGGGTGGCCCGGCGTGAAACGGGTGCGCAGGTCGTCAGTGGCGGTGGCGGAGGCGCCGCCCTGCCGGTAGAAGGCGGTTACCGCAGCGACGTGTGCGAAATCCGTGAGGCGGGAAACCTGTAGCCAGAAATCCCAGTCCTCGTAGACATCCAGTGCCTCATCGAACCGGCAGCCCTGTTGCACCAGGCTCTGGGAGAACAACACGGCATGGATGGGTATGTAGTTGTCGCGGCGCAACAGCACGGGATCATAGTCACGATCGAATACCTCGCCCGTGGGCAGGCCGTCGATGCTGACCTTGGCCACACTGCTGTAGGCTGCCTGCACGCCACTGGACTGCAACCTTTCCATGAGTCTTGCAATGTGGTCCTCCCCGATCCAGTCATCATCATCCAGGAACATGAGGTAGGCACCCGTGCTCTGCTCCAGGCCGGCATTGGCGGCTCGGGAACGGCCCAGGGGCTTGCCGGTGGACACCAGGCGCAGGGAATATGCCGGGTCGGCCAGCAAGGCGGGATCCAGGCCTTGACCCAACGCATCCACCACAACGACTTCCAGCGGGGCATGGGTCTGCAAGGCGATGGAGCGCAGGGCCTCGGCGAGCTCCGGGCGATTCATGGTGCGGACAATGATGGAGACCAGCGGCTGGCCGTCAGTGGCTGCGTGGTTACTGGCGGGGTTCATCGACTGTGGCGAGGCATGGGCGACCCGGAAGTTCTACCTGGCGCTTGCCAGAGTGCGGCCCAATACGGCGCCGATGACATTGCCGATGAAGTCCAGGAACAGGGTATCCAGGTTGATATTGAAGTAATTGTCCTGGCGATTGCCCAGCGCCAGCAGCGCCAGCACCTGGCCGTTGTGCAGGACCGGACAGACGGCGGTGGATTTCACCAGTGATTTGCCGGCGGGAAACAGCAAGGCGACTTTGTCTTTCGGCAGCTTGCCGCAATGGGTGCGCTTGAGACGGAAAACGTCATTGAAGTCCTGCTGCAGCCGGCTGAGGGGTTCCGCGCGGATGGAGTCGGCGGTGCGCAGGCCGCTGTCCGCCACCACCACGATTTCGCAGGCATCGATGTTGTCGTGATGGCTCAGACGATCCTGGGCTACCGTGAGGATCTCGCTGGCATCTCTGGCTTTCAACAGCGCCAGCACCAGGTCGCGGGTGGTCTCGAACAATTGATCGTTGTTGCGGGCATTGTCCAGCAGATTGTTGAGTTTGGTGCGGGCATCGGTGCCCCGGCTGCGCAGGATCGCAACCTGTCGTTCCAGCAGGGAGATGGCCTTGCCGCTCTCGTGGGGCAGCTGGAGCTCCACCAGCAGATCATCATGGGCGAGGAAAAAGTCGGGATGCTGACGCAGATAGTCCGCCACCTGGGTGGCGGAGACGGCTGCCGGGGGTGGGGTAATGTCTGCCGCAGGGACCACTGCGCCGGACTGGCCAGTCAGGTCAGAGTCGGATGACTGCCCGGAGCGGGATGCGGATGGATGCGCGGCGGTGGTGTCGGTGCTCATAGTTCTAGGCTTCCCTCGTAAACACTGGTTGCTGGTCCACTCATCATTACCGGGCTGTCGCCGCCCTGCCATGACACCGTGAGTTCGCCCCCTCGCAGGCCGACCGTGACGGTATCATCTAAACTTCCCAGGCTGCAACCGGCCACCGTGGCGGCACAGGCACCTGTGCCGCAGGCCAGCGTCTCGCCGGCGCCGCGCTCGTAGACCCGTAGTCTGATGTGTCGGCGATCCACGATTTCCATGAAGCCCACGTTGACGCCCTGGGGAAAATCCCCATGGGCCTGCAGTGCCTGCCCCAGATCGGCCACCGGCGTATTGGCCACATCCGCCACCCGGATCACGGCGTGGGGGTTGCCCATGGACAGGGCGCTAAATTCCAGTTCCTGGGGAGCGCCCCGGAGCATTACGGTACGGCGATAGGACAGCGCCTGCCGGGGGGCATGGAAGGGGATGTCCGGCGGTGCGAAGCGGGGTGCGCCCATGTTCACCGTGACCGAGTCATCGGCGGCGATGCGCAGTTCCAGTATGCCGTTGAGGGTCTTTACCCGGATGGGGTTCTTGTGGCTCAAACCGTGGTCGCGCACATAAATGGCAAAGCAGCGGGCGCCGTTGCCACAGTGCTCCACTTCGCCACCGTCGGCATTGAAGATGCGGTAATTGAAATCCACATCCGCCTCCGAGGGTGGTTCGATCTGCAGCAGCTGATCGAACCCCACCCCGAAGTGGCGGTCCGCCAGCCGGCGGATCTGCCCGGGTTCCAGATGGACGTCGTGATTGACCAGGTCGAGGACCATGAAGTCATTGCCCAGGCCGTGCATTTTGGTAAAGGGTATGCGCATAAGGGTGTTATCGACGTGGGGGATGAATTACCAAGAAAGAATTAGCGGACCGCCACCGGGCAGGTGGCGGAGATTACCCATCAGTCCGGCAGCACCTGCTCCAGGCCCAGCTGGTCCTCTAAAGTCTCCCGGCGGCGTGCCATATGCACCCGGGAGCCGTCCACCAGAATCTCGGCGGCGCGGTTGCGTGTATTGTAGTTGGAGCTCATGACAAAACCGTAAGCGCCGGCAGACATCACCGCCAGCAGGTCGCCGGGTGACAGGGCCAGCTCCCGGTCCTTGCCCAGAAAATCCGCGGATTCGCACACCGGACCCACCACGTCGTAGCGCAAGGTCGGTTGGCTCGACTGGCGCACCGGCACAATGGCCTGCCAGGCACTGTAGAGTGCCGGCCGCAGCAGGTCGTTCATGGCGGCATCCACCACGGCAAAGCGCTTGGCGGCAGTGGCTTTCACATATTCCACCCGGGTCACCAGTATTCCGGCATTGGCCACGATGGAGCGGCCCGGTTCCAGCAGCAGCTTCAGTCTGCGCTGGCCCAGGCGTTCCCGCACCGCGCCGATGAGCTGGGCCGGGTGGGGAGGGGCTTCCCCGGCGTAGCGCACACCCAGCCCTCCGCCGATGTCGAAATGGCGCAGGGCGATGCCGGCGGCAGCCAGCCGGTCCACCAGCGCCACCAGGCGATGCATGGCATCCAGATAGGGGCTGAGTTCGGTGAGCTGGGAACCGATATGGCAGTCGATGCCAACCACCTCAAGGTGGGGCATGGCCGCCGCACTCCGGTACACCTCGAAGGCGCGCTCGCTGTCGATGCCGAACTTGTTCTCCTTCAAGCCCGTTGAAATGTAGGGGTGGGTGCCGGCGTCCACATCCGGGTTTACCCGCAGGGACACCGGTGCGCGCAGGTTCAGGCTCGCTGCCACCCGTTCCAGGCGCTGCAGCTCGGCCTCGGACTCCACATTGAAACAGGCGATGCCTGCATTGAGAGCCATGACCATCTCAGCCTCGGTCTTGCCGACACCGGAAAAAATCACCCTGGACGCCTCGCCACCCGCCCGCAGGACTCGCTGCAATTCACCGCCGGACACGATATCGAAACCGGCACCCAGTCGGGCCAGCACGTTGAGCACCGCCAGGTTGGAATTGGCCTTCACGGCATAGCACACCAGGTGGTCGGTGTTCTGCAAAGCCTGCTGATAGTCCCGCAGGCCCTGTTCGATGGCGGCACGGGAGTAGACATACAGCGGTGTGCCATGCTCAGCGGCAAGTGCCGCCACCGGCACCTGCTCGGCGAACAGCTCACCGGCTTGATAATAGATGAATGGGTTCATGATCCAGTTTCGCGATGCTGTGATGGGCCGGCGCGAGGGATACCTGCTCCGGTCTCCTGAGGGGGCCTTTTTGTCCGCAGGCCGTCAGACAGCCCAGCAGGCCGACCAGCATGACGAGTTTCACCAGGGTATTCATGATCTGTGGATTCCGCGGGCAATTGTGCGGGGCGGGATTATACCCCAATGGCGGCTGCGATGAGCCGCCATTGAAAAATGGGGGTGGGGCGCATATATTAGCCGGTCTCAAATTTCCAACGGTTGAATAGGTCAGGCACGGTGCCGGGTGTCGCAGCGCGGTTGCCGTGACTGGGAAAACAACAATCAGGACAGTGCAAGATGATTGAAATCAGCCATTTGACCAAAAAGTTCAATCAGTTCACCGCCGTGGAGGACATGTCATTCACGGTCAGGGAAGGGGAGGTACTGGGTTTTCTCGGCCCCAACGGTGCCGGTAAATCCACCACCATGAAAGTCATCACCGGATTCCTCGCCCCCAGCGAGGGCTCGGTGACGATCGATGGCTACGACATCACCCGAAGTCCCATCGAGGCGAAATCCCTGATCGGCTACCTGCCGGAAGGCGCCCCCAGCTACGGCGACATGACTACCCTGGAATTCCTCAATTTCATTGCCCAGGTGCGCGGCTTCCGCGGCGCGCAGATTGCCGAGCGGGTGGAACATGTGATCCAGCTGGTGGAGCTCGACAACGTCCGCCACCAGACCATCGACACCCTGTCCAAGGGGTTCAAGCGCCGGGTGGGACTGGCCCAGGCCATCATGCACGATCCCAAGGTGCTGATTCTCGACGAGCCCACCGACGGACTGGATCCCAACCAGAAACACCACGTGCGGGAGCTGATCAAAAACCTGGCGCGGGACAAGATCGTCATCATCTCCACCCACATCCTGGAGGAAGTGACCGCGGTCTGCACCCGCGCCATCATCATCTGCAACGGTCGCATCGTCGCTGACGGCACTCCCGCTGAACTGGAAGCCCGCTCCCGCTATCACCAGGCGGTCAGCATCCGCCTGACCCGTGAGTACGACCTGGCCGCCGACCTGCGCAACTATTCCGACATCGCCGCCGTGGAACAGGACGCCGAGGACCGCTTGAACTTCACCATATTGTCCCGCGACGGCAAACCCATTTTTGCTGCGGTGTCCGAGATGGCGCAGCAGCGGGACTGGCCGGTGTCCGAGTTTCATATCAACAGGGGACAGCTGGAGGATGTATTCCGCAGCGTCACCCAGGGTGCACGTTAGGTCCCCCGGTCTTCAAGAGGCAGTACGATGGGCAATCTAGGCATCATCTTCAGACGTGAACTGGCCAGCTACTTCGCCACCCCCCTGGCCTATATCTTCATC
This sequence comes from Pseudomonadota bacterium, assembly GCA_046047495.1. Taxonomy (GTDB): domain Bacteria; phylum Pseudomonadota; class Gammaproteobacteria; order Pseudomonadales; family Pseudohongiellaceae; genus NORP240. Next base: position 112,656 of record JBJOHV010000097.1, on the reverse strand, counting down.
GTGATCTTCCTGATCATGAACGGCATTTTCACCTTCGACCTGGGCGGTTTCTACGAACGGGGTCAGGCGGATCTGCTGCCTTTCTTCAGCTTTCATCCCTGGCTCTACCTGTTCATGGTACCGGCGGTGGCCATGGGTCTGTGGGCCGACGAGCGCAAGACCGGCACCATCGAATTGCTCATGACCCTGCCGGTCAAGCTGTCCGAGGCGGTGCTGGGCAAGTTCCTGGCAGCCTGGGGACTGACCGCCATCGCCCTGGTCCTGACCTTCCCCATCTGGATCACGGTGAATTACCTTGGTGAGCCGGACAATGGCGTCATCGTGGCGGCCTATCTGGGCAGCTGGTTCATGGCGGGCGGTTTCCTCGCTATCGGTTCCTGCATGTCAGCAGCCACCAAGAATCCGGTGATCGCCTTCATCCTCACCGTCAGTATCTGTTTCCTGTTCGTGGTCATGGGCTCGCCCATCGTGCTGGACGCCTTTCCGGCCTGGCTGCCCCAGTTTCTGGTGGATGCCTTTGCCGCCATGGGCTTCCTCACCCATTTCGACTCCATCAGCAAGGGCGTGCTGGACATCCGGGATTTCCTGTTCTTTGCCGTGTTCATTTTTGGCTGGCTGTTGGCCAGTGCCATCGTCATCGAAATAAAGAAGGCCAATTGACATGAACCTGAAGTCACTGTTTTCTTCCGTCGGGTTGATCTCCATCGCGGTATTCCTGTTGCTGTCGGTGGCGGTCATCAGCCTGCTGCCACCAGTGCGAATCGACCTGACCCAGGACCGCCTGTACTCATTGTCTGACGGCACCCGCAATATCCTGGGCAATCTCGGCAAGCCCATCGAGATGATCTTCTTCTACTCCGATGAAGCCACGGCCGATGTTCCACAAATAAGAAGTTATGCCGTGCGGGTGCAGGAGTTGCTGCGTGAAATGGTGCTGGCCAGCAACGGCAATCTGAGCTTCCGGGTGGTGGATCCCGAGCCTTTTTCCGAGCAGGAGGATCTGGCCACCCAGTTCGGTATCCAGGCCGTGCCCATAACCCAGGGTGGTGAAGAGGTCTACTTCGGCCTGGTGGTCACCGAGGATGTGCCTGACGAGTTTTCAGAAGAAGTGCCGCCCGGCATGGCGGCCTATGAAACCATGGGTCTGATCCGCCCGGACCAGGAGGAGTTCCTGGAATACGAGTTCATGAAGCTGGTCACCCGGGTGGAAAATCCGGATCGGCAGATCGTCGGGATAATCACTGATCTGGACCTGGATGGCGGCTTCAACCCGGCTTTCGGCGGCGCCACCGCGCCCTGGATGATTACAGACGTCATACGGCAACTGTACGAGACGCGGCGCATCGATCCATTGGCGACCGCAATCGATGACGACATAGACATTCTCCTGATCGTGCACCCGGAGGGTTTGTCAGAGCAGCTGCTGTATGCCATCGATCAGCACGTTCTGCGCCATGGCAAGGCCATGGTGTTCCTGGATCCCAATGCCGACACCATGATCCAGACTTCCGACCTGGGTGTCACCATACCCGCCGGGGTGGCCTCCGACATGCCGGGTCTGCTGGCTGCCTGGGGTGTGAATTACGAGGCGGGCAAGGTGCTGACCGACAGCGATCTTGCGCTGCGTGTGGTGTTCGGCCAGGGACAGCGTCCGGTACCCCATCTTGGCATGCTGGGTGTGCAGCGGGCCGGCCTGACCCTGGACGATGTGATCACCAGTCGCCTGGAGTCCATCAATATCTCCTCTGCCGGTGCCATCAGTCACGCCGAGGGGGCCAGCACCCGTTTCGATCCCCTCATTCAAAGCAGCAGCAATGCCATGCTGATGGACAGCGGTCTGGTTCAGAACATCACCGACCCATCGATCCTGTTCGATGAATTCGAATCCACGGATCAGCGTTATGTGATTGCCGCCCGGGTCAGCGGTGTCATCAACACTGCGTTTCCGGACGGCCCCCCGGTGTCTGAGTCTGAGGATACCGAAGCGACGGACGATGCTGCCGCCGATCCGGAGCCGGATGCCGCGGCATCCGCCGACAGCGAACCAGCAGACGCCACCACCGAGCCGGAGACGGCGGCGACTGAACATCTGCAGTCATCCTCGGGAGAAGTGAACATCATCGTGGTTGCCGATACCGACCTGCTGAGCGATCGCATGTGGGTCCAGGTGGCACAGTTTCTGGGCCAGCGTATTCCCCAACCATTTGCCAACAACGGTGACTTCGTGGTGAATGCCCTGGACAACCTGAGCGGTGGCGCCGACCTGGTCAGCATCCGCAGCCGGGGGCGTTATGCCCGCCCCTTCACCCGGGTGCTGGATCTGCAGCGGGCGGCGGACGACAGATTGCGTCTGGAAGAGGCGGAGCTGCTGGAAACCCTGTCGGCCACCGAGGAGCGGCTGGCGGAATTGAGCCGGGATGAGCAGGGTCAACCCATCCTGCAGATCACGCCGGAAGTGCAACAGGAAATCGACAGTGTCAACGAAGAGATTCTGGCCACCCGCAGACGGCTGCGGGACGTGCAGCATCAATTGAATCAGGACATCGAGCAGCTGGGCAGCACCCTGAAAGCCGTGAACACCATTCTGGTACCGGCTCTGCTGACCGTATTGCTGCTGTTGGTGGGTTTCCTGCGCAACCGCCGTCGACGGGCGTCGGCCTGACGGCGGCCCGTCAGTCGGCGGTGAAGGGCTGGGGCGGGTGGCGCGGCAGGGTGACCTGGATGCTTGTACCTTCGCCCCGGCGACTGGTGATCCGCAGGTCGCCGCCATGGGCCTGGGCAATCAGCTTGCATAGATAGAGACCCAGGCCGAAGCCGCCGGTATTGCGTTGCCGGGCGCTGTCAGCCCGGTAAAAAGGTTCGGTCAGCTTGTCCAGGTGTTCCGGATCGATGCCCTCGCCATGATCGATCACCTCGATGGTCGCCCACTCGTTGGCGAATCCCAGTTTGACCAGAATCGGCTTGTCCTCCCCATGCCGCATGGCATTGTTCAGCAGGTTGGTCAGCAACAGGCGAATCCGCAGCTTGTCGATGGTCATTTCCTCGTCGTGGTCGAGGCCGATGAAATCAAAGCCGCCGTGGTACTGTCGATAGGTGTCCACCACCGAATCCACGAACGTGGATATTTCCACCGGCTCGGCCACCAAAACCGAATGCTTGTTGTTGAGGCGTTCCGCCTCCAGCAGATCGGAAATCAACAGGTCTATCTCGTCGATATCGTCCTTGAGGTTTTCCTTCTCCTTGCTGTTATCCATGAATTCCAGTTGCAGTTTGGCGCGGGTGATCGGTGTGCGCAGTTCATGGCTTATGGCCAGCAACAACTGGCGCTTGGCCTCCAGCATGGACTGCAGTGAATCGGCCATGTGATTGACGCTGTCGGTCAGCTCGCCGAGTTCATCATGGCGGTTGGTCGAGACCCGGTAACCGAGATCGCCGGCCTGGATCCGTTCGGCGCCCTTCTTCAGCAGGCGGATGGGATCCAGCAGGCGGTTGACGGCCAGGTAATTCAGAAACAGCACGATGGCCGCCAGGGTGAGACCGATGTAGAGCACCACATAGTTGTCATCCCGGGATTCCAGATAGCGCTGATGCAGGAAGTAATCATAGCCGCCGCGGCTGACGACGATGATGTCCTCATTGTTGATGGTGCGGATCTCGGAGTCGTCGGACAGGGTGCGATTGTACTGTGCCTGGTTCAGATTGAGCCGGAAGTCATCGTCGGATCGCCACAGCATCATGGAGTTGCGGATGGTGATGGTCCAGTCGAGCTCCTGTGCCAGCAGTACTGCCCGTTCAAGATTGGGTGGCGTACCGATTTCGTCGATGATGGATTCCACGTTGCGCACGAAGAAATCGGGAATTGCCACGATCTGGTTGCTGTTGATCTCGTTCAGTTGCCGCAATGTCACCCAGATGATGGCGAAGATCAGAATGATGGTGGCGCCGAACAGGAAGAGCAGGCGCAGGAACAGGGAGTTCCTCACCCGGGTCAGCAGGGGTGTCATCTATCGGCACCGACAAAAGTATAGCCACGTCCCCACACGGTCTTGATGAACCGTGGTGTTTTGGACGTATCCTTCAACTTGTGTCGGAGGCGGCTTACCAGGGTATCCACGGCACGTGAGAACAGTTCCGCATCGATACCCCGCAGCCGGTTCATCAGCTCGTCGCGGGTGAAAGTCTTGTTGGGGTGCTGCATGAACAACAGCAGCAGCTCGTATTCCATGGTGGTCAGCTCGAGCATTTCACCGTCCAGCTTGGCTTCCCGGCGATTGACGTCCAGCTCCAGGCCATTCACCGGTTTGATCTCGCGGGTGGCATTGGGATCATCACCGGCGCGACGCAGGATGTTGTGAATGCGTGCCACCAGTTCCCGTGGCTCGAAAGGTTTGGGCAGGTAATCATCGGCACCCAGTTCGAGGCCGACGATGCGATCGGTCACTTCCCCATGGGCAGTCAGCATGAGAATGGGCAGCTGGCCGTAAACGGACGACTTGGCACGAATCTCCCGGCAGATCTCGAAGCCGTCCTTCTCCGGCAACATGACGTCCAGGATCAGCAGGTCGGGTTTGTTTTTCTTCAACAGCTCGAAGCCCCGGGACGGGGTCAGGGCGACATGCACCTCCATGTCATAGCGTTCCAGGTATTGGGTCAGAAGCTGCCCCAGCTTTTCATCATCGTCGATGATCAGGATTTGCTTCATGGCGGTTGTGACTTCTGTTGCTGCAGCAAGTGGCTTTTAAAAGGGTCTCGGGCAGGAAATCCCGGCAGCACCGGGCATGCTGGCAATAGTACGAATTAGGTCTGCCGAAATCAATTCTTTGCGTGTACTATTGTGCCCCACGCAGATCCATGCCCTGAAGCCGATTAACCGCCGCCATGATTTCCCTTGCCAATGCTGTCCTGATTCGTGGCCAGCAGGTCCTGCTCGACGATGCCAGCCTGGTCATACACAAGGGCCAGAAGATCGGCATCATCGGCCGCAATGGCAGCGGCAAGACCAGTCTGTTTGCCTGCCTGCGGGGTGAGCTGACCCTGGACAGTGGCAGCCTCAAAATACCCGATGGGCTGCGCATGGCCTATATGCGGCAGGAGTTCAGCGGCTCACAACGCAGCGCGTTGGATTTCGTGGTCGACGGCGACGGCGTCTTTCGCGCCACCGAGGCGGCACTGCAGGCGGCCGAGGCGGCGAATGACCACGCAGCCATCACCCATCTGCACAGTGAGCTGGATGCCATGGGTGCCTACGACATCACCACCCGGGCTGCCCAACTGCTGGCCGGACTCGGCTTCTCGGTGCCGGAGTTCGACAAGCCGGTGGCGGCATTTTCCGGCGGCTGGCGCATCCGTTTGAATCTGGCGGCAGCGCTGATGAGTCCCTCTGACCTGCTGATGCTGGACGAACCCACCAACCACCTGGACCTCGAAGCCACCCTGTGGCTGGAGCAGTGGCTGGTGCGTTATCCCGGTACCCTGCTGGTCATCTCCCATGACCGGGATTTTCTGGACCGTATCATCGATTCCGTGGTGAGTTTCGAGAGTCGCCGCCTCTACACCTACAAGGGCAATTTCAGCGCCTACGAGGTGCAGCGCGCCGAGCGGCTCGCGCAGCAACAGGCCATGTATGACAAACAGCAGCGGCGTCGGGCGGAGATCGAGGATTTTGTGCGGCGCTTCCGCTACAAGGCCACCAAGGCGCGGCAGGCCCAGAGCCGACTGAAGGAACTGGCGCGCATGGAGGCCATTGCCCTGGCCCATGTGGATTCGCCGTTTGAATTCGGTTTTCCGGAACCCGAGAACCTGCCGGACTACCTGTTGACCACCCGCAAGCTGGCCATAGGCTTCGATACCGAGCTGGTGCGCGACATTGACTTGACCATTCAGTCTGTAACCCGCATGGGATTGTTAGGATTCAACGGCTGCGGGAAATCCACCCTGTTGAAGGTGCTGGCGGGCATGCTGCCACCCCTGCGCGGCGAGGTCAGCAGATCCAAGGTACTGAAGGTAGGATATTTCGCCCAGCATCAGGTGGATGTGCTGGACCTGACGGCCAGTCCTCTGGAGGTGCTGCAGAGACTGAGCCCCCTGCAGCGTGAACAGGATCTGCGGGATTATCTGGGCGGTTACGACTTCGTTGGAGCCCGGGTACAGGAAAAGATCGGCAACTTCTCCGGTGGGGAAAAGGCCCGCCTGGCCCTGGCCCTGGTGGCCTGGCAGCGGCCCAACCTGCTGTTGCTGGACGAGCCGAGCAACCACCTGGATCTGGAGATGCGCCATGCCCTGACCGTCGCCCTGCAGGGATTCGCCGGCGCCATCATCATGATCTCCCACGATCGTCACCTGTTGAGCAATACGGTGGATGAGTTTCATGCCATCCGCGACGGCAGGCTGGTACCCTTCGATGGGGATCTGAAGGACTATGAGCGCTGGCTGCAGCAGGTGCGGGCTGAAGCCGAGCGCAAGGCCCAGGGCCAGCGACCGACCGCAGCGCCGGGTGAGACCCAGACCAACAGGAAACAGCAGCGCCAGTTGGCCGCGGCCCAGCGGGAGCAGACCGCGGACCTGCGCAAGCAGTTGCGCCAGATTGAAAAGCAGATGGGCGCCCTGGAACTGGAACTGGGCCAGCTCAACGAGCAGCTGGCGGATCCGGTTCTCTACGAAGACGGCAATCGTCGCCGGCTCACCGGACTTCTGCAGCGGCAGGGTGAGGTGCGCCAGCAGTTGAGCGCGGTGGAGGAGCAGTGGCTGGAGTTGGGCACGACCCTCGAACAGGCCGCCGCATCACCGTAACCCGGGCTTGAATTCCCGCAGTCGACACCTTATAGGGAGTACAGATCAGGAGTGCATGGCATGAAATCACCTATTCCCTGGCAACCCCGGTTGCTGCTATTAACGGCTTTGCTGTGGCTCGGCACTGGACTGAGTGGTTCCCTGCAGGCCCAGGACTACCAGGCCTTCAAGACCAACGATGAGGAGAACAACATCGAGGTCTTCAAGCGTGCAAGCCCCTCCGTGGTGTATATCACCAATTCCCGGCTGATCCGTTCGTTCTATTCCCTGAACCCCCAGGAAGTTCCCCAGGGCAGTGGCTCCGGATTCATCTGGAACGATCAGGGCTATATCGTGACCAATTTTCATGTGGTGCAGCAGGCCAACCGGGTGACCGTGACCCTGCAGGATGGTTCCACCTATGACGCCACGGCCGTCGGTGTGGAGCCGGACAAGGATCTGGCGGTGCTGAAGATCGATGCGCCGGCCGACAAGCTGGTGCCGGTCACCCTGGGTGATTCCTCCCTGCTGGAGGTGGGGCGCAAGGTGGTGGCCATCGGCAACCCCTTCGGCCTGGACACCACCATGACCGTGGGTATAGTCAGCGCGCTGGGCCGGGAGATCGATTCCGTGAGCCGCCGCAAGATCCGTGATGTGATCCAGACCGATGCCGCCATCAACCCCGGTAATTCCGGCGGCCCCCTGTTGAATTCCCTGGGCGAACTGGTGGGAGTCAATACCGCCATATACAGTCCCAGCGGCGCCAGTTCGGGCATAGGTTTCGCCATTCCGGTCAACACGGTCAAGAAGATCGTGCCGGACCTCATCGCTTACGGGCGGGTGCAGACGCCGGTGCTGGGGGTCACACTGTTCTCACTCAACCAGGCGGACTACCTGCGCCGCACCTGGGGCATCGAGGGTGTACCGGTGGGTGACGTGCTGGAAGGCAGCGAGCTGGATCGCCAGGGCATGCGCGGTCTGACCAGCAGTCGTTACGGCTGGGTGCTGGGGGACATCATCGTGGCAATCGACGGAGTGGCCATGAACAATGAGGACGACCTGGTCACCTTGCTGGAATCCCGGCGCGCCGGGGATCGGGTGAGAGTGGTCGCCAGGCGGGACAACGAGACACGGGAATACACTGTGGAACTGCAGGCTGCCTCACCGCAATGAACGGTGCCGGCAAGGGCTCAATCCCGCGCCTGCAACTCCCTGCGACGCCGTTCCACGGCCTTGCGGACCTGGGCGGGTGCCGTGCCCCCCACATGATCGCGGGCATTGACCGAGCCCTCCAGGCTCAGCCGGGCAAACACGTCCTCACCGATCAGGGCTGAAAACTGCTGCAGGTCAGGCAGTGACAGCTCACTCAAATCCTTGCCCCGGGCAATGGCAAAGGCCACGGACTTGCCGACGATCTCATGGGCATCCCGGAAGGGAATGCCGCGGGTCACCAGGTAATCCGCCAGATCCGTGGCGGTGGCATAGCCGCGCAGGGCGGCCTTGCGCATGTTGTCGGCCTTGGGCCTGATGGCCGGCACCATGTCGCCATAGGCCTGCAGGCAATCCTTCACCGTATCGATCAGATCGAACAGGGGCTCCTTGTCCTCCTGATTGTCCTTGTTATAGGCCAGGGGTTGGGATTTCATCAGGGTCAGCAGCGCAAAGAGGTGTCCATAGACCCGGCCGGTCTTGCCGCGCACCAGCTCCGGCACATCGGGATTTTTCTTCTGCGGCATTATGGACGAGCCGGTACAGAAGCGGTCAGGCAGGTCGATGAAGTCGAACTGACTGGAGGTCCACAGCACCAACTCTTCGGAAAAACGCGACAGGTGGGTGAGCAGCAGGCTGGCACAGGCCGCCAGCTCGATGGCGAAATCCCGGTCGCTGACCGAATCCAGGGAGTTCAGGGTCGGCCCGTCGAAGCCAAGCAGCTGCGCCGAATAATCGCGGTCGATGGGGTAGGAGGTGCCGGCAAGGGCGGCGGCGCCCAATGGTGACAGGTTAACTCTTTTGCGGCAGTCACGCAGGCGGCCGTAGTCACGTTCCAGCATTTCATACCAGGCCATCAGGTGATGGCCGAAGGTGACGGGCTGGGCGGTCTGCAGATGGGTGAAGCCCGGCATGATGGTGGCGGCCTCCCGCCCGGCAAGATCCAGCAAGGCAGCCTGCAGGCGGGTCACACCGGCACAGATGACGTCGATTTCATCGCGCACGTAAAGGCGGATGTCAGTGGCCACCTGATCATTGCGGGAGCGTCCCGTATGCAATTTCTTGCCGGTGTTGCCGATGCGGCGGGTAAGCTCCGATTCGATGTTCATGTGCACATCTTCCAGGGCCACGGACCACTGGAAATCGCCCGCCTCGATATCCCTGGCGATGGCCTGCAGCCCTTCGATGATGCTGCCGGCCTCCCCGGCAGTGAGAATCCCGGTTTTCTGCAGCATGCGGGCATGGGCAATGCTGCCTTCGATGTCCTGTCGATACAGGCGCCTGTCGAAATTCACCGAGGCGGTGAAGCGTTCCACGAAGGCATCGGTGGCTTCGCTGAAGCGGCCGCCCCAGGGTTTGGCTGAATCGTTTTCTTTGCTCATGGTGTGTGATGCCAGGACAGTGGGAATCTGCGACCGGGAGGTCGTCTCACGGAGCGGGCGATTATAACAATATTATTCGGCGTGGGAGCGGGAATCCCGTAAAATGGCCGCTGGTTTCTCAATGATGTCGCCATAACACCATGCAGGACAATCACCTCAGGATCGCAACCCGCCAAAGCCCCCTGGCGCTGTGGCAGGCCAATTATGTCCGTCAGGCGCTGCTGGACACCCATCCCGGACTCACTGTCGAACTGGTCTCCATGACCACCAAGGGGGACAAGATACTCGATACGCCCCTGGCCAAGGTGGGCGGCAAGGGACTGTTCGTGAAGGAGCTGGAGCAGGCCATGCTGGAAGGTCGCGCCGATATCGCGGTGCATTCCATGAAGGATGTGCCGGTGGAATTTCCCGCTGGCCTGATCCTGCCGGTGATCTGTGAGCGGGAGGATCCCTCCGACGCCTTTGTCTCCAATGCCCATGCCAGCTTCGCTGAGCTGCCGACGGGAGCCCGGGTGGGGACATCCAGTTTCCGCCGCCAATGCCAGTTACGTCATCTGCGACCGGACCTGGAGATTCTGGATCTGCGTGGCAACGTGGGCACCCGTCTGGGACGGCTGGACAGCGGCCACTACGACGCCATCATCCTGGCGTCCGCCGGCCTGCTGCGCCTGGGTGAACAGGCCCGGCTCCGGGAGCGCCTGTCTTTCGAAGCCTGCCTGCCGGCGGTGGGACAGGGCGCCGTGGGCATTGAATGCCGTCATAACGATGAGCGTGTCCTGAACCTGCTGGCCTGTCTGCATCACCGCGACACCGCTGACCGGGTGCGGGCGGAGAGGGCGGTCAACCAGCGACTGCAGGGCGGCTGTCAGGTGCCGGTGGCGGCCTTTGCCGAGCTGCAGGGTGAACGCTTGTTTTTGCGCGCCAGGGTGGGTGATCTGGAGGGCCGCCGCCTGCTGAAGGCCGAGCTGGAGGGTGACCGCCGGGATGGGGAAGCCCTGGGCCGGAAGGTGGCTGAGCACCTGTTGCAGCAGGGTGCCGATGTGATTCTTGCCGAGTTACGGGAACCGTGACCGGCACCAGCATCCTGTCGGGTTTGCGGGTGCTGGTGACCCGACCGCAGGATCAGGCCGCGACCCTGGCCGCGGCCATCGGCGAGGCCGGGGGAGTCGCCGTACTGGCACCCCTGATGCGCATCGAACCTCTGGCGGACCCGTCGAGCCAGCAACACATCCGCCAGCGCATCCAGCAGCTGGACCACTACGACCTGGTGATTTTCATCAGCACCAATGCCGCCCGCCTGGGGGCGGGTTGGATCGATCGGTACTGGCCCCAACTGCCCCAGGGTCTGACCCTGGTGGCCATCGGCCCCGCCACGGCCCGGGAGTTGCAGGCGCTGGATGGCGCCATCACCGTCGCGCCGGGCGGGATGCGCAGTGAGGACCTGCTGTCCCTGCCCGTGCTCACCGCAGTGCAGGGCAAGCGTATTCTGGTGATGCGGGGACGGGGCGGTCGTGAAGTTTTGGCGGACACCCTGCGCTTGCGGGGTGCCAGGGTGGACTATGTCGAATTGTATGAACGGCATCCAGTCAACTATCCACTCGGCAGCCTGCCGGCACTGCTGAGGGATCGACAGGTCAATGTCCTCACCGTGACCAGCAGTGAAATCCTGTCCGCCCTGGTGACAGCCCTGGTGACCCCCCAGGGGAATCCCCCGGACAGTAACGTTGGTCCATGGGGTCTGCTACCATTGCTGGTGCCCTCCGAGAGGGTGCAGGCCGCGGCCCATGAGGCCGGCTTCACCACCGTCATCAACGTGCACGGTGCGGATGAAGAGGCCATGCTGCAGGGCCTGCGGTCCCTGGTGGATGGACACCGCTAACAACACTGACCAGCGCCTGACGAGCAGGCACGGACAACACCTTGTCTGAGCAAGCAGAAACCCCGAAAGTTCTCGATGAGCTTTCCCGCAGCAACAACCCGCGATCCGGTGGTCCCACCGAGCGTCAGAAGCGCAATGCGGCCCGGCGGGTCGCCATCATCCTGGTCCTGCTCACTCCCGTGGTGGCTGCCCTGGTGCTGCTCGGTGTATTGCAATGGATGCTGCGGGCCGATCTGCGTGAATTGCGCACGGAAAACGAACGTCTCAACGGCATCATCGGTACGGAAAACTCACGGTTTGCCCAACTGGAGGCCCGGCTGGCCCAGCAGTCACAGGCGCAGGCCAATGACGGGGCCGATGTGCTGGAATTGGAAGCCTTGCTGGGTCAGGAGATTCAGCAGCTCAATCAAACCATAGCCGAATTACAATCCCAACTGGCGGCCCGGGAGTCGGTGGACACGGTCAGCTGGCGACGTGCCGAAGCCGAATATCTGCTGCGAATAGCCGGTGATCGACTGCAGCTGGAACAGGACAGCGGTACGGCCAGGGATTTGCTGGTCAGTGCGGACCGCATACTGGCGGAGCAGGCAGACGAGGGCAGCCAGGCCGTACGGCAGGCCATCGGCAGGGAGCTGGCCCTGCTTGAAGCCATGCCCCGAGTGGACCGGGAGGCAGTTTATCTGCGCATGGCGAACCTGATGGACAGCCTCGACACCCTGCCCCTGCAGAAAGTGGACTCCAGTGACTTCCGCAACCGCTTGACTGCCCGCGGCAGCGTCGCCGGGGAACCTGCCGTGACCACGCCCGGCCTGGTGCATTCGGCACTGGATCTGCTGGGGTCCGTGTTCGTATGGCGACGCTGGGATGAGGCGCCCGAGGTGATGCTGCCACCCCAGCAACCGGGCAGCGCAGTGCTGGGTATGCGCCTGCTTCTGGAGCAGGCGCAGCTCGGTCTGATCAAGCGCCAGGAGACCGTGTACCAGGCAAGTCTGGAGCGTTGCCGGGCCCAGTTGGGGCAGTATGCCGATATGCAGACCTCCCAGGCCCAATCCTTTGACGGTGAACTGCAGGCCCTGCTGGCGCTGAACATCAATCCCCAGGTGCCGGATATCTCCCAATCCCTGATGCTGTTGCAGCAATTGCGTGATTAGACTATTCCTCTACAGTCTGTTGGCCGTCATCCTGGCCCTGTTCCTCACCCTGGCCCTTGATTTGACCAACGATCCCGGCTACCTGCTGCTGGCCTGGCGCAACTACACCTTCGAAACCAGCCTGTTCGCCCTGGCCATTGCGCTGCTGGTGCTGTGGTTCGTCTGGCAGTTGCTGGCGCACCTGCTGGCCTGGCTGAATCCACTGCAGCTGCTGGATGCTGGCAGGCGTCTGCGGGATAGAAGCAAGGCCCGCTCCAGAACCCAGGAAGGACTGTTGCACCTGGCCCGTTGCAACTGGCAGGCGGCTTACAATCTATTGATGCGCGGAACTCGGGAAAAGGACGGTGGGTTGTACAATTTTCTTGGCGCGGCCCGCGCCGCCTGTGAACTGGGTCGCCGTGACCTGTGGCTGGACAGTCTTGGGCAGGCTGCCAGGCGCTTTCCCCATGAAACCTCCACCATCAACGAGGTGCGAGCCGAGCTTCTGTACAAGTCCGGACTCTACGAACAGTCCATGGCGGTGCTGGAGCAATTGCGCAAGACTGCCATCAATGACAATCATCTGCTGACCATGCTCAAGGATGTCTACCTGCAGTTGCAGAACTGGTCTGGTCTGCGGGAGTTGTTGCCTGTGCTGGTAAAGAACCAGGTGTTGCAGCCCGGGGAGCAGTTGGAACTGGAACGCCGACTGCTGGCAGCGGAGCTCAAAGATCTGGTGCAGCAGGCCGGTACCGACAGCAGTGCGCGAAACACCAACCTGGCGCGTGTGGCCAAACTTTGGAAAAAAGTGCCGGAGGCTCTGCGGACCGATGAAGCGCTGGTGACCTACCACGTCAAATTATTGACCGGCATCGGTGCCCACCATGAGGCAGCGGCTGTCATCGAATCCCACCTGGGGCGTCAATGGCATGACTCCCTTATCGAACTGTATGGCGCCAGGGTATTGGCCGACAGTGCCAGGCAGTTGATACATGGTGAGATATGGCTTAAGGAGCGGCCGCGCAACGCGGTGCTCTTGCTGGCACTCGGCAGGTTGTGTCTGCGCAATCAGCTGTGGGGCAAGGCCAGGGACTACTTCGAGGCCAGTCTGGCCGCCACTGCCACCGCTGCCGTCTGTGGCGAGCTCAGTCGCCTGACCCGACAGCTTGGCGATCCGGCGGCGAGCGACCGTTATTTTGCGCGCTATCAGGAATTGTCCGGTGACGGCTTGCCATCCCTGCCATTGCCCGCAACGGTGCAGAAATCCGCCTGAAACGCCGTCAATCGAAAATCTTGAGCTCACTCCACAGCGCATCGATCCGCTGTTTGACCCTGGGATCCATTGCGATCGGCTGCCCCCACTGGCGGGTGGTTTCGCCGGGCCATTTGGCGGTGGCATCGATGCCCATTTTCGAACCCAGGCCAGCCACAGGCGAAGCGAAGTCGAGGTAATCGATGGGGGTGTTATCCACCAGTACCGTGTCCCGGCTGGGATCCACGCGGGTGGTGATGGCCCAGATCACATCGTCCCAGCTGCGGGCATTGACGTCGTCATCAGTGACAATGACAAACTTGGTATACATGAACTGGCGCAGGAAAGACCACACCCCCATCATCACCCGTTTGGCGTGACCAGGATACTGCTTGCGCATGGTCACCACCGCCAGACGGTAGGAGCAGCCCTCCGGCGGCAGATAGAAATCCACGATCTCGGGAAACTGCTTCTGCAGCAGGGGAATGAAAACCTCGTTGAGGGCGACGCCCAGCATGGAAGGTTCATCGGGCGGACGGCCCGTATAAGTGCTGTGATAAATGGGATCTCTGCGGTGGGTCAGCCGGGTGACGGTGAATACAGGGAATTTCTCCACTTCATTGTAGTAGCCGGTGTGATCGCCGAAGGGACCCTCGTCGGCCATGTCGTCGGGCTTGATCACACCTTCCAGCACGAATTCGGCGCTGGCGGGGACTTCCAGATCGTTGCTGAGGGATTTCACCACTTCGGTCTTTTCCCCACGCAGCAGACCGGCAAAAGCATACTCTGACAAGGTATCAGGTATGGGAGTGACGGTCGCCAGTATGGTGGCCGGATCGGCACCAATGGCGATGGATACGGGGAAGGGTTCACCCGGATGGGCAATCTGCCAGTCCCTGAAATCCAGGGCGCCGCCCCGATGGGACAGCCAGCGCATGATGAGACGGTTGCGCCCGATGACCTGCATGCGATAGATGCCCAGGTTCTGCCGTTCCTGACGGGGCCCTCGGGTGATGACCAGCGGCCAGGTTACCAGAGGTGCCACGTCGCCCGGCCAGCAGGTTTGCACTGGCAGCATCGACAGGTCCACCGCGTCTTCCTCGATGACGATCTCCTGACAGGGTGCGGATCTGCGCAAATTCGGCTTTATATTGAGCACCTGTCTGTAGCTGGGCAGGTTTTCCCACAGCTCACGCCAGCCTTTGGGTGGAGTCGGTTCCTTGAGGAAGGCGAGCAGCTTGCCCACGTCCCGCAGGTCCGATACATCTTTCTGGCCCATTGCCAGCGCCACCCGGCGCGGGCTGCCGAAGAGATTGGCCAGCAAGGGGATTTTGTTTTTGGGGTTTTCGAACAGCAGCGCCGGTCCGCCGGCCCGCAGGGTGCGGTCGCTGATCTCGGTGATTTCCAGGTAAGGATCGACTTCCTGGTGAATACGCTTGAGTTCGCCCTGTTTCTCCAACAGGTCGATGAATTCACGCAGGTCCTTGAATGACATTGGTTGTCGGCGCGGGGATCAGATCAGGGGGGAAATCACTTGCGCTTCATGGCGTTGAAGAATTCTTCGTTGGTCTTGGTGTCTTTCAGTTTGTCCAGGATGAATTCCGTGGCCTGCACATCTTCCATGGAGCTCAGCAGCTTGCGCAGGATCCACATGCGCTGCAGTTCCTCTTCCGTGGTCAGCAGATCCTCACGGCGGGTGCCGGAGCGACGTACGTTGATGGCGGGATAGACACGCTTTTCGGCGATCTTGCGATCGAGGTGCAGTTCCATGTTGCCTGTGCCCTTGAACTCCTCGTAGATCACCTCATCCATTTTCGATCCGGTTTCGATCAATGCGGTGGCGATGATGGTGAGACTGCCGCCTTCCTCGAGGTTCCGTGCTGCGCCGAAAAAGCGCTTGGGACGCTCGAGGGCATGGGCGTCCACACCACCGGTCAATACCTTGCCGGAGGACGGGATGATGGTGTTGTAGGCGCGGGCCAGACGGGTGATGGAGTCAAGCAGGATCACCACATCCTCCTTGTGCTCAACGAGGCGCTTGGCCTTTTCGATCACCATTTCCGCCACTTGCACGTGCCGGGATGGGGGTTCATCGAAGGTGCTGGCGACAACCTCGCCGCGCACCGAGCGTTGCATCTCGGTGACTTCCTCGGGACGTTCATCAATTAACAGAACGATCAGTCGACATTCAGGGTTGTTGCGTGTGATGGACTGGGCGATGTTTTGCAGGATGAGGGTTTTGCCGGCCTTGGGAGGTGATACGATGAGGCCGCGCTGGCCTTTGCCGATCGGTGCCACCAGATCGATTACCCTGGCACTCAAGTCTTCAGTACTGCCGTTGCCCACTTCCAGTTTGAGTCGTTGCTGCGGGAACAGCGGGGTGAGGTTTTCAAACAGTATCTTGTTCTTGGAGGCTTCCGGCCGGCTGAAGTTGATCTCTCCGATTTTCAGCAGTGCAAAATAACGCTCGCCTTCCTTGGGGGGTCTGATCTTTCCGGATACCGTGTCGCCGGTTCGCAGATTGAAGCGGCGGATCTGACTGGGGGATACATAGATGTCGTCGGGGCCAGCAAGATAAGAAGAGTCCGCCGAGCGCAGGAAACCAAAACCATCCGACAATATTTCCAGGACACCGTCACCGGAAATGTCCTCGCCGTTCTTGGCGTGTTTCTTGAGAATGATGAATATGATGTCCTGCTTGCGTGTCCTGGAAACGTTCTCCAGACCCATATCCTGTGCGGTTTGTATAAGCTCGGCGATGGGTTTCTGTTTCAGCTCGGTTAGATTCATAGGTATCGGGTATGGGAAGTGGGTAAGGAAAAAATGGGGTGAGTGTGCGCTGCTTATAGGATCGGCCAGCCACCGTCTTGTTATCGGGAGTTGTTGTTTACAGCAAGATGCAATCTAAGTTGAACGACTGGATTTAAAACTCGATCAAGATTATTAAATACGTGCTGATTGGAACCGATGTCGACCCGGATGCCTGACCTGCCTGGTCATTGGTTTGGGGGAATGGCTAGTGCCGGTCGGTGACGATGCCTTCACTATAGTTCGGCAGTTTGGCTTCGTCCAGAAATTCTTTACGGCGTCGCGGTAAATCCTGCGCGACGCCGTATTAAACGCAATTTAGATAACGCTGTCAATAAAAGCGGACAGCTGGGATTTCGACAATGCACCGACCTTGGTGCCCGCCACTTCGCCATTGTTGAAAATGATCAGGGTCGGAATGCCGCGAATGCCATATTTCGGTGCGGTCTGGGTGTTTGCATCGATATCCAGCTTGCAGACCTTCAGTTTGCCGTTGTATTCGTCGGCCACTTCCTCCAGAACCGGCGCAATCATCTTGCAGGGTCCACACCATTCAGCCCAGAAATCAACCAGTACGGGGCTGTCCGCTTTCAGCACATCCTGCTCGAAACTGTCATCAGAGATGTGCACGATATTGTCGCTCATGCTTAATTTCCTTCCTTTGCTGTGCGGGGACGAATTCTGTGGGTTTGACCCGTCGGACGATGCGGTGTCTGATCGCTGATTGGCCCGGGACGCTCCTATGATAAGGCCAAAAATCAAGTATTCAAGGGACAATGCGCATTTTCAGCCTGCCAGCAGTCGGGCCGCCTTCTTGGCGAAATAGGTCAGGATGGCATCTGCCCCCGCACGCTTGATACACAAAAGGGATTCCATTGCCACGGCATTCTCGTCCAGCCAGCCATTGCGTGCGGCGGCCATGTGCATGGCGTACTCACCGCTGACCTGGTACACAAAGGTCGGGGCGCCGAAACGGGTTTTCACCAGGCTGACGATATCCAGATAGGGCATGCCCGGCTTGACCATCACCATGTCGGCCCCTTCCGCCAGATCCAGCGCCACTTCCTGCAGTGCTTCATCGCGATTGGCCACATCCATCTGATAGGTGTACTTGTTGCCACTGCCCAGGTTGCCGCTGGAGCCTACCGCATCCCGGAACGGACCGTAGTAACTGGAGGCATACTTGGCGGAATAGGCGAGAATCCGTGTATGAATCAGGCCTTCCTGTTCCAGGGCATCACGGATGGCACCGATGCGGCCATCCATCATGTCCGAGGGAGCCACGATGTCGGCGCCGGCACGGGCATGGGACACCGCCTGCTTGACCAGGGTGGCGACTGTCACATCATTGAGTACATAGCCCTGTTCATCGATGATGCCGTCCTGGCCATGGGTGGTGTAGGGATCCAGCGCCACATCGGTGATAATACCGAGCGCCGGGAACCCGGCTTTCAATGCCCCCACGGCCCGTTGCACGAGCCCCTCGGGATTGTAGGCTTCCCGGCCGTCCAGCGACTTCACCGCCGGTGCGGGGGAGGGGAACAGGGCGATGGCGGGAATGCCCAGGGCCACGAGCTCCTCGGCTTCCTTTAACAATTCATCTATGCTCAGACGGAATATGTCCGGCATGGAGTCGATGGGTTGGCGCTGCTGCTGACCCTCGACAATGAAAACGGGGAAAATCAGGTCATCTGTCGCCAGTCGTGTTTCCCGCATGAGGCGGCGGCTGAAATCATCCCGTCGCATGCGTCGCATGCGGGTGGCCGGAAACTTGCGATTAAAATCAGTCTGGGACACGGTTTGGCTCTCTGTGTATTGGAACTGGCCGTAATAGTGTGGGAGTTGGAGCCGGGAATCAACCATCCGGATGCCGTCGATCCGTGGAAGTCAATTGCACAATAACAGCAGGGATTCCCTTTTTTGAACAAGCTCAAATTTCTCATCTTCGTCACCCTGGCCGTGCTGGCCCTACTCTATTTCTCCCTGGATGTGGGCCGCTTCCTGACCCTCGACTATCTGCAGGGCCAGCTGGCGGGACTGCAGGCCTATACCCGGGATAATTTCTTCACGGCATCCCTGATCTACCTGCTTGGATACATCCTGTTCACCGCTCTCTCCATTCCCGGTTCACTGCTGTTGACCCTGGCCGGGGGTGCCGTATTCGGGCTGGTGTGGGGGACGGTGCTGGTATCCTTTGCCAGCTCCATCGGGGCCACCCTGGCATTTCTGACTTCCCGCTGGCTGTTGCGGGATTGGGTGCAGTCCCGGTTCGGGGATTACCTGGCACCTGTCAATCGTGGCATGGCAAAGGATGGGACGTTTTACCTGTTCAGCATTCGCATGGTGCCGCTGTTCCCGTTTTTTGCCATCAACCTGATGATGGGCCTCACCAGCATCCCGGTGAAGAGTTACTACCTGGCAAGTCAGGGCGGCATGTTGCTGGCCACCATCGTTTTCGTGAATGCAGGTGCGGAGTTGGGGCAAATCACCTCCCTGTCGGGACTGGTCAGCCCGTCACTGCTGGCCTCGTTCGCGTTGCTGGGGCTGTTTCCCCTGATCGCCAGGTTCATCGTGGGGGCCCTGCGGCGCCGTCACACCCCGCGCAAGTTCCCCCGGCCCAGGCATTTCGATGTCAATGTGGTGGTGATCGGAGCAGGATCCGCTGGCCTGGTGGCTTCATTGATCGTGGCCGGTGCAAAAGCCAAGGTGGTCCTGGTGGAAAAGCACCGCATGGGCGGCGATTGCCTCAATACCGGTTGTGTCCCCAGCAAAACCCTCATCCGCAGTGGACGGGTGGCCAGTTACCTGCGCAGGGCACCGGCGTTCGGCCTGGGTCCGGTACCGCTTCAGGTGGACTTTCCGGCGGTGATGCAGCGGGTACAGGACGTGATCGGACGCATCGAGCCCCATGACTCCGTGGAGCGGTTTACCTCCCTGGGTGTGGAGTGCGTGGCGGGGGAGGCCCGCATCATCTCGCCCTATTGTGTAAGGGTCAACGACAGGGATATCACCACCCGCGCCATCATTCTCGCCACCGGTGCGCGCCCCCTGGTTCCTCCCATTCCCGGTCTTGAGCAGGTTGACTATCTGACCTCGGACTCGGTGTGGGGGCTGGAGGACCTGCCTGAACGACTCCTGGTGGTGGGGGCAGGTCCCATCGGCTGTGAGCTGGCCCAGGCATTCCACAATCTGGGCTCCAGGGTGACCCTGGTGGATCAGGCATCCCGTATCCTCAGCAGGGAAGACACGGATGTGAGTGAACTGCTGACAACCACGTTCCGCGCCCAGGGGATCGAGGTTATGACGGACTGCTCCATCCTGCGCTTCGGCCGAGGAGAGGAGGGCCAGTACATGGTGGGGCAGTCTGACTCCACCGAAGTGACCAGGCGCTTTGACAAGGTTCTGTTGGCACTGGGCCGCAAGGCCAATGTGGAAGGCTTTGGGCTGGAAGAACTGCAGTTGCCACTGACCCCCCAGGGCATGGTGGAGGTCAACGAGTACCTGCAAACTGCCTATCCGTCCATCTACGCCTGTGGTGACGTGGTGGGCCCCTATCAATTCACCCACATGGCGTCATTTCAGGCCTGGTATGCCGCCATCAATGCGCTGATAGGTGGTCTGCGCAAAACACGGGTCAATTACAAGGTAGTGCCATGGGCCACGTTCACAACGCCGGAAATTGCCCGGGTGGGGCTCAGTGAACAGGAGGCAAGGGCACGGGGCATACCGTATGAACTGACCCGCTACGATCTTGACGACCTGGACCGGGCCATCGCCGACGGTGACTCACAGGGTTTCATCAAGGTACTGACCAAACCGGGTCGGGATCGCATCCTGGGGGCAACCATCGTAGGCGCCCAGGCCGGGGAATTGATCACCGAGTTCGTCATGGCCATGACCCACGGACTGGGCCTCAGGAAGATTGCCGCCACCACCCACATTTATCCTACCTTGAGTGAGGGCAACCGATTCGCAGCCAACGCCTGGCGCAAGGCCCGGGTGCCCACCCGGGTGATGCCCTGGCTGGAACGGCTGTTCAGCTGGCAGCGCGGCGCGCCGGATCGTTCAAGGAATGACGGCATGCAGTAGCTTCTGCCTTCGGCATGCTTACCCCAACCGCGGTCAGCAATAAAGAAAGTCAGGCGGCACCATGGACCTCGCCGGCCGGCTGCCTCAGGCCTGCTTGCGGAAAGCCACGAACATGCAGCTTGAAAACAGCACCACGAAGGCGATGAGTGCCAGCTCGGGTATCGACAGCAGACCCAGGAAGCGCCACTGTACCTCGGCGCAGTTGCCATCGCCCTTGAGCAGAAAATTCAGGGTTTCGATGATGGGGAAGTTTTCATAAATGTAGGAGAGGCCAGGACCACAGGCAGGGACCTGGTCTTCCGGCAGATGTTGCAGCCATATCTGGCGACCGGCGAAGTAACTGCCGAATACGCACATCGCAGCCCCCGCGAATGCATAAAGCTTCTGACCCTGCGGGCCGGGATTGTGAATGGCTGATGCCAGGCAGGTGAAGCCGCACAGGATGACGAAGACCCGTTGTGTAATGCACAGTCCGCAGGGCGACAGCAGCATGACATGCTCCATATAAAGCACAATGCCGATCGTCACCACACAAAGCAGAAAGATGGACAGGTTGAGTATGCGATTGCCGGGTATTTGCATTGCTGATCTCCCCTCGCGGGCTAAAACTGGTTCCACTGGGTAACAAAGGTATCAAAGTCCATCGTGTCGCTGTTCTCGATGTGTTGCTGTTCGAGCAGTGAAGCCGCGCTGGCAGCCTCCAGTATCGACGTCAGTGCGGGATCTGCTGCCGACGCCGTCAGGGTTGCCTGGTGTTGTCGTGACAGTTCCATGGCAAATTCAAAGAATGACTGGCCGCGGTTTTCCATGCTGGAAAGTATGCGCCCCGAAGGTGTCAGTGCCGGGTTTTCCAGCTTGGCCAGTTGCCGTGCGAGGCTTGCACTGTAGTCACCCGTGCCATGGGTGTCGTCCAGCAGGCCGGCACTGAAGTCGATGCCGTGCAGCAGGCTGGCTGCCCAGTCCCGCATCAGGATCTCATCACCATTGCGGCTCAGTTTCAATTGCGGATCACGACCATGTTCAACCACGGCTTCAATATTGTGTGAGACCTGGAAATATTCCCGCTGATCACAGGCGGGGCTGTCCGATAACAGGCAATACAGCAGGAAGGCGTCAAGGAATCTGATCTGTTCGGCATCGATACCCAGCGGCACGAACGGATTGAGGTCGAGGGCCCTGACCTCGATGTACTCGATGCCGTCGCGGGTCAGTGCGGTGATGGGCCGTTCACCCCGCTTGACCGCACGCTTGGGACGCACGGAACTGTAGAACTCGTTTTCCAGCTGCAGCAGGTTGGTATTGATCTGCAGGAACTCGCCGTTACTGCGGGTGCCGATGGCTTGATAAGGGGCATAGGGAGTATGCATTGCCGTATTGAGACTGTCGATGTAGCTGCCCAGTTCGTTGTAACACACGAACAGGGATTTCTGGGCCTCGCTTCGATAACCGAGATTGCTCATGCGCAGACAGGTGGCATTGGGCAGGTAAAGACTGGTGTCGTCAAACTCGCGCAGATGATGGTCTCGACCTTTGACAAAGCTCTTGCTGGCCACCGGCGAAGCACCGAACAAATACAGCAGCAACCAACTGTAGCGGTGGAAGTTGCGGATCAGATGCAGATAGCGGTCGGTGCGGAAGTCCTGCAAGGGGCCGGTATCACCCAGCAATTGCTGATAGCCGCTCCAGAAATCCTCGGGCATGGAAAAGTTGTAATGGATGCCGGCTATGGTTTGCATCAGTCGACCGTAGCGGTGGCTGAGGCCCTTTCTGTAAAGGTTTTTCAGGCGACCGATGTTGGAGCTGCCATAGCGCGCAAGCGGGATGTCTTCCTCTTTGCCGGTGGGGCAGGGCATGCTGCACACCCACAACAGCTCACTGTCCGGCAGGCGCCGATAGGTGAACTGGTGGATGGCCTGCAGAAAGGCCAGGCAATCCGCGATCTCATCCCGGGTGGGGGTGATGAATTCCAGCAGGGCCTCGGAAAAGTCCGTGGTGATATAGGGATTGGTGAGTGCCGATCCCAGGGCGCTGGGGTGATCGGTCTGGGCCAGCCGTCCGGCGGGCGTGACACGCAGACTTTCTTTTTCGATGCCACGGCGAATGGCGCCCCACTCCCGACGAAATTCCGGCAGCCCGAAATGGGCGAGACACTCATCCAATGGCTTGACCAAACTCAGTTCTCTCTTCGAGCCGTTCCGGGATGCTACCGGATGCAGGCCATTATTATTTAAGTCGCTTGCTTTAATTCCCCGGACTAGGTTTGGGGGCCGGCGGCCAGGATGGCATCCGACACGTCAAAGCGCTTGATATTGTCTTTGAACTGGGCAATCAAGCGGGCTGCCTGGGCGTCGTATCTGGCCGGATCCGCCCAGGTCTTGCGCGGATTGAGCAGGCTGCTGTCCACCCCGGGAACGGACCTGGGAATGGACAGATTGATTCCAGGCAGATGTTCGGTCGCCATGTCCTTGAGGGCGCCACTCTGGATGGCGGCAATGACGGCGCGGGTGGTGGGGATGTCGAAACGCCGGCCAACGCCGTGGGGACCGCCGGTCCAGCCCGTATTGACCAGGTAGACCCGACTGCCGAACTCTTCGATGCGCTTGATCAGCAGATCGGCGTAAACAGCCGCCGGACGCGGGAAGAAGGGTGCCCCGAAACAGGTGGAGAACGTGGACTTGATGCCATCCCCCGCACCCACCTCGGTGGAGCCCACCAGGGCCGTATAGCCGCTGAGAAAATGGTAGGCGGCGGCCTCCTTGGACAGGATCGACACCGGCGGCAACACACCGGTGAGGTCGCAGGTGAGGAATATGATGTTCTCCGGTTCACCGGCGCGGTTTTCCTCCACCCGGAGCTTGACGTGCTCAAGGGGGTAACAGGCGCGGGAGTTCTCCGTCAGTGTGGTATCGCTGTAATCCGCCACCCGTGTGTGGGTATCCATCGTGACATTTTCGATGACGGCGCCGAACTTGATGGCATCCCAGATGACCGGTTCGTTCTTCTGGGAGAGGTTGATGCATTTGGCATAACAACCTCCCTCGATATTGAATACAGTGCCGCGCCCCCAGCCATGTTCATCGTCACCGATGAGCTGGCGATTGACGTCAGCCGACAAGGTGGTCTTGCCGGTGCCGGACAGGCCGAAAAACAGGCACACATCCCCGTCGAGACCCACATTGGCGGAGCAGTGCATGGGCAATACGTCCTTCTCCGGCAGCAGAAAGTTCTGCACGGCGAACATGGACTTTTTCATCTCACCCGCGTAGCGCATGCCGGCCAATAGCACTTTGCGCTGGGCAAAATTGATGATCACGGTGCCTTCCGAGTGGGTGCCGTCACGGTCCGGATCGCAGACGAAATCCGGCACACTGAGAACCTGCCATACACCCTTTTCCCTGGGATTGTATTCGGCCGGTAGAATGAACAGGGTGCGGGCGAACAGGGCGTGCCAGGCATATTGGGTGGTGACGCACACCGGCACATAATGTTCCGGGTCGGCACCCACATGCAGCTCGGCGACATAGTGGTCCTTGTCTCCCAGAAAATGGCGTACCCGTTCCCAGAGTGCATCGAAGCGCGCGGCTTCAAAGGGCTGATTGACCGCACCCCAGTCAATGCTCTCGGAGGTGCTGGGCTCGTTGACGATGAAGCGGTCCTTGGGGCTGCGGCCGGTGCGGTGACCGGTTTCAACCACCAGCGCCCCGGTATTGGCGAGGTGACCTTCCTGCTTCTGAATTGCAATTTCGATGAGTTGGCTAGGAGAGAGATTCCGGTAAACCGTGGGGCTTTCGTCAACGGATAGGGTGGTCATGACCGTGGGTCTCCCGGACATGTCGCGCTTGCAGTGAGCATGGTCTTACCTATGTTGGCGCCCGGGATCAGTTGGCCGGACAGGCATGGTGGTAAAAAGAGCTCGGCATTATGCCAAACAATCCCTCCGGGAGAAAAGCGCGCAGATTTCAGGGGGTGTTGGACTTGAAGCGATGCAACAGGCGCCGATCCCGTTTATTGGGCTTGCCGGCAGGCTGCAACAGGCGTGGCTCCAGCTTGCGCCGGGCGCTGGCCAACTCCCGCAGGCGCAGGCTTTCCGGGGTCTCCTCATACAACAGGGCAGCCTCCGGGGCACCCCGGCGCTGCTCACTCAAGCCCGTGACCAGCACGGTTTTTTCATCGAATCCCTGGCGCAGCTGGATGACCATGCCCAAGGTCACGTCCTTGCCGGGTTTGGCGCGCACACCATCCACCTGCACCTTGCCGCCGTCAATGGCCTGCTTGGCCAGGGAGCGGGTCTTGAAGAACCGGGCAGCCCACAGCCATTTGTCCAGCCGGACCCGGTTGCTGTCAGGTCCAGTTTTTAAGGGGGAGCGGTCATCACTCATGGGGGGTGGGTATTCCGGATGGGGGCATGATGTGCTCGAAATCGATGATCTGGGGATACTCCGCTGCCGCCACGGGCGCCTGCTGGCTGTCCGGTTGGTGGATGGCGTAGAGAAACCGGATGCCCTCCCGCTCCGCCTGACGCAACACAGGCAGGCTGTCGTCGATCAGCACGGTACGCTGGGGATCGTAGGGTTCCAGGCCCTGCAGCGCTGCCCAGAAGCCGTGATTTTCCTTGGCCAGCTTCAGGCTGTGGGAACTGATGGTGTTGTGGAAATGACCACCGATGCCAGTTTCGGTAAGCTTCAACGCCAGCGCCTGGGGATGGGCGTTGGTGATCAGCAGCAAGCGCTTGTCATGGCTGCGCAGCTTTTCCAGAAGCGTTTCAACCCTTGGGCGGATGGCGATTTTGTGCCTGACGGTTTTCTTCAGCTCGGCCACATCCAGCTGCAATTCCCGGGCCCAGAAATCCAGGCAATACCAGTCCAGGGTGCCGCGCAACTGGGTATAACGGCCGTGGAGGTGGTCAATGGCCTCCTGTTCGTCCATGCCGCAACTGGCCGCCCAGGTACGGGGCAGGTAGTCCTGCCAGAAATAATTGTCGAAATGGAGGTCCAGCAAGGTGCCGTCCATGTCGAACATGACGGTATCGATCTGGTGCCAGGGTGGGGCAAGATGGCTGTTCATGACTCACATTTTTGGCTTGGCATTCCTGGGCCACAGCATACAAGGGAGACTTTATCAGTACCATGACCATGGCTCATCAGGATTTCACATCCCTGCCACCCCGGAATCAGCTCGAAAAATTGCGCGGGATCGCCCGCGGTGCGGCGGTGAAAATTCTGTCGGTGTATGAGCGGGCCGGCAGTCCGGCCGTCAACTACAAGGCGGACCAGTCGCCCATTACCGAGGCCGACCGCCTGGCCCATGACCATATCCTGGCTGCCCTCACGGCACTGACCCCGGACTGGCCGGTGCTCTCCGAGGAGTCCGATCCCGTGCCTTACGCCGAGCGCAGGCACTGGACCCGCTACTGGCTGGTGGACCCCCTCGACGGCACCAAGGAATTCCTGCAACGCAACGGTGAATTCACCGTCAATATCGCTCTGATCGACAGCGGTCATCCGCGGCTAGGCCTGGTCCATGTGCCGGTCACCGATGTGAGTTTCGGCGGCGCGGTGGCGGTTTCGGAGTGTGGCGGCAGTGCCCTTAAATGGACCCGCCAGGGCTGCCAGCCCATCCAGGTCAAACCCGTGCTCCCGGCCCAGGCCGATCTGCATGTGGTGGCCAGCCGCAATCACCGCGGCGACGGCTTGGAAGCAATGCTGGAGTGTTTGCGCGCAAGGTTTGCGCGTCTCACCCAGGTCAATATGGGCAGTTCGCTGAAAATCTGTCTGGTGGCCGAGGGGCTGGCGGATCTATATCCCCGCCTGGCGCCCACCAGTGAATGGGACACGGCTGCCGCCCATGCGGTGCTGGCCGCTGCCGGTGGTGCCCTGGTGGACCTGGACTTTCTTGATCTGACCTATAACCGCAAGCCCGACCTGCTGAATCCTGCCTTCATCGCCTTCGGGGACAGGCAGGTGCCATGGCAAACACTCTGCGGGCTGGAGCCGCCGGCGCCCCCGGGCTAGATTTGTCCAGGAGCGTGGTTTACTCTCTGGGCCACTGCATTTCCACCCGACCGCACCCCTTGGTGCAGCTGTCGGTGGCCTCTAGAGAGTTGGTTATGTCTGACAATCCCAAGCTGCTGTATCTCTCGCCATCCACCCTGATGACCACCCTGACCCTGAGTGCCATGCTGGCGGCTGCTCCTGCGGCGCGGGGCCAGTCAGACCTGGGGTTTGCGCTGCCGGAAACCGTGGGTCTGTCCGCAGCGGTTCTGGACACCGCCACGGCACGCCTGGGCAGGCACATCGAAGCGGGCGATATTCCCGGGGTGGTAGCCGCTGTGGCGCGGGACAACAAGATTGTCTACTTCCAGGCCTTGGGCATGCAGGATCGGGAGGCTGGCAAGGCCATGACCGACAATTCCCTGTTCCGTGTGTATTCCATGACCCGGCAGATCACCAGTACGGCGATCCTGATGCTGCAGGAGGATGGTCTGCTGGATGTGAATGATCCCATTCAGAAGTACCTGCCCCAGTTTGCCGATCAGACAGTCTTCCTCGATCCGGAAAACCCTGATCCCGCCCAGACCCGGCCCCGGGTCGGCGACATCACCATAGCACACTTGTTAACCCATAGCGGAGGCCTGGGCGCGCGCAGTGAGCCGGTGTACGTGGCCAATGCTGTGCGGGATCGCAACATCACCCTGGATGAGATGGTGGACAATGTGGCGCGTATGCCACTGTTCTCCGATCCCGGCACCCGCTTCCGCTATGGCCTGTCGGCAACCGTGTTGGGCAAGGTGGTGGAGGTTGTGTCCGGTCAGCCCCTGGAGGATTTTCTCCATCAGCGGCTGTTCACCCCGGTGGGCATGACCGACACGGTGTTTTATGCGGACAGTACCCGCCTCGAGCGTCTGACCACTGTGTACCGGCCCAGGGACGGCGAGTTGGTTCCCTACGAAATCGAGACGGTGCCGTTCTCCCAGCGGCCGCGGCTGATCGAGGGCGGTGTGGGACTGTTGTCCACTGTCATGGATTACCTGCGCTTCTCCCAGATGCTGCTCAATGGCGGCGAAATCAATGGTCAGCGTGTGCTGGCACCGGAGACGGTGGAGAAAATTTTCAGCAACGCGGTGCCGGCAGAGGTGCTGCCCCTCAACAGCCGCGGCTACTGGACCGGTTCCGGCTGGACCCTGGGGGGATTCAACATCGTAATGGACAATTCCGCATACGATTTCCCGGTCAGCAACGGCACGATCTGGTGGGACGGTTCCGCGGGTACACGCTATTTCATCGACCCGCAGCAGAACATGGTGTCAGTCATCATGGCTCCGGTGTCCCCTGCCGGAGGCGGCGGCTTCCGGGAGGAATTCAAGGAACTGGTGGATGGTGCCATCCTGCAGCGCCGCCCATGAGTAATCACGACACGATGCAATCACTCAAACCCTTGCTGGAACGCAATCGCGACTGGGCGACCCGCATCAAACAGGTCGAACCGGATTTTTTCACCAAGCTGTCCCAGCAGCAGAATCCGGAGTACCTGTGGATCGGTTGTTCGGACAGCCGGGTCCCCGCCAACCAGATCGTCGGCCTGATGCCAGGCGAGGTGTTCGTCCACCGCAACATCGCCAATATCGTCGTGCATACGGATTTGAACTGCCTGTCGGTCATCCAGTTTGCGGTTGATGTGCTGAAGGTGAAGCACATCATCGTTTGCGGTCACTATGGCTGCGGCGGCGTCAAGGCTGCCATGGATGGTCGCGAGCACGGACTCATCGACAATTGGCTCCGGCATCTGAAGGATATCCATCGTCTTTATCAGGAGCGCATCGACAAGATCGAAGACGAGGAACAACGGCTCGACCTGTTGTGCGAACTGAATGTTGTGGAACAGGTGGCCAATGTCTGTCATACCACCATCGTGCAGAGCGCCTGGAAGTCCGGCCAGCCGCTGGCGATCCACGGCTGGATCTACAGCATCAAGGACGGCATCCTCAAGGACCTGGAGGTGTGCGTCACCAACGTGGACAATATTTCCACCACCCACAAACTCGAATGACCGGGGACAGCCAGCCATCACCGACCGGTAGACCACCGGATGGAGGCCCGCGACCCGGGCCCCAGCCTCCCCAGCAGCGCCTGCTGGACATGTTCATTTTCAGCCTGCTGCTGTTCGCGCTGCTGACGTTCTTTGATTTTTCCGACCGTTCCGTTCCCGAGGTCGCCTATTCGGAATTCAAGCAGAATCTGCGGGACGGACGGGTGGGTGCGGTTCATATCCGCGGCGATCGCATCAACGGTACATACCGTTCGACCCTGGACGGTGTCGACCGCTTCACCACCACCTTCCCGCCGATGGACGACTACGACCTGTTTCCCCTGTTGGAAGAGCAGGATGTGGAAGTCAGGGTGAGCTCGGAGCAGCAGTCCCTGTGGACCCTGTTGCTGATCAACCTGTTGCCCTGGCTGCTGTTGATCGGCCTGTTCATGATGAGCAGCCGGGTATTGCGTTCCGGCGGCAAAGGGTTTCCCGGCGGCGTGTTCAGTTTCACCAAGTCCAAGGCGCGTATGACCCGGGGTGAGGACATCAAGGTGTCCTATGATGACATCGCCGGCCTGAAGCACGCCAAGGAAGATCTGGCGGAGGTCATCGACTTCCTGCGCAATCCGGAGAAATACCGTCGCATCGGCGCCAAGATACCCAAAGGCATCCTGCTGATCGGTCCGCCGGGAACCGGCAAGACCCTGCTGGCCCGGGCCACCGCCCACGAGGCGGGTGTCCCTTTTTTCAGTATCACCGGTTCGGAATTCGTGGAGATGTTCGTCGGCGTCGGTGCTTCCCGGGTGAGGGACATGTACAAGCAGGCCAGGGAAGTGGCTCCCGCACTCATTTTCATCGACGAGATCGATTCGGTGGGTCGCGCCCGAAGCTCCGTGGCAGGCATCAGCAATGACGAGCGGGAGCAGACGCTCAACCAGATACTGGCTGAGATGGATGGCTTTACCGGCGATGAGGCCATCGTGGTGATCGCCGCCACCAATCGCCCCGATGTGCTGGATACCGCACTGACCCGGCCCGGGCGCTTCGATAGAAAAGTGGTGCTGGACCTGCCACAACGGGAGGCACGGCTGGACATACTCAAGGTGCACGCCGGCAAGGTTGTCATGGCTCCCGATGTGGACCTCGAGCGTATCGCGGCAGGGACCGTGGGATTTTCCGGCGCCGATCTCGCCAATCTCATCAATGAGGCTGCCCTGCTTGCGGCCCGCGAGGGCAAGGAGCGGGTGGACAATCATTATCTGGATCGCGCCCGCGACAAGGTGGTGATGGGGGAAATGCGGGAGGCCCTGCTGACTGAGGAGGAGCGACGCCGCACCGCCTACCATGAAGCGGGCCATGCGCTGACGGCGATTCACATGCCCTTCGCCGATGAACTGCGCAAGGTGAGCATCATTCCCCGCGGACTGGCCCTGGGATTCACGGAACAGATGCCCAAGGAAGACAAGCTGAACTACGGCCAGCATTACCTGGAGGACAGGCTGTCGATCATGCTGGGTGGGCGCTGCGCGGAAAAGCTGGTATTCGATGAAGTCAGCTCGGGGGCTGCCAATGACCTGCAGCAGGCCACGGTGCTGGCCCGTCACATGGTTACCGAATGGGGAATGAACGAAGGCCTGGGGCCGCTAAGCTTCCAGCATGACAACCAGTCCTACCCGGGACATGAGCTGGTGTTGCGCAAGGATTACAGTGAACACACCGCCGAGCTGATCGATGGGGAAGTGACCCGGCTGATCGTCAATGCCGAAAAGCGCACCATGACCGTGCTCGGCGACCATCGAGAGCAACTGGACCGGATCGCAGCCGCCCTGCTGGAAAGGGAATCACTGACGGATACCGAGATTCACGAGATGCTGGGCTTCACGCCGTCGCCTGACGGGGAAGCTCCTCAAGCCCATTCTCCTTGAGTGGATTGCGGGGTTGGCAGCGGGACCATAATCGACGGGTGAGTTTGCCCGTGTCGCTGTAATCACCGGCCACTATCCATTCGGCAATGGCCTCTGCAACATCCGGATAAGCACCACCGCGATCCACGGGATGGCTCTGCAGGCTGGTAAGCCACTGCTCCACGGCGGCGACCGACAGGCTGTCGATCCTTTCGCCCAAACCCAGTTCCACCAGCGCCTTTGCATTACTCAGTTGTTCTGCCTGCTGATGCAGGGGTTTGACCATCACCCGCAGGCCGAGATGGATACACTCGCTGACCAGTTCAAAGCCGGCGTTGCAGATCACAGCCCCAGCGGTGCTGAGATCGTACTTGAAACCCTCGTGACAGGTTTTGCGCAGTTGAACGTTACCGTCTTCGCCATCGTTGAGTTCAGAGGAATATTGATAGAAGTCGTAGCCTGCGATCTGCTTCAGCAGGCTGGTGACGAATTGCTGGTTTTCGAAGGGCAGGTAAACCAGGATTTTATTCGGGCGCGCATCCTGACCGTGATTGCGGGTCAGTTGCGGATCCACGATAGGCGGCAGCAGGTTGTGGCCGAAATGTGACCAGTGCAATCCGAAGCTGACCTCAGCAGGCGCGAAATTGCGCAGCAGCCAGCGGCTCACGGCATCATCACCTTCCATGGGCACCCGGTACTTGAACGCATACTGGTGGCCAAGACCGACGACCGGCTTTTTCCGCAGTCTGGCAGCCCAGGCCGTGATCGGCTCGTAGTCCGTTACCACCAGATCGTAATCAGTCAGATCCAGTTGCCTGATGTCGGAGAGGAACTTTCCAGCATCGTTTTCCATCAGTGTCCTGACATACTGCAGTCGACCGTCCCGGAAGGAGAAGGTAAAACCACGACGACAAATGAAGTCACCGAAAATCTCCATGTCGAAATAATCCTGCCGTTCCCGGCCGGAGAAAAGGTAGACAACGTCCACACCCAACCGATGGAAATGCTGCGCCATCATGCGTGCCCGGGAAATGTGACCGTTGCCTGTACCCTGGACACCGTAGAGGATTTTCATGGGGTTTCCTGCGCAGTGCGATGCGATTGAATGTGTTGAACCTACTACACCACTGTGACATTAATCTTTCATAATGCAGCGGCATGATGGAGCGCGGAAGTTATCGTCCATCACGCCGAATCCACATCAACCGGTTTGAGGAAGCAGTGACATGCAAGACCGTGTATTTGACAGACGCCGTTTCATGGTCATGGGCGCCGCAGGCATGGCCTGGTTCGCAGCCGGTGGCGTGACCCTGCCGGCGAGAGCTCAGGCGGTATCTGCGCCATTCAATTCCTTGCATGGAATAGGCGAGCTGTTGCCGCCCGATGACAATGGCATCATGCTGCCGGCGGGGTTCCAATCCCGGGTGGTGGCCAGGACCGGGCAGGCTCCCGTGCCGGGGTCGGATTACCTATGGCACCTGTCTCCGGACGGAGGTGCCTGCTTCGCCGCCGATGACGGAGGCTGGGTTTATGTTTCCAACAGTGAAACCCTGCTGAAAGGCGGAGTCGGCGCACTGCGATTCGATGCCAGTGGCACGCTGGTGGACGCCTACCCGATTCTCGAGAACACATCATTGAATTGTGCCGGCGGCAGCACGCCCTGGGGGACCTGGCTGTCCTGCGAGGAGCATGACCGGGGGCAGGTGTACGAGTGTGATCCGTTTGGCGTGCGCCCGGCACAGCTGCGGGCGGCGCTCGGCACGTTCAAGCATGAGGCCGTGGCTGTAGACACGGTCAATCAGCAACTGTTTCTGACGGAAGATTCACCGGATGGCGGGTTTTACCGTTTCCGACCCGCCCATGGACTACCGGATCTGTCGGAAGGCAGCCTGGACATCGCCACCATCGAACGACGTGGTGGACGCGACTTCATCGTCTGGATGCCGGTTGCCGATCCACAGGCGACAAACACTCCAACACGCCATCAGGTGCCGGGGTATTCACCCTTCAAGGGTGGCGAAGGCATGGCATTCCACGACGGCCGGGTGTACTTCACCACCAAAGGCGACAACCGGGTGTGGTGGTACGACGTCACCTCAGCGGAACTGGCAGTGCTGTATGACCACGCCAGCAACGACAACCCGATTCTGAGCGGCGTGGACAATGTGGCTATCACGCCGGCCGGAGATGTATTGGTGGCGGAGGATGGTGGTGATATGCAGATCGTGGTGCTCACACCGGATCAGCAGGTAATGCCACTGTTGCAGATCGTCGGACATGAGCGTTCCGAAATCTGCGGGCCCGCCTTTGACCCGGCCCATCAGCGCCTGTACTTCAGTTCGCAGCGGGGCAGCGCCGGCAACGCCGAGGGCGGTATCACCTATGAGATCAGCCGCATCTAATTTTCGACGTCCGGATCCCAGGCGAACTGTCACCTAAATGCAACAATAAGGTCACGATTCTGCAACCCACAGGCGGTACAATCCCGCCGCTGTGACCACAAAATTTAATACTGTCAGGAGACCATCATGCATTTTCAATTGCCGTCCAAGCGACATCTGGTAACAGCCATCGTGCTGGGCCTGAGTCTGTCCGGCCCGGTACTTGCCCAGGACACAACGTCGGCGATCCGCGGCCGGGTGACCGATGCCAACGGAGCACCCTGGGCCAATGCCACGGTGGTTGTGGAAGATACCCGGACCGGTGCCATGCGGACGCTGGAATCCAATGACTCCGGTGCGTTCTATGCCACCAATCTGCCGGTCGGAGGCCCCTATCGGATCACCATCGACGGCACCAAGTCGGTTTTGGTGGATTCCATCTCCCTCGGCGATATCTACAATCTGACCATTGCCCTGGATCGCGCCAGTCGGGTGGAAGAGATTCTGGTGCTGGGCAATGCCGGCACCATCGTGGACGTGGCATCCGGTCCTTCCGCAACATTTTCCACCTTCGATCTCAATACCTCGGTCGGTTTCGATCGTGACATCAAGGATGTCTTCATCTTCGATCCGCGCATGAACCTGGATGATCGCTCTGCCATCAACTGTGTTGGCAAGCACCCGCGCTTCAACAGCATCAGCCTGGACGGCGTCAGCCAGAATGACCGCTTCGGACTCAATGACAACGGTTACTCCACCGCCACCGGCATGCCATTTCCTTTCGAGGGCGTCTCCCAGGTTGCGGTAGAACTGGCCCCCTTTGACGTGACCTACGGCGGCTTCACCGCCTGCAACATCAATGCGGTGACCAAGTCAGGTTCCAATGAGTGGACTGGCACTGCGTTTTATGAGCAGACACAGGATGAATGGCGCGGTGACTCCATCACTGTGGATGGCATTACCCAGACCATAAAATCGAAAGACTTCAAGGAAAAGACCAAGGGCTTCAGTGTGGGCGGCCCCCTCATCGAAGACACCCTTTTCATCTATGCGGCCTACGAGGATCGGGAGGAGCCGGAATTCATCGCCCAGGGCTATGCAGGCTCCGGAAACGGTGTGGAGCGTTCCTGGTTGAGCCAGGCCGACTACAACCGCATCGAGCAGATTGCCAACAGCGTATACAGCTATGATCCGGGCGGCCAGGCCAGCGACGGCCTGCAGACCGAAGAGAAATACATGGTGCGTCTGGACTGGAACATCAACCAGAACCATGACGCGGCCCTGATCTATAACTACTACGATGGCATCGAGGACCGCGCCTCGGATTCCAGCAGCAACCAGTACGCCTTTGCCAACCACTTTTATAAAAAGGGCGCCATCTCCGAGACCACGACTCTGCGCCTGACGTCCCAGTGGACCAACAATTTCTCATCTGAGGTGTTCATCAGTCAGAACACCATGGATGACAGCCAGGTCACGGTGGGACCAAAGGATTTCGCCGAATTCCGCATCGCTCTGGGTAGCAATACCGTCTATCTGGGTGCGGATGACTCCCGCCAGGCCAATGCGCTCAACACTGAATCCAACTTTTACAAGCTGGTCGGTGAATACCTGCTGGGTGACCACATCATCACCGGTGGCTATGAGCAGGATGCATTGACGGTGTTCAACCAGTTCGTGCAGCACGCCCGTGGTGGTGAGTATTTTTTCAATGACAACTCACGCAACAACCCGGCCAGCTGTGCCAGCCTGACGGCCGCTGGCCGCTTGGCCGACCCGGCCTGCCAGCTGTCCGGCATCGACAATTTCGAGCTGGGCATCCCCGATGACATCTTCTATGGCAGTGGCGGTGGCACCAACAACGCCGCCGATGCAGCGGCCAACTTCGAGAATGTCCTGCATACCGTCTACATCCAGGATGAATACCAGATTCCCGATTACGCCCTGACCATCGTGGCCGGCCTGCGCTATGACTGGTTCACCAGCGACGACCGCCCCAAGTTCAACCAGGCCTTCACCACCCTGAACAACGGCCTGCGCAACGACGCCAATGTGGACGGACTGGATCTGCTCATGCCGCGCCTGGGTTTCACCTGGGAAGCCAAGGACAACCTGACGGTGCGTGGCGGCCTGGGTCTGTACTCCGGGGGTAATCCCAACGTGTGGATCTCCAACGCCTGGAGCAACGACGGATTGTCCAATGTGCAACTGCGGGACCGCAACAATGGCAACCTGTCCGTGCTGCCCGGTGGTGGCTATGTATTGAGTGGTTCCGCCCGCCCGGGTTACGACGTACCCCAGGCGTTGAAAGACTCGGTGGCCAATACCACCGCGTCCAACGCCTCCAACAGCTTTCTGGTGCTGATCGATCCCGGCTATGAGCAGCCCTCGGAGTGGAAGTTCGCCCTGGGTGCCACCGTCGAACTGGACAACGGCATCACCCTGGACGGTGATTACCTGTACTCGGTGGCGAATGATCCTGCCTACTACGTTGATGTGGCCCAGGACAAGACCGGCACCACCCGCGCCGGTGCACCGATCTACAGCAACGTGCGGGGCCAGTCCAATTTCATGCTGACCAACTCTGACGAGTCACCCAGGTCCCATACTCTGTCACTGACAGCACGGGATGACTACGATTGGGGCCTGGACTGGCTGGTGGGTTATGCCTTTACCGACGCCGAGGATGTCAGCCCCATGACCTCCGCCGTGGCATCGTCCAACTACACCAATCTGGCATTGAATGACATCAATGATCCGGATGCAGGCACTTCCAACTATGTGACACCGCACCGTTTCACGGCCCGGGTCAGTTACGGTCACAACTTCATCGAGGGCTATGAAACCCGTATCACGGCTCAGTGGTTCCGCCGCAAGGGTCAGCCGGGGACCTATGTGATGAGCAGCAATGGCCTGGAAGGCTCCAATTCCGGCAATCGTCGCCACCTGCTGTATGTGCCCGGCCCTAACGATCCCAATGTGGTAGTGGGCCCGAACTTTGACGTGGCTGGATTCTCCGCATTCATCACCGACCGTGGCCTGAGCCAGGGTTTTGTGGAGCGCAACGATGATTATTCCAAGTGGAGTGGTCGACTGGATCTGCGTCTGGATCAGGAAATACCCCTGTTCTTTGCCGACAGCCGCGCCCGGGTTTACCTGAAGATCTACAACTTCCTCAACATGCTGGATGACGAGTGGGGTCAGCAGTATGACGCCCAGTTCTTCTCACCCGATGTAGTGCAGTCCACGGTGAACGCACAGGGTCAGTATGTGTTCAACAACTTCGACAACAAGTCGGTCAACTTCCTGCTGGCACCCCAGTCGCTGTGGGAAATGCGGCTCGGTGTGCAATTCGAGTTCTAGGAGCAGTAGCGAGAAGGACCTCACCTATTCTGCGTGAACAAACCCCGGCCTGGCCGGGGTTTTTTTTGACTGCCGGAATGTCAGTCGTGGGTCAGGGGTTTGGTGGTGAACAGGAAATCCTTCAGTTCCTTGTCCATAACGGGATCCCGGCGGCGGATCCATTCCAATACCATGGCGGCGTGTTCTTTTTCCTCGTCCCGGTTGTGAGCCAGGATGGCCTTCAGCTCTTCGTCCTTGCAGGCATCCACCCGCTGGTTGTACCAATCCACGGCTTCCAGTTCCTCCATGAGCGAGGTGATTGCCCTGTGCATGTCCCGGGTTTCATCGGAAAGTTCGTCGATGGGCTCATGGTAGCCTTCGTTAGCCATGGTGTTCTCCTCATGGGGGGTGGTGGCAATGAATCAGGCGCAAGAATAACCCCAGACCTGCAATCTATCCAGGGTGGGGGTTGTCGGAGGTGGCAGACCCTGCAACAAGGCAGGGACACGGTCGAGATCGAGGGGTGATCAGGCAACCAGACCGAGGGAGATCCAGGTACACAGGTAACCCAGCAGGGCGCCGACCACGATGTCGCCAGGATAATGGACTCCCAGCACCACGCGGGAGGTGCCGATCAGGGTAGCCCAGCCATAGGCCAGCAGGGCAAACTCCGGATAGCAGTAACTGATGAGGCTGGCCATCAGAAAGGCCGCTGCCGTATGGCCGGAGGGCATACTGAACTTGTCATGGGGCTGGATGGCAGACTGACAATCGGGAATTTGTACGAATGGGCGATCACGGCGAATCATCGCTTTCAAGGCCATGAAACCCGGCACCTCGAAGCAGAAGGCCAGCAGACCGGCCTTGACGAACAAGCCTGCATGAATGTCGGCAAACAGGAAAATCAGAACTGCCAGGGCAGCGTAGAAATAACCGTCACCGGTATGTGACACCCAGCGGGCAGCGGTGGTAATGGAAGACCGTTGCTGCAGACGATTGAACCACAGATAGGCAGTGGTATCGATGTTGAGCAGGCCATCGCGCATGACGCTCTCCCGCGGTTTTTGGATGGGCACACAGTAAACAGCTATTATGTCACCCCGGTTAAGGATATATGACCGTTATATGACACATTACTTCCTGAGGCTAATTGCCCAAAAACAGTGTTTGCACGATTCGGCAAGACTCCAGCGTGTCTCCGAAAGCGGGTCCCGGGGAATGCAGCAACCACGGCCTGAACAGAACCAGGCGGTTGTATTTGTAGGGAATGGAAAAGGTTTTTTCCCACAATGATTCGTCCAGCCCTTCGGTCTCCAGGAAGGCTTTCAGGTCATTGAAGTCCTTCCACCCGTACTTGGCAAAACCCTCGGGAGTGTTGGGCGCCACTTCCAATCCGGTTCGCAAATGCCGCCAGAAACAGGTTCCATCCGTCTTGGGATGGTTCTTGGAAAGATAGACAACGCCTGCCCAGCGGGTCTGCACATCCACGTCGTAATGAATATGGAATTTGAATGAGTCGTTCGCTCTGGTGAACCGCAGTCTTCCGTTCGCGTTGGTTGAAGAGTTGATGGACGGTTCCAGAGTCAGTTTTTGAAATACCTCTCTACTCTCCGCCCCCAAAAAATATTCCGTGGTCATTACGCCAGCATAGTTTCCAGTCGGAGAGTCCTCTTCCTTCAATGATTTCAATGCGACCCGAACCAGTTCATCCGGGTTGCTGTAAAAATCATCTACGATTATGTACCTGTTCAGCATTTTCGTACCGCTCGTAACAAATCAGTGATCCGCGGTTGGCCGGAACGTACTTGGGAAGTCAGCTGGGGACCGGGAAAACAGAAGGTTATGGTGCCCAGGGGCGGAATTGAACCACCGACACGAGGATTTTCAATCCTCTGCTCTACCAACTGAGCTACCTGGGCAAGGGGCGCCAGCCCGGCCCGGGCTGGCTCTCAAGAGCGGCGTATTAAACCCGCCGGACGGGTTTTAGTCAAGGCAGTGACGCCCCGGTCACCCGGCTTTGGGGGTAAAGCCCTCAGCCTGATCATGGGACTCATTGCGCAGGAACTTGTCCATTTCCTGTTGCAGGTATTGACGGTGTGCCGGGTCCGCCATGTTCAGGTGTTTTTCGTTGATCAGCATGGTTTGCTGCTGTTGCCACTCTTTCCAGGCCTGCTGGGATACGGTGTCGTAGATCTCCTGTCCCCTGGGGCCGGGATAGGGCGGCACCGGCAGCCCCGGCAAGGACTTTCCGTACTTTTTGCATTGCACCATGCGGGTCATGTCGTGGTTTTCCTGTTCACATCGATGAGTCTGGGAGCCCGGAATGCAGCTTGGCCAGCAAGCGCTGCACCGGAGCTGCCAGTCCCACGGGCGCGGGTTGCACCCATGAATACCACAGCCAGTCCCCGGGTTCCATAACCAGGGCGGGTGGCGAGTCCAACACCCCCAACAGGGGCAGGATATCCATGTGGAAGTGGCTCAGGGTGTGGCGCTCTATGGCCCAGGGGCGCAGGTGTTCCGCCGGACCCAGACGCTCCACCAATGCCTGGGGCAGTTCATGCACATGACGATCCGCTTCCGGGAAACTCCACAAGCCGCCCCAGATGCCCTGGGCCGGACGCCGCTGCAGTAGGACCTCCCCGCCCCGGCGGCACAGAATGAAGAACGTCAGGCACCGAACCGGCAGTGCGCGGGCCGGCTTGCGACCGGGAAAGCGGTCCGCTTGCCCCGTCCCATGGGCTTTGCAGCGGGAGCGCAGAGGACAGGCAGGGCAGTCAGGGCTGCTGCGCCTGCACACCAGTGCGCCCAGATCCATGATTGCCTGGGTGTAGTCAGCCACCCGTGTCTTCGGCAGATGGGATTCAGCCCATGCCCACAGTTGCCTGGCCACGGGAGCCTGACCTGGCCACCCTTCGATGGCGTGAAAGCGGGCCAGGACCCGCTTGACGTTGCCGTCCAGGATGGCGGCTGGCTGGCCAAAGGCCATGGCGGCGATGGCACCGGCCGTGGAACGGCCAATACCCGGCAGGGTGAGAAGCTCCTCCACGGTCCCCGGCATGCGACCTCCATACTGGCTGATGACCTGTTGTGCGGCGCGGTGCAGATTGCGGGCGCGGGCGTAGTAGCCAAGCCCGGCCCACAGGTGCAGCACATCATCCAGGGGTGCCTCGGCAAGGTCCTGCAGGGTGGGGAAGCGTGCCAGGAAGCTCGTAAAGTAGGGTATTGCCGTCGGTACCTGGGTCTGCTGGAGCATGATCTCCGAAAGCCAGATGGCATAGGGATCCCGGCTGGCTTGCCAGGGCAGGTGCTTGCGGCCGTTGCGATCAAACCACTGCAGCACCTGGTGAGCGAACCAGTCCGAGGCGTGGGTTCGTGGCATCAGGGCAGCGCGGGGTCCGCGA
The DNA here is from genome assembly GCA_046047495.1 of Pseudomonadota bacterium. GTDB lineage: Bacteria > Pseudomonadota > Gammaproteobacteria > Pseudomonadales > Pseudohongiellaceae > NORP240. The sequence continues at coordinate 73,083 of JBJOHV010000097.1, read as the reverse complement.
CGGGAAACAGGTTGGGCAGCAGGGCGCGGGCGGCTTCCGGCAACTGCTCCGGCGTCACCCGCGACAGCGGCAAGGGCACGGCAACCGTATTGCCCAACTCGCTGAATATGACCCTGACCCTGGGAAAATCCGGGCGGCACAGTTGGCTGATTTCGGCATCAAAGGCCGCGGCGCACTGCACTGGCCAGTGCACGTCATGGTAGATGGCATCGATCGGAATGGTTTGTGGCAGGGGTTCCCCCATGACGGTGAACTGCAAATCGTAGGCGAACCGACGGGCCACCGGATCGATGCCACCAGAGCCCTGAATATCAAAATTGTCCAGGCGCACCTGCAATTGCTGGTTTTGCACCCCGTCGTCGAACACCACATAGCCGTTGAAGTCGGCCACCCGGATCACATCGGGCCACTGCTGTATCGCCTCCCCGCGTGGCGACAGGGCCGCGATGGCGATGAAAACCTGCTTGACCAGGCCGATGTCCAGGGAGTTGTCGGTCACCCGGAAGGCAGCACTGCCGATGAGATTGTCCAGCCATTGTGATGTGCTGTCGCCGCGGGTTTGCAGGTTCGCCTCCAGGGACAGCAAGCCACCGAGCGCGTCCGGTTGCACCAGGGGCAGGGGCAGGTCTGCCACGTTGACCCGGTCCAGTCGAATCCGGGAGCTGAGCTCGCTGCGCGCTGCGCGGGAGTCGATGCGCAGGGTGCTCTGCGCGGTGCCCTCCAGCCAGGCAAAAGCCTGAGTCTCGATGTCCAGGACATCGTCCTCGAGGTTGGTGAACACGTTGATGTAACCGGTCGAGAGGTCACCAAGGCGGACCGCTGCGATGCCGATGGAACCCTGCACCGCGGAGTTCCGCATCCAGCCCTCAAGGCGTGTCCACAGGGTGCTGCCCGCAGAAGCGGTAGCGGAGGATGGCGGGGACGGAACCGGGTCATCCGGGCTCTGTGCCATGGTTGGGCTGGATCGAAACGGTGTCAGATCCAGCGGGCCGGTCTGCAGTGTATAACTGACGATTCGGGGAAGTATTCCCTCACCGTAGCGTACGGTGGCCTCACCGCTGGCCTGCATGTCACCCAGTTGAAACCGCAGGTCGGAAATCCGCAGCTGACGGGCATCGGAATTGAAAGTCACTTGCAGGGACGTCTGTTCATGGAGTGCCGCCATGGGCGTGCCTAATGCCACTGCAGGATCGGGTTCAGGCACCAGCCCCAGGGTGGTCAACAATGCCCGGGCGTCAAATGCGTCAGCCATTAGTCGGCCGCTGGTACTGGAATTGCCGCCCAGATCCCGCAATTGCATCTCCCCCTGCAGCAGCATGGGCGTGACCGCCACCCGTAAATCGCCCAGCTCCATATCCCCCTGATCCAGGTCCACACGCGTGGTGCTGGAGACGCGCACCGGGACGGGATTGCCCGTCAAGGAATCCAGCAGATCAAAGCTGGCCTCCAGCGGGAACGCCCGATTCACAGCGTTGGCATCCCGCGCAGCAAGATCGAGGTTCCGCAGTGAATACTGGTAGGGTGCGGCCAGATTCTGGATATCCACGCTGGCGTTGCGCAGGCTGATGGCCGGCAGGGTGGCCAGCAGAGCGGCGCTGGACACATCCGCTTCCTGAAGAGGTCCCCCGGCAGCGGGGAACAGTCCCTGCCAATTGCTGATGCCATCGCTGTCCGTATGCCAGTTCACATGAAGGTCATCGATGCGCATGGCCAGCAGGGCCAACTCTCCCTGCACGAGCCGCCAAGGGTCCACATCCAGCACCACGCCGGGAGCCGAAGCCAGTTCCCTGGGTGCCTGTGGATGGCGAATGCGCACATCCTGCAGCAGCAGTGATACGCGCGGTTGCAATGTCAGGGACAGCTCACCGGCCAGATCCAGTTGCAGCCCGGTTTGCTGTTCGAAGCCGGCCATCAACGCGGGTCGGAAGCGTTCCGGATTGACCAGGAAAAACAGGCTGGCGGCCACTATCAGCACCAACAGCAACAGGGTGGTCAGCAGCTTGACGAGCATGCCCAGCAGTTTGCCCATGGCCCAGCGCAACCGTTTCGTCCGGATTGAAAGGATGCCTAGTGTAACCAAGTCCGGTAGCCCATGCACGGCAAGGGGCCGGCCAGCTTTCATTGCCTGCCGCGGACCTTTATAATGCGCAGCTTTCCACCATTCTCCGGGCCCCCAGCCCCCGGGCGCCCGGCAGATGCCGCGAGCAGAGAAACCGCCATGGCCGACCGACAAGCCACCGTAGAGCGTAATACCAAGGAGACCCGAATCCGGGTCACCGTCAATCTGGACGGCAGCGGCAAGCTGACCTGCAGGACCGGTCTGCCGTTTCTGGATCACATGCTGGATCAGATTGCCCGCCATGGGTTGATCGATATGGACATCGTTGCCGAGGGCGATCTGGAGATCGATGCCCATCACACCGTGGAGGACCTGGGCATCACTCTGGGCCAGGCGGTCAACAAGGCGCTCGATCGAACCGGCATTCGTCGCTACGGACACGCCTATGTGCCCCTGGACGAAGCGCTGTCACGGGTAGTAATCGACTTTTCGGGAAGACCCGGACTGGAATACCACATACCTTTTGCCAGAGGGGTTGTGGGCAGCTTCGATGTGGATCTCTTTCACGAGTTCTTCCAGGGTTTCGTCAATCACGCCCTGGTGACCCTGCACGTCGACAATCTGCGGGGCAAGAATGCCCACCACCAGATCGAAACCGTATTCAAGGCTTTCGGCCGGGCACTGCGCATGGCGGTGGAAGTGGATCCCCGCGCCAGCCACGTCATTCCCTCCACGAAGGGCTCTCTGTAGTTGTCGTTTGTCATCAGTTACCGGTTGACTCTGTCATGAAAAACCTCGCGGTCATCGACTACGGCATGGGCAATCTGCATTCCGTTGCCAAGGCAGTCGAACATGTCGCCCGTGAAATGGGTGATGCCGTGCGGGTCCATGTGACGTCAGATCCGCAGATCATCGGGGCGGCAGACCGGGTGATCTTTCCCGGTGTGGGGGCGATACGCGACTGCATGGCCGAGATCAATCGTCTCCAAATCGGCGCCATGGTTGCCGACTTTGCCCGGACGCGGCCCGTGCTCGCCATCTGTGTCGGTTTCCAGGCGCTGATGGAGTACAGTGAGGAGAACCAGGGGGTGGATTGTCTGGGCCTGGTGAGGGGTCAGGTCAAGTTCTTTGGCGCGAGGCTGACAGATGCTTCGGGTCAGCGACTGAAAGTACCCCACATGGGCTGGAACACGGTGAGTCAGGTGATTCCCCACCCGTTGTGGGAGGATATCGAAGATCTCAGCCGTTTCTATTTCGTGCACAGCTATTATGTAGCGCCTGCGACCGGAGAGCCGGTGGCGGGGGTCACCAATTACGGCGTGGACTTTTGCTCGGCTCTGGCCAAAGGCAATATTTTTGCCGTGCAGTTTCATCCGGAAAAAAGCCAGACGGCGGGCCTGACCCTGTTGCGCAACTTCCTGCGCTGGGAGGGCGGGCAGTGATCGTCATTCCAGCCATCGATCTGAAGGAAGGCAAATGTGTCCGCCTGCGGCAGGGCCGCATGGAGGACAGCACGGTATTCTCGGACGACCCGGTGAGCATGGCGGGGCACTGGCAGGAACAGGGTGCCCGCCGCCTGCACCTGGTGGATCTGGACGGGGCGTTCGCGGGCAAGCCTGTCAATGGCGACATCGTCCGGCGTATTGCCGCCACCTATCCCGATCTGCCGCTGCAGATCGGCGGTGGTGTCCGTGATATCAGTACCCTCGAGCGGTACCTGCAAACCGGAGTGCAATTCGTCATCATCGGCACCCAGGCGGTGCGGGATCCGGAGTTTGTGTTCCAGGCCTGTGCGGCGTTTCCGGGTCACGTCATGGTGGGTCTGGATGCAAGGAACGGCCTGGTGGCTACCGAGGGCTGGGCAGCCACCTCGAGCCTGACAGCCGTGACGATGGCGGAGAAATTTGCCGAGGCGGGGGTCAGCGCCATCATCTACACCGATATCGATCGGGACGGCATGATGCAGGGGGTCAACCTTGCCGCCACGGTGCATCTTGCGGAACGGTCCAGCATCCCGGTGATTGCCTCGGGCGGGGTGAGCAGTCTGGACGACATCCGGGCCCTCAAGGCCGTGTGTGCCACGACCACGGGTGCGGGCATCTCCGGCGCCATCACCGGGCGCGCCATTTACGAAGGCAAGCTGGACCTGCGCCAGGCCCAGTTGCTATTGGACAGCTGACATGACACTGGCAAAGCGCATCATTCCCTGCCTCGATTGTGACAAAGGCCGGGTCGTCAAAGGTGTGAGGTTCGTGGATATTCGCGATGCCGGCGATCCGGTGGAAATCTCGCGGCGCTACAGTGAAGCCGGTGCGGACGAAATCACCTTTTTGGACATCACCGCGAGCTCAGAGGGCCGTGAGACCACGGTGCAGACAGTGGAGGCCATCGCCGGACAGGTATTCATACCACTTACCGTAGGGGGAGGCATTCGCACACTTGACGACATCCGGACCATGCTCAATGCAGGAGCAGACAAGGTGTCCATCAATACGGCAGCCGTCAAGGATCCGGAATTCGTCAGACGGGCAGCGGAACGCTTCGGTTCCCAGTGTATCGTGGTGGCGCTGGACGCCAAGCAGGTGAGCAAGCCGGGTGAACCGCCCCGCTGGGAGATTTTCACACACGGCGGTCGTCAACCCACCGGTCTGGATGCTGTGCAATGGGCCCAACGCATGGTGTCCTACGGGGCGGGTGAGATTCTGCTGACCAGCATGGACAGGGATGGCACCCGCAGCGGCTTCGATCTGGGCCTCAACAAGGCCATCAGCGACGCGGTCGGTGTGCCGGTCATCGCCTCCGGCGGTGTGGGCACCCTGCAGCATCTGGTGGACGGTGTGCAGCTGGGAGGAGCGGACGCGGTGCTGGCCGCCAGTATTTTTCACTTCGGCGAATTCTCGATCCCGCAAGCCAAGCAGTACATGGCCGACCACGGCATCACCATGCGGCTTTAGGCGCCGGTCATAACTGCCGGACTTTGGGCAGGAAGCGATCGATACCCTTCAACAGGTTCAAGGCCTCATTGAGCGGATAATCACTGAGTATCACCTGTTCGGCGGTCACCACCGGCTGGGGTGCCTGACTGTCCGGCTCATCGGTGGATCCGGCGTTTTCCAGATGCCCCTGCAGATCCGCCTCACTGTAGATGGCCGAACCGCGGTCGATGCGGGTAACCAGGGCTTCCTCCACCTGGATGTCCGGCACGATGCCCTGGGCCTGTATGGATCGGCCGCTGGGAGTGAAGTACAGAGACGTCGTGAGCTTGATGGCCTTGTTGGCACTTAGGGGCAAAACCGTCTGCACCGATCCCTTGCCGAAACTATTGCTGCCCATGATGATGGCGCGGCCATGATCCTGCAGCGCGCCAGCGACGATCTCGGAGGCTGACGCGGAGCCCTCGTTGATCAGCACCACCAGGGGGGTTTCGCCGCCGGGATTGCTGCGGGTGGCCTCGAATTGCAGATCCGCTTCCGTCAGCCGGCCTTTGGTGTAGACGATCAGACCTTCCTCGATGAAAGCATCCACCACGGCCACCGCGGCCTGCAGCACGCCCCCCGGGTTGTTGCGCAAATCCAGGATCATGCCCTTGAGCTCGGGATTGGCGCTATGCAGGGATTCTATGGCCCGCAGCAGTTCCTCGCCGGTATTGAGGCGGAACTGGGAAATGCGGATATAACCGTAACCGGGCTCCAGGGTGCGCTGGCGCACGCTGGTCACTGCGATCACTTCCCGGGTGATGGTGAGATCAAAGGGTGCCGCCTGTCCCTCGCGCACGATGGTGATGGTGACGTCGGTGCCGGGCGCGCCGCGCATCATCTGGGCAGCCTCTTCCGGGAGGATTTCCTGCAGGGGTTGACCGTCGATCTGGATGATCAGGTCACCGGCCTGGATGCCGGCCCGCTGGGCGGGCGTGTCATCGATCGGGCTGATCACCCGGATATAGCCGTTTTCCTGGCCCACCTCAATTCCCAATCCGCCGAATTCACCGGTGGTGGTTTCCTGCAGGTCTTCGTAGTCGCTGCCTGCCAGGTAAGCGGAATGGGGGTCCAGTCCCGCCAGCATGCCGCGAATGGCAAATTCCAGCAGCGTGCGATCATCGATCGGTTCCACATAGGAAGACCGGATTCGTTCCAGGGCCTCGGTGAACATGCGCACCTCATCAAGAGGCAGCGGCTTCACAGCAGCCTGGCCGCCTTCCTGGGCACTGACCTCAGCGGGCAATTGAAGGACCAGAATAGCCGCCAGCAGGGGCAATGCCAGGGCGCTGCGACAGGTTGCGCGAAGTGTCAGCATGTTGGATTCCATTGATCAGTGTGCAAGAGGTGAGTGCCTTTATAGACCTTTGTCCGGTCCCGGACAAGACCGCTACCTGGTCGGGACTGGTTCACGGGGAGAGGGAAATACACCAGTCCAGGGGATTTTCGGGACGGCCGTTATGGCGGATTTCAAAATAGATACCGGCGGTGTCCTGGCTGCCACTGGCGCCGGATTCAGCCACGATATCGCCGCTTTCGACCCAGGCTCCCGGCTCTGTGGTCAGTGTCTGGTTGTAGCCATACAGGCTCATGTAGCCATCGCCATGATCGAGGATCGTCAGCAGGCCATAACCCCGCAGCCAGTCGGCAAACACCACGCGACCCCCATGCACGGCGCGCACAGGTGTTCCTGGTGACCCCGCGATGATGATCCCCTGCCGGCGCAGGCTGCCATCGCCGAAAGGTGAACCGAACTCGCTGATGAACCGGCCCTGGGCCGGCCAGGGCAACTGACCCCGCCGTTGGACAAAGGGCAGATCCGGTATCGCCGGTATCTGCTCCACGGCCTCTTCGATTCGCTCCAGGAGCGCCTCCAGCTCCTGGCGGTCTGAGAGCAGGGCCTCCAGCTCCTGCCCGCGGGCAGCCATGGCAGCCGACAGTTCGGTCAGGGCCGACTGCCGGGCTGCCAGGCTGGTTTCGAGTTCGGACTGGCGTGCCGCCAGTTCCTCCTGGCGGTCGTTCAGGCGCTGCTGTTCGGCCTGCAATTGCTGCCTTCCTGATGACAGGCTCTGCAGGGTTTGCTGAAACGTACGAATCTGTTCCAGGCGGACAGCGTTGAATCTCTGGTGATAGACGAGCATGCGGGGAGCCAGGGAAGGGTCTTGCTGGTTCAGCAGCACTTTGAACTGACTCTGCGGACCGTCGACGTAGGCGCTGTACAGGGCACTGGCGACCAGAGTCTGCTGAGAGTCGCGCTGGCCTTCGAGGACGCTTATGGACTCTTCAAGTGACCCAAGATTGAGTGTTATCCCGGTGATGGCGGAGCGAATCTCAGCCACGGCTGTCCGCATTTCCGCCACTGCCAGTTCCGCTTCCCGCAGGCGCAGCTCCGCCTCTGATCGCTGCGCACCGGCTGTCTCCATCCAGGCTCTGATCGATTCGATTGCCTGTCCCACGGCGGCCAGTTCAGCCTGAACTCCGGCCGCATCTTTTGCCGCATCTATTGCCGCATCCTCCGCCGCATCTGCCGCCGGCGCGAGGGGCAGGCTAACCCACAGCAACATGACCAGCCGCTGGGCAGATCGCCGGATTGTTGAGTATCCCCTGGTCGTCCGGGACATGTTGCGGTTGCCGATGGTCAGAGTGGTGCCTGCCGTTGGTGACCCGCCTCAGGGACCAGCAGTGCCCGCCCGGTCATCTCCCGGGGCACCGGCAAGCCCATGAGAGACAGCAAGGTGGGTGCGATGTCACACAGGCTGCCTTCTCCATTGAACCGCATGCCGGTTTGGCCCACATAAACCAGCGGCACCGGACCATCCGTGTGGGAGGTCATGGGTTGTCCGGTGGATTCATCCACCATCTGCTCCACATTGCCATGATCGGCAGTGATCAGCAGTTCGCCCCGGGTTTCCTCGATGGCCGCAACGATCCTTCCCAGGCACACGTCCAGGACTTCCACGGCCTTGATTGCGGCGGCGAAATTGCCGGTATGGCCCACCATGTCGCCATTGGCGTAATTGCAGATGATGGCATCGAAACGGCCCGAGCGTATCGCTGTCACCAGCTTCTCCGTCACCTCGAACGCCGACATTTCCGGCTGCATGTCGTAGGTCTTCACATCCGGTGATGCCACCAGGATCCTCTCTTCGTGGGGGAAGGGCTGTTCCCGGCCACCGTTGAAGAAAAAAGTGACATGTGCGTACTTTTCAGTCTCGGCGATGCGCAGCTGGGTCTTGCCGAGGTTCGCCAGATATTCCCCCAGCGTGTTGTGCAGTGACTGGGGAGCGAACGCGAAGGGTACACCAAGGTCGCCGGCATACTCGGTCAAGGTGACAAACGCACCCGGCCGGGGGACCACCCGCCGCTCGAATTCCTTGAAGTCGGATTGCACCAGGGCGCGGGATAACTGCCTGGCCCGGTCGGCGCGGAAATTCATGTAGATGATGCTGTCACCGTCCTGGATTCTCGCGGCGACTGACCCGGGCGCTGCGATGAGGGTAGGTTGCACGAACTCATCATCCTCACCGCGCTGATAGGCGGCTTCCAGCGCCGCCTCCACCGACTCGTAGTTGAACTCCGCCGCGGCTTCACACAGCAGGTGATAGGCTGCTGCCGTGCGATCCCAGCGATTGTCGCGATCCATGGCGAAGAAGCGTCCGCAAAGACTGGCAATGCGGCCCCGGCCGGTGGCCTGCAGCGCCTTTTGCGCCCGCAGCAGGGAAGGCAGCGCAGACCGCGGTGGGGTATCGCGGCCGTCCAGAAAGGCATGCAGGAATATCGAGCGTGCGCCCCGGCGGCCCGCCAGATCGATCATGGCCAGAATCTGGTCTTCGTGGCTGTGGATGCCGCCCGGTGACAGGAGTCCCAGGATGTGCACGTCCCTGTCATTGCGGACCGCCTGCTCGACCGCCTCGTTCAAGACCGGGTTGTCGGCAAATTCACCGTCGGCGATGGCCTTGTCGATGCGGGTAAGGCTTTGATACACCACACGCCCGGCACCCAGATTCATGTGTCCGACTTCCGAATTGCCCATCTGTCCTTCCGGCAGTCCAACCGCCAGTCCGGAGGTGCGGACCAGGGTATGGGCTGCGCTCGACCAGAGTCGATCCCACACCGGTGTCTGGGCAGCAGCAATGGCGTTGTGGGCAGTGGCTTCCCGGTAGCCCCAGCCATCCAGTATCAACAACAGGGAGGTCTGTTTCTTGGCGTTGCTCATGATGATGGGAGTCCTGCAATGGGGAGGATTTAAGCGAACCACAATTATCCTCGGGTTGACTCGAATAAGTCCACCGGGGAACTTCTTTAGCCGCCGGCAGCCGTGTATACTGCTCCCCTTTTTTAACGGCACTGTTCTAAACGGCACTGGTTTTTAACAGCACGACCGGTTCACCGGATCCTTGCACCATGGCGCAATTCCTGGAGTTCGTAGTCAATCACTGGATGCTGTCCGGTGCCTGGCTGGTATTGATGATTGCCATCCTTGCCCAGCACCGGGCTACCGCGGCAAAGGCCGTCGGGCCCCAGCAGGCAGTCATGCTGATCAATCGTTCGGATGCGGTGGTGCTGGATGTCCGGGAGAAGAAGGAATTTGACAGCGGACATATCGTGGATTCCATCAATATTCCGCTGACCAAGCTGAACCAGCGGATTGCCGAGCTGGAGAAGTACCGGGCCAAGCCACTGGTGGTGGTGGACAAGTTGGGGCAACACGCATCGGAGGCCTGCAGCCTGTTGCACAAGGCGGGTTATACGCAGGCGGTAAGACTGGCGGGTGGCTTGACCGAGTGGAAAGCCCAATCCCTTCCATTGATTCAGAAATAACACAGGAACGACCATGGCAGAGAATGACAAGACCCAAGCGGCGGGCAATAGTGCCCAGAATCCTGAACAGAGCAACCAGGGCCCCAATTTTGCCCTGCAACGCCTGTATCTCAAGGATGCGTCCTTCGAGTCCCCCGGCAGCCCCGCCACCTTCCAGGGCAAGTGGACGCCACGCATCACGTTCGACATCAAGAGCCGCAGCGCCCAAGTCCAGGACGAAGTCTATGAGGTGGTGCTGGTACTGACTGTTGAAGCCAAGCAGGACGACAGCACAGCCTTTCTGGTGGAAGTTCAACAGGCCGGCCTTTTCGTATGCCGGGGGCTGGATGACCAGCAGCTGGAGCAGGTGTTGTCCACCGTGTGCCCCAATATCATTTTCCCCTACGCCCGTGAGTCCATCGATGCGCTGGTCATCAAGGGCAGCTTCCCTCCGCTGATGCTGGCGCCGGTCAATTTTGACGCCCTGTACCAGCAGCGCAAGCAGCAGCAGGCGGCCCAGGTTGCCGCCGGCAATGGCAGCGAGGCGCCTGCCGCCTCCTGATTCAAAGCTCAGGTACCGGCAACAAACCCGTGCTGACGCCAGGCCTCGTACACCACGAGGGCTACCGCATTGGACAGATTAAGGCTGCGGCTGGCAGGCAGCATGGGGATGCGCAGCAGCCGATCCGCTGGCAGCTGGGCCCGGATATCCGACGGTAAACCACGGGTTTCCGGGCCGAACAGCAGGTAATCATCCAATCCGTAGGTCACATCACTGTAGGGCCGGACTGCCTTGGTGCTGAACCCGAAGATGCGGGCGCTGCCCACCATTTCCAGCAGAGCCGCCCAGTTCCGATGGACTATCACGTCGCTGTACTCGTGATAATCCAGTCCGGCACGACGCAATTTGCGATCTTCGAGGGTAAAGCCCAGGGGCTCAACAAGGTGCAGGCGTGCACCCGTGTTGGCTGCCAGACGGATCACATTCCCTGTATTGGGGGGAATTTCAGGCTGGAACAGCACGATATTGATCACGACGGCAGACTTTCCCGGCTTTTTTGTGGAATAACCGCCCGGTTACAACGCGCAAAGATTTTTTCCCGGCTTGTTCCCAATGAACTGTGACCTGACCCACGAATCCTGAATTCCGGCGGGTAATCTTACCCTAGATTGACCCCGTCATCGGTCGGAATTATTTTAGAATTTAGCGGCTTAAACGATATTCTTCGAAAGATTTTCTACAAAGTCTGTGTGCGCGTGCGTACGCCATTCCCGCAGACCTTCGAAAACACTGGGTCAGGATGAAATTATTCAGCAAGCGAAAGAAGGCTTCAGGAGTTGTCGGGGTCGCCGTCAGCTCGGAAAAGCTGGCCATCGCCCACCTGCAGGACGAGGGCGGCAAGCCTGTGATTCAGGTGTGCGAAAGCGTGCCGATCGCGGGCAGTAAGGACGTGGGTGAGTTGCTGGCCAGGCGAGTCAAGGCCCTGAACCTCAGCGGCCTCAAGTGCAATTTCACTCTCAGTCGGCGCGACTATGCACTTCACCAGATCGAAGCACCCAGTGTGGAGCCCCAGGAAATGCGGGCGGCCGTGCGCTGGAAAATCAAGGATCTGCTGGACATGAAGGTGGACGATGCCGCCGTCGACGTGTTTCCGGTGCCGGAGGATGCCTACCGCAGCCGGGTGAAAATGGTGTACGTGGTGGCGGCAGCCAAGAAGCGCATCCGCAGCATAGCGTCCATGGTGGTGGACAGCGGTCTGGAACTGGCAGCCATCGATATTCCCGAGTTGGTCATGCGTAACATCAGCAACCAGTTCATGCAGGACGACAATGGACTGGGGTTCATGGATCTGCGCAAGACCGGCAGCACCCTGAACCTCACCCGTGGCGGCCAGCTGTATTTGACCCGTCGTATCAATACCCAGGTGGCGCCGGACATCATGACGTCGCCGGACTGGGACAGTCTGCGCGACCGACTGGTGCTGGAGATTCAGCGTTCCCTGGATTATTTCGAGAGTCAGATGGGGCAGCCGCAAATTACCCAGATCATGCTGGCTCCCCGCGCCACCGACGGCAAGGCCATGGCAGAGGCACTCAACGCACAACTGACCGTGCATGTCAGCCCCTTCGACCTCAAGCAGTATCTGAAAAGCAAGGTGGACTTGACTGCTGAATTGCAGCAGTCCTGCCTCGCCGCCATCGGGGCTACCCTGCGCAACCGCCCGGTGCCCGGCAGGACCGCGGAGGTGCAGGCGGCATGAAACAGCAGGTCAATCTCTATCTGCCGGAATTCCGCATCAAGCGTGACAAGCTCACGGTTGTGGTGATGCTGCAGTCCCTGGGCGCCTTCATGGGCGTTTTGCTGGTGCTGGGTGGCTGGGAATTGTGGACCAATTTTGCACTCGCACAGGAAATGCAGGACCTGCAGGGCGAGTTGACCGTGGAGACCCAGCGGACCGCCGAGATCGATCAGATCCTGGCCCGCCGTTCACAGGATCGCAATCTGGAACAGCAGCTGGAACGTGCGGAACAGAATCTGCTGGCGAGTCGTCAGATGCGCGACGTTCTGGGGGAGACTGGCTTGGGCAATACCGATGGATTCTCCGAGTCATTCAAGGATCTTTCGCGCGCCTCTCTGGAAGGTCTCTGGCTTACGGAAATTTCCCTCTCCAACGGGGGTCAGGCAGTCAATCTCAAAGGCTTCACAGTGGATTCCTCCCTGGTGCCGATGTTTGTTGCCAGGCTGGCTGAGGGCAACAGTTCCCTGACCAGCAAGCAGTTCAGTGTTTCGACCGTCAGGTCTTCGGATTCCGTCGATGCCCTGTATGCCTTCGAATTGAGGTCGACCCGATGAACGAGGCGCTGACCAGGCGGCTGAACAAGGCAGTGGCGGATATCCAGGCGCGCCCCCTGGCCGAGAAAGCCATTGTGCTGGGCCTGCTCATGGTCGGCCTCTTCATGGGGTACCTGACCCTGATCTCCGACCCTTTGGTCGCCAGACGGGCCAGCCTCGAACTGGACATCGGCAATGTCACACGCCAGATAGCTGCTCAACAGACTGCCTATGCTCAAAAAGTGGCCCAGAGCCAGGAAGATCCCAACCGGTTTGCCAATGAGCGACTGGCCGCCATACGCGTGGAGCAGGAACGCATCGATCAGGACATCACGCGACTGGCCGGTGGTCTGGTGACACCCAACAACATGACACAGATTCTGACGGCCGCACTGCAGGGGCAGCAGGATCTGGAACTGATGCAGATTCAGAACCTGGCTGTCAGGCCCCTTGGCTCGGGGACCGGTTCCGTGGCGGCCGACAACCTGTTGGAGGACGACGAGTCAGTGGCGGAGCTGCGGCAGGCGCGGGTGTCGGGGCAGGTATTTGAGCACGGCATACTGCTGGAGTTCCGCGGGGACTATTTCAGCACCTTGCGCTACCTGAAGCTGCTGGAGAATCTGACCGGTGCATTTTTCTGGGATACGGTGGAGTTGCGGCAACTGCAGTGGCCCAATGCCAGCATCCGGCTGCAGCTTCACACCTTGAGTACCCAGGCGGGGTTCCTCGGTGTTTGAATTCCGCGGGAACAGGTTTGGCGCGGTGGCGGCCCTGATGGCCCTCGTGGTCAGCGGCACCAATCATGCCGAAGTGATCGACGGAGAGGAGTTGCGCGATCCCACCATGCCGTTTGGTGCCTCGGTGGTGGTCGACGTCGCGGCTCCGGTGGCGGCCCCGCGCTACGCAGTGGATTTTATCCGTGCCGGTGGCGAGACCCCGGTGGCTGTGGTGAATGGCCAGCGGGTGACAGTCGGGGAGTTGGTGGAAGGCTCTCTGGTGCTGGCAATCACCCGGGAACATGTGACCCTGCTGATTGGCAACAGCGAGGTTGACGTAAGACTGAATGACAGTTTGGTAGGCTCTCCGGTGGGCGACCAGCCAAGACAGGAGCAAGTGCCTTGAGTGGGCAAGTACACAGATTATTGACTGCACGTCATGCAAGCGCGGGACGCGCCGGCCTGTTGCTGGTTGTCTTGCTGGCAATCCAGGGCTGCTCCTCTAGCAGCCGGTCGGTGGGTGATACCAGCGTGCTTGAGAACATTCAGGATGTGCTGACCGAAGCCGTGGCCACCAATGCGGACGAGGCCTTCGACCCGGTTGCGGGCAACGATCTGCTCAGTGAATTGCTGCCGTCCCTGTCCATCGATGAGAATAGCCTGGTGAACGTGCCGGACCGTTTCGACATCGTGGTGGAGCGCCAGTCGGTGCGGGATTTCTTCAACAATCTGGTGTCCGGCACCGACTATGGCGTGGTGGTGGGGCCGGAGGTGCAGGGTGAAATCACCGACCTCACCCTGCCGAGCGTCACCATCGAAGAGGCGGTCGACACCATCGCCCGCATCTATGGTTTTGACATCGTGCAACAGCGCAATATTTTCTATGTCCGCAGCGGTGGCATGCAGACCCGCCAGTTCACCATCGACTATCTGGACGTCAGACGCCAGGGCACCTCCTCGGTGCAGGTCACCGGGGCCAATACCGGTGGTGGTGGCGGCCTGGGTGGTGGAGTGGGTGGCCTCAGCGGTGGCCTCGGCGGAGTGGGCGGCGGAATCGGCGGTATCAGCGGAGGCTTGGGAGGTGTGGGTGGCGGCCTGGGTGGCGTCGGAGGTATCGGTGGTGGCCTGGGTGGCATCGGCGGTGTGGGCGGCATCAGCGGCGGCGGTGGCGGTGGTCAGATCTCCACCCAGACCGAATCGGATTTCTGGCAGGATGTGGAAGAAGCCGTTGAGACACTTATCGGCGTTGGTAACGGCAGTGCCGGTGAGAAGCAGGTGCTGGTGCAACCCCAATTGGGCCTGATCATGGTGACGGCCACAGCCCCAGAGCTGGATCGGGTGGAGCAGTTCATCCTGGCCGCCCAGGAGTCCCTGCGGCGGGAAGTGATCATCCAGATCCAGTTCCTGGAGGTGGTGCTCAACAAGGGTTACCAGTCGGCCATCGATTTCGATACCTTCGGCCCGGCCGAGATCGAATTCGGCAGCCCCAACGACATCCGCGCCCAGCTGCAGGCGTCCAATGAGTTCATCGATGCCAGTTCCCGGCCCCTGCAGTTCAGCACCAATTTCACCGATTTTGAAGCGGTGTTCCAGATTCTGCAGCGCCGCGGCACCACCCAGGTGATCTCCAGCCCCAACCTGCGCGCCCTCAACAACCAGAAAGCCGTGTTCCAGGACGGAGATTCGGAATTTTTCCAGACCGGCATCGGCTCCACCACAATTGCCGGCGGCCAGACCACGACCACCGCCTCACAAAGCGATCTGCAGTCGTTCTTCTCCGGCATTTCCATGGACATCACCCCGCAGATCAGCGCCAACGGCGAGATCACGCTCCACGTGCACCCCATCATCACCACGGTGGTGGAGCAGCCCAAATCCATCGGCGGTCAGGTGGCCCCGTTGGCCAAGAGTTCGATCCGCGAAATCGACAGCATCATCAAGGCGGACAACGGCAAGATCGTGGTGCTGGGCGGTTTGGCCTACGAAAGAAGTTCCAATCAGTCCGCGGGCCTGCCCGGGGCAGACAGAGTGCCGTTGTTGGGAGCCGCCCTGGAACAGCGACAATCCGAGACGGTCAAGAGTGAATTCATCATCCTGCTGAAACCGATCATTGCCAATTCCGCCAGCGATCGTACTCTGATCAATGACAGCAATGAACGTTTCCGTGACATCAACCGGGCCATTGACCCGTTTTCAAACCAGTAAGCCGGGCGCGACGTTATGTATCTTGAACATTTTGGGTTGAAGGAGCTGCCGTTCTCCCTGACGCCCAACACACAGTTTTTCCTCAACATGGCAAGCTATCACAAGGCCTACAACCTGCTGATGGTGTCCCTGGCCAATGCCGAAGGATTCATCAAGATTGTCGGTGAGGTCGGTACCGGCAAGACCATGTTGTGCCGCAAGGTGTTGAACACCCTGGAGGAGGACCGCGAGCACTACGTCACTGCCTACATACCCAATCCGGTGCTGAGTCCCAAGGGGCTGTTTCTGGCCTTCGCCGAGGAGCTGGGCCTGTTTGTCGAGCAGGACATCGGGCACCACGCCCTGTTGAAACTGATCACCCAGAAGCTGATCACCCATGCCGCGGAAAAGAAGCAGGTGGTATTGTTCATCGATGAAGCCCACGCCATGCCGGAGCAGACCCTGGAGGCGCTGCGCTTGCTGACCAACATAGAAACCGAACAGGTCAAATTGTTCCAGGTCGTCCTGTTCGGGCAGCCGGAATTGAATGTCATCCTGAGTCAGCCCTCCATGCGTCAGCTCCTACAGCGCATCACGTTTTCTTTCGAAATCGAAGCCCTGGACCGGGATGGCGTGGAGCGCTATGTCATCCATCGCCTGGCCACCGCCGGCTACAACGGACCCTTCCTGTTTTCCAAGCGAGCCCTGCAACTCCTGTACAAAGCCAGCCAGGGCATACCCCGGGTCATCAATATCCTGAGTCACAAAGCCATGCTGGCCGCCTTCGGCAAGGGCGAGAGGACGGTACAGGTCAGTCATGTGCGCAGCGCGGTGGAGGATACGGATGGGGTGACCATTCCGGCGTTCAACTACAAACCCCTGATGGTTGCAGCTGCCGGCATTCTGGTCGGAGCGGTGCTCATTTATTACATAGGTAGTTACTACTTATGAGCCTGGTCAACAACATGCTGCGCGATCTGGACCAGCGCAGAAAGTCCAGCGGCATCTCGCCTGCGACAGTCAATCTGACGCCGGTTGCCGAGTCCCCGGTTGCCAATAATCCGGTATTGCTTTTCGGCATTCTCACCGCCGCCGTACTGCTGGTGATCGTGCTTGGCTATTTCTACCTGCAGTTCTATCAGGGCGGTGACAGCACCCAGACCCTGTCCACGCCCATTAGCGCCACCATTCCTCAGTCGGCCAGTTCCACGGTCGTGCCTCAACAGCCGCCCGAATTTCCGGGGCCGGTTGGGGCGATCACCGCACAAGCCACCGAGCCCGCACCTGCAGTGGCAGAGGCCACGACCCCGATTATCCCGGGGCCGGCGACCCCGGTGTATGAGCCGGTCGCGCCACCTGTCGTCACCAGTCCGCCGGTCACAGTCACAGAATCCCGTATCACGACCGGGCCGGCTCTCGACCAGGCTCCCCAGGAGACCACACCGCTGCCGGTGGAGCCGAGTGCACCTGGCGGCTCCGCCATCGTGCGCAACAGCACCCAGCAGACCCCTCAGGAACGTGATGCACTGAACGTTCAAAATGCGCTTGGTCTGTTCAACCGCAATGACTTCGCGGGGGCCTTCAATATGCTGGAGACCTATATCGGAGCCAATCGTGATGCCCACCAGTCCCGGGAAACCTATGCCAAATTGCTGATGAGCCTGGGTAGCAACGAACAGGCCCTGCGGGTGGCGGACGAGGGACTGGCGATCATGCCGCATCGCCCGGGTTACAAGAAAATCAAGGCGCGCCTGCTGATGGCCGACAATCAGTTCGCGGCGGCGGCGGCATTGCTGCAGAACCGCCTGCCCTTGTTGCAGGAAGATGTGGAATACCACGATCTGCTGGCCACCGCCCTGTTGGCCAGCCGCCAGTACGCCGATGCCACCAACATTTACTCAGGGCTGATTCGACACGACAGCACGGAAGGCAAGTGGTGGTATGGTCTTGCTTCCGCCTATGAAGGTGTCGGCGATATGTCTGCCGCATCCCAGGCCTACAATCTGGCACTGCAGTCCGCAAACCTCAGCATGGCACTGCGGCAACGCAGCCAGCGGCGGGTGGAAGAGCTGGGCCAATAGCATGGCGATCGTCAAACAGAAGATCCGCATTGGAGAACTGCTGGTACAGAACGGAGTCATATCTGAAAAGCAGTTGAAGACCGCCCTGGAGAAGCAGAAGGAGCTGGGTCAACGCATCGGCAAGGTGCTGATTGCGCTGGGCTACGTCGAAGAAGATCAATTCCTGAGTTTCCTGTCCCAGCAACTGCAAATCCCCTTCATCAATCTCCGACGCTACAATTTTGACGTCAATCTCGTAATGCGTCTGCCGGAAACCTATGCCCGTCGTTATCGCGCCATCGTGCTGGCGGACCAGGGCAACTATCTGCTGGTGGGCATGGCGGATCCCATGGACATCTTCGCCTTCGATGAGCTGGAACGCATACTCGAGCGGCCCATACAGCAGGCGGTCGTCCGGGAAAGCGAGCTGCTCAATACCCTGGATCTGGTCTACCGCCGCACCGAAGACATCGCCACCTTCGCGGAAGAACTGGACGAAGAGTTGACCGACAGCCAGTTCGACCTGGCGGCCCTGACCCCGGATGCGGATGACAGTGATGCCCCGGTGGTCAAGCTGCTGCAGTCCATCTTCGAGGATGCGGTGCAGGTGCGAGCCTCGGACATCCACATCGAGCCAGACGAAACCGTTTTGCGCATCCGTCAGCGGGTGGACGGTGTATTGCAGGAACAGGTGATGAAGGAACGGCGTATTGCGCCGGCCCTGGTTTTGCGCCTGAAGCTGCTGGCGGGTCTGGACATTTCGGAGAAGCGTCTGCCCCAGGATGGGCGCTTCAGTCTCAAGGTAAAGAACCGCAGGCTGGATGTGCGACTCTCCACCATGCCGGTGGAGTACGGTGAGTCGGTGGTCATGCGCCTGCTGGATCAGACCGGCGGGGTTACCGATCTCGAGGAGGTGGGTATGCCGCCGGCGATGCTGGAACGGTTCCGCCGTCTCATTCACATGCCTCACGGCCTGATTCTGGTGACCGGACCCACCGGCAGCGGCAAGACCACGACCCTGTACGGTGCGTTGCAGGAACTGAATGAAATCGGCAAGAAGATCATTACGGTGGAAGACCCGGTGGAATACCGGCTGCACCGCATCAACCAGGTCCAGATCAATCCCAAGATCGAGCTGACCTTCGCCAGGGTCCTGCGTTCCGCACTGCGTCAGGATCCGGACATCCTGCTGGTAGGGGAGATCCGGGACACGGAAACCGCCGAGATCGCCCTGCGGGCCGCCATGACGGGACACATGGTACTGTCCACCCTGCATACCAACGATGCGGTTTCCAGTGCCATGCGCCTGGTGGACATGGGTGCGGAGGGATTTCTGGCGGCCACGGCTCTGCGGGCGGTGGTGGCCCAGCGGCTGGTGCGTCGCCTGTGTGACAACTGTTTTGAGGACTATACGCCCAATCCCAAGGAACTGGGCTGGATCAACGCCACCCTGGGCGAAGAGGGTGCGGCAAACCTGCATCTCAAGAAACCGGTGGGCTGTCACCGCTGCAACAACTCAGGCTACCTGGGACGCATCGGCGTGTTCGAATTGCTGGTGATCAATGACCCACTGGCGGATGCCTTGCGACGCGAGGATTCCGCGGATTTCGTCAATCAGGCACGCAAGACGCCGGGTTACCGTCCCCTGGTGTTCAATGCCATGACCTATGCATCCCAGGGGGTGACCAGCCTGGATGAGGTATTCAAGGTGGCGGAACAGGTGGATGAGTCCATGGATTTCATGAAGGTCGCCTGAGCAACGTGCAGCTAGAACAGAGCCGGCTCACCAGGATCCAATAATGGCAAAGTACAAATACCGCGGCAGAAACAACAGCGGGGCACTGGTGACCGGTACCCTGGATGCGGTTGCGCCCGAAGACGTGGCAGCCATCCTGTTTGGCGACAATGTCACGCCCATCGACATCAGGGAAGTGCCAAAGGAGGAAGCAGTGTCCACCGCCCGGGCGGAAGCCGCCGGCCGGAGCAAGGACTCAGGCAAGTCGGGGCTCATCACGCAGATCAATTCCTACCTGGCCGGCCGCAAGGTGACGGTGGACGAGCTGATCATTTTCGCCCGCCAGATGCACAGCCTGACCAAGGCCGGTTTGCCCCTGGACCGCGCCATCAACGGCATCGAGGCGTCCATCGAGAATCCCGTGTTCAAAGCCATCCTGCGCGATGTGGTGGGGGCTCTGGAAAGCGGCACCACCCTGGCATCCTCCCTGGGCCGGCACCCCAAGGTGTTTACACCGCTGGTCTTGAGCCTGGTGCATGTGGGTGAGAACACCGGACGGCTGGACATGGCGTTCCGTGAAATCAACAAATACCTGGCACTGGAAAAGCAAACCCGCAAACAGGTCACATCGGCGACCCGCTACCCGATATTCGTGATGGTGTCCCTGGCGGTGGCCGTAGGTGTCATCACTGTCTTCGTGATTCCGATTTTTTCCCAGGTGTTCGAGCGCCTGGGTGCAGACCTGCCCTGGCAGACCATCGCCCTGATCCGGACTTCGGATTTCGTCATCAACTACTGGTACATCATGCTGGGCGGTGTGGCCGGTGCCATATTGGCTTTCCGCAGCTGGGTGGGGACCCGCAGCGGGCGGCTGAGCTGGGACCGCCGGAAGCTGGGTTTTCCCCTGGCGGGCAGCGTGCTGGAACGGGTGGCCCTGGGCAAATTTGCGCGAACATTTTCCATGGTCACCCGGGCCGGTCTGCCCATCGTGCAGGGTCTCAATGTGGTGGCAGGAGCCGTGGGCAATGAGTACATCAAGACCAATATTTATAAAATGCGGGAAAACGTAGAAAGAGGTGAAGCGCTGTATCGCACGGCTGTCAACATCGGCATGTTTTCCCCCATCGTTCTGCAGATGATTGCCGTGGGAGAGGAAACCGGCAACGTGGATGAGCTGCTGCAGGAAGTGGCGGATTTCTACGATGCTGAGGTGGAGTATGACCTGAAGCGTCTGGCGGATGCCATTGAGCCGATTTTGATCGTCATGATTGCCGGCCTGGTATTGATTCTGGCGCTGGGTGTGTTCCTGCCCATCTGGGATCTCAATACGGCAGTCAACTGAAGGCGGTGACACTTGCATCTCACCGGGTGGCTATGGAAGCAGCGGGTTCATCAACAAAGCCGACACTCACATTGCAGCAATGTGACGGTTTCTCGTTGTTCGAGCTGGTGGTGTTCATCATCTGTGTGGCCATCATCTATGCCTCCGCATCCAATCGCTTCGCCGATTTTCCCGGTGAAGCGGAACGGGCCAATTTTCTGGCGGTGACAGCCCAGATTCAGGCGGCGGTAAACCTGGAATTGATGATGGGCATGGTGGAGCGCAACGGCCGCGGCATGGAGGAATACCAGTCCGCCAATCCCATGGATTTCTTGCTGGAGGCTCCCAGCAACTACCTGGGGGAGTTCTTTACCCCCAATGTGGCCAGCCTGCCCAAGCGCTCCTGGTATTTCGATCAGCAGACCCGGGAACTGGTGTATCTCATCAACGATGCCGAGGACGTGTACCTGGTGCAAAACGGTGTGCAGGTGCCCACCACGGAAATCCGTTTTCATATAGAACTGGAATACCGTGGGGAGGGGCTGGCCACGATATCCGTGACCAATGCGGAGCAATTGGCGGCCAACCGGGGCCGGCGTCTGGCAGGTATGGTACTGAGACCCGTGACCCCTTATGTGTGGGGCTCAGCTCCGTCTTTCATGGAGTATTACGAGTCTCCGGCGGTTTCCGGGTAAAAATCGCGCGATACGGGGGAATTTGCAATTTTCAGCCGGATCAAATGTGATCGAGATAACAAGTCGGGCCCGCAACGGAACCTATAATTTCCGGGCGACTTAGGGAAGATTTGGGCTTTGCCGGTTTACTTCTCTGACAATTGACATAAGATGCAGCAAATCAGCAGGTTGGCTGTTTGTATTGACGAACTTGTTGAGCAATTCGATTTGGCTATTCAGAATTTCAGGGCATAGCCGTTACAGGACAACAAGGCTGGGTGTGGGCAGTGGGCGGTGAGTGTGAACGGAGTGAGGCTCGGCTCCCTGTGCGACAAAGAGTGAAATCGGGTGTTGCAGGTTTGTAGTTACAGGTATGTAGAGGGCGGCTGAGACTGCCGACTGGGGATTTTCCAATTGCAGGTTTGAACTTTAGAAGGTGTTTGCTATGAAAAATATGGGTGGTTTCAAAGGTAAGCGTGCAACCTCGGGTTTCACGATTATCGAACTGATCGTGGTTATCCTGTTGCTGGGTATTCTCAGCGCCACGGCCCTGCCGCGTTTCATCGACGTGACCGAGGATGCCCACGAGTCCGCCGTACGGGGTGTGCTGGGCGGCCTGGCCACCGGCGTGGCCCTGTTCAAGGCTCAGGCTATTGCTGATGGCATCCAGTCGGGCGGCACAGTGACGGAATTCAACAGTTTTCCGGCCAACAGCATCGGATTCCCCTTGATATCCGCCTTCAGCTCCACGGGCACGGCAGGTAACCTGACATCCTGCGCCAATGCCTGGACTGCGCTGCTGCAGGGTGGCCGACCCACCTTGCTCAACGTGGCATCGGTGGGCGGTTCGCTGTCCGGCATGCTGGCATCCGCCGGCGCGGCCGGTAATGCCACCTTCGCCGTGGCTGCCAGTGCGGCCGGCTGCTATTACGTCTACATCGGGCGGGGTACGGGCGCCACCATCGAGAAAGAAACCATCGTTTATGACTCGACCACTGGCGACGTCACGTTGACCGACAACGAGAGCGCAACCCTGCCCTTCTGATCGGCAGCTTGAGAGTTGACAATGCAAACCAGCGCCCTGACTTTTCCCAAGCAGGGCGTTGGTGTCTTCCGGTCCAGCGTGTTGTGAATAATCGCAGCATGAAAGTCCCCTTTCTGACGGCTCTGGCTTTTTTTTTCTTCTCGCCGCCCATCTCTCCCTGATCAATGTGTCGGGTGTGGGGCTGCAATTGCCTTACAACGCGTTTGGCTGGATTCCCTTGAGCATTGCCATCGGACTGGCTGCCTTTCAGATCGTTTTTTCCCGTAAGATTCACTATACCCGCCTGACCCGCAACCTGGCCCTGTGTTGCCTGGTCCTGCTGGTTCCCCTGCTTTACAACGGCTCGGACACCGAGCTTGTGCAGGACCGGTTCCTGGGTCTGTTTGCCGGCCTTGCCCTGTTGTTCGGGCTGCACCAGTTCGACTTCAGGGAGAGTGAAAAAACCGGACTGCTGATCCTGGTGCTGGGTGCGGTCTGGCTGGAGTCCCTGCTGGGATGGGGGCAGGTGATTGCCAATACCAATCTGGTCGATATCCGACCCTACAACAACCCACTGCCGGCTGGCGTATTCCATCAGGTCAATGTGATGTCCAGCCTGCTGGCCACGGGCCTGGTATTGTCCGGATTTGTGCTGACCCGACTGAGTACTCTGGGGTCACCGAGTCTGCAACGCATCGTCCTGGGACTGTGCCTGTTGCTGCCGGTGTCCGCCATTCCCCAACTGGAGATGCTCGCCTCCCGGACCGGTATGCTGGGGGCAGTGCTGGGCTGTGTGCTGCTGTTACCCTACATGATGCAAGCCACCCAGCGCAGCAAAGGGGCGCTGTGGCTGTGCGGTATCCTGCTTGGCTTGCTGACAAACATTGCCATACAGCAATTGGGTCCGGCGGCCTTGCTGGGGTCCCAGAAAGAGGTGCTCAGCCTGGAAGGCCCCCGCCAGGCCCACTATCCCCAGAATATCGCTATGATCCTGGAAAAGCCCTGGACCGGTTACGGCTATGGCAACTTCGAACGTGAATTCACCCGCTACACAGCCGATGCCTTTGCCCGGGGCGAGATCAGTGAACCTGCCATCACGTCCCTGGGTCATCCCCACAATGAATTGCTGCTATGGGCGACCGAGGGCGGAGTGCTGGCACTGATGGCGGTGCTCATCGCGGCCTGGCTGGTGCTGCAGTTGGTGCTGAAACTGCCACTGGTCCAGCGCCTGGCGATGATGGGGCTGTTCTTTCCCATCGTGTTGCATACCCAGTTGGAATACCCGTTCTATCAATCGGTGCTGCACTGGCTGGTCTTCATTCTGCTGATCTGGTGGGTTGACTCTTTGGCGGGTGAGCGCAGGACGCTGACTGCCCATCACACCCTGAGTTTTGGCGTCGCCGGCGTATTGGTTCCGCTGGTGACCACCTTCTTCATGGCCACCACCTTGCACACCGGCTACATACTCGCCCGCTATGAATACAACCTCGATGAGGACGTGCGACGCTTTCAAAGCATCATCAACGCCATGGTCTGGCAGGATCACATCACCCTGGCGATCTATTTTCGACTGGTGCTGAACGGCATCGCCACCGGCCAGCCGGAGTTGGCCAGGGACATGATCGAATGGGCGCCGGGTTTCCTTGAGCGCTTTCCCAGAGCCATGCATTATCGTTATCTGATTCTGGCCTACCAGGCGGTGGGTGATGAGGCGAATGCGAAGGCGGTGGTTGACCAGGCGGCGTACCTGTTTCCGGGAGAGGACTTCGCCCTGCTGGATCCGGATTTCCTCGCCGAGCTGCCACGCATCGGGGTGACCCAATGAGCCGCCAACACCACAGTGGTTTCACGGTCATCGAGTTCATCGCCGTCATCGTGGTGATCGGCATCATTTCCGTGGTGACCATTTCCCGTTTCGTCAGCGGCAATGCCATGAATGCCCTGGTCATCCGGGACAATATCATCACCTTTAGCCGGGCCGGCCAGCAGCGGGCCCTGGGCCGCGAGAGCGTGGAGCTGCTGGTGCAGCCCAATGTGGGGGGTACGGAACTGACCATGACCCTGTCCGATATGAACGGCGCGATCGAGTCCAAGTCGTTCTCCCTGCGTGACGTGGCCATCGCGGCGGACATCAACGATACCGACAGCTGCGGGGTCACACCGGGTGCCACGTCTCTCACCAATGCCAATGCCCTGTCACTGACCTACACCTCATTGGGTGATCTGGGGGACAGTGGCATCACCGGCTCGGAGGCGGCCATCGATGAGGCTGTCAGGGTGTGCATCAATGGCAGTGCGGCATTGTCCGTGTGCATTGCCCCCTCGGGATTCGCCTATATCGGGGACTGCGATGACTGACCGGCGTCGTATACACAGACACAGGCAGAAGGGCATCACGATCGTGGAGATCGTGGCCACCATCGTGATACTTGCCATCGCCCTGGTGGGCCTCACCTTCGCCGTGCGCAGTGGCATCAACCGGAGTTCCAACACCCTGGTGGAGCTGCGGGCCGTCGCCCTGGCCCAGGCCTATCTGGACGAGATAGTGAGCAAGCGCTTTGACGAGCGCACACCCAACAACGGCATACCCCCCTGCCGGGCCAG
Source organism: Pseudomonadota bacterium (assembly GCA_046047495.1). Lineage (GTDB taxonomy): Bacteria > Pseudomonadota > Gammaproteobacteria > Pseudomonadales > Pseudohongiellaceae > NORP240. The sequence continues at coordinate 48,098 of JBJOHV010000097.1, read as the reverse complement.
CGCGCCGCCACCGCGTCAGTGTTCCGCCACCCTGGGCCCCGATGGCGGGGAGGGCAGGGCGACCTATGATGATGTGGACGATTACAATGGTTTACTGGAGGGTGATTCGCCGGGGAATCCCCTGCGGGATGCCGAAGGCAATCCACGGGATGGCTATCCCGGCTTCCAGGTGGAAGTCGCCGTACGCTACATTGAAATCGGTGTAGGGGAGGACGAAGAGAATCTCAGTATCGACAACGAGCTTGATGACCAGTATGACGGCAAGGTGATCACCGTGACTGTCACCTACCCGACGAACTCCGAGGGGATGCATTTCAGTGCCTACAAGTCGAATTTCTGATTCGCGCAGAACCAGCGGCTTCACCATCGTGGAGATGGTGGTTGCCATTGTGGTCAGCGCCGTCATGGCCATCGGCATGGTGCAGTACATCGGGGATTCGGTGACTGGCATTCAGAGCAGCACGGCCCGCAGTCAATTGGCCACTGCGGGACGGGTGGCCATCGAGCGCATGGCAATGGAGCTGCACAATGCCCTGCCCAACAGCATCCGCGCCACCACTGCCGACCCCAACGGCGACCAGTGCATCGAATTCGTGCCGGTGCGGGCCGCCACGTCCTACATCGATCCGCCCTTCACGGGCGGCGGTGGCGATGAGTTTGATGTGGTGGACTTCACGCCAACCCAGGAAGGGACCACCGGCGGCTACGCGGTGATCTATCCCAACGACATCGATGACATCTACGATGGGGAAAATGCCACACCCACCGGCTTCCCTTTCCGCGGTCCCATAGAGGAAATCGACACCATCGAGGACACCGCCCCCAGCTCGGATGCCAGCACCATCACCCTGGTGGAGACCCACCGTTTTCAGCGGCGCTCGCCCTATCAGCGCTTTTTCCTGGTGGATCAGCCGGTGAGTTTCTGTGTGGCGGGGGACAAGCTCTATCGCTACACCAATTACGGATTCCAGAGCAGTCAGCCGGATACGGAAGGTGTGGGCGATCTGCCCGCCTACAACGGCACCACCGACAAGGTGCTGATCACCGACAGCCTGGACAATGCCGGCTTGACCGCCTTCACCGTGAGCCCGCAGTCCCTGCAGCGCAACGCCCTGATCAGCATCAAGATGCAGCTGACCTCGGGAGCGGATTCGGTGGATATCGTCCATGAAACCCTCACCCGCTCCGTGCCATGAGTAGCCTGTGATGAAAAACCTTCCCACATCGAGAGTGATTGCACTGCAGCGGGGGGTGGGTCTGCCGGCCGCCATCTTCGTCATTACCCTGATGGTGGTGATCGCGGCCGCCATCAATCTGATGGTGGAACAGAATGCCGAAACTTTCGAGGAAGAGGTCAACCTGACCCGGGCCTTCTACGCCGCTGAATCCGGTGCCGGGTTTGCCATGAATTCGCTGTTTCCCCCGGAGGATTATTCGGCCTATGCCAGCCTGCCGGCCGACTGCGACAGCTGGGGCACCCGGACCTATGAATTCGTGGTGGATGGATTGAACCTATGCAGCGCGGAAGTGACCTGCGACGGCAAGACCCTGGATGGTGTGGTGTATTCCACCATCGAGAGTACCGGCACTTGCAACGAGGTATCGAGGACCATCCAAGTACGGACGGTGTACGACGAGCCCTAGCCGAAAAGGCCGGAGGCGTTGAGGATGACCAGGACGATGGCGATGGTGACGACGGCGGTCACCGTATAGGTGATGACCGAACTCACCCCGACCTGTGTGCGGTAGGGATCGAAATCCAGGGAGTCATCGTTGGCCCGGTGGCTGATGTCACGCTGAAAGCGGAGTTTGTAATTGTCCAGTTTTTCCACCAGGTCCCAGCCGGCTTTGGCTTCCTGCGCCATGATCTCCTTGAGTCTGGCGCTGCTGGCGAACATGGGGGTGTTGGACTGCACAATCTTGTACTCGGTATCCATGCAGGGCTCCGCATCTATCGGGTTGTTTTGGCGATCTTCCGGGGGCGCTCCGGGTTTGGTGGAGCCATTCTGAAAGCTTACTTTTGGCATTGCAATGTTTTTTGCTAAGTACTTCATATTTATAACTATTACGCTTTTACATGGCAGAGGTCGTGTGTTACACCTGAGGGTCGCATATCCGCTGTACCGCGCTGCGGTCAAGCTCCGGCGGATAGCCAGCCAGGCAATGCTCAAGGTATGAAAATCAATTCACAGAAGCACGGCTCAAAGCATAGGGTGGTCTTCGGACTGTGCGCCCTGGTGCTGCTGTGCCTGCTGAATTTCGCTGCCGCCCCGGCGGCGGAGGCGGCCTGCGGCGTCACCTACACCCCTACCGGCAATGCCGTCGAGTTCGTCAGCTGCACCGAGACCCAATCCGGTGACGCCAATGTCACATCGCTGACCATCCCGACCCCCTCCGGGGTCGCACTCAACGATTACCTGATCGCCGTCATCGTGGTGGACAACAATGAAACGTTTCTGCCCACCAGCGGCTGGGCGCTGGAAACCAGTTTCAACAACGGCAACAACGTCGACATGGCCATCTATACCCGGGTGGGGACCGGTGCCGAGGCGGCGGATTACACATTCAGCTGGGGCTCCAACGAGGAAGCCTACGGCTACATCATGCATTTCAAAGGCACCAGCGGTATCGCCCAGATCGCCACCAACACCGGCTTTGGAACCGCGGCCCAGACACCCTCGGTGACCACCACCTCCGCCAACAACCTGATCCTGCGCATCGGTGGTTTCGATGATGACGATATCAATGTGAATCCCGGTACCATCATGACCGGCCATACCGGCATTACACAAAACTACAGCAGTAATACCGCTGGCAATATCTCCGGTGGCGCGGCCTTTCGCTACCGGGCCGTAGCCGGTGCCGATGGCACGGCCAATTTCGTCAATTTCACCGGCGGGCAATCGGAAGAGTGGGCCACCACTACGATTTCACTGCCGCCTGGCACGCCGCCCTTCCTGTGTCCGGGGGTGGACAACAGCGTGGTGGGCTCCCAGCTGGTGGTGTTGAATGCCTGTACCGAAACCAAGGTGATTGGCAGTACCACCATCAATTTGCTGGTGCCCGGCACGGCGGCCGTGGGTGATCTCTTGGTGGCGGTGATCCAGACCGACGACAATCAGAATTTCAATTCCATTCCCGCCGGCTGGGACACGGTCAGCACCGGTGATGCCGGTGGCGCCGGCCCCACCCTGGGGATCTTCAAGAAGTTTGCCGAACAGGCGGATCTGGGTGGCAGCTTCAATTTCGGTATTGATGGCAGCGAAGGGATCTACGGCTACATGTTGAACTTCCGCGGCGCCTCCGGCTATGTGACTGCGCCCAATCCGGCGGTGCAGAACGGCAATTCCAATGCGCCCACCGCACCGTCACTCACCACCGCGGTCAACAACACCCTGGTCCTGCGGGTTGCAGGGTCGGACGCGGACCAGGCGGTGCAGGATCCGCCGGTCATCGTCAGCGGGCAGCGCAATATCACCCAGGACACCAGTGAAACCGGCGACGACGGCAATGCGGTCACCGGGCAGGCTGTGTACCTCAACCGTCCCACCGCCGGTGCCTCGGGTACGGGGGATCCGGCCACTGTCGCCTTTTCCCTGACCACCGCGGACACCTGGCGCGCCGCCACCTTTGGCATCGAACCGGTGGAATTCCGCTTCTCCATGCCGGATACCACGGCCGCCACCTGTGGCAGCCAGATGGTGACCCTCAGCATCACCGACCGCGCCGGCAACCCCATGACCTGGTTTACCGGTACGGTGACCTTGACGGCGTCCAACAGCACGGGCGCCAGCTGGGCCAACCCCAATGCCATCGGCACTCTCACCGACAACGGCAACGGCAATGCCACGTTCCAGTTTGTGGCGGGCAATGGGGGCACCGTGACCCTGCAGTACCACAACCCCACGGCCACCACGGTGAATTTCGGGGTCAGTTACCAGTTTGGTGCGGGATATAACACATACACCGAGAGTGGCAGCTTCGATCCCACACTCACCGTCAACAACAATTGCAGTTTCCGCATCATCCATGACACCCAGGCAGGCACCTGTGGACCGGAGCCGATCACCGTCAGGGTCTGGAACAACGTGGACAATGCCCTGGCCACCCATTATGCCGGCGCCATCAACATCACGGCCGCCACGGTTCCCGGCCCGGGCAACAACGGCAATTACACCCTGAACACGGGCACACCGGCCAACTTCAGCGATCCCACGCCCAATGACGGCTCGGCCCTGTATGACTTCAGCCTGGGTGAAAACGAGATCATCCTCAATTACACCAACACCACGGCGGAGACGGTCAACTTCAATGTGGTGGATACCACCGGCTATCCCTATACCGTGGATGGTGGGTTCGATCCCAATCTCGTGGTGGGCAATTGTGCGCTGCGTTTCAGCCACGATGGCACCTCGGACGTGTGCTCCGTACACACGGTCACCCTGTCGGTGGTGGATGGCGGCGGCGCCACCATAACAAATTACACCGGAACAGTGAGCCTCAGCAGCAGTTCCGGGTCGGGCACCTGGAGCAACATCGATGGCAGCGGCACGTTCACACCGGGTGGCGGCGGTACGGCCACCTACACGTTCCTGGCGGGGGACGGCGGGGATGTGCAGCTGGGCTATCGTCTGGCGGTGGCCACCACGGTGAATTTCAATGCCACGGCTGCCGGTTTGGCATCCCCCGCGCCCCCCTACGATGCGGATCTGGTGATCAGCAACTGCTCGGCCCGCATCAGCGTCGCTGGGACCGCCAATATCTGCAGCGCGTCCGGTGTCCCCCTGACCTTGGGCATCTACAATTCCGCCGGGGTGCTGGCCACGGATTACACCGGCACCATTGTGCTAAACACCAGCACCGCCCACGGCAACTACATATCCACATCCGGCCCCGGGATTCTGAACAACGGGGTATCCGGAGACGGGATTGCCACCTACCAGTTCGTGGCCGGTGACAATGGCGACACGGTCATCAATTTCACCAACACGTTTGCCGAGACCCTGGATTTCAGCGCGTCGTCCACCTATATCAGCTTCGATGCGGGCAACTCCACGGAAACCCTGCAGATGCTGGCCTGTGAGTTCCGCATCTCCCACAGCAGCAGTTCGGATGTGTGTTCCGTCGAGGTGGTCACTGTCTCGGTGTACAACAGTGCCAACAATCCGGTGACCAATTACACCGGCACCGTGAACCTCAGCACCTCCACCAACCACGGCACATGGACCCTCAATACCGGGGGCGGCTCGGTGGTGGACCCGGTGGCGGGTGATGGCAGCGCCACGTATAACTTTGTGGTTGGGGATGCCGGTGTGGTGCAGCTCAATTTCACCGATTCGTTCCAGGAAATCGTCAACATCAATGTCAGTGACGGTGTGACGACGGATCCCGGCAATTCCGCCGACCCCGATGACCAGAACATCACCATTGCAAACTGCTCATTTCGCATCGCCCTAGCGGACGGCACCATGTCGGCCTGCGAGTCCGAGCTGGTCACCATCACGGTGTACAACAGTCTCAACGCCATCGCCACGGGCTATACGGGAACCGTGTCTCTCAGCACCAGCACCCTTAACGGCAACTGGGCGCTGCAGACGGGCAGCGGAATTGTCACTGACACCCCTGGTGATGACAACGGCTATGCAACCTATGCCTACGACGCCAGCGACAACGGCGTGGTGGTGCTGCGCTTCACGGACCCGAATTTTGAAACCGTGAACATCAACCTGTCCGCCGGAACCATTGCGGAGGATGGTGCCTATGACCCCAATCTGTCGGTCACTGGTTGCACACCAGTCGCCAGCAACTTCGTGTGCCAGAACGTGGGGCAGAGTGCCAACCTGACCATCGGCGCCCAGAACAGCATTCCCGCCCTGCGCGGCCGCATGGTGGTGATGTTCGTCTTCCATGTGGGCACCGAGGACGTTGCCAACTCCCCGACGTTCAATGGCCAGGCCATGACCCTCATCCACAAGGAGCAGAACAGTGCCGGAGCGGGTACTTCGGTGGAGCTGTGGGGCATTCTGGATACCAATCTTCCCTCATCTGCCGGCTCGTATAGCGGTGCCTACTCATTCGTGAGCGCGCCGGCCAACTCGCCGTCCATGTGCATGGTGGAGCTGACGGATGTGGAACAGTCATTTCCAGTCTATAACGCCGGCACTCCCAACGCCGGTGCAGTCAACGGATCCCAGGCCACCTCGCCAGCCAATGGCAATCTGGCCACCACCATCACCACCCAGGCCAATAACGCCGTGGTATTGTCCGGTGGTGTGACCGACTATGTGGGCGGTGCAAACAGCTGGTTCAATGATGTCACGCCCAATCCACCCATGAGCCTGCTGCTGGGTGCAGGCAACAACGATGCGCGGCCGCAGAACGGCACCGCCGGAGGCAGTTCCGGCGTCAAGCCGGTGGCGGGAATCTTCACCGTCACCGATATCGACAACCAGACGCCGGCAAATGGTTATGCCCATATCGTGGCCTCATTCGACCCGCTGGTCGCGGGCTTGCCGGAGGTCACCGGTTATGTTCCCGTGCTGCTGTTCGAAACCTACTCGGGTAACATCAGTTACCGCGCCATCGGACATTCCCTGCGTAACCTGTCCAATGACGACGGCGGTGCCTGTTCCTTCGTGCCGTTTGCCACCGGGACTTCCGCCACCCTGAACATGCCCAGCGTTCCCAATGCCTCCACCGTATTGGCTGCCTATCTGTACTGGGCGGGATCAGGCGAGACCGCAGATATTGACGACACGGTGTCCTTCGGTCCGACTGGATCTGAGATAGCCGTCACAGCCGACGACGTGTTCCAGATAGAGGGGGTGGGAGGCACCAACAACCTGGACTATTTTGCCGCCTACAAGGATGTCACATCACTTGTGACCGGTAATGGCAGCTATACGGTGAAGGATTTGACAGTCCAGACCGGTGCCCCCTGGAGTGGCGGCGTGGCCTGCGGTGGTGGATGGTCCCTTATCGTGATCTATGAAAACATCAACGAGCGACTTCGGGTGGCCAATATGTTCCATGGCTTCCAGCCGTTCCAGAATTCCGCATTCACTCTCGTGCCACGCAATTTCCGCATGGCCACCACCGATGGGGCCTATCTGCCCAATGGTCAGGTCACCCACGTGACCCTCGAGGGCGACGAAGACCTGTTCAACGGCGACGAATCTTTGGGCCTGCAAACGGCGCCCAATGCCGAGACCTTTAATACCCTGTCCACCGGGTTCAATCCACCCAATGCGGAGTTCAACTCCACGGTCACACGGCCCATCTACATCTACAATGGAGGCACGACGTATTATGAGTGGAATTCCACCGGCGGTCCCCTTGCTGACGGTTATGAGATCGATGGAGTCTATCCCCAGACCGGTCCGAATGAGGTGGGGGACAGCTGGGGCTTCGACATCGATACCCATTACATAACGGGTGCCACGGGGTCTGATTATCTGTTTCCGTTCGCACAGTTGGGAAAAGAGGCGGAGCAGATCAACACCCGCTACAGTTCCGGGCAGGATCTGGTGATGCTGATTTCCGAGGTGATTTCGATCACAAACTACCCCATCGCCGATCTGGAAATCTTCAAATCCCAGTCGGGTAGCTTCAAGGTCAACGGCACCGGCGCTTACCATATCGAAGTCACCAACAACGGCAACGGAGCGGTTAGCGGTGGTTATGCCGATGGCGAGGTGATTGTGGGAGATGTGCTGCCTGCCGGCATGACCCTGGCCAGCGTCTCGGGGGATGGCTGGGATTGCAGCCTGACCACTGCCACGGCATTCACCTGCATCTTCGATATTGCCACCGACTGGACTTTGGCACGGGGTGCGACCACCCTCGGAGAGCTCGCCAAGGATGAGACCCTGCCCCAGATCACCGCCAACATCAACGTGGGAAGCGCGGCGTCCTTTCCATTGCTGAGCAACAACGTCAAGAACGTGGCCCGCATGGTGCATGTCGGCGGAAGCTGCGGCGCGCTTACCGCCGGCGTGGTTCCCCCTGAATCCTATTGCGACCGGGCGCCCCAGTTTGACAATCGGGCAAACCTGGAGGGCGGTTCCATCGACATCAATGATCTGGACGACAAGGAGACCAACAACAACAATCTCGACAGTATCATCACGGAAGTACGTGGAGTGGAGACCGATCTGGGCATCACCAAGTCCCTGAATGGAATTCTGGAAGTGGGTGAGACAGGCAGCTACACCCTGACTGTCACCAATTACGGGCCAGATCCGACCACCGCCACCATCACGGTGGCGGACTCCCAGCCGGCGGGTATCACCTTCACCTCGGCGGCAGGGACCGGCTGGACCTGCCCGGGCAGTCTTCCTCCCTGCACCTATGCGGCCTCGTTGGGGGTCGGCAGCTCGGCGACCATAACCCTGAGTGTCAACGTCACCGGCAGCGCAGGACAAAACGTCACCAACACGGCGCAGGTCACCGCCGGAACTTTCAATTTCGACACCAATGCGGGCAACAATTCGGCCACCACTATATCCACCATCGTGGCTCCACCCGTGTCTTCCGAGGAGAAATTCCTGCTGTCTGTTTCCGTGCCGGGCAACAGTACCCAGATCGGTGGCCTGGCCGCCTTCGAGAACCATGACTACATCGTCTACGATCCCCTGATCGATACGGGCACGATGTTCTTCGACAACAGTGCCCTGGGTTTCAGTGTCGACGACGCGGATGCCGTGCATCTGTACAAGAACGGGAAGATTGCCATTTCAGCCGATGGCAGCAGCACCGTGGGTAGCAACACGCTTGCGTTCGAGCCGGAAGATATCGTGGTCTACGATCCCATCATTGGCACGGCAGCGATGCTGTTCGATGGCTCGGCCATATTCACCGGGCCCATCACCAGTAACCAGAACATCGATGCGGTGTATGTGCGGGAGAACGGCAATATCGTGTTCTCTACCGAAGGACCTGCCACCATCGGTGCAACATCCTTCCAGCGGGGCGATCTGGTGGAATACAACCCCGGCACCGGCATTGCCACCATCATCCTCGACGCCTCCGATGCGGATGTGTTCGGCTCCGAGGTGCAGGTGGATGGTGTGTACATCCGGGTCGACCCCGCGGATCCCGATGCCAACATCGACGTGTTCGTGCTCTCCGTCGGTGACGCCTCGGCCACCATCGGTGCCTGTGGCAGTTGCGATCCGGCGGTCGGCACCATATTGACCTGGGATGACATCGTCGAATACGACAACACCGGCGCCTTCCCGGTCACCGAAAACCTCTTTTTGGGTGATGTGCCCCTTGGCGTATTCACCCCGGCCGATGCCAACCGACGCATCGACGCCATTCATGTGGCTGAAGACGGCTATCTTGGCCATTTCGCAATCGCCCAATCCCAGGCGGGATCCACCTGTGTGGCCGGGCAGATCACCATCAGCAAGCACCGTGGACTGACCCACGCGTTGGATACGGACTACAGCGGCTCCATTCGCATCTCCACCAGCACCAACCAGGGCGACTGGAGTATCGCGGTGGGCAATGGCACCCTGGACAACGGCGCTGCGGACGACGGCATCGCGGTCTACACATTCGTGCCGTCTGACGGCGGCGATGTGACCTTGTACCTGGCGGAAACCTCTCCCAGCACCATCAATGTCAACGTCACCAACGGCTACACACGGGAACTGGGCAGCGAGGACCCCAGCTTCACTTTCAATAATGAGGTCACGGTGGTGAGTTACGAGGATTACTTCGAGGATCCTCCCGCCTTCAGCAACAATAACGGCTCCACCCTATGGAACGGTGACTGGGTCGAAGTGGACGATGGTGGAGCCGGGCCCTCGACCGGCAATCTCACCATCAGCGGTGGTGTGGCCCGCTTTACCACCCTGCCCGGGCAGCCCAATACCAGCCTGGCCAGAAAGGCGGACCTGAGTCTCTACACCATCGATGCTGATGTGACCCTGGACTTCGACTACAGCTACCAGTCACTCAATGCCGGCTCAGACGTGTTCGTGGTGGAAGCCCGCAAGAACAGTGGTGACGGTTTTACCCAGGTGTGGAGCTTCAATTCTGGTGGCACCAACCTGTCGCCCCAGGGGGTCAGTCTCAATCTCACCAGCCTGCTGCCGCCGGGAGCATTCACCTCCACCACGGAGGTACGCTTCCGTGTATCGGCCGGTTATACCGGCACCAGCAATATGCGCATCGACAATGTCAATCTGTCCACCTCCACCAACGACTGTGGCATCGGCACCATCGATCACTATGAAATACGCATCGATGGCATCACCGGCCCGGCCGGCACCCTGGTGGATGGCATCGCCTGTGTGGGCTCCACGATCACCATTACGGGTCATGATGCCAATCATTTCCCCGCTTCGTCCGATGAAATCATCACCCTGCAGACCAGCACGGGCAAGGGCAGTTGGGTGGCATTGCTGGCCGGCAGCGGCGTGTTGACCGACAGCAACCTGACCGACGGCACGGCCACCTATGACTTCCCGCCCAACCAGTCGCTGGTGAGTTTCCGTTTCAATTACACCAATCCGGTCACCGATCCGGAAAACGTCAATTTCAACCTGGGCACGGCGTTCAGTGTGAATGTGAATGAAGACCCCACCCTGCGTGTCAATCAGGCGGGCCTGCGGTTCTTCGATGAGACCAACCAGACCGATGTGAATCCCATTCCGACCCAGATCGCCGGCAAGCCCTCCAATGTGGCGCCGCTCAATCGTATCCTCACCATCGAGGCGGTGCGCACCAGCGATGATGATCCCCAGGCCTGTCTGCCGCTGTTCAACCCTGGCAATGTCCTCACCATCGGTTTCGCCGCAGAGTGTGTCGATCCGGGCGTGTGTTCCTCCGGGCCGGCACCCGCCGTCAGTATCAACAGCCAGCCCATTTCCCTGGTGAACGACAACAGCGGTTCCGGCGCGTCGGCCTATACGGACCTCAATCTGACCTTTGCCACCCAGCCCAACTCCGGCAACCCGGCGGCTCAGCTGGTTTATCAGTATGCGGATGCGGGTCAGATGCAACTCCATGCCCGTTTCAATATCCCATTGAACAACTCGCCGGTGGGAACGACGGTGGGTGACTATCTCTACGGCAGCAGCAATGCCTTCATCTCCCGGCCGTTTGGATTTGATGTGGATTTCTCCGGCGACCGTTCCACCAATGGCACGGGCGGCACGTCTTATGCCGCCAACGCCAGTGGCACGGTGTTCGCCACCGCCGGTGTGGCCTTCGACACCACGGTGTCCGCCATCGTCTGGGAGTCCGCCGACGATGCCAACAATGACGGCATACCCGATCAGGGTGCCACGTTATACGACAATGCGGTCACCCGTAACTACGGCAACGAATCGACGGCGTCCCAGTACGACGTGCGTATCACGCTCAATCAGATTGTGGCACCCTCCAGTGGCGTGGGCTTCCTCAGTGACAATCTGTTCCCGGTCTTCACCAACGGTCAGCAGACCAAGACCATGACGTTCAGCGAAGTGGGCATCATCGATCTGGACGCCCAGTTGGTGGATGAGCAGGACGGTACGTCACCGTTCACGTTCATGGGCACCCAGACCCTGACAGGCAATGTCAAGAACGTGGGGCGCTTCATACCAGCGAAGTATGAGATTTCCGGCGGTGTCATCACCTCGCGTCCCCTGGCAGTGGCCGAAACCGGCAGTCTGGCCAATTCCACCTTCACCTACATGGGTGAGGAGTTCGAGTTCAGCACGGTCGTCACCGCATACAATGGTGCCGTGACGCCCACGATCACCCGCAATTACGTCGGCGACTTCATCAAGCTCAATGCGGCGCAGCTGGGCATCAATACCTTCTTTGCCATCGAGGAGCAGGCCGGACCGGACAACAGCTTCACGCCGCGTCTGGCGATGCCCAATGACGTGTCCCGGGAGCCGGACGTCACCTGGGGCACCGACCCCGGCAGCGATGGCGGCGTGGGCACCATCGCCGGCAACCTGATTCTCGAGCGTCAGGCCAGTGGTGTTGAGGATGGTCCCTACACCCTGAACATCGGCCTGAATACCCAGGATACCGACACCGTCGGATTTACCCTGGATCTGGACTCGGATGATGTGGGTGGCAATGACATAGCCCGCATCGCCAGCGAGGAATTCCGTTACGGGCGCCTGCTCATAGACAATGCCTTCGGTCCGGAGACCGAACCATTGGGGGTACCCTTCCGCATTGAGTATTGGAATGGTACTGAGTTTGTTCTCAATACCGACGACAGCAGCACCACCCTGGTATTCGATACGGCAGGCCCGGCCCTGAGCTTCGTAGCGGGCAGCTATCTCGATCAGTTGGCAGATGGGGAAACGATTCTGGAGGATGGGGAAACCGGTACGGTGGAGATCAGCTTCTTTGAAGGCCAGACGGCCTTCAAGGCCAGCGGTGCCGACCTGGACAAGGACCGTCCGTTCCTCGCATCAGCGCCCGGCGAAGACAATGAGGGCAGTGTCATCGTGGAACTGGATCTGGATCATATTTCCCTGCCGTTCTCCATGGACTTCCTGTCCTATGACTGGCGCACACCCGCCGGTGATGTGCAGGATGACATTCCCGATGCGGACTACACCGACAACCCGCGCGGACGCCTGGAGTTCGGCCAGTACCGCGGCCATGATCGGATCATCAACTGGCAGGAAATCTACATCGGCAACTGAGTCGTCACTCGTCGTCCGCCTCCCCGGCGGCGCTGCTGGTACCCAGCTCCTTGATCTTGCGGGTGAGTGTGTTGCGCCCCCAGCCCAGCAGGGCAGCGGCGTCCCGTCGGCGTCCGGCAGTGTGCTTGAGCGCTATATCGATCATGGTGCGTTCGAACAGCGGCACGGCCTGGTCGAGAATGGCGGTGTTGCCCAGACTCAGCTCCTGATCGGCCCAGGCTTCCAGTGCCTGGGTCCAGCTGCCGCTGTCGGAGCGTTGCAATTCCTGCTCGGCGAACTCCGGAGGCAGGTCGTTGAGATGGACCTCCCGGCTGGAGGCCATCACCGTGATCCAGCGGCAGAAATTTTCCAGTTGCCGGACATTGCCGGGCCAGCTGAGGCCGGTCAGGTATTTCTCGGTTTCCGGACGCAGCACCTTGGGCTCCACATCAAGTTCCTCCGCGGCGCGCCGCAGGAAATGCTTGGCCAGGCGGGGGATGTCCTCCCGCCGGTCGCGCAAGCGGGGGATGTGGATGCGGATGACGTTGAGCCGGTGGAAAAGGTCTTCGCGGAACAGATGCTGCTCGACGAGACGTTCCAGATCCTGATGGGTGGCGGCAATGATGCGGACATCCACCTTCTTGGGTGTATGGCCCCCCACCCGATAAAACTCGCCATCGGAAAGTACCCGCAATAGACGGGTCTGGGTTTCCGCCGGCATGTCGCCGATTTCGTCGAGAAACAGGGTGCCGCCGTCTGCCTGCTCGAAGCGACCGGTTCGCATCTGGGTGGCGCCGGTGAACGCGCCCTTTTCGTGGCCAAAGAGCTCGGACTCGATGAGGTCCTTGGGAATGGCGGCAACGTTCAGGGGTATGAACGGTTTATCCTTGCGTGGGCTGTGGCGATGCAGGGCATGGGCGACGAGCTCCTTGCCGGTGCCGGATTCGCCGTTGATCAGCACGGAAATATTCGAATGGGAAAGACGCCCGATGGCCCGGAAGACTTCCTGCATGGCAGGTGCTTCGCCGATGATCTCCTGGGTCTTTTCCTGCTTGTCTTCGGTGATACTGACGTTTTCCTTGCGCGCATGATCCAGCGCGCGCTGGGTCATGGCCACTGCCTCTTCGATATCGAAGGGCTTTGGAAGATACTCAAATGCTCCACGGCTGTAGGAAGACACCGCACTCTCCAGGTCGGAGTGGGCGGTCATGATGATCACCGGCAACTGCGGATACTGCTCCTGGATGGTGGACAGCAGGTCCAGTCCGTTGATACCAGGCATGCGGATGTCACTGATGATGGCATCGGGCCGTTCATGGGCAAGGCGATGCAGCAGGGCGTCGCCGTTGTCGAAACTGACCGTATCGAGGCCCTTTTTTTCCAGTGATTTTTCTAGGACCCAACGAATCGACCGGTCATCGTCGAGAATCCAGACGGAATTGTGCGAACTCATGAAAGAACTTCCTATGGGTCAACTCTCAAGGATTGGCAAAGTCAATGTAAAGCACGTGGCACCTGGGTTGCTCTCGCACTCGATGATCCCTTCATGCTGGTTGATGATGGTCTGCGCGATCGACAGCCCAAGGCCCGTGCCGTTGGCGCGGCCACTGATCATCGGATAGAAAATGCTGTCCACCAGCTGGGGAGGCACACCCGGGCCGTTGTCTTCGATAAAAACCCGCACCGCCAGTTTGTGCAGCTTGACTCCGATTGTGACGTTACGCACCACCCGTGTTTTCAGACTTATTCTGCCGAGGTCGTGATCGATGTTGGGGCTCTCCATGGCCTGCACCGCATTGCGCATGATATTGAGCACGGCCTGGATCAATTGCTCCTTGTCGCCGATTACGGGCGGGATGCTGGGGTCGTAGTCCTTGGTGAGCTCGATGGTCCGGTCGTTGAACTCAGCCTCCACCAGACTGGCCACCCGTTCCAGTACCTCGTGGATGTTCAGCGGTCGCATGTCCGGCAGTTTGCGACTGCCCACCAGGCGATCGACCAGATTGTGCAGGCGGTCCGCCTCCTCGATGATCACATTGGTGTAATCGGTCAGGGATTCGTCCGGCAGCTCCTGAGCCAGCAGCTGTGCCGCGCCCCGAATCCCGCCCAGGGGATTCTTGATCTCATGGGCCAGGCCACGTACCAGCTCCCGGGTGGTTGCCTGTGACGAAAGCAGCGCCTCATCACGACTGATGCGCTGGGCATAGACCAGTGAATGAATCTCCATTACCAATGCAGCCTGGCCTTCATCATCAAAAGGATTAATGGTGTAGTCCACGACAATGTCCTTGCCGTTGGACAGGCGAAACGTCGTGCGATGCTTGGTAAAACTGATCTGGTTGGCCAGGGCATTCTTGATTTCGCTGATGTCCTCCTTGGCCCCGATGAAAACTTCCCCAAGAAACAATCTGCAGGCCTGGCGGTCACTGATTTCCAGCAAATCCTCCGCTGCCAGGTTCATGTAGCGCAGGCGCAGGTCCCTATCGAGCAAAATCACCCCGGTCTTCAGGTGGTCCAGCAGACGCCGGTATTCGTCATCGTGCGTCACGGTAGAACTCCAGGACCTTTGCAGCATCGCGGTATGCTTCATTATGTTGCTGATATGCAATAAACAAACCAACGCGGGGGGCTGTCATAAATAATTCAGGACGTACCAACCCTCTGATACCCCAGAGGATTTGGTGAGGCCTGGCAGTGTGGACCCCGGACCCTTGGGTAGGTGATCGGGAGAATGCACCAAGAAGGTGCATTTCGCAAGTCTGCCTGCCTTGCAGTGGCGTTGAAACGGTGCGAATAAAAAACCCGGGCATTGCCCGGGTTTTTTATTCGCTGAACGCTACTGTGCTGGAAAATCAGCAGCTGTAGTACATGTCGAACTCCACCGGGTGGGTGGACATGGCCAAACGAACGACATCTTCCTTCTTGAGGGCGATGTAGGCATCGATGAGATCGTCATCAAACACACCGCCCTTTTTCAGGAAGTCACGATCCTTGTCCAGCTCATCCAGGGCCTCTTCCAGGCTGCCGCAGACCTGGGGAATCAGCGCCTCTTCCTCCGGCTCCAGGTCATACAGGTCCTTGCTGGCAGGCTCGCCCGGGTGGATCTTGTTCTGGATACCGTCCAGGCCGGCCATCAGCATGGCGGCGAAGAACAGGTAGGGGTTGGCCGTGGGGTCGCCGAAACGCACCTCGATGCGGATGCCCTTGGGGTTGCCGCCCATGATGTAGGGGATGCGGATGGAGGCGGAACGGTTGCGGGCGGAATAGGCCAGCAGAGTCGGTGCCTCAAAGCCCTTTACCAGGCGCTTGTAGCTGTTGGTGGACGGGTTGCCGAAGGCGTTCAGGGCCTTGGCGTGCTTGATGATGCCACCGATGTAGTACAGGGCCGTTTCCGACAGACCGGCATAACCATCACCGGCGAACATGTTCTTGCCGTCCTTGAAAATGGACTGGTGGCAATGCATGCCGCTACCGTTGTCGCCAACCAGCGGTTTGGGCATGAAGGTGGCGGTCTTGCCGAAGGCTTCCGCGGTATTGTGGATGCAGTACTTCAGGATCTGCACCTCGTCGGCCTTCGCCACGAGGGAATTGAATTTAACGCCGATCTCGTTCTGACAGGCAGTGGCCACTTCGTGGTGATGCAGATCGATGTCCAGACCCATGGATTGCATGGTTTCGCACATGGCGCAGCGCAGATCGTGGGCGGAATCCACCGGCGGTACGGGAAAGTAGCCGCCCTTTACGCGGGGACGGTGCGCCAGGTTGCCGCCTTCGATTTCATCACCGGAAACCCAGGCCGCTTCCTCCGCGGTGATCTTGAAGAAGGAGCCGGACATGTCAATGTGCCATTTCACATCATCGAATATGAAGAATTCCGGCTCCGGTCCGAAGTATGCGGCATCACCGATGCCGGTGGACTTCAGGTATTCCTCCGCCCGTCGGCCCACGGAGCGGGGATCGCGGTTGTAGCCCTGCATGGTCTTGGGCTCAATCACGTCACAACGTACGTTGACCTGGGCCTCATCGGCGAACGGGTCCATGACAGCGGTGCTGTCGTCGGGCATGAGGATCATGTCGGACTCGTTGATGCCTTTCCAGCCGGCAACCGAGGAGCCGTCGAACATGACGCCTTCAAAGAACTCCGCATCGACCCGCTTTGACGGGAAGGTGACATGTTGTTCCTTGCCTTTGGTGTCCGTAAAACGGAGGTCAACCCACTTTACATCGTTGTCTTTGATTAACTGCAGCGTCTTGGCAGACATTCCTGATCCTCCGTTAAGGTCGCGAATGGAATAATAGTTGAGCCAGTTGCTAATTTCGTTTTCAAGGCGCCATCCCTTCGGCGGTGCACCATTGGCTTGCCTTGAGTGCATGGTGAGGAGCAAAATATATGCCATAACAAACCAATATAAAAGGTCCGTATTTCGGCCACTTAGCACAGCCCTCCAAACCAGAGTGCTCCTTTATGGAGCATCCCATTTTTTACAGCACCTTTATGGTGCGCACGCCCATGCTGTTTATCGTCAAACTTTTCCCGGAAATCACCATCAAGAGTCGCCCGGTGCGGCGGCGCCTGATTCAGCAGCTGCGCAATAACCTGCGTTCCCGTCTGCGGCACCTGGACACTGGGGTCAGGGTCAGCGGTGCCTGGGACTATATCGAGGTTGAACTGCAGCAGGCCGATTCCGGCATTGGGCAGGAGGTTTTGGGTATCCTGTTGCAGACACCCGGCATCGCCAATATCCAGCAGGTCAGCAAGTTCCCTCTGGTGGATCTTGCGGACATTGCCCGGCACTGCCGGCTTCATTTCGGGGCAGACCTGGCGGGGAAAACCTTCGCAGTGCGTTGCAAGCGCAGCGGCCAGCACGATTTTCGTTCCATGGATGTGGAGAAAACCGTAGGAGCCGTGCTGCTCACCGAGTTGCCTGCCGCCGGAGTCGATCTGGACGACCCCCAGGTCACGGTACGCCTGGAAATCCGCCAGCAGGCGGTATACCTGGTGACTGCCCAGTATCGCGGCCTGGGAGGGTTCCCCCTGGGTTCACAGGATGCCGTCCTGTCCCTGATCTCCGGTGGCTTCGATTCAGCCGTGGCAAGCTATCTCTGCATCCGGCGCGGGTTGCTCACCCACTATCTGTTTTTCAATCTGGGCGGTCGGGAGCATGAGGTGGCCGTGCAGGAGGTGGCCCGCTTCCTGTGGCAGAAGTATGCCAGCAGCCACAATGTGAAATTCGTCAGTGTGCCCTTCGAGGGCGTGGTGGAGCAGATTCTCACCAAGGTCGCCGACTCCCATATGGGCGTCGTATTGAAGCGTATGATGTTGCGTGCCGCCGACCGCATGGCGGAACGCCTCGGTATCGCTGCGCTGGTTACCGGGGAAAGCATCGCCCAGGTATCCAGTCAGACCGTCGCCAACCTCTCAGTGATCGATCGGGTCAGTGAGCGCCTCATTCTCAGGCCGCTCATAACAACCGATAAGCAGGACATCATCGACCTTGCCAGACAGATCGGCACCGAAGCGTTCTCCAAGGACATTCCCGAGTACTGCGGCGTGATCTCGGTCAGACCCACCACCCATGCGCGCCTGCAGCAGGTGGAGGCGGAGGAGGCCCGGTTCGATTTTGGGGTGCTGGATGCGGCCGTATCCGCGGCCAGGATTCAGTCCATGCAGCATCTGCGGGTTCCAGCACCAGGTTCGGTTCCGCAGATCGAAGTGACTGATACATTACAGGCCGGTGACCGCCTGATCGACATTCGTGATCCGCACGAAGAGGCGGCTCACCCCTTGCAGCAGTCCGCGCAGGGGGTCGAACTGGTCAAAGTCCCGTTCTACCGGTTGTCGGGCTACATGGAGGATCAGGACCGCGACTCCCGCTACCTGCTTTACTGCGAACACGGCGTGATGAGCCGTCTGCACGCCGCCAGTCTTTTTGACCGTGGATTTCACAAGGTGGCGATTTTCAAGCCCCGCAAAATCAAAACCTCTCAGGAAATACCAGAATAATTTACGGCCTTTTTACGTCCAGCCCTCGGATTGATATGGAGGATTTGCAGCCGGAGTGCCTACACTGAGCGGGTGCCATTATTCGCCCCACTGTTCCTTGTTGCATCGGTAGCCCTGGTTGCATTGGCAACCTGCATGCTGATTCCAGCCCTGTTGGGCCTGGTATGGCAAACCGGCAATACTGAGGGCTTCCTTCAGAGCGCCCTGATCTGCATCGGCGCCGCCGCGGTGTTTATGCCCTTGGGCATGACGCATCGGACTCCTCATCTGTTCACTCGCCAGATGTTTCTGATCACCGGGGGTACCTGGCTGCTGATACCGGTCTTTGGCAGTCTGCCGTTTGTTCTCACTCCCTTGCACGTCAGTGTCACCGACGCCGTCTTTGAGACGGTTTCAGGACTGACCACCACGGGCTCCACCGTGTTCACCGGTCTGGACCGGATGCCACGGGATATTCTGCTGTGGCGCTCCCTGCTGCATTGGCTGGGGGGAGTCGGCATCATCTGCATGGCGGTGGCCATACTGCCCTTTCTGAAGGTAGGCGGGATGCGCTTGTTCAAGACCGAGTCATCTCATTTCACCGACGACAACGTTCCCCGCGCCCGCCAGCTGGTCACCTCGATCATCACTGTCTACATTGGGCTTTCGATCGCGTGCCTGTTGAGTTACTGGGTTGCAGGCATGAGTGCGTTCGACGCCATCAACCATGCCATGGCAACACTGTCCACCGGGGGATTTTCCACCTCGGACAGCTCCTTTGGTCAACAAAGCATGGTCATCCACTGGATAGCCATTCTGTTCATGCTATCCGGCGCTTTTCCCTTCGTATGCTATGTGCAGTTCGCCAAGGGTTTCCAATGGCGCAGCCTGCTGAACTCCCAGGTCCGTGCGTTGCTGATCGTGGTGGGCGCAGGCTCCCTGCTGCTGGGTCTGACCCGGGCGCTGACCGCGCAGGTTCCCCTGCTGACAGCGATGACCACCAGCACCTTCAATCTGACCTCCCTGATCACCACCACCGGTTTTGCCAGCGGTGATTACACCCAGTGGGGGGAGTTGGCGATTGCTCTGGCTTTCTTTGCGACGTTTATCGGTGGTTGTTCGGGCTCCACCAGTGGCGGAACCAAAATCTTCCGGTTTCAAATACTCTTTGCACTGCTGCGGGAAAATCTGGAAAGAGCGGTGCATCCCCGGGTCACCATCAGCAAGTCCTATGAGGGGCAGGCATTCGGCAGCGAGGTGGTGGCCGCCGTTGCTGCCTACCTGCTGGTACTGCTGGGATTTCTGGTCGTATTGACCATTGCCCTGTCCGCCACCGGGCTGGACCTGATCACCAGTCTGACCGGGGCCGCCACGGCATTGATGAATGTGGGTCCCGGCCTGGGCAGCACTATAGGTCCGGCCGGCTATTTCGGTACACTTACGGACACCGCGAAATGGTTGCTGTGTATTGGCATGTTGATGGGCCGCCTGGAATTTCTTGCGATTCTCATTTTGTTCACGCCCAGCTTCTGGAGGGGATGACACCTTGTTTGAAGCATGTTGAAGTCACGGGAGTATCGCTATCTGCTGGCGATGGTGTTGCCCCTGCTGGTCACCGGCCTGGCACAGCTGCTGTCCGGATTGCAAACTCCCGCCACGGTGCCGCTGGCCTTCCTGGTGGCCGTGGTGATGACAGCGGTGAACGCGGGAGTGCGGCCGGCGGTACTGACAGCCATACTCAGTTTTCTGTGTCTGAATTTCTTTTTCACCGAACCCCGGGGAACCCTGCAGGTCCATTTGCAGGCCGATCTGATTACCCTTGGCCTGTTCCTGCTGGTGGCCCTGTTTGTGGGTCACCTGGCGGCGCGCTTGCGTGAGCAGTTGGGTTGGCTGCAGGACCGGGAACGGATTGCCGGTGTCGAAGCCCGCTTCACCGAGAAGCTGGCGGTCGCCACCAGCCCGCAGGATGTGGTCAAGGCATTGCATGATGCCCTGCAGCAGATGGGCGTTGTCTCATTTCTGCTGTTGCCGGTGGCTGAGGGCAGGGTGGAGATTCCCCAAAAGCAGGGTCGTCTTACCGAGCGGCAACACAGGTTTCTGCGGGAGCGGACCGAATCCCTGTCGCTGCAGGATGAGGTCGTGGCAGGGGAGGAATTGGAGCTCTATCTGCTGCATGATCGCCATGAGCTGTTTGCGGCGCTGGTGTCGATTCCCGCAGGAGAGGGGGCTGGTGACAGCCACGTGCTCAGTCTGCTTTGCCGACAGGCCAATATGGCGTTGGGGCGCACGCGTCTAATGCGTGACCTGCAAAGGGAGCGTTTGGACAAGGAGCAGGAAATCATGCGCTCGTCATTGTTATCGTCGGTTTCCCATGATTTCAGGACCCCCCTGACGGCCATGGTGGGAGCGACGTCTACTCTGCTGGAGATGGGCGAGGAATTGCCGCGGGAGCAGCGGGTGGAGTTGCTGCAATCTGTTCTGGATGAAGCCAGTCGCCTGAACAGCTATACACAGAATCTGCTGGATATGACCCGCCTGGGTCGGGGTGAATTGACGCTCAATCGGGTGGCGGTCAGCGTGGCTGAAATACTGAATGTGGTGGTCAGGCGGGCGCGTAAACTGGATGAGCAGCGACAGATCGTCCTGCAGGTGGACGATTCATTGCCGCTGCTCAATGTGCATCCCGCCCTGGTGGAGCAGGCCATTTACAACGTATTGGAGAATGCCATGAAATTTTCTCCGCCAGAGGAGCCGATCTCGATCGTGGTGCAGGAGTCAGCCAATCGGGTCATCATCGATGTCATCGACCGGGGACCGGGAATACCGGTGGCGGAGCGGGAAAAGGTTTTTGAAATGTTTCACGCGGCTGACCGGGGTGATCGGCGTCAGGCCGGCAGCGGCCTCGGTCTCGCCATCTGCAAGGGCATGATCGGTGCCCACGGAGGCGCGGTGAGCATTCAGGACGGCGATGAGGGCAAAGGTTGCCGGGTCCGGATCGAACTGCCGTGTCCGCCAGTGGAAACCACAAACCCATGACCAGGATTCTCATCATCGACGATGAACCCCAGATTCGCCGTTTCCTCCGTATCGGCCTCGGTGCACAGGGTTACGAAGTCATCGAGGCACAGGATGGCAAACAGGGATTGGAGCGGGCTGCGCTGGATGCCCCCCAGTTGGTCATCCTTGATCTGGGGCTGCCTGATCAGGATGGCAGTAGCGTGCTGAAATCCCTGCGGGAATTCTTCAGCGGGCCGGTACTGGTGCTGTCTGTGCGCAATCAGGAGCGGGAAATCGTCCGTCTGCTGGATGCGGGAGCCCAGGACTATATCGTCAAACCATTCGGAATCAATGAGTTGTTGGCAAGGATCCGGGTGCATTTGCGGGAAGCGGGCAGTTCCTCCCAGGGATTCACGGAATACCAGGATGGTGATCTGTTTGTCAGTGTGCCCCAACACAAGGTCACCGTCGCCGGCACTCCCGTGCAGCTGTCCCGCAAGGAGTTTGACCTGTTGCGCCTGCTGGTGGAGCATCCTGACCGTGTCATGACCCAGCAACAAATACTGCAACACCTGTGGGGCAAAACCCATGTGGAAGACACCCACTACCTGCGAATCCTCGTAGCCAAGCTGCGCGCCAAACTGGGCGACCTGCCCAGTGCGCCCCGCTTCATAGAAACCGAACCGGGTGTCGGTTACCGCTTCCTGTCCCGGCGCAATTAGTCTTTGTCAGTCACTGGCAGGGTCGGGTATACTCCCGCGCCTTTTATCCTTCCGGGTAGTCCTCGCCTACCGGCAACCCAGAAAACGGAATTTGGGGAGAAGACACGTGATCGAAAATATCCGCAATATCGCCATCATCGCCCATGTTGACCATGGCAAGACCACGTTGGTGGACAAACTGCTGCAACAGTCCGGAACCCTGGACGCGCGCGGCAAGTCCGTCGAGCGGATCATGGATTCCAATGATCAGGAGCGCGAGCGCGGGATCACCATCCTGGCCAAGAATTGCGCCATCAACTGGGGCAACTTCCACATCAATATCGTCGATACCCCGGGCCATGCCGACTTCGGGGGTGAAGTGGAGCGTGTGCTGTCCATGGTGGACAGCGTGCTGCTGCTGGTGGATGCGGTGGATGGCCCCATGCCACAGACACGCTTCGTAACCCAGAAAGCCTTTGCGCGGGGACTGAATCCCATCGTGGTCATCAACAAGGTGGATCGGGATGGCGCCAGGCCCCATTGGGTACTTAACGAGGTGTTTGATCTTTTCGACCGGCTCGGCGCCACCGATACCCAGCTGGATTTCCCCGTGGTCTATGCCTCCGCCCTGATGGGCACCGCGGGTCTGGATGTCGATCACATGGCAGCGGACATGACGCCGCTGTTCGAAACCATCATCGGCAAGGTGCCGCCGCCCCCGGTGAACAGCGACGGTCCGTTCCAGATGCAGATCAGCGCCCTGGACTACAGCAGTTATGTCGGTGTCATCGGCGTGGGCCGCATCACCCGTGGCAAGGCCAGACCCAATCTACCGGTTACTGTGATAGATGCCGGTGGCAAGCAGCGCAAAGGCAAAATCCTGCAGGTGAAGAACTACCTCGGTCTGGAGCGCATCGATGTGACCGAGGCCCGGGCCGGCGAGATCGTCAGCATCACTGGTATCGAGGAGTTGCACATTTCCGACACCTTGTGCGATCCGGAGCAAGCTGAAGCCCTGCCGCCGCTGACGGTGGATGAACCCACCATCCACATGACATTTCAGGTCAATGATTCACCCTTCGCCGGGCGTGACGGCAAATACGTCACCACCCGCAACATCAAGGATCGCCTTGAACGGGAGCTGCTGTACAACGTGGCACTGCGGGTTGAGCCCGGCGAAACCCCCGACAAATACAAGGTCTCCGGACGCGGCGAGCTGCATCTTTCCGTGCTGATTGAAAACATGCGGCGGGAAGGCTATGAGCTGGCCATTTCCCGACCGGAAGTCATCATCCATGAAGTGGATGGGGTCCGGGAAGAACCGTTTGAATCCCTGGTCATCGACTGTGATGAGCAGCACCAGGGTGCGGTCATGGAGGAACTGGGCAAGCGCCGCGCCGATCTGCAGGACATGGTACCCGATGGCAAGGGGCGTGTGCGGCTGACTTTCATCATTCCCACCCGGGGTCTGATTGGATTCCGCTCCCAATTCCTGAGCATGACCTCAGGTGCCGGAATCATGACCCACGTCTTCGACCATTACGCTCCGGTCAAGGCCGGCGAGATCAGTTCCCGGCAGAATGGTGTGCTGGTGTCCATGGTGACCGGCAAGACCCTGGGATACGCGTTGTTCAATCTGCAGGAACGGGGCCGCCTGTTCATCGGACCCAATGTGGAAGTCTATGAAGGCATGATCGTGGGCTTGCACACCCGCGACAATGATCTGGTGGTCAACCCCACCAAGGCCAAGCAGTTGACCAATATCCGGGCCTCCGGCAGCGACGAGAACATTCTGCTGACCCCTCCGGTAACCCATAGCCTGGAACAGGCCATGGAGTTCATCGAGGAAGATGAGCTGGTGGAAATCACACCCCATCACATCCGCCTGCGCAAGAAGCACCTCACCGAGAACGAGCGCAAGCGCCAGGGCCGCGGCGGTATCCCGCGAGGCTGAAGCAAGTCCTTACAAATACCGAATCGCAATGCGCAGAAAATTCGCCTACCATTGATGGCAAGTGGATTCTAAAGGGAAATTGCCGTGCTGGTTCTGTATCCTGAGATCAAGCCGTATCAACGCCATCAGTTGAAGGTTTCAGATCTGCATGATCTGTACGTCGATGAGGCGGGCAATCCCCGGGGCATACCCCTTCTTTTTGTCCATGGCGGTCCGGGCGCTGCCTGTGATTTCTCGTCACGCCGCTTCTATGACCCCGATGTCTACCGCATCATCACATTCGACCAGCGGGGCTGTGGCCGCTCCACTCCCCATGCCGAATTGACGCAGAACGATACCGCCAGTCTGATCGCGGACATGGAAACCATTCGGCAGAAACTGGCCGTAGATAAATGGGTCCTGTTTGGGGGATCGTGGGGAGCCACACTCAGTCTGTTATATGCACAGGCCCATCCGGAGCGGGTGCTGGCATTGATTCTGCGCGGCGTGTTCCTGTGCCGATCCATGGATCTGGACTGGCTGTATCGCCAGGGCGCCAGCAGGGTGTTTCCCGATCACTGGCTGGATTTCAGTGGACATATTCCGGAAGCGGAGCGGGGTGATTTGTTGAACGCCTATCACCAGCGGTTGACCGGAAGCGATGACCTGGTGCGCATGGCAGCTGCAAAATGCTGGGTTAGCTGGGAAACCCACTGTTCCAGGCTGCGGCCAAACCCGGATGCCTTGAGCAAGAGCACCCTGCAGCACAATGCCCTGGCCATGAGTCGCATCGAAACCCATTATTTCATCAACAAGGGATTTATCGGGGACAACCAGATACTCGACAACATGTCGAGGATCGAACACATACCGGGAAAGATCGTCCACGGTCGCTACGACATGGTTTGCCCGCTGGACAATGCCATGTCCCTGCATGCAGCCTGGCCTGCGGCAGAGCTTCACATCATCAGGGATGCAGGACATTCCGCCTCTGAGCCGGGAATCGTTGATGCCCTGATTCGCGCGACACAGGACACGGCCAAGCTGCTGGAAGGGCGCGACAGCGCCTGACGGAAATTCCGGACAGAAACCATGATCGCCGTCATCCAAAGAGTCAACTGGGCACAAATCCGCATCAACAAACGCCTGCATGCGGAAATCGGCCAGGGGATTCTGGCCTTGATCGGGATCGACAAATCCGACAATCCCGCCCTGGCAGACAAGCTGCTGGACAAGATTCTAAGTCTGCGGATATTTGCCGATCCGGATGAAAGAATGAATCTGGATATCAAGGATGTGGGAGGGGATCTGTTGCTGGTGTCACAGTTCACCCTGGTAGCGTCCACCAACAAGGGATTGCGCCCCAGCTTTTCCTCTGCCATGCCGCCGCTCGAAGCGGAAAAACTCTACAACCACATGGTGGAGTCGGCCGAAAGGAAACATGATTTCGTGCGCAGTGGCCGTTTTGCCGCCGACATGCAGATACAACTGGAAAACGACGGGCCTGTGACTTTCGTCCTTACTCCCTGATCAACCCGCAGCCTGTTCCTGCTGCTTCTTGCGCACCAGCCTTCCCGCAAAGACGCCAAGTTCAAACAACGCCCACATGGGTATGGCAAGAAATGACTGGGTGAAGGGGTCAGGAGGCGTCAGTAACATGGCAACGACAAAGCATCCCACGATCACATAGGGTCTCTTCTGTACCAGGTCTTCCGGTTCCGTCAGGCCGGCCCAGATGAAGATGAAAACAGCGATGGGGATTTCAAACGCCAGTCCGAATGCGAAAAAGATGGTGAGTGCGAAGGACAGGAAGCTGGTGATGTCCGGTGCCACGGCTATTCCCTCCGGTGCCACGGAAATGAAGAATCCGAACACGATACCGAACAACACATAGCGTGCAAAGGCGATGCCCGCATAAAACAGCAGGACGCTGGAAATGAACAGCGGAATGGCTATTTCCTTTTCGTTCTTGTACAGGCCAGGTGCAATGAAAGACCACAGCTGGAAAAGTATGTAAGGGGCCGCCGCAACGACCGCAACATAGAAGGTCAGTTTGAAGGGCGCAAAAAACGGTGCCGTCGGATCGATGGCGATCATGGTCGAATTTTCAGGCAAGGCGGCGATCAGGGGTTCTGCCACGAAGGTGTAAATTTCGTTGGCAAACGGAAACAGGCACAGGAACACGATCAGCAGGGCTGCCATGCATTTGATGATGCGATCCCTCAGTTCGATCAGGTGATCGACCAGAGTCAGCTCTTTCTCATCTTCAGCCGAGGTTGTTTTTCGGACTGACTTGTTCTCCGGTTTCAGCATCGGCCTTGCTCAGTTCCTGTTGCGCATTACGCGAGGCATCCTGGGCTTCCTTCCCGATATCCTCCACAGCTTTGGCAGTATCTTTCAGATCCGCGGTAAGTTCTCCGGCGATGGAATTGGTCTGTTTCTTCACGCTTTCCAGTTCTTCCATGATGGATTCATTGTGGAGCTGGCGACGTATTTCGTCGGCATTCAGTTCCTGCTCGATCTCTGCCTTGATCTTGTGAAAGCTGCGACGGAACCTGCCAACCCACAAGCCCGCAGTTTTGACCGCCCCCGGCAACCGCTCAGGTCCGATGACCAGCAGCGCCACGATGAAAATCAATAACAGCTCAAAAGGTCCGACTTGAAACATGGTTTGGAACCATCGTCAGAAAGGAGGCCGGTGGGTAAAGCGCCGGGTGGGATATCGAACGTGCAGCCAGGGATCAGCTTTCAGGTTTTTCTTGCTTGGTTTCGTTGGGCTCATCTGCCGCCTTGTCGTCGGAACTCTTGTCATCGTCGTCCTTCATGGCTGTTTTGAAGCCTTTCAGGGCGCCGCCCAGGTCCGAACCCAGACTGCGGAGTTTTTTGGTGCCAAACAGCATGACCACGATCAGCAGGATGATCAACAACTGCCAAATGCCAATTCCGCCGAGACCCATGGGTTACCTCCAGGTTAATTGCCGCGGGACGCCTTTTCCACGAGGCCGGATATAGTAAATCGTTTTTGTAGTTCGTCCAACACTTGCTCCGGCCCCAAATCCAGATGACTGAGCATCACCAGGGTGTGGAACCACAAATCCGCGGTTTCCTTCACCAGGGCGGTCCGTGCGCTGTCTGCCCGCTCCGAGCCCAGGTTCTTGGCAGCCAGGATGGTCTCGACGGCTTCCTCACCCACCTTTTCCAGGATCTTGTCCAGGCCCTTGGCGTACAGGCTGGCCACGTAGGAATCCGTCGCACTGGCCAGCTTGCGTTGCTCCAGTACCTCGGCCAGCTCAGTCAATACATCAGACACTGGTCATTTCCTGCCGGTGCTTGGATACATGTCGTCGGGCTGCCGGATCACAGGGTCCACCGTTTGCCAGGAATCACCAGAGAGTTTGCGATAGAAACAGCTTTCACGACCGGTATGACAGGCCACGTAGCCCAGCTGTTCAACCACGTAACAAAGGCAATCATTGTCGCAGTCCAGGTATATCTCCACAAGTTTCTGCACATTGCCGGATTCCTCGCCTTTGCGCCATAGCCGCTGGCGGGAGCGGGACCAGTAGACGGCGCGCTGTTCCGCGACCGTGGCGGCAACGGCTTCCCGATTGGCCCAGGCCAGCATCAGCACACGGCCGCTGTCCAGGGCCTGGGTGACAACCGGCACCAGCCCGTCTGCATTCCACCGGATCTGATCGAGATACGCGGACATGAGGTTCCAGGAGACTCCTGAACTTGTTGAAGGGCCCGATTATACGGGAATTCGCAGGGAATGATCCCGTCAATACCTGCGCAGCAACAAATAGCCGCCTGTCGCAGCCAGTACCAGGGCAATCGCGGGTGTGGCATCGAGCAGGTTCGCCAGCGGCGGGTAGAGCGACAGAAGGGCCAGCAGCAGGGCCACCGTACCGGTAAGCACCGCACCCCGGCGTCGCGCCTGCTGCTCCCGAAGGGCCTGCAACCGGGTTTCCGTCAGGGAGCCGCGCAGAGCCTCCAATTGACGATTGTCCGTTGCGGCATCGATCAGCAAACGCGGGAGGTCCGGCAACTGATGGATCCAGTCCGGGATATTTTCGCGGATGCGTTGCAGGAGCAGCAGTGGATTGAGTCGTTTGCGGTTCCAGTTCTCCAGAAACGGCAATGCCGTCTGCCAAAGGTCCAGTTCGGGATAAAGCTGCCTGCCCAGACCCTCCACGTTCAGCAGGGTCTTCTGCAGCAGGACCAGTGACGGCTGGACCTCCATATTGAAGCGCCCGGCTGTGCGAAACAGCTGCACCAGCAGGTGTCCGAAGGATATTTCCTTCAAGGGCCGCTCGAATATCGGCTCACACACGGTACGCATGGCCGCCTCGAATTCCTGCACGGGTGTGTTGGGCGGCACCCAGCCGCACTCTACATGCAATTGCGCCACCTTGCGGTAGTCCCTTTTGAAGATGGCCAGCAGATTGCGAGCCAGGTATTGCTGGTCGTCCTGACTCAGGGAGCCGATGATTGCGCAATCGATCGCGATATAGCGGGGTTTGTCGGGACGGGTAGGATCCACGAAGATATTGCCGGGGTGCATGTCGGCATGAAAGAAACTGTGGTCAAAAACCTGGGTGAAGAAAATCTGCACGCCGGTCTCCGCCAGTTTTCTCAAGTCGATACCGCAGGCAGTGAGCGCCTTCACATCCGCAACGGGTATGCCGTAGATTCGCTCCATGACCAACATATTGCTGCGGCAGTGATTCCAAAATACCCTGGGCACATACAGCTCGTCCGAATTCTCGAAATTGCGCCTCAGCAACGCCGTGTTGGCGCCCTCCGCCAGCAGGTTCAATTCGTCAAGAATCACTTTTTCATAGTCATCGATCACCTGCACGGGTCGCAGGCGCTTGCCGATCGCGATATCCGACTCGATACGGCGGGCAAGCCATTTCAGCAGCGCGATGTCTTCCCGGACGACCGCCTCGATTCCCGGTCGGATCACCTTGACCACCACGTCCTCACCGGTCAGCAGTCTGGCACCGTGAACCTGCGCGACAGATGCAGAAGCGAGAGGCGCAGGATCCAGGGAAGCGAAAACACTCGCGGCCGGCTGGCCCAACGCCTGCTCAACCAGTTCCGTGATGGCGGGGGAGTCAAACGGTGGCACTTTGTCCTGCAGCGCCTGCAGTTCGTCCGCCAGCTGCGGATCAAGAAAATCCCGGCGCGTGGACAACAACTGCCCGAACTTGATGTAGATGGGCCCCAATTCCTGCATGGCCAGCCGAAGGCGTCTGGAGCGCGGCAGCTTTCTCTCAGGCCGTCCGCTCCAGGGCAGGCGATAGATGCGAAAAAGCAGGCGTGGCAGCGCCAGCCCATGTCGCGAGTCCAGGAAATCATCCAGTCCGTAACGGGCAACGACATTGAGGATGCGCAGCAGTCGGGGCAGATGGGTCATGGTCACTTATCCGACCCGCGGGGTTTTAATTGCGACACTCTGGCAGCCAGTCGGTCGATTCGAAGGCGCAGGTCATCCAGTCGCAGGCTGAAGCCTTCGGTCTCCGCCGTTGATGGCAACCAGCGGCCCTCCTCATGAAGGTATTCGTCGATATTGGAGATTGCCTGTCTTGAGGTCGCGATCGACCACTTCATGGCGGTGCCCGACAGGTCGTCAACTCCCTGTGTGAACCGGTCTCCAAACAGCGCCGACAAAGGGCCTTGCCAGTCCACCTCGAGCGCACTCAGTAAGCGGTAAACGTCCTGCACGAGCTCGGCGTCCCCGTGAATCTCGATGGCACCTCCGGACAGACCGCCACCGGTGGCACTTTCCAACAGCAGGCTGACCAACTCACGAGACGACCCGCGCAGGCGGGCATCCGGCTTGCCGTTGCTGGAGCTGGACAACTGAATTCCACGTTCCAGAATGCGCACGGAGACGAACCAGTCCGGCAGGCGTGACTCGATCTCGATCGTGCGACCTGCCAGCTTGCCAAGGCGCTGGGCGGCAAAGACATCTCGCGACAGCAGGGCATTGAGCAGAGCCTCGGCGGGCAACAGCAGCGCGGATTCCAGCAGCGATGTCATTGTTCGTTCTTGAATCCCAGATGCACCGCGCAGATTCCACCCATGATGTTGTGAAAGCGGGTCTGTTGAAACCCTGCCTCGTCCATCATGTTGCGCAGTGTTTCCTGGTCCGGATGCATGCGAATGGATTCGACCAGGTACCGATAGCTTTCGGCGTCTCCGGTAACCACCTTGCCTGCCACCGGCCACAATCCGCTCCACAAGCCGTAAGCGCGGTCCAGCAGCGGATTGAGCGGTTTTGAAAATTCCAGAATGAGAACGCGGCCGCCGGGCTTTAACACCCGATACATGGATGCCAGAGCGGCGGCTTTGTTGGTCACATTGCGCAGTCCGTAGGCGATGCAGATGCAGTCAAAGTGGCTATCTGGAAACGGCAATTGCTCCGCATCCAGCTGCACATAAGCGACGTTGTCGCCCTTTCCGCTGTCGATGACCCGGTCGCGGCCCACACGCAACATGGATTCGTTGATGTCGGCCAGAATGACCTCGCCGGTACTGCCCACCAGGCTGGCAAAGCGCAGAGTGAAATCGCCGGTCCCGCCCGCCAGGTCGAGTATCCGCTGGCCAGGCCGCACGGCGCTCAATTCCGTTGTGAAGCGTTTGATCAGGCGGTGGGTTCCCAGTGACATGATGTCGTTCATCACATCGTAGCGTCCTGCCACGGAATGGAATACGCCTGCCACCAGGGATGCTTTCTCCGTCAACGGTACTTTGCGGAAGCCAAAATGGGTGGTTTGATCGGAATCTGAATCGTGGCTCATGGCAAATACCCAGCCCGGGAGAATGGCGCTTATAGAGGGGGCTTAATGGTAATCACTTGTACCCCCGGAGGCAACGCATCCCGACTTTTGCCTGCAGCGGCGAGTCTATCCAGATAGGCCTGCCAAAGTTCCGCTTGGTGTTCGTGCAGATGCAGCAGGTAGTTCCAGCTGTAGATGCCGCTGCTGTGGCCGTCGTCGAAGACCAGTCGGATGGCGTAATTGCCTACTGATTCGACAGCGGTTATCCGCACGCCCAGCTTGCCATGCTGCAGCACCTCCTGACCCTGACCGTGTCCCTTGACCTCCGCAGAAGGTGAATGCACGCGCAGGAATTCGGCATCCAGGCGGCGCGACACGCCACCTCCGTAGACGAGCTCCAATACCCCGCTGCGGCGGTGCAGTTTGATCTCGACGGGGACACGGGGGGTTGTCATTGGGGTGTCAGCCTCAGGTCAATTTCACGGCAGTCATAACTGTCAGAGTATGAAGCGACTGAGGTCCTCATCCCGTGCCAGCTCACCCAGTTGGGCATCAACATACGCGGCATCGATGACGAGCTCTCCCTGTCCACCGACTGCCTTGTCGGACGCGGAGAATGAGATTTCCTCCAATAGCTTTTCCATTACCGTATGCAGCCTTCTGGCGCCGATGTTTTCCGTACGTTCGTTCACCTGCCAGGCGGTCTGGGCAATGCGTGCGATGCCGTCCTGGGTGAACCGGATTTGCATGTCCTCCGTTGCCAGCAGCGCCTGGTATTGCTTGGTGAGTGAGGCATCGGGCTCGGCCAGGATGCGCTCGAAATCCACTGCAGTGAGGGCTTTCAGCTCGACCCGGATGGGCAGTCGCCCCTGCAGTTCCGGAATGAGATCGGAGGGCTTTGACAGATGGAATGCACCGGAGGCAATGAACAGAATGTGATCGGTCTTGATGGTGCCGTATTTGGTGGTGATCGTGGACCCTTCTATCAACGGCAGGAGGTCGCGCTGCACGCCTTCGCGGGACACACTGGCACTGCCCTGGTCATGGCGGCTGGTGACTTTGTCTATTTCGTCGATGAACACGATGCCGGTCTGCTCGGTTGCCTGCACCGCCCGGTTCTTGATGTCTTCCTCATTGACCAGTTTCGCCGCCTCCTCCTGCTTGAGCAGCTTCAGTGCCTGCTTCACGGGCATGCGCCGGGTTCTTTTCTTGCCGCTGTTCATGTTGGAAAACATGTTTTTCAGCTGACTGGTCATTTCCTCCAGGCCGGGTGGGGCCATGATCTCCACGCCGGTAATCGAATCGGACACTTTGACCTCGATCTCCCGGGTATCGAGTTCGCCCTGGCGCAATTTCTTGCGAAACAGCTGCCGTGTGGTCTTTTGGGAATCATCCCCTTGCGTTTCATCGCCACGGGCCTGGGGCAACAGGATGTCCAGCACTTTCTCCTCCGCCATATCCTCGGCGATATGCTGGACCTTCTGCATTTCCTCTTCGCGCAGCATCTGCACAGCGACATCAACCAGATCGCGAATGATGGAGTCCACGTCGCGGCCCACATAGCCCACCTCGGTGAACTTGGTGGCTTCCACTTTGATGAAGGGGGCATGGGCGAGTTTGGCCAGACGTCTGGCAATCTCGGTCTTGCCGACTCCGGTGGGACCGATCATCAGGATGTTCTTGGGTGTGATCTCGTTGCGCATGTGTTCGTCGAGCTGCATGCGGCGCCAGCGATTGCGCAGGGCTATGGCCACGGCACGCTTTGCGGAGTCCTGCCCGATGATGTGTTTGTCCAGCTCCGAGGTGATCTCCCGGGGCGTCATGGTTGACATGGTATATCCCTCAAGGCCGGCGATG
Source organism: Pseudomonadota bacterium (assembly GCA_046047495.1). Taxonomy (GTDB): domain Bacteria; phylum Pseudomonadota; class Gammaproteobacteria; order Pseudomonadales; family Pseudohongiellaceae; genus NORP240. The sequence goes on along the minus strand of JBJOHV010000097.1, from coordinate 15,195 downwards.
GGCCTGCACGACTAGAAATTCAATTCTTCGACGACATGGTTGTGATTGGTATAGACACAAATGTCCGCCGCGATGGCCAGACTGTGCTCCACAATATTACGGGCCGGCAGGTCGGTGTATTGCAGAAGTGAGCGGGCGGCAGCCAGGGCGAAGGGTCCGCCGGAGCCGATAGCCATGATGGAATCCTCAGGCTCGATGACGTCGCCGTTCCCGGAAATGATCAGGGAGGACTCTTTGTCCGCCACCACCAGCAGAGCCTCCAGCCTCCGAAGGCTGCGCTCTGTGCGCCACAGCTTGGCAAGCTCCACGGACGCGCGCACCAGTTTTCCCTGGTGTTTCTCCAATTGCTCTTCAAACCTTTCGAACAGGGTGAAGGCGTCGGCCGTGCCGCCCGCGAATCCGGCAATGACCTGATCTTTATAAAGGCGTCGGACCTTGCGGGCGTTGCCCTTCAGGACAGTGCTGCCCTGGGTGACCTGTCCGTCACCGCCGACCACGACCTGATTGCCACGGCGAACCGAAACTATGGTGGTTCCTCTGAATTGTTCCAATGCACTGCTCCCTGTCGACGCGGCCCGCTAAATTAACACAAATCGATGGTTGGTGGCTCGGGTCCAGAAAGGGGAAGTGGGGCTGAACGGAGGGAAATTCAAGCAGCCGAGCGGTTACGGCGGGCTGGCTGTCAGGCTGATGCGGCGGCTGGAGATGTTGTTGGCACGCAAGGTGGTTTCCGCCTGGCTCAGCACCTGGCGATCCTGGTAGGGACCGGCCTGTACCAACAGCAGCACTTTTCCAGGTCGGGGCTCCTCCTTGATGATAGCCTGCAGGCCCAGAGCCTGCAGTCTTGCGCGCTGGCTTTCCGCATTGGACATGCGTTCATAAGCGCCAATCTGCAGCATGACGGCAGCCTCCAGGCTGCCGGTGGTCAATTCGTCGGGAGCCACCTCCACCGGTGTGGCATCAACGATGACTTCATAGTCGGGCAGGGCATTGTAAAACTCCAGCTGCAAGGGTTCGTCGACAGCGGCTGTCTGGGTCTGCGCTGTGGCTTCCACCGCTGCCGGGGGTGATATCGCCCCTGGTACTGATGCGGAGACAGGTGGCACGCCCTGCAAGGGAGGCACATTCCCGGACAGATAAAACAGCACGCAACCGAAGACCCCGATCGCCATTCCGGTAACGAGCCCGGTGAACAAGAGGGTCCAGGCAGGTGGTGCCACGGCCGGCTTTTTATCCAGCAGTGGTTCGGGTCTGATCTTTGCGAAATCCTGTACCATCGTTGCTTCTTATTGAATCCGGCTCATCCATTTATCGGTTGCAATGACCTGGGCTTGATCACAGGCCGCCATGGTCTCAAATCAGGTCCACTGGATCCACATCGATGGACCAGCGCAGATTCCTGTGCAATTTCAGTTGTTCGATCTGCGGGATCACGGCAGTGAGCAATCGCTGCAGTGACTGCCGGTCGGTGGACTTGACCAGCAATTGAGTGCGGAATCGTCCGGCCCTGCGCTCCATGGGAGCAGGCATTGGACCCTGCAATTGGACCACTGCACCGGCAGAAGCGGTTGGCCCGGCTTCCAGAAATCCGCGCACGGTGTTAAGCATCAAAATGGGCGACCTGGTATCGCCCGCTTCAGCCCTGAACATCGCAAGGTGCGCGAAAGGGGGCATTAGGCCCGCTTTGCGTTCGGCCATCAGCTGAGCTGCCAATAAATGATAGTCGCTTTTCAATAGAGTCTGAAGCAGGGGGTGACTGCCATGACGGGTCTGGATGATGACCTGGCCCGCCTGGCGCTCACGACCTGCCCGGCCGGCCACCTGGGTCAGCAACTGCACCATCTGTTCCTGGCCGCGAAAGTCCGCACTGAACAGACCGGTATCGGCATCCAGAACGACCACCAGGGTCACGCCGGGAAAGTGATGCCCTTTCGCCAGCATCTGGGTGCCTACAAGTAGACAGGGCGCACCATTCCCGACGGTTTCAAGAACATCATGAAGGCCTTGCCGACGACGCACGGAATCCCGGTCCATGCGCACCACGGGGATGGGCGCAAAGCGGGCGGCAAGAAACTCTTCGGTTTTCTCCGTACCCATGCCCCGGGTCGCAAGCCGTTTGCCTTGGCAGTTGGGGCAGACAGCCGGCAGCGGCTGGCGTGACTCACAATGATGGCAGCATAGATGGGGCGGTGACTTGTGCACTGTCAGTTGGGCATCACAATGGCCGCACTCGAAAATCCAGCCACAATCGCGGCAATAGAGCGTGGGGGCAAACCCCCGTCGATTGATGAATACCAGCACCTGATTGCCGCTCTGCAGGTGGGATTCCATGCGACTCAGCAAGTGCGGAGCGAAACCTTCCGTCAGCGGCTCGGTGGAGGTGTCTAGCAGGCTGATGGCCGGCAGTTGTGAATGACCCGCCCGGGAATCGAGCCGCAAATGGGTGAATTTGCCGCTCATCGCGTTGTACAGGGTTTCCAGAGCCGGAGTAGCGGAGCCCAGCACTATGGGAATCGATTCCTGACGCGCGCGGATAATGCCAAGGTCGCGGGCAGAGTAGCGGAAGCCGTCCTGTTGCTTGAATGACAGGTCGTGCTCTTCATCGATGATGATGACGCCTGGTCTGGCCAGGGGTGTGAATACTGCACTGCGGGTCCCGATGACGACCCCTGCATGGCCCCGTCTGGCCAGCTCCCAGGCATGCAACCTTTCCCGGTCCGTCATGGCGGAATGCAGCCCCACCACCCGGCAGTCGAACCGTTGCCCGAAGCGCTGGATCGCCTGCGGTGTCAATCCGATCTCAGGTACCAGGACCAACGCCTGGCGCCCGCGTGCGAGGACCTCAGCGATGATTTGCAGGTAGACCTCGGTCTTTCCGCTGCCGGTGATACCGTCCAGCAGAAAGGTGCTGAACCCATGCAGATGTTGAATCACCGCATTGACGGCTGCCGCCTGTTCCTCATTGGCAGGCAGGGGTGGTGATGTGTGACGTCGTTCCTCAACCTGCGGGCAACTGTCCGGGGGAGTAAGCTGGATTTTCTCAATCAGTTCCCGCTGGGCCATTTGCCTCAACAGTGCGGGTCTGAATCCGGCGACCTGGCATTCAGTCTGGGACATGGGGCCCGTCCGGGCCAGCAGCTGCCAAACCTCCTTTTGCCTTGGTGTCCTGTCAAGTTCCATGAGCGCGGTTTGCGGGAGTTCCTGACGGATGCGCCAACCGGGCACGCTGACTGGCTGACGCTCGGTGCGCAGCAGGATTGGGAGGGCGGTGCCGAACACTTCCCCGGGAGGATGCTGGTAATAGTCTGCAGCCCATCGCAGTGTGTCGAGCAGTGCCGTTGGAAACAGTGGCTGTTGATCAAGAATGCGGATGGCACGTCGCAGTTTGGCGGGCTCGATAGTGCTGTGGGAGTGCAGGCTCACCAGAACCCCCACCAGCCGACGTGAACCGAATGGCACCAGTATCCGGCTACCCGGGCTCAAGGGGTGGCTGTCCGCGGTCAACGGGGGCAGGTAGTCAAAGTACCGCCGCAGGGGAGACGGAATCGCCATCCTGAGGATGACAGGGTTGCTCGGGTCGTGGTCGGGGTGCATGATCGTCAGGAACCGGGATGAGCCCAGCCAGCGGCGGGCGGAACCCGACGCATGGTAAGTTCTCAATCACCTCTTCACAACCGCTCTGTCCCTGGGTTGCTGGAAGCGGCAGCCCAATGGTTTATACTCCCCCGACTCCAGGCCTGGTGAACCTGAATCAATTGGAGGCCTGACCATGACAAGAGGAAAGAGGCATGACGGCTGAGCCGATCCCCCAGGACCTGCTGCAAGTCCGCGAACAGATTGACCAGATCGATGCGGAATTGGTAGAGCTGCTGGCCAAACGATTTGCCCTGACATACCAGGTGGGAAGACTGAAAGCCCGCAACCGGCTGGAAGCGGTGGATCCGGCCCGGGAGGCGGGCAAACTCGCCGCCCTCAAGTCCCTCAGTGAGGAACGGAACCTCAACCCCGAGCTGGTAACCGGGATATTCACCGCCATCATGGCGGAAGTGGTGCGGAACCATCGGAAGTTGCAAGCCGAGCTGTGAACCCGCCACTACGGGTGGTTGCGTGCCGCCAACACTCTGTTAGAATACGCGCCCGCTTGGAGACTAAGCTATGAAATCTGAGATTCATCCAAACTATTCGCCCATCAAGGCGACCTGCAGTTGCGGTAACGTCATCGAAACCCGCTCCACCCTGGGCAAGGACATCCTGATCGATGTATGTTCCCAGTGCCACCCGTTCTACACCGGTAAGCAGAAGATACTGGACAGCGGCGGGCGAGTGGATCGTTTCAAAAAGCGTTTCGGTACCCGCAAGGTCTGACCCTGCCCCTGGATCCCGTGGTCAGAACAGGGTCTCGAGAGGGATCGTGTCAGGATCACGGGCATCCGGCCTGTCGCCCGATTGCTGTCCCTCTGGCAGGTTGGGTGCATTTTCCACAAAGAAATATTCAAACATGGAATTCGGCGCACCCGGCTGGGTGAGCTTGCCGCTGGTTTTATCCACCAGTCGGTCCACCAGACCGTCAGGTCTTGCCATCACCGCCTCCGGCATGTCCGCAAGAGCGGATTTCATGTAGTCGATCCATATGGGCACGGCGACGGTGGCTCCCTGCTCCGATTCGCCCAGGGGGCGGGGCTGGTCAAAGCCGACGAAAACTGTGGTCACGATGTCCCGGTTGAAGCCTGAAAACCAAAGCTCCTGTGGCCCGTTGGTGGTGCCGGTTTTCCCCATCAGGTCCTGCCTGCCGATTTCCCTCTGCACCCGCCGGCCACTGCCTTCTTCCACCACCGAGCGCAGCATGGTGTTCATGATGAATGCCACCCTGGCATCGATGATGCGGGGTGCGGGCTCGAAATCCGGCATCGCCTCCACATCCTGGTACTGGCAGGCGTCGCACACGGTTCGGGGTTGCGCACTGAAAATGACCCCGTCGGCCAGGGTGCGGATCTCCCGGATGACCCAGGGATCCACTTTGTAGCCGCCGTTGGCGAATGCGGCATAACCGATGGCCAATTCCAGCGGCTGTACATCCTGGCTGCCCAGCGCCACGGTCAGATCGTTTTGGGGGAAATTCTGGGTCTGGAAGCCGAATCTGGCCGCAAAGGGCAGTACCGTCGAGGACCCCAGTTGGTCAAAGAGACGTACCGCAGGCACATTGCGGGAATCCTTCAGCGCATGGCGCAGAGTGATAGGTCCCAGGAAGTCGTTGTCGAAATTATTGGGACGGTATTCGCCCCGGGCAAACGGGGCGTCATTGATGGTGCTTGCCGCGGAGTAGCCATTGGTCAGAGCGGCGGCATAGACGAACGGCTTGAAATTGGATCCCGGGGGCCGTGGTGTGATGGCCCGATTGACCTGGCTGCGTCGGAAATCGTAACCACCCACCAATGCCACAATCGCACCACTTTGAGGTGATACTGACACCAGCGCCGCCTGAATATCGGGAATCTGCCCCAGTCCCCATTGATCGCCATAATTCTTGACCCGCACCAGGTCGCCGACCTTGACGATGTCGGCAGCGGACTGGGGTGGCGGCCAGGCGTTGTTCTGGCTGATATAGGGTCGGGCCCAGCGCAGGCCTTCCCACGGCACCTCCACCCGGTCACCGGACTTCAATAAAACCAGAATGTCCCTTTCCCTCAGCTCGGTCACAATCCCGGGCTGTTGATTGCCGAATACAGGTACCGGCTGCAATTCCTGCAGCCAGAACTCAGAGGCATTTTCCCCCTGGGGGGGATAATGGCCGTCCGCGCCGCGGAATCCGTGAGGTTTGTCGTAATACTCCTCGAGCCCGTTGACCAGCGCCTGGTTGGCTGCCAGTTGTTTGTCCCCATCGATGGAGGTAATGACTTCGAACCCGTTGGTGTAGGTTGCCTCACCGTATTGTTCATACAGCTGCTGGCGCACCATTTCAGCCACGAAGGTGGCCGGCACGTCGACATCGCGATTATGTCGCCGGGCAGTCACCGGCTCTGCCATGGCGGAATCCAGTTCCGTACGGCTGATCATGCCCTGCTCGTGCATTTTTTCCAGAACGCGATTGCGCCGCACCAGGGCACGCTGGGGATCACTGATGGGATTACAGGGGGATGGACAGGGCAGCAGGGAAGTCATCATGGCAGCTTCCGCCAGGGTGAGCTCGGTGGCCCGTTTGCCATAATAAACAAAGGCAGCAGCCCCAATGCCGTCCGCACCGGAACCGAAATACACCAAGTTCAGATACAGCGTGAGGATTTCCTCTTTGGTCAGTTCCCGCTGAATCTGCAGTGCAAAAGGAATCTCCTTGAACTTGCGCAGGTAGACATTGTCGTTGTCAAACGAGATATTGTTGGCCAGCTGCATGGTGATGGTGCTGCCGCCGCCAAGGTTGATTCCCCGGATGAATCCGTAGAATCCCCGTAACAGACCACGGATATCCACCCCCGGGTGGGAGTAGAAACCAGGATCCTCATTGGCGATGACTGCATTGCGGACCACATCGGGGATCTCCTCGAATCGCAGTGGATTGCGACGGTTACCGATTTCGTCAATCAAGCGGCGATCGGCGGTATAAATGCGCAGGGGTGTTTCCAGCTGGACGTTTCTATAGGTTTCCGCCGACGGCAATTGAGGCGCCAGGTACAAATAGCCGGCAGCCAGTACCATGAACAGGCCGCTGCACAGGGTGACCACTGCAAGGAGCGTCCATTTGGTCAAATTGACAAGCTTGTGCTTCACTTTGAGCGTCACGAAAGGGTGATCGTGCTCCTGGACCGCCGGGGAAATGAAAGGCGGTCAGTATACACCGTTGACCCGCCAGGAGCAGGCATTGGACCGGCCCTCGACGTACAGGCTTTGCGCCCGTAGCAACAAACAAACGTGACGGGAATCATAGATTTGGCGAGGCGAATGCGCCATGATGTTATATAAAGTGGTTTGTACTAATTTAACTATAATTTATTGATAACTCTAAAAAATAAAAAAGCGGCCGATAGCGAGACGTGTATTAACGGAATTTCGGCGAGATTAGGCTAAGTTTTTGTTAACATTAGTTTTCTCTAAGCCGACTAACTTGCTTAAGGTGTTTGTTGCGTGTCAGTCTGTCCATTGACAGGCGGCTTCTTTGTGAATGGGTATTGGGGTTTATCGCTGTCCCCAGGTCGAGCCTTCAAGTGGGTGGCCGGGTAAACAGGTAGGTACAGGGCGGGATTCTCAGGTGCTGGAAAAACTAAAAAATTTTGGGAAGAAATCCACTACCCTGCTTGGCGTGGACATCAGTTCCACGTCCGTCAAAGTACTGCAACTCAGTGGCTCCAAGGGCAAATACAAACTGGAGAATTACATCATCCGCCACCTGCCGGGCAATGCAGTGGTTGAGAAGAACATCAGCGACATCGATGCGGTGGGCGAGTGTATCGCGACAGCCCTGAGCATCATGAAGCCATCCATCAAGGAAGCTGCCGTCGCAGTGGCAGGGTCTGCGGTCATCACCAAGACCATCGAGATGAATGCCTCGCTAAGCGATGCGGAGATGGAAAATCAGATCGTGGTGGAAGCGGATCAATATATCCCGTACCCGCTGGATGAAGTGTCCATCGATTTTGAGCGCCAGAAATTGTCGGAGCGCAGTCCCGATATGGTGGAAGTTCTGCTGGCCGCCTGCCGCAAAGAGAACGTGGATTCCCGGGTTACTGCACTGGAGCTCGGCGGCCTTGAAACCAAGGTCGTCGACATCGAGGCCTACGCCATTGAGCGTGCCTTTAGCCTGCTGAGCGAGCAGATCGGGCAGGGCGAGGACCAGACCAATGCCATCGTCGATATCGGGTCGACCATGACGACGCTCAATGTGATGCTGAATGGCAAGACCATCTACACCAGAGAACAGATGTTTGGCGGAAACCAGCTCGTAGAGGATGTCGTCAGGCGTTTTGGTCTCAATGCGGTGGAAGCAGAAGCAGCCATCAAAAGAGGCGGATTGCCCGAGGAATTTGAAGGTGAAATCCTCGCGCCATTCAAGGACGCGGTAGTGCAACAGGTCAGCCAGACTCTGCAATTCTTCTTTTCCTCAAGCCACTACAATGAAGTGGACCATATCATCCTTGCGGGGGGAGTGGCTGCTATCGAAGGGCTTGGTGAGCTGGTGCAGGAGAGTCTCTCAACGCCGGTCATCATCGCCAATCCCTTCAAGGACATGTCTGTCGCCGCCAAAATCAACAAGACCATGTTGCGCAACGATGCGCCCGCGCTGTTGATTGCCTGCGGATTGGCCATGCGGGGAGCCTACTGATGGCACATATCAACCTACTGCCCTGGCGGGAACGGCTTCGTGAAGAGCGCAAGCGGGAATTCATAAGCATCATGGTGGGTGTGCTGATCATTGCCGCCGGCTTGATCTTCCTGGTTGATCGTTATTTTCGCGGCGAGATCAACACTCAGGTGGCCCGCAACGAATTCGTCAGGGCCGAGATCCGACTGCTGGATGCACGGGTTGCGGAGATCAATCAATTGCAGCAGCAGAAGCAGGAAATCAGGGCCCGCATGAACGTGATCCAGAACCTGCAGGGCTCCAGACCTGTGATAGTTCGTATTTTTGATGAACTGGTCAAGACCCTGCCCCAGGGTGTGTACTACACGAGACTTGATCGGGTCGGCGACAGCATGAGCATCGAGGGCGTGGCGGAGTCCTATGCCCGCTTGACCGAGCTAATGCGCAGACTCGATGCATCTGAATGGTTCGCCAATCCGGATCTGCGCATCATCTCTGCAAGGGAAGGACAGGGATTTGCACAGAACGCAGCCAACTCGTTTACCTTGAATCTGACTCTCGAGAGTCCTCTCGAAGCAGATGATGAAATAGCCCAGTAGAGAAGAATCAAGGCAAAAATACTTATGGCAAATGCGAAAAACTGGCTGGATGAGTTAAAAAATTTCGATGTCAACGACCTGTCCGACATCGATACCATCGGCATTTGGCCCGGTCCGGTCAAGGCGGTCATTGTGCTCATCATCTTCGTCGGCTGCATGAGTGCGGGATGGTTTTTGCATGTGCAAAATCTGCAACAGGATCTGCAGCGGGAAATCGCAGCGGAATCAACCGTCCGTACGGAGCTGGAGCAGAAGGCATTCCTGGCTGCCAATCTGGAGGAATACCAGGCGCAAACCGTGGAGATGGAAGAATCTTTTGCCGAGTTGTTGTTGCAACTGCCCAGCCAGACGGAAGTCCCGGGACTTGTGGATGATATAACCAATGTGGGACTCGGCAGCGGTCTGGAGTTTTCCAATATCCAGCTCGCGGATGAGGTGGCCCAGGAATTCTATATCGAGTTGCCGATCAACGTTGACGTGCAGGGTAACTATCATGACTTCGGCACTTTCGTTAGCGGCGTGGCCAGCCTCGACCGCATCGTGACCCTGCACGACTTTTCGATATCAAGCAGTGCCAACACATTCCTGAACATGAGCATTGTGGCCAAGACCTATCGCTACAAAGCCGAGGATGAGCAGCTTTGAAATACAGGCATGACATGATTCTGTGCCGCAGAGTTGGCAGGGTGGGCATCCTGCTGCTGTTGACTGGCGTGTTGGCCGCCTGCTCAAGGGGAAATAATTTTCAGGATTTGCAGGTGTTCGTGGACGAAGTCAAAGCACGACCCGGAGCGGAAGTGGAGCCGGTGCCTGTCTTCGAGGCGTATGAGGCATTCACCTATGGTGCAGCGTCATTGCGCAGCCCCTTTGATGTGCCGGTCGTCATTCAGCCGGGGGAGGGTGGGCAACCGGCCCAGAACGTGCAACCTGATTTGGAACGAACCAAGGAAGTGCTTGAAAATTATGCCCTGGCAGAACTTCAAATGGTGGGCATGCTTGAGCGAAGCGGAACATACATTGCCCTCATCAAGGACGCACAGGGAGAAGTTCACCGAGTCATGGTGGGGAACCATATGGGCAGGAATCATGGTCGAGTCGTTTCGATTTCGGCAACGCAATTGGATTTGTCTGAAATAGTACCAAGTGGTGCCGGTGGCTGGGTCGAGAGGCCCCAGTCATTAACACTGGTTCAGTAGGTGTCACCGGGAGACGCGAGAATGATGTCCACAAAAATTTTGCCAAACGGACGGAAAACGTCGGATGGATTATCTATGCGAATAAGACATTGCGTCCTGTTTGTGGCGGCCTTGCTGGTCCTGCCACTGGCGCAGGCACAACAGAACATCAGGCTCGAGAGTATCGGGTTTGCCAATCTTCCAGGGGACAGTATCGAGATTCAACTGGGCTTCAATGGAGCACCACCGGACCCGCAGGGTTTCGTGTTGGATAATCCGGCAAGGATCTCTTTGGACCTCATGGGCGTGGCCAGTGACCTTTCCCAGCAGCGATACAACATCGATTCCAACAATGCCCAGAGCGTCATGGTGCTGGATGACGGGTCACGTACCCGTTTGGTCGTCAATCTGGATCAATTGGTAGCTTACCAGTCACGAGTACAGGGAAATTCTCTGATACTTACTGTCGGGAACGATTCTGGCCAGCCGGCCGGCGGCGTGGCCGCAACAACTCCGATAGCTGCTGTTGAAGGCAGTCAGGTCAGCATCACCGACGTGACTTTCCGGCGCGGTCAAGGTGAAGAAGGTCAGGTGGTCATCGAGCTGTCGAGTGATCAGGTCATCGGCAGCGTGGAACAGGTGGGAGCGCGGGTCTATGTGGAATTCCGCAATACCTCGGTTCCCAATCGCCTGAATCGCCGCCTGGATGTGTCGGATTTCGCCACGCAGGTAACAACGGTGGATGTTCTCGGGCAGAGTGACCGCGCCACCGTGGTCATCGACGTGGATGGTACTTATGAATATGTCGCCTACCAGAGCGGCAACCAGTACACGGTCAGTGTACAGCCACCCCCTCTCGACGTCACAGGTGAAAACAATATTGCTTCCTATAATGGCATCGTCACCTCACTGACATTCCAGGACATCGAGATACGCTCCGTACTGCAGATTCTGGCCGATGAATATGATTTCAATCTGGTAACGAGCCCGGCCGTGGATGGCAACATCACCCTCAGGCTGGAAAACGTACCCTGGGATCAGGCACTGGAACTGGTCCTGCGCGCAGGCAATCTGGACAGTCGACTGACAGGCAATGTGCTGTTCATCGCGCCTGCCACGGAAATCGCCGCCCAAGATCAGCTGGAGCTGGAAGCCAGTCAACAGGCCGAAGCCCTGGCACCGCTGTATACGGAGTTTGTGCAGATCAATTATGCCAATGCCAATGACATCCTTGCCCTGTTGACCGGCGCGGCAGCCGGTGGCGGAGCGGCGGGTGGTGGCGCGGCCGCCCCGGCTGCGGGGGCTGCGCCGGTAGCCGGTGCGCCAACCAGTGGCGGCATTCTGTCCAATCGGGGCACAGCGACTGTGGATGAGCGGACCAACATCATCATCGTACGGGATGTGGAGGAAAAACTTGAAGAGGTCCGTGCCCTGGTGGCCCGCCTGGATGTGGCGGTGCGGCAGGTACTGATCGAGGCCCGTATCGTCAACGTCTCCACCGATTTCGGTCGCCAGCTGGGCGTTCGCTGGGGCGGTGGTGGCAGAACCCCTACCGGTGATGGATTCCGTTACGGCGGTTCGCAGAACGCCAGTCTGGAACAGCAGAACAATCGGGTGCAGGAGCAGATTGCCATCCAGAATGCCTTGATTGCCGGTGAAAATGCCCGGGTCAACGCGCTCCAGAACGGCACGGATCCAAGTTTGATTGACACTCTGGTGCAACAGGCAATCAATGCCGTTCCCATTCCGGTCGGCACCACCACTTTCCCTGACGCGCTGATCGTGGATCTCGGAGTGCAGGGTGCTTCCGCCAGCACCTTCGCCATCGGTTTCTCCGATAACAGCGGCCTGATCGAGCTGGAGCTGTCGGCGCTGGAAAGCAGCGGCAATGGCGAAGTGATTGCACGTCCGAAGGTGACGACACAGGACAAGGTCACAGCCACCATCTCATCCGGCGTGCTGATTCCCTATCAGGCCCAGGCAGGCGGGACTGCCGGTGGATCCACCACCGAATTCCAGGAAGCTGTGCTGTCCCTGCAGGTCACACCCCAGATCACTCCTGATGGCAGGATCATCATGGAACTGGATATCACCCAGGACTCTGTGGCTGCCGGTTCCGGCGCCATACCGGCCATCAATACCAATGCTGTCACCACCAGCGTCCTGGTGGACAACGGGGAAACCATCGTCCTGGGCGGCGTGTTCCGTGAGGAATCCACCACGACCGAAACCAAGACGCCTTTGCTGGGCGATGTGCCTTACCTTGGTCGCCTCTTCAAGCGCACTGAAAATGCCAGCCGCCGTACTGAGTTGCTCATTTTCATCACTCCGAAAATCATCGCCGATTTGAATATCCGTTAGTCTGCGCGCCCTGCCCAGGGCGCCGTTCCCCTGCCTGAATCGCCGGCCGGTACCCAATCAGGCGCTGTCGGTCGTGGAGCCGGCCAGCCTAACAGAGTACAATGCCGGCCCTTGAATTGCGGAGTGCTGTTCTTGAGCGACATTCATTCACACGGCAACGTCTTTTTGATCGGGCCCATGGGAGTGGGCAAATCCACCATCGGTAAAGTTCTTGCCGAGCAGCTGGGACTGCAATTTTACGATTCCGACCGTGAAATCGAAGCGGCCACCGGTGCGGACATCCCCTGGATCTTCGATGTGGAAGGTGAGGCGGGGTTCCGGGTGCGGGAAGCCAAAATGATCGATGAGCTGACTGCAATGCATGGCATTGTGCTGGCAACCGGTGGAGGCTCGGTATTGTCTGAAGCCAATCAGGAGCGGCTGAAGTCCCGGGGAGTTGTGGTCTACCTGCGGGCCTCCCTGAATCAGCAATACGAACGGACCAGTCGGGACAAGAACCGGCCCTTGCTGCAAACATCGGACCCGGAGAAAAAGATCCGGGAGCTGATGAAAATCCGTGAACCCCTGTATAAGGCTCTGGCGGATATCACCGTCAACACCAGCCGCCGCAGCCCCAAGAGCGTCAGTAGTGAAATCGTGGAAAGCCTGCGGGCATTCAGAGAACAACAACCGGCTGTAGAAATGTTCTGACATGCAAACTGTTCGTGTTGAATTGCCGAATCGCAATTACCCCATATACATTGGGCCCGGCCTCCTGGACAGGTCAGATCTGCTCACCCCGATCATTGGCAACAGCCGGGTCTTGATCGTCACCAACGAAACAGTTGCGCCACTGTACCTTAACAGGGCCAGGGCCCTGCTGAGTGACTTCAACACCGATACCCTCGAATTGCCAGACGGCGAAAAATTCAAAACCCTGGAAACCACTTCCAGGATTTATGATCGTCTGTTGGAAGGGCGTTACGACCGTGGCTCCCTGCTGGTCGCATTGGGCGGCGGAGTGATCGGTGACATCACCGGATTTGCCGCAGCGACCTATCAACGGGGCATCCGTTTCATTCAGATTCCCACCACCCTGCTGGCCCAGGTTGATTCATCGGTCGGCGGCAAGACAGGGGTCAACCATCCGCTGGGCAAAAACATGATCGGCGCGTTCCACCAGCCCGAGTGTGTGATTGCCGATACCGATGTACTGAAATCCCTTCCGGCACGGGAATTGCGCGCGGGGTTGGCGGAGGTCATCAAATATGGATTGCTGGGAGATGTGGAATTTTTCCATTGGATTGCCAAACACCGTGAGGGCCTGCTGACCCTGGATGCCGCCCTTGTAACCGAGGCAGTGCGGGTGAGCTGCGCGCACAAGGCACGCATCGTGGCAGCGGATGAACGGGAAAGCGGTGTGCGCGCGCTGCTGAATCTGGGACATACCTTCGGCCATGCCATTGAAACCGCCACAGGCTATTCAAGCTGGCTGCACGGAGAGGCGGTTGCCACGGGCATGGTAATGGCTGCCGATTTGTCCATGCGCCTTGGCTGGCTTGACCCCCGGGATGCCGGTCTGGTGAAGCAGGTCATTATGGATTTTGGTATGCCGGTAGCACCGCCGGCCGATATGGATGTAGAGCAGTACCTTCATATCATGGCCGCCGACAAAAAGGTGATGGACGGCAAGCTGCGGCTCATTTTACTCAAGGCCATTGGCAGGGCGGAGATAGCCAGCCAGGTCGATCAGGCCATGATCCGCAAGACTCTGGAGGCCAGGCAGCAGCTTTGTCAGGCCTGAAAACGGTACTTGTCCAAGCCAGGGCAGACACTTTATGTATGACTATGTATCCCGTTGGGGTCTGCAACGAGATCCCTTTGATTCTCAGGGTGAAGCAACCCCGTTGTTTTTTGATTCGCAGCGCCGGAATCTGCTGGAGCAGCTGATACAGGCCGGCATTGGCGATCATGCCAAATGGGGACCCCTGCTGGTGCTGACCGGCCCATTGGGCAGTGGCAAGTCCACCCTGATCGGCTGTCTGCCAGAAAATTTCCCGGCCGACCATTCTGTCCTGTTGGTGCAGGCCACTTTGTTCATGGGAAGGGAACGGTTACTGGACAGCATCTGTGAGGCACTGGACCTGCAGATCGTAGCGGGGGAGGACGGCATTCAATTACAGTCCCGCATCAGCGATTATCTTTCCCAACTGGGGACTTCAGGCCGAGAGCTGTTGCTTGTCATTGACGACGCCCATGAGCTTGGTGATGACGCATTGCGGGTGTTACTGGACATTCTGACCTCCAATCAGGATGCCCCGAACCTGCGGGTATTGCTGGTTGGGGAACAGCAATTGCAAGCCATGGTGAGGCAGTTGGTTGCCAGCACGGCCAGTGCCACCGAGCCGGAATGCCTGGAGATGAGCGCTTTGAACGCCAAAGAAATCCAGGATTATTTGCGCATGCAGCTGGAAGGTGCCGGTTATCGGGGTGCTTTCCCGCTACCCTCGCGGGACTTGGATCTTCTGGTCCAGCAATCCGGAGGGGTGCTTGCCACGGTCAACGCGCTGGCCCGCGATGCCCTTAACCACGTGCCTGAACCCAAGCCCCTGTCCAGGTTGTCCATTCCGCCTGTTTACTGGGCCACCGCCGGAGTCCTGACCCTGGCCATGCTGCTTATGGTTATCACCTCCGGGGAACAGGAAGCGCCCCGCTCAGTCACACTGACGGTGCAACCGTTCGGGCAGGCAGACACCCCATCGGATAGCAACGACAGGCCTTCGCTTGCCGA
>JBJOHV010000096.1:0-3984 GCA_046047495.1 Pseudomonadota bacterium | reverse complement strand
CGCCTGCATGGCAGCATTGACCCTGTCACGCAGTTCCTTGCCAGGTTTGAAATGGGGAACATACTTGCCGGACAGCGCCACCGGGCTGCCGGTCTTGGGGTTGCGCCCGATGCGGGGCACGCGGTAATGGAGCGAAAAGCTGCCAAAACCCCGGATCTCGATGCGGCCCCCTTCCTCCAGCACCTGGGACATGTACTCCAGGATCGACTTGACCGCCAGCTCCACATCCTTGGCGGATAACTGCGTCTGTTTGCCGGCAATGCGCTCGATGAGTTCGGACTTGGTCATAACAGTTCCCCTACCCTGACACCTTGTCTACCACCTGACTGGGTTTCGGTGGCATACTGCCTGGGCAGCATGCCACCGGTGCCAGCTATTTTTTATCCAACTGCGCCTTGATCAGGTCACCGATGGTGGCCGGTGCAGCATCACCCGGCTCCTGGTTCCTGTGCTCGGCCACGGCGGATTTTTCCTCATCGATCTCGATCGCCTTGATGGACAGGCTCAACACCCGGTTCTTGCGATCGACACTGACGATTTTCACCTCTACCTCATCACCCGGCTTGAGCGCGTTGCGGGCATCTTCCACCTTGTCGCGGCTGATTTCGGAGGCACGCAGCACACCGTCGACACCCTCGGCCAGATGGATGGTGGCCGACTTCGCGTCCACGTCGGCCACGGTGCCCTTGATGATGCTGCCCTTCTCGAATTCGGCCACATAGCTCATGAAAGGATCACCTTCCAGTTGCTTGATACCCAGGGAAATCCGCTCCCGCTCAGGATCGATGGACAGGATGACGGTTTCGATCTCGTCACCTTTCTTGTAGTTGCGCACCGCTTCCTCACCCGGCTCATCCCAGGAGATGTCCGACAGGTGCACCAGGCCATCGATATTGCCTTCCAGGCCGATGAAGATACCGAAGTCCGTGATGGACTTGATGCTGCCCTTGATGCGATCCCCCTTCTTGTAGGTGGCGGCGAAACCGTCCCAGGGGTTCTGTTGACACTGCTTGATGCCCAGGGAGATACGGCGACGCTCTTCGTCGATGTCCAGCACCATCACTTCGATCTCATCCCCCAGCTGCACCACCTTGGAGGGATGGATATTCTTGTTGGTCCAGTCCATTTCCGATACGTGCACCAGGCCTTCCACACCTTCTTCCAACTCGGCAAAACAGCCGTAATCGGTCAGGTTGGTGACCACGGCCTTGACCCGGGTGTTTTCCGGATAGCGGGCCTTGATGGATACCCAGGGATCTTCGCCCAGTTGCTTGAGGCCCAGGGACACACGATTGCGCTCGCGATCATACTTGAGCACCTTGACCTGAATCTCGTCACCCACATTGACGATCTCACTGGGGTGCTTGATGCGCTTCCAGGACATGTCGGTGATGTGAAGCAGGCCGTCCACTCCGCCCAGGTCGACGAAGGCACCGTAATCGGTAAGGTTCTTCACGATACCCTTGACGGTCAGACCTTCCTGCAGGCGTTCCAGCAGTGCATCGCGCTCTTCGGTGCTGACAGACTCCAACACGGCGCGGCGGGAAACCACCACGTTGTTGCGCTTCTGATCCAGCTTGATGAGCTTGAACTCCAGCTCCTGGCCTTCCAGATGGGTGGTGTCGCGGATCGGTCGCACGTCCACCAGGGAACCGGGCAGGAAGGCACGGATGTTGTTCAGGTCCACGGTGAAACCACCTTTGACCTTGCCGTTGATGACACCGGTGACCACAGCATTCTTGTTGAAAGCTTCTTCCAGGTCGAGCCAGGACTCGGCACGACGGGCTTTTTCGCGGGACAAGCGGGTTTCGCCGAAACCGTCTTCCACGGTTTCCAGTGCCACCTTGACCTTGTCGCCTACCGCCAGGGAAAAATTGCCGCGTTCATCCAGAAACTGGGAACGGGGAATCACGCCTTCCGACTTCAATCCCGCGTGGACAGTGACCCAGTCGGAATCGATGTCGATGACCGTGCCGGTAACGATGGCACCGGGGGTCATGTTGATTTCATTCAAACTCTCTTCAAACAGCTCTGCAAAATTTTCGCTCATTAGATTTCCTGAAAAGCCGTGTGCCGGGTCATGCACTTCATGACCATCACCACAGCAGCGTTGTTAGCCCTATGCCAGCACCTAGGGGTCAATGGTTAATTGGTCCGGCCCGGTACGACTGCTGGTTCAGCACCGGGCGGACACCCTTTCACGTGTTGCCAATCAATTCCATTACCCGGTCCACTACCGAATCGATGCTCATGTCCGTGGTATCCAGCACAATGGCATCGGCAGCGGGCCGCAGCGGAGACACGGCCCGCCGACTGTCCCGGGCATCGCGCTCTTTTAACTCATGCAAAAGGTCGGGCAGGATAGCACCAATACCCTTAGCTATCAACTGCTTATGGCGCCTGTGTGCACGCTCCTCCGGACTCGCCGTCAGGAAGATTTTCAGGCGGGCATCGGGGAACACGACGGTGCCCATGTCGCGGCCGTCCGCTACCAGCCCGGGGGGCCGGCGGAAAGCCAGCTGGCGGTCGAACAGGGCCTCCCGGGCGGCAGGAATGGCACCCACCAGGGAGGCCATCTCCCCGCCACTTTCCTGGCGAATGATGTCGGTATAGTCCTTCCCGTCGACGCTGACGGAACCGCCGGCCCCGGTGCCGAAACGGATATCCAGGGCGCGGGCCGTGGCGGCCACGGCCTGATGATCATTGATATCGATGCCCCGGTCACGGACCACGCAGCCCAGCACCCGATACAGGGCACCGCTGTCCAGCAGGTGATAGCCCAGGTTTTTGGCGATACGGGCGGCGATGGTGCCCTTGCCGGAGCCGCTGGGGCCATCGATGGTGATGACCGGAACCGGCGCGGTCACGGCGCACCCTCGGCCGCCTGGGTCTGGACAGGGATGCCGACCTGGTTGGCCAGCTCGACAAAGCCCGGAAACGAGGTGGCCACATTGCCGCAGTCCAGGATGGTGATGGGACCTTGTGCCCGCAGGGAGGCCACGGCAAAGGCCATGGCAATACGGTGATCCCCGTGACTGTCGATCACGCCATCTCCCAGGGGGCCGCCCCGGATGGCGATGCCATCGGGGAAGGTCTCATGGGACACGCCCAGCACCCTGAGTCCATCCGCCATGGCCTGAATGCGGTCGCTTTCCTTGACACGCAACTCCTCCGCGCCGTGCAGTACCGTGGTTCCCTCGGCACAGGCGGCAGCGATGAAAAACACCGGGAATTCATCGATGGCCAGAGGAATCAGCTCCGCCGGCACGTCGATGCCCCGCAGGGGTGCGTGGCTGATGCGCAGGTCCGCCACCGGTTCGCCCCCCACTTCCCGCTGGTTGCTGAGCTCGATACGGGCTCCCATGAGTTTCAGCAGATCGAGAATGCCGGTGCGGGTAGGATTGACACCCACGTGGCGAAGCGTGAGGTCGCTGCCCGGCGTGATGGCGGCCGCCACCAGGAAAAAGGCTGCCGAGGAGATGTCCGCCGGAATATCGATGCTCGCAGCCCGCAGATGGGCGCCACCTGTCACACTCACCGTGGCGCCATGGCGAACCACGGGATAGCCGAATCCGGCCAGCATGCGCTCCGTGTGATCCCGACAGGGAGCGGGTTCGGTGACCGAGGTTTCACCCTCGGCATACAAGCCCGCCAGCAGCAGACAGGATTTCACCTGGGCGCTGGCCATGGGCATGTCGTAGTGCATGCCCCGCAGGGCCGCCCCGTGAATGGACAATGGTGGTGTGCCGGCAGCCGTGGTTTCGATGCGGGCACCCATGGCCTGCAGGGGCTCGGTCACCCGTTTCATGGGGCGGCGGGACAGGGACTCATCGCCGCTGAGCTGGCTGTCGAAATCCTGGGCAGCCAGCAGCCCGCACAACAGGCGCATGGCGGTGCCGGAATTGCCCATGTACAGCGGTTTGCGGGGCGCCTGCAAGCCGTGTTTGCCAACGCCGTAAATGGTCAACTGTCCGGCATCGGGGC
>JBJOHV010000095.1:0-37054 GCA_046047495.1 Pseudomonadota bacterium | reverse complement strand
CAAATCTGCTTAAATCCTCCCCAATTCTCCCCGGATAACTCTTACAGAATTTGCCCACGGGAAGCTACACTGAGCACCATCCAGAACAATGACAAGACGTGGCAATTGAATCCTCGATGACACGGTCCACCACCCTCCGCACACGCAGCCGGGAGTCTGCCGAACCCTCATGGACGCACTGAAACGGTACCTGATAGAAAACTTCGAGGGTGTATTCGTCCTCATGATCCTGGTGGTGGTGAGCGCCATAGTATGGTTGGTAGAAGCCAAACTGGCATTTTTGAACTTCTTCTATCTGCCGGTATTGCTGGGCTCCTACTACCTGGGCATCCGCTCCGGCGTACTGGGGGCCTTCTTCACCTTCCTGGTGGTGGTGATCTTCGCCAGTCTCTATCCCGACATCTTCACCACTCCCCAGGACCCCTTCGCCCTGTGGGCCAACATCTTCACCTGGGCGGGATTCCTCATCCTTACCGCTGTCATCGTGGGATTCACCCACCGTGAGCTGCAGGAAAAAATGACCGAGGCTCTGCGGGCCCGGGCCGAGGCCACCGGCAATGCGGAATTGCTGGAACAGACCATGAATACCATCCGGGAGTTCGAGTCCGAGCTGGACTACAAGGTGCAGGAGCGCACCCGGGTCCTTGAGGAGAAGACCAAGTCCATCAAGGCCCACAAGGAGAAAGTGGAGGAGGCGCTCTATTCCACCATGGACCCGGCGGTGGTCAAGCTGATGATCGAAAACCGCATCCGCACGGAGAACCGCCGCATCAGCGTGCTGTTCGCGGACCTCAAGGGCTTCACCCAGTATTCCGAGGAGCATTCGGCGGAAGTGGTGATCACCGAGCTGAACAAATACCTGGCCGACATGGAAACCGTGCTCCTGCATTATTACGCCCATATAGACAAGTACATGGGCGACGGCATCATGGCGGAATTCGGCGCCCCCACCCGCTTCGAGAAGCACCCCCTGCTGGCCTGCGCCTGCGCCTGGAAGATGCAGGAGCGCATGGCCAAGACCAATTATCCGTTCAAGCTGCGGGTGGGCATCGCCACCGGGGTGGCCACCACCGGCATCATCGGTGCCAAGCGCCAGTCTTTCACCGCCTTCGGCGACACGGTCAATCTGGCCTCCCGCATCGAAGGCATGTGTGATCCCGGCAGGGTGACCGTCGACGAGGCCACCTTCAAGGATTGCAGCCACATCATCGATTTCCGCCCCGTCTCCGGTCTGGCCACCTACGGCCAGAACGACAATCCGGGCCTGGTGGAGGACATCAACGGTCTGCTGGCCGACATCCTGAAGGAACCCGACAACCTGCAGCTGCGCATGGACATCGGTGCGTTGCTGATGCAGGCCAACGACGTGGAGCAGGCCCACTTCCATTACAAGCACTCCATGGAACTGGAGCCCAACAACAACTCGGTCAAACTGGCTTACGCAGAAACCGCCGTGAAGCTGGAGAAAACCCGGGACGTGAACATCCGGGGCCGCCGCAACACCGTGCATCTGTTCGAGATGGTGGCCTTCAAGAATCCCATCCATCAGTGCAAGTCACTGCCCCAGAGCGTTCTGGCGGAACTGGACACCCGCCTGCGCAAATTCGTCAACTACCCCGAGGACCTCATCCTGCCGGTGGAGTGCATCGACGGCTCTGTGGGCTTCTCCAAGCTCACTGGCTTCACGGCCTTCCTGATCGCCGATCGCATGGGTCTGGTGGATCAGGACAAGCACGACATCCTGGAGGCAGGCTACCTGGCCGAAATCGGCAAGACCATCGTGCCGGAGAACATCCTCAACCGGAACGGCGGCCTGACCGAGGACGACTTCACCCATATTCACATGCATCCCCGGGAAAGCGTGCGCAAACTGCGCAACATCGGGTATGAGAACGAAAAGATGCTGGAGCTCATCGAATGTCACCATGAAAACTTCGATGGCTCCGGTTATCCCTCAGGGCTCAAGGGCGAAGACATTCCCCTGGGTGCCCGCATCCTGGCAGTGGCGGAGGCCTATATCAGCCTGACCTCCAAGCGACCCTATCGTGACCCCTGGGAGGGTCACGCGGCCTTCAATGAAATCGGCAAGTACGTGCGCAGCGGCAAGTTTGATCCCGCTATCGTGGCTGTGCTGGGTGAAATCGTCGAAGAACTGAAGACCTGATAACCGTCATTACTGCGGTTCCGGATAACGGTACCGCATCACCACCGGATCCACCCGCCGTCCCCGGCCTGTCACGATGGCAGGCCGGAATTGCATTTTGCGCACCGCTTCCATGGCATCCCGGCGGATCCGCACCTGGTCCGGCTCTGCCCGCAGGACCTCCGGCGCTGAGACCTGCCCCCGCGAATTGATGCGGAACTGCACATCCACCTCACGGTAAGGCAGCTCCAAATTCCCCGCTGCCGCCGGTGTGGCGGGCTGGGCAAGGAATGGCAGGGACTCGTTCCAGGCCGTGAATTGCCCCAGATTGACGCTGTCCGCCTCCAGAGGCCCGAACGCCGCATCAGGCAGCGAGCCGCGCCGGGCATGGGCCTGCATGTCCGCCAGGCGTGTGTAGTAAACCTCGATGGGCAACGCCACGGGCGTGGCGAAGAAGTCATCCACCGCGGCTTGTGAAAAACCGGCCGCCAGGAGCTTCTCGGCAGCCTGACGATAACGGTGCATGGCCGTACCCATGTCCCCCAGCATCTGGAAATCCGCGTCGTAAATCAGGGCCATGGCCTGGGCCTCCAGATCATCCTCCTGTTCGACGATATCCCGGATGCGCTTGACGGTATTGAGCGCCCGTCGCAGATAATCTTCATCGGCGAGAAAGCCCTTCTGGATTTCCTGGAAGGCGTCATAGCCCAGCTCGTCTTCGGCCTGCAGGAATCCATAAATCCGGTACTGGTTCAGGGCATGTCGATACAGCCAAGGAATCAGGGCTGCGCTGTCCTTGCCGACGGCATCCTCCATTTCGAACACGATGCGGTTATGGATTTCCATGGCAGCGGTGAAATTGCGGATGCGATTGCGAGGATCATCCAGACTCACAGCGGTGAGAAACCAGTGGGCCACATCATTGCGGGCCTGCAGGCGCTGGGCCAGATCATTGGCCGGATTCTGTTCCTGGATCCAGGCGGAGAACTCGAAATGACGGGTGACGTCCTGCCATTCGCCGCGCCGGATATTATTGGCGATCATTTCCTCCAGCACCGGCAGCTGGGCAGGATTCTCCGGGCCTTCCAAGGTGCGCAGCAGTTGCAGCCGCCGATCCAGCAGGCCCTGGGCGAGATCGAAATCACCTGCATCGATAAGGGCATCGGCGAGACTTTCCAGGGTTTCCCGCAGGGCAGCATCGTAGGGACCGAGGCGGCCTTCGAGCTCTGCCAGCTGACTGCGGTATTGTTCGATCACCTCCTGCTGGCGATTGCTGATCTGCAGGGCGGTGTCATCCTCGGGTGGGTCCTGGGATTGCGCACTCAGGGGGGCCACCACCAACAGCAGCAACAACCAGGGGGCGGTGCGGCAGCGCAACGAGCTGTGGGAGCGGACGGAAGCCATGGTCATCAGCATAGTCAATGCCTTGCGCGGTCGCAACGGCGGTATTTTGACCTTGATCTCTGCCGTTCCCGCGGACACACTATCCGGCAGCCAGGGACACTGATAACTCAATAACCTAAAGCAAAGCCCATCGAGAGTAGTCAGTTAAGTTATTAAGTTATCAGTGTCCCGTCTTTTCGAGATGGGAATATGCGCCGCTTGCTGTTGACCTTCATCGTCCTGGGTCTGACGATGCCCACCAAGGCCCAGTTGTCCGATCTGGCCATGGATCAGCCGGACCTGTATGACATCGGTGGTGAATTCGCCTTCGTGCGCATCCAGTACGACAGCTATTATGACAACGGCTACTGGGGTGGCCCCTGGGCCACCGACTTCCCTGCGGCAGACGAGAATTTTCTGCGTGGCGTGGCCCGCCTCACCAACGTCCGGGTCATGAGCCAGCCCATCACCCTGCGCTTCGATGATGAGGAGATTTTTGACTATCCCTTCCTGTATGCCCTGGAAATGGGCCGCAATGGCGGACTGTCACTGTCACCGGCGGAAGTCGAGAACCTGCGTGAATACCTGTTGCGCGGCGGTTTCCTGTTGATCGATGATTTCTGGGGCGAGCAGCAATGGGACGCCTTTTACAGGGATTTTTCTCTTCTGTTTCCTGATCGTCAGCTGGTGGAACTGCAGCCGGACCATGAGATCTACCACACTTATTACGATATCGAAGGCGCCCAGATGATTCCCGGCCGGGGCGGACGCCAGGGATTGGGACAGGCCGGCATGGATGTGGCCAGCAATCACGCGATTCTGGATGACGATGGCCGGGTCATGGTGCTCATCAATTGGAACTCCGACATGGGCGATGGCTGGGAGCACACCTACGATCCCTGGTACCCCACCCGCTATGCCAATCAGGCCTACCAGCTGGGCATCAACTACCTGATCTATTCGCTGACTCACTGACCAATGCCGATACTGTTAACCTTTGTGATCAACACCGTGCTGGTGTCACTGGCGGTGGTGGTTCACTACGAAATACTGAGACTGCTGTCTGTCATCATCCCCAAGCTGCAGGTGCAACACCGTCTGCGGGTTATCTTCGGTGTTTTCGGCACCATCTGCGCCCACGTCATTGAAGTCTGGATGTTCGGAGCAGCCATGTATCTGATGATCGGCAATGGCGGCTTCGGAACCCTGCAGGGCAACTTCGACGGCAGCCTGCTGGACTGCGTCTACTTCTCCTTTACCACCTATACATCACTGGGGTTCGGTGACATCGAGCCCATGGGTGATCTGCGCTTTCTCACAGGGCTGGAGGCCCTGACCGGGTTGTCCCTCATCACCTGGTCGGCCTCATTCATGTTCATCGAAATGCGCAAATTCTGGGATTGACCACCAGGTTTATGACAGGGGGGGGGGGGACACTGATAACTTAATAACTTAAGCCAGGAGCAATAGGGTAAAGAGAATTAAGTTATTAAGTTATCAGTGTCCCCTCCCCCCTCAGCGGCGGTCCAATTGCAACGCTTCGTGCATGATGTGGAAGATGACATTCTGCTCCAGCACACCACGCACCAGTTCCGACCCAGGGCCGGTGGCATAAACCGCCACATCCTCGCCCCCGTGGGTCTCGTCCTCCATGGGCACCAGCACCTCGGGATGAAACCCCTCGTGGGTGGTATCCACGGTAGTCAGGTCGGCCCGGCCGCCGTTGATGTCCTCGTTGTAGATCGCATCCGCGGAACCGGCGCCCGGCAGGAAGTGAAACCCGGCACCGTTCGCATAACCCAAGGTGGTGTAGGGTAAGCCGTCGGCCGCCAGCGCCGGCTCATCCAGGGTCTCGCCCGCCGCATCGATGCTCACCACCTTGCCCAGGATGGGATTGCCACGGGCCGGATAGCCCGCCAGGGTGAACACGTGACTGTGGTCGGCGGTGACGATGATCAGGGTCTCCGCCGGATCGGTCATCTCGTGAGCCAGCCGCACCGCATTGGCCAGCTCGATGGTGTCCAGCAGGGCCCGCTGGGGATTGGTGGCATGGTGGGCATGATCGATGCGACCGGCCTCCACGTTCAGATAAAACCCGTTGGGATTCTTGTCCAGCAGACGGATGGCGGTGGCGGTCATCTCGCTGAGGCTGGGCTCACCCCCTGTGTCGGATGGCCTGTCCAGCTCATATTCCATATGGGACATGTCGAACAGTCCCAGCACCTGGCGGGTGGCATCAATATCCAGTTCATCGAACTGCTGCTTGTTCCACACATACTGACTGTCATGATGGTCGGCCAGCCACTCTTCGATGAGATTGCGTCCGTCCATCCGCTCCCCCTGCCCCCCGTCTTCAGGGTCCACCCCGGGCACGCGGGGCAGAAAACTGTGGCGCCCGCCGCCCATCGCCACTTCGATGCCGTCACTGCCGGGATGATTGGCCTTGAATTCCACCAGCTGGCGGGCAATATCGGCGCAGTCGCCTGGATTGGCCAGGTTGGCCCCGTCCCGGTCGTCCTCAAAATCCCGGTCCATGACATGGGCGTAGTTCGCCGCCGGCGTGGCATGGGTAATGCGGGCCGTGGTGACGATGCCGGTGGCCATGCCACTCTGCTCAGCCAGTTCCAGCAAGGTGGTGAGTTGCCGCCCCTGCTGGGAATCACAATCCCCCCGAGTGGTGTCCGCACCAACGCTGATCAATCCTGCATCAGTCTTGATGCCGGTGGCTATGGCACTCATTGTGCCGGCGGAGTCCGGTGTCTGGGCGTTGACGTTATAGGTCTTGGACAAGGCCACATCGGGAAACAGCTCAAAATACAGCTCGTTCTCCTCACCAGTGCCTCCCGCCAGCTGACCGGCCAGGATGCGCGCCGCCGTGACAGTGGATATCCCCATGCCATCACCGACGAACAGGATCACGTTGCGGGCTCTGGGCAATGTCCGTCCCCCCAGACGGGCCAGATTACGCTCCACGGCAGCCCGGCCGTCGTCATACCATTGCTGGCTGGTTTCCTGGGCCCGGACAGGGCCAGTGGCCACCAATAGCGCACTCAGGGAATACACGAACAAAGGAGATATTTTCACGGCTCAACCTTTTCCATTGACAGAAAACAACAGGGCACTCAGGGTGCCCCGAAGATATTACAGGAAAAAGAATCCAGCAGCCGATCCGCTGTCAGGGGGATTCGCCGGCGCCATCCAACTCCTGGCGGCGGGCGCCGGCCAGGATACCGATCAAACCGTAGTTGCCTTCGTGACAGGCGTACTCGTACAGCATCTCATCGGAATGATTGAGGCTCATCTCGCCTTTCCAGCTGGCGGTGTAGTAGACCGGATCCTCCACCTCGAACTCGTAGAGAATCTGTTCATCGGAATAGCGGGTGAACTTCTCGATGATCCTTCCCTGGGCAGACAGTGGGGCCGAATTGAATGGTGCCTGCTGCCAGTGAAGATTGACTGTCTCCACCACCAGGGTGTCTCCCTCCCACCAGCCGATGGAATCCCCCAGCCAGGGCTGATGTTCCGCAGGACGGTGTGGCGCACCCTTGGATCCGATGGGAATGATGCGGGCGTCGTGCACCATCTCCACCAGAATGACCACATAGTCATTGGTCTGTACGATCTGATAAAGATTGTTATAAAGCACATTGTTCATGGGCGGTCCACCGGTGCTGCCGAAACCGATGATGCAACGCTCGCCCAGCGAGCGGCCCTCGGGACCGTCATCGCTGCCAAACTGCGCACGGTGCTCCCGGCGCAACCGATTGCCTTCCTCGCTGAAGGGGATGCGCCCGGAGGGCGGATCGATGATCCAGGAGCTGCGATACTCCCCCTTCACCAGACCATAGGACGTGCCCGGATCCACCCAGAACGCGTTGTAGCCGCGGCCCTGGGCCAGATCCGATCCGTCGAGCAGCTCACCCGGCACCAGACCATCGTCGGTTTCCGCACGCACCACCTGGGCATTGGCCGCCGTGACTGCCTCTATCTGGTCATGGGGAATCACCAGGCCATCGTAGCGGCCGAAGCGCTGCAGATTGGTGAGGGATGCGTTGGTCCAGTAGCCCTGCAGATCCGGACGGCCGTATTCGGTGCGGGGTGGTTCGTAGGGTTCGGCAGCCAGGGTAGTGGCAGGCAACAGGACGGCAATACAGGGAATGACATAGCGCTGCAGGTTCATAGGGCGAAACTCCTCTTTGGTCGCAAAGTAAACCAGCAACCTGGTGAACACAAGCGCTTCACGGCAAACGGTTCACCGGGGACGGACCAAATGACAGCCAGGTGCCCTGCAGGCTTGCGCCATGGGCGTCCGGCAGGGACCAGTCACAAACGCCGTCGGGAAAGATGGCAAACAACTGCAGCCATTCATCGTCGCTGAACTCCACCCGGTAATCATTGGGGTCCAGGGGCTTCAGATGACAGCTCACAACGTCGTTGGCCAGCGGTGCGCCCGCCACATGCCGAGGCGTCGGGTAAGCGGGGTACAGTTCCCCACATCGGCCGCTGTTGCCGAAAGTCAGCTCCTGTCTGACATTGACCCGCTGATCACCGCTGTAGTCCCAGCAGTTGTCCTCCAGGGCTGCGGGCTTGTTGCGCACCACCTTGCGGGCCGGATCGTCGGTGACGGAATCCTCACGGATCGCCATCAGCCACTGATCCATGGCGCGGAACAGCTCACCCAGGTCCGGCTCCTCGGCGCTGAATCCCCACAACCCGCCCACACTCATCACATGGTTGGCGGCATGGCCATTGGCCTTGACCAGGCGTTCACGGGTGGAGAACTGGTGCACGATCATATGGATGTCGCCCGCCTCGCGATGATCGGTGTAGCTGCGATAATCGATCACCGGTGTCTCCGCCAGCCCCGCACCACCGGACAGGATGCGGCCCGACTCGAAGGCCGCCCGGGTAGCGCCTGCATCCGCGCGGTGCCGCTCGGGCACATGATTCATATCCCGATCGAAACCGCCGATGTCGCGGTTCAGGGCGATGAATTGCCCGGTGTTGATGACACCATCATTGAGAGCCTGCAGGCCATACTGCACACCCGCATTGTCCAGCGGCCGGGCTGCCACCGGGGCATTCTCGGCGCGACCGTAGACATTGATCGTATGGTCGTAGACCGTGGCACGGATGCCGGCGGGATTGTTGGGTCCGTAACGTTGCGCCTCCAGGGCCGGCAGGCTCAGTTCGCCACCTTGCTCCTCGAGGGGTGTGTCCAGCTCATACAGGGGATTGAGGCGGGCGGCACCCTGGGCCAGATTGGGAATGCTGCCCCAGGAACCAAATCCGGACACGGCCCGCTGCTGCTCCTGGGTAAAACTCTCCACGTTCACCCGGGTGAAGTAATGGTGCAACAGACGCGCATCGGCGAGGGTGAAAATGGTGGCGGATGTCACATCCGGAAAACTGGAAGATACGATGATGCCGTCGAAGACACCGGGATAATTGTCAGCCGTCTGATGACTCTGGTAGGAACCCCCGGAACCGCCAGTGGCGATGGTGTAGACGGGTTCACCATAGTGCTCGATGAAACGTTCCTTCACCATGATGTGTGTCTCGGAGGCCAGCAGATCATTGCAGTTCTGGCCGAACACATTGAGGGTGGCGGAGGTCAGTGCATAACCCATCTCCAGCAGCCCCTTGCGCAGCACACCACCCGTGGCATCACCCTGCTGATACCAGCCGCCGCGACAACCCCCGCCGTGGGTGTAGACCAGCTTCCTGTTCCAGCCGGGACTGCTCTGCCAGGGACCGGGTTGCGGCTGCGCCGGGTCGTGCAGCATGGCAATTTCATAGATGGCGCGATTCACCGTGCCGGTCTCCACCCGCACGATAAAAGGGACGACTGACCCGTCTGGCAGGATCAGCTCCGCAGGCTGATTGTCCGGGTTGGCAGGATCGTAGGGCAGAAAAGTATTGTCGGCATCTGACCAGTACACATAGTCGAAGCGGGTCGCCACTGAACAGGCCGAATCCAGTGGCGGGCCCAGGGTGCTGCCATTCACCAGCCTGAACTGTTCGGTCTGGCAGATATAGGGCTGTTCCTGGGGACCCGAGATGATCGGTCCGGTAACAGGATAGCTGGTGAGTTTCAGTTCGGCGCGGGCGCTGGAGTTGGCCAGGCTCACCTCCAACACATTGTCTCCATCCGGCAGCCCCTCCAGCAAACCCAGCAGGTGGTCCGCGGCACTGCCCGGCAGGAACCGCGAGCTCACGTCGGCGCCATTGAGACTGGCTCGCAGGGCCGCCGGCTGCTGGCCCTGGGGCATGGTAATTTCAACCAGCACATCTCCGCCGGTAACCAGCCAGGGTTTGGTCGACACGGACCGCAATGCAAGCCCGGCCGGAGATTCCGGCGGTAGCGCCTCCGGCGCCTGGGGCAGAATCACCATCTCGTCGCCGGGCATGTCGCAGCCGGCGAGCCCGGTCACCAGGGCCAGCAGGGTCAGATGTTTCAGCACAAAATTTCGGAAGGATGCTTGCATGGGATGTCTCCGTTGTCTCTGCGGGCCATCATAGAGCTGCCGTCCGGGTCAGGCAATCCCAACAGCGCTGGGGGTTCCCTAGCGCTCGATACGGTAGGTGATATCCAGGCTCTGGTATTCGCCGGACTCCGCCTGCAGGGTCAGGGTCTCCGTCAGCTTGTAATCCAGGGCCACGGTGGACTGCCGGTCGAACAGGCCGACCCCGTAGCGCACGAACAGGTCAGGCGACAGATACTTGCCGATGGTCAGCATGCTGTTGTTGATGTCCCCGGTGTTTTCCACCGCCAGGGTATCCAGCCCCAGCTGGTCCCGGATCTGGTTGGTCAGCCCCTGGCTGCGATCGAGCCCCAGGGTGGCCACCGCGCCCAGCAAGGCGCCTGAGTCCTGCTGCCCCACCTGGGCAAAGGGCTTGCCGGTGATCAGCACGGCGATGATGTCGTTGTCCGGCAGGGCGGGCGAGGAATACAGCTGGCTGTTGATGTTCTTCAACGTGCCATTCATCTGTACGCCGGCGGTGATATCCTCCACCCTGCGCACGGCGCGAATATCCAGTGCCGGATTGTCATAGGCACCAAAGAACAACAGTTTGCCCTGCTCCAATTGCAACTCCGTGCTATAGGCAGCGTAAACACCATCGGTGACACTGAGTTCGCCATAGGTACGACTGGCACCGGTTTCCTCCAGCTGGATGTTCAGTTCCCCCAGCAGTCCCGCCCGCAGACCGAAGCCGTCAAAGCGCACCTGATCCCCGAGTGAAACAGTCAGATTGGACGCCACCGGGATATTGAGGAAGGTACCCTGCTCGGCGGCGATGGAGCGGGCCAGATCGGGACGGTCCGGCGGGTAGTTGACGATCACCGTGTCCCGCGACACATCCACCGCGGTTTCCGGCAGCGCGGTAAGGCGCAGATCCAGGGTGGGCAGATGCAGGCGCCCACGCAGATCGATCAGCAATCGATTGGCGATGAGATCCAGATCGGGACTCACATGAAGGTGAAGATCCGGGTTGTTGATCAGCTGGAAATCATCCCCGGTCACGCTAAGCTGCAGCTCCCGTTGGGGCTCCCAGGGGGCCGCAATGCTGCCGCTGACGGAGAGCTGGCCCGGGCCGGACACCGCGCTGCCCTGCAGGCGCAGGGTGTCGCCGTCCACTGTCAGCAGACTGAGATTGACATCTTCCACCCGTATACCCAGAGCATCGATATCCGCTGCGGCGTCGCGCAGGGTGAGATTGGTGTTGACCAGATACGGCGCCTGCAGGGTACCGGCGATGCCCACCTGTCCTGCCATGCTGCCAGCGGCAGCATCGAGCTGCGGTAGCAGTGCTTCCAGCCAGCCGAGATCATCGAATTGAACCGCCACGGTGCCATCCAGTGCCTGGTCCGGCGCCAGGTTGAAGCTCGATCGCAACGACCCGCGCAGGGACAGTGCCGTGTCGTCCACGTCGTTGCGTACGAATTCCACTTCACTGCCAAACACCCAGCCGCCATCCTGCGCACTGCCGTTGACGACCAGTCGTTCAAACTCATAAAACTGATCGGGATTCTCATCGGCATCGAAACCGATGGTCTCATCCCCCGTCGCTCTCACGATCAAACCGGCATTGTCGCTCTGTGCCAGCAACTGCGCCCGATAACCCGCACCGGCCACGAAGTCGATGGCGATCTCGGTATCAACCATGCCCTGCAGGGCGACATTGTCCGGCAGCGCCGGCAGGGTGGCCAGTCCGGCGCTGGTCTCAGCGAAGCGCAGCGGATCATCGGCATTGAACAGGCCCAGGCTCAGATTGCGCAGGCTGCCCGACACGGAAACCGTCGCAGCAGGATTGCCGGATACCTGGGCACACAGACGGGTGGCGGCGAAACTCCAGCAGCCATTCTGCAGGTTGATGGACTGGGGAGACAGGCTCAGTGTGGTGGCATCACTCAGCAACCAGTTGCCGTAGGCGCTGCTGATGTCGGCGGTCGTCACGCTGCCCTGCCAGCTTTGCCAGTCTCCGCCGGGAAACCCGCCGCGCAGGGCCAATTGCAGGTCACCAAGGCCGGTATTGACCGTGGCCCGCAATTGGTGGGCTGACTGGCTGCCAGTCAGGCTCACCTCGATACTCCGCAATTCCGGCATGGATGCGCCATAGCGCAGGCCGCTGCCACTTATGCTGGCTTCCACCACCGGCTCCCCGGCAGTACCGCCCAGCCGGCCGCTGGCCTGCAGTGAGCCGGCGGCAGCCACCAGCACCTGGTCAAGGGCCGGGGCATCGATCTGCCATTGCAAATCCATGGACTCACCAATCTGACCGCTGACGAACAGCCGGTTGTTCACCGTGGCCAGTTCCACTGCATCGAGACGCAGGGTGCCGGCCGCCCACTGCAGTCCGCCGCTGCCCACGAGATCATAGTCGTCCAGCTGCGCCGCCAACTCATCGATGCGGGCGCTGACGCTGAACCCGCCACCGGTATCGCGGAATGACAGGGCGAGGGCAGTCGACAGATTCCCCAGGTTCATCGAGGGCGCACCAGATAAATACACCAAGGGCGACTCATCCTCGACAGTAAGGGTCAGGTCACCCTGAAAGCCAGCGCCCCAGGTCAGCTGCCCTCTGCCGTCCAGGCGTCCGCTGTCGCTGGTAATGGAGAACTCCAGCAGATCCAGCTCGGCCGCGGCCTGTTGCAGACGGGCGCTGGCCAGCAGGCGCAATTCCGGCAGCGGGTCGCTGACGGTACGGGTATCGAGGTCTAGATTGACCGTTTCTGGCCGGCCCGCGGTTCGCAGGCGCACATCTTCAAACTGGATGTCGCTAATGGCCGCAAAAGGCAGAACGAGACTGGGTGCCAGATGTTCCAGACTAAAACGCAGGCTTTCCGCCGGAGAACTGAACAAGCCGGTAAAGACGGTGCCGCTGGAGGTAATCGCCAGAGGTGAGTCCAGCCGATGGGTGATTTGCAGGTCGGTCAGGTTGCCTTGCACATCCAGCCTGCCGGCAGCAGAGCGCCAGGTGTCGGCAATTCCGCTGAGGGCATCTCCCTGATAGCGCCAGTCGAGATGAGCCGACAGTGGCACCTGGTTCCGCAGGTTCATCTGCAAATCGCCGTCCACCTGCAGCTGGGGCGCGCGCAGCTGCAAGTCGGCTATGGTCAGGCGGTCACCCCGCAGACTGCCGTCGGCAAGCGCCAGCTCGTCCAGATCCACTACCTGCTCATCGATCTGAAGGCTTGCATCCAGCAACTGCAGTCGGTCGACATGCACGGGCAGCGGCAACGGACTGAAGGTCAGACCGGTGACGACCTGACCCGGGGGTTGCTCGGGGATCGACCAGCGCACCCGCAGGCCGGCGATATCCAGTCCGGCGATGGATAACTCCCTGTTGAGCAGAGTCAGCAGGTTCCAGCTTGCCTCCACACTGACAGCGCTGAGGCGATTGTCGCCCGCCAGTACCTCCAGCTCGCGAAAAGCCAGTCCGCGCAGCAGGGTGCCACTGCTGTCACCATAGCGCACATACAGACCGGGGATGGCATTGATGCGGGCCGCCAATTGGGCCACCGCCAGGCGACTGCCGTTCTCACTGTTCAGCAGGGCACTGACCACACCGCCCAGGATCAGCACCACGGCCACCAGGCTGTAGACGGCGGACAGCACCCAGCGCAGCCACTTGTTACGGGGCAACAGGGTCACAGGTCCGGCCCCATGGTGATGTGCAATCGCAGCTTGTTGTCCTCGTCCAGCGCCGAAGCCAGGTCCACCCGCACCGGCCCGATGGGGGACAGCCAGCGTATGCCGAGACCCACACCCTTGCGTGCCGTGTATTCGTCGTATTTGTTGAAGGCGTTACCGGCATCGGCAAACACAGCAAGATGCCAGTTGCCCCTGACCGGCATGTCGTACTCGATGCCAGCCACCATCAGGTGCTTGCCACCGAAGGTATTGCCGGCCGCAT
Organism: Pseudomonadota bacterium; assembly: GCA_046047495.1. Lineage (GTDB taxonomy): Bacteria > Pseudomonadota > Gammaproteobacteria > Pseudomonadales > Pseudohongiellaceae > NORP240. The sequence goes on along the minus strand of JBJOHV010000095.1, from coordinate 23,109 downwards.
CCTGTGGACCGAGGGACTGGTAACCGTAACCACGCACACTCTGGTCCCCGCCGGCGAAGAATTGCACTGAAGTGGGTATGGCTTCGAATTCATCCACCCAGGAGGAGCCGAATTCAAAGCGCCCCATTACGCGGCCGCGGCCGACCCCCAGTACCGCCTTGCCGCTCATGTAGAGCTGGGCAAAGGAGTTGGTGGACAGCAGGGAATCGGAAGAGCCTCTGACCTGGGCAAACAGGCGCCAGCCGCGTTGTGGAAAAATGGCATTGTCAGCCTGGGTACGGGTCACGTTGCTGCCCAGGATCAGCAGATCGCTGACTTCCTTGGGGGTCAGTGTCTCATTTGTGTCATAGCGGAATTCATCATGCTGGTAATTGATGAATTCGTTCTGCTGAAACCCCAGCAGGGAGCCGTGACTGTAAGCCACTCCCAGCTTGGTGGTCTGGCTTTCGTAGTTGTCGAAGTCTTCGCGCAAAAAGCCACTGGACACCCGCAGGCTCTGCCGCACGGGATCCCGCAGGGGAATGATGTAGTTGAGATCGATCACCTGCTGGATGGGGGAGGCGCCGCCCTTGATTTCGGCCTTGTGCCCGCTGCGGTTGAGGTAGCGATCCAGATAATCCAGCCGCAGGCGGGGTCCGATGTCGGTGGTGGCACCCAGGCCCACGCCGTACACTCGGCGGGGACGTAACTGCAGGGCGACATTCAACGGCACCCGCCCTTCGCTGGTATTGTCCAGCGCGGGCGAAACCGACACGCTGCTGAAATACTGGCTGTCATTGAGGGTCGTGCGCTGGGCGATCATGGCTGCGGACGTATAGGGTGTGTCGGGCTGGATCTGAATCAAACGCTGCAGGAAGTCCTCATCGAGGGCATCCAGCGGCTGGATACGGACTTCGCCGAACCGGTACTGCTCGCCGGGATTGAAGCGGATGGCCACGTCCGCCTGATTGGACTGCAGGTCCAGCAACAACTCCGCACTGTCGAAGCGCGCATCGAAGAAGCCGTTCTCGATGGCCTGGGCGCTCAGCTCGGATTTCAGCTGCTCATAGCGGCCGTGATTGAGACGCTCACCCCGCACCAGCTGCCTGTCATCGAGAACCGACTGGAATGTCATGGACTCGCCGACGACCTGGATGTCGACGTCGTCGATCACCACAGCCGGGCCCGGCTCCACAGACACCACCAGGTTCCAGCAGTCTGCATCCCGCACGAATGCGGTCTGTTGCTGCAGGTGGTAATAACCCAGCGCCCGTGCAGCACGCACCACCTGTTGTCGCAGAGTCGGCAGAAAGCGATTGAGACGTGGCAGGCTGGCGGCACAGTCCTCGCTGGGCAGGGTGACCAGGGCGCGGATATTGCGGGTCAACTCTTCATCGGCACCTGCGATTGTCAGCGCTGGCGCCTGACCCAGGGCCAGCGGCAGCCACAGACACGACAGCAGCATGACGGCCAGGCGCGGGCCGGGCCAGGCAGGATGAAAGAGACTATGGAGCATGGGTAGTCGGAACAGGGCGATGGACGGTCACGGCAAAAGACTCTCATAAAGAACCGGTGCTTGTCATGATAACTTTCGCGTGAACTAACCCTGTCGAGTTTGTAGAATTCGTCGATAAAAACCTGTGTATGCGCAGTTGTAACCCCCCAACGGAAACCATCATGAATGCCAGGAACAAGATCAGGCTGGTGGAAGTCAGCCCCAGCAAGCCGGTAAGCCCCATCAGCATCGACAAGAAGTGCAGCAAGTGCCGCAAGTCCATCTGCTGCAATTCCATCAACCAGAAGATCGATGCCCCCCGTGCCCTGGAGGATTTTGATCACCTGCTGTGGCAGGTCTCCCACGCCAATATCAACATCTTCAAGGATGCGGATGGCTGGTTCCTGCATATCCACTCCCGTTGCGAGCACTTGCTGGACGGCGGTGTTTGCGCTATCTATGACACTCGCCCGTTCGTCTGCCGTGAGTACGACAATGATTACTGCGAGTTCGACGAGTCGATTCCCCAAGCCAGCGAACTGTTTTTCTCCAACCACCGGGAGTTCGAAGCCTATTGCCGCAAGCGCTTCAAAAAATGGGACCAGCGCTTCAAGAAACGCGGTTACGTTTAGTCTGCTCCTGCTGGGACTGCTGAATACCGCCGCTCCGCTGCGGGCCGCTGAGCCCGCCTCCCCGGACAGCCATTTGCAGGCTGCGGCGTCCGCCCTGGCAACCCTCGACACTGCCGCCACAGACTGCCTGGGCGACATCGACAGCGCAGTACCACAGGCCTGTGCGTCTTTTCAGGCTGCCCTGGATGGCGAACCCCTGTCTCGCTACATTGAAAGCTGCAGAGCAGCCACAGCCTGGCGCGATGCCCTGGTGACCGCCAGCCAGGGTAATGCCATCGCCACCCCCGCTGCCGAACAGACCCTTGAACTGCTGCTACGCACCGAGTTCCTCTGTGCTGAGGACGCCCTGCGCAAGCGCACCACGTCAGTGGCGCAGGCCTATGGCCGGTTACAGCGGAACGCAACACAGTCACCCGGCCAGCGACCGGAAGCCTCCCTGCAGCAGCGGCTGGAAACCGAACGGCGGCGGCTGCAGCAAGCACTGCAGGTACAGAGTGGGCAGCGTCTGGATGCCACCCGCCAGCAACAACAGCAGCTGGAACTGGAATTGCTGCGTCAGCAGCTGCCCTGAGAGCAGCCTTTCCATTTGCCGCAATTGCCCCAATAATAGCTACGCCCTTTGCCGATGACATTCCGGGAATTCAATATGACCACCACAACTGACAACAACCGGCTCCAATCCCGCCTGGCCCTGGTATCCCTCGTGATGGTGTTGACTGCCTGCTCACCGGCCAGCGACTCCCCCACGGCCACAGTGACACCCGACACCGCCAGCTTCAACACCACCCTCACCATGGCCGAGCTCATGGCTCACGTGGTGGACCCGGCGGCGGACGGCCTGTGGCTGCACGCCGGCTGGATCAGCGACGCGGAGGGTTACCGTGAGCTGTATCCGCAAACCGATGAGGAATGGATGGCGGCGGAGAACGCCGGCGCCACCCTGATCGAGGTCGGCAATATCCTGGCGTTGCCGGGCCGCGCCGTCGACAACGATGCCTGGCTGGTGTACGCGGAGGGCATTTCCGCGGCCGGCCTCGAAGCCATGCAGGCGGCGGAGGCCAAGGACAAGGAGCGGTTTTTCCAGGCTGGTGCCGAGCTCTACAATGTTTGCCGTGCCTGCCACCAGGCCTATAACCCGGACATTCTGTCCCGCTTCGTGTCAGACGAACCCCAGCCGTGATGACGGCGGCCAACCCCGGGCGCCGGCTCCGTTGGCCGAGTGTTCCCATGGGTCTGCTGGCCCTGCTGGCCAGCGGCGCCCTGTGGGCGCACACCATTGCCGGCAGTGACGCCAATTTCGTCGAGAGCATCGATGGCCCCGCGGTACTGCCCTTCATCTACCTGGGTGCCAAGCACATGGTCACCGGCTATGACCATCTGCTGTTCCTGGTGGGGGTCATCTTCTTCCTCTACCGGCCGCGTCACGTGGTCCAGTACGTCACCCTGTTTGCCGTCGGCCACAGCATCACCCTGCTGATCGGCGTGCTGGCTGACATCCAGGTGAATGCCTATCTGATCGACGCGATCATCGGACTGTCCATAGTCTACAAGGCCTTCGAGAACCTGGGTGGCTTCCGCTTGCTGCCCTTCCAGCCGGACACCCGGGTGGCGGTTTTCGTATTCGGTCTGTTCCATGGTCTGGGTCTGGCCACCAAGCTGCAGGAATTCGACCTGTCCGCCAACGGCCTGGTGATCAACATCCTGAGCTTCAACCTGGGGGTGGAGATCGGCCAGGTGCTGGCCCTGTCGGCCATCCTCATCCTGCTGACCGCCTGGCGCCTCAGCAGCAGCTACCTGCGCCATGCCTTTGCCACCAACACCACATTGATGTGTGGCGGCTTTTTACTGGCCGGTTATCAACTGGCCGCCATGGCCTTGACCACCACCCCATGACGAGACCCTGCCATTGTCCAATTACCCGACCAACAACCCCGACAACCCGACAGCACCCGAAAGACGACGCATCTTTCTGGCTTCAGTCGCAGCCCTGGGTGTGGCACTGGTGCTGCTGTTCACCGTCGTTCTGCCCGTGGAATACGAGTATGACCCTCTGGGCACTGGTCGTCTGCTGGGGCTCGATGCGCTGGCCAATGTGGGCACCAATCCCCTGGAGGCCCAGCCGGAAGCCTATCGGGAAGACGTCGTGGAGTTTTATCTGGAGCCCTTCCAGTCGGTGGAATACAAATACCTGATGGATCTGGATGCCCCGCTGATTTTCAGCTGGTCCGCCGATGGCGAGCTGTATTACGACATGCATGCGGAGCCGGCCGCCCTGGGTCCGGAGTTCGCGGAGAGTTACGAACAGGGGTCAGCCACCGCACGGGCGGGCAGTTATCACGCGCCGTTCACCGGCATCCATGGCTGGTTCTGGGAAAACCGTGGTCGCCAGGACGTGGTGGTCACCCTGCACACCGCCGGCTTTTACGTCAATGCCACCGTATTCGGTGACATGGGTGAATTGCAGCGGGAGTTGTCTCCCGTTACCGCACCCTGACTCTCTTACGCTACCCCCCGGGCAGGAGACTGCCGCTTGCCGTTCCCCAAGACTCCTGCCGGTCAGTTACCCATAAAAAAGCCCGTGCCACCGAAATGGCACGGGCCTCTGATCAATTACCCGCAGGCTTATTGCTGGGGCGGTTCGCTGTCGTCGGAACCATCCCGCGGTGCGCCGGTACCGGACGATCCCATGAACAGCTTGCGGCCGTCGGGGAAGGTAATATCCCGGCCATTGGCACGGCAGGTGGGCTCACACAGGCGGTCCTTGGACTGGTAACCGGTCACGATGATGTCGGTACCCAGGGTCAGGGAATTGCGGTTGATGCCGCGCCGCAACAGGGTATTGGGCGTACCGCCCTCCACCATCCAGGGACCCGGGTCTTCGGTGCTCTCCGGATCGTTGTTGTCCAGGTGGATCCAGGTGTGGGGGTTGATCCACTCCACACGGGTGATGGGACCACCCAGTCGAACCGGCAGGTTGGCGTCAAATTCCGCGGAGAACGCGTGATGCGCGGTCGCCGGTGGTTTGATCGCCACCACGCCCAGGGCCACAGTGGCGGCCGCTGCGAGCAGTTTCAGTTTCATGGCTTTCATAGGTCTACCCCCTAAATTTCAGATTTGCGGGCCATTCTACTCGTAGACCCGCACAGTTACCAAGTTATCCCCGGAGATTGGTCCTGAGCTTGATGCAAATCAGCTCAAAAGCCCAATTCCGCCTCCCGTCCCTTTCGATACTTGCCGTACATGAGCTCTTCCACGAACTCCACACACTTAAATTGGGGCAGTTCATAGCCTTCTTCAAGTCTGCGGTACAAGGGCATGCTGATGGTCCACGGCCGTTCGAAGATTTCCGGGTCTTCCATGGTGGCTTCATACTGGATCACGTTCTCGTCCACCATGGTGTAGCGTTCGGTCACTTTCAGATTGTAGGTATGGTAATTGCCGGCCCGATCGAACCAGGTACGGTCGTCCAGCCCGGTGACTTCCACCACCCAGGTATCGCCGTCCCAATAGCCCCAGGACTGGCCCATCCAGGAATCTAGCGGTGCCGGACCCGGGTTTTCCAGGAATACGTTTCGCACCGCCCCGGCAAAGGAGTAGGCAATGAAGAAGGCCTTCTCGCTCTGGAAGATCTGGAAGGGATGGGGCAGGTAGGTGGCTCGGGGAACGCCCGGCATGTAACACTTGATCTCCGGATCGTTGGCCAGCCAGTTATCCCGGTTCTCGTCACGGCGGGCCAGGGCCTCCGGCTTGTAGGGAATCGTGCCACCCTCTACGACGCCAAAACTGGCGGGTACGGCCCCCACGGCTCCCATGGCCACCACTTCCGGCGCGGGTACCGGGACGAAGTCCCCAGGCACCAGCTGGTAGGCAGCCTTGGGCGGTGCCGGTTCCAGATTGTCGTTGGCGTTCATAAGTACCTGCCAGATGCCGTTGAGGTCCGGTTTGCCACTGGGCAGGCGGGGAATGGTATCGGTGGCGGCGGCAGCCTCGGCAACCGTTGTGGTCACCTGGGGAGCCTGCTGTTCGGCGGGTGAGCAGCCGACGACGAGAGCCGCAATTGCTAAGATCAGCCCTTTTCTTTTCATAATTGAACCCTTCCAGATCGCTGAATTTCTTATTCTTGGGAGGACCGATATAACCACTTCACTATTAGTGTGTCAATGATGGGCATCAAGGCTGCGATACCGGGTCCCGTTGCGGTATGCCGACGCGGATTCTCCTTTAACCCGGGTCGGCATTCAAGCATCCCCTGCCGTAGCCAGGCCGTGCCGTTTCACTGCGGCCACGAACAGCAGCAGACAGGCCAGGGTCAACAGGGCCGCAACGAAGAACGAGACGCCGGGGAAATACAGCCAGGCCCCCTCGGCAGTGAAGGCGGCAAACAGCTGGGTCATCAGCACCGGCCCAAGAATGGATGTAATACTGTTTAGGCTGCTGAGGGCGCCCTGCAACTCCCCCTGGCCATTGGCCGGGATCTGGGCGGTCATCAGGGACTGCATGGCGGGCGACACGAAGCCTGACAATGACGCCACCGCCAGCCAGGGATACATCTGCCAGCCCACCTGGGTGAAGGCATAGCCGCAAAAGCCGACGATCACCGCCGCCATGCCGAACAGTCCGGCGCGATAGGCCCCGAAAACCGGAATGGCCCAGCGGATCAGAAACGCCTGCACCAGGATCATGAACACGCCGGCGAAACCGAGGGAATACCCGATCTGGCTTTCCGACCAGGCGAATTTCTCCATGGTGTAATAGGTCCAGGTGCTGGGCAGGGACAGGTGTCCCAACATGTACAGGAAATGGGCCAGGGCCAGGCCGATGACCATGGGGTATTTTTTCAGGTGCAGCATGGCGCCCACGGGGTTGGCCCGCCGCAGCTGGAACGGCCGGCGGTTTTCCGGTGCCAGGGATTCCCTCAACACCAGAGATCCATACAGCAGATTGCCCAGGGCCAGGGCAGCCGCCGCATAGAACGGGATGCGGTCACCGTATTCACCCAGGATGCCGCCGATCACCGGTCCTAATATGAAGCCGCCGCCAAACGCGGCGCCGATCAGCCCAAAGGCCTGGGCGCGTTTCTCCGCCGCGGTGGTGTCGGTGACATAGGCATAGGCGATGCTGAAGGTGGAGCCCGCGGCACCGGCGATGAATCGGCCCAGAAACAGCCAGCCGATGGTGGGGGCAAAGGCCATGAGCAGATAGTCCAGTCCCAGGGCCAGCAAGGCAATCAGCACCACGGGGCGGCGCCCGAAGGCATCACCCAGATTGCCCATGATGGGAGCAAAGAAAAACTGGGCGATGGCGTAACTGAACATCAGCCAGCCACCCAGGCGGGAGGCCTCCACCAGGGTGCCGCCGGTGAGGCCCATGATGAGCTTGGGCAACACCGGAAGGATGATGCCGAAGCCAATGGAATCGATCAGCACCACCAGGATGATGAAAACCATCCCGTAGGACCGGGCTGTCACTGGTGTACTCATGGGCTTGCGCAACGTCCCTGTGTGTCAGCCCGCCCGCTTCAGCTCAGGACCTGGTGCCGGTGAAGGTGCCGAATTCCTGACCCTGGACAATCACCGTGCCTGACACAGTACCGTCCGCTTTGAGCTGTCCCTTGTAGCTGATGGGCCCGCCCAGGGCCTCACTCTGAAAGCTGAATTCAAAGTCATTGCCCGTAAAGGTGCCGGCGATGGGTCCGTTGGCCAGCTGGCCGGCATAGCTGCCCGTCAACTTGCCCTCGGCCTCCTGGGTCAGGACCACCGTGGCACTGCCACTGCCGAGTTGACCGAGGGTCACGGCGAAGGTCCAACTGCCCGACACGTCGGCGTGGACCAGGGTGGTCAGGCCCAGCATCAGCAGTGCCAGCAGGTATCGAATCGATCGGGTTTTCATGGTGCGCATGTGAGAGTCCCCCTGGGTGTGCGTCAGGCAAACTACGGTATCACATCCCATTGAATAAGAAAGGGTCACAGCAGGCTGAGGACATCCTCGTATTTGCCGCCCGCGCTGCGGGGAATCTGTTCGTGGTAGCTGATGCGCACCTTGAAGCCGGAGCCCAGATGGCGGGCCAAGATGGCACCGATGCGTGCTTCCTGCTCGACGGTCAGGGCAACGGCGCTCACCAGGCGCAGCTCGATGTCCTGCAGGCTGTGCTGCACCACCTGGAACTGGCGGATGGGTGCCACCCGGCTGAATTCACCAAAGCCGATGTTGGGCCAGATCAGGGAACCGTCGGGGCGCCGCACCATGTTGCGGGACCGTCCGACGATGCTGCGCAACACCGGCAGACCACGCCCGCAGGGGCAGGGCCCCCCGGGAACTGCGTAATCCCCGATGGCATAGCGGATCAGGGGGGTGGCGAAATTATGCAGGCTTGTCACCACCACCCGGCCGGTGTCGCCCGGCCCACAGGGTGACCCGTCGTCCCGCAGGACTTCCAGGATCACGTGTTCCGATTGCACATGGTAGTGGCTGTGCTGGGGGCACTGCAGGGCCATGTATCCCAGCTCCTGACAGGTGTACATGTCGATCAGGGGCACGCCCAGCAGGCTTTTCACCTGATGGCGCAGCGCATCGCTCACCACCTCACCGACACAGCGGAGCTGCCGCAGATTCGCGGGTCTGGCTGCGGACTCTGCCAGCAGATTCAGCAAGGCCCGCAGGTTGGAGGGATGGGTCAATAAGTAAACCGGGTCCACCGCCAGCCACCACCCCAGTTGGGCCTTCACATCACTGGCAATGTTGAGAAAGTATCCGGGGCCGGTGGCATGCAGCAGATTGACCGGTGCGCCCCAGTCCGCCTGCCGCAGGCCCTCCGGCGCCATGGCGCGGTCATCACTGCGCCAGCGTATCGCCGCCAGGGAGGCGCTGAAATCCCGGCCGTGCCAGTGGTGATCCCGCAGGGTGATGGCGCTCCATAACAGGGATCCGATGGCGGTGTCGCGGACCTCGACCGGCTGGGCGGTGGAACCGGATGTCTTGATCTCGCGCATCGGCAGATGATCGTCGGGCACGGTCAGACAATCCAGTTGCCGTCCATGGGCCTGCAACTCGGCCCGGGTCAACAGGGGAATGCAGCGAAAACTGTCGGTTGACAGTCGGCCGGTATCGAAGCCCGCCAGGCGCTGCCGGTAGAAAGGGGAATGGGCGGCGGCATAATCCAGCAGGTTTTTCAGCTGCCGGAACTGTGCCTGTTGCAAGCGCCGTGGCGACCACCATTGACTGGCGGTCAGCTGGTCCAGTACACCCCGCAGGCTGTCCCTGCCCCTGCCCCGGATGGCAGGCAGCGAGATCTCACTGACCGCGGACTCCACACTCAGACGATCGAGCGCCAGTTATTGACCAGATAATCCGCGGTGCGCCAGGCCAGGGCCTGGACGGTCAGGGTGGGGTTGCGGGCGCCGCTGGTGCCCATCACCGAGCCCCCCAGGATACCCAGATTGGGCGCCTCGTGGGCGAAGCCCCAACGGTTCACCACATTGGTTTCGGCGTTGTCACCCATGCGGGTGCCGCCGTAGGCATGGGTGGAGGCACCCATGATGCTGCCCAGGCCGCTGCGGTTCACCTTGATGGCACCCGCTTCCAGGAACCATTGCTCCATTTTCTCCTGGGCATGCTCGGCGATGCGCAATTCATTCTCCCCGTAGCGGGCGGTGATGCGTGTCACCGGGAAGCCCAGGGGATCCTTGACCGTCGGGTCCAGATCCAGATAGTTGTACTCATAGGGCAAGGTGGTTTTCTGGATATAGGCACTGTTGGTGCGGTCCGCGTTCTCCATGATGAACTTCTTCCAGTCGGAGCCCCAGTTTTTCTCCACCATGTCGAAGGTGCCCATGCGGGCGGCCGTCAGGGGCCGCCGATCGGTGTGCACCCACAGATTGGCACCACCGATGAAGTCCAGGCCGCTGTGATCGAAGTTGTCGTCCGCCCACTCGTCCACGGCCACACCCTGGGCCGGAAGGCCATACCAGTTGTTGAGGTTTTTGGGAAACAGCGCGGTCACCGGGGCGCCCTGGTGATGGCTGAAATAATGACGCCCCACCTGTCCGGCGTTGTTGGCCAGGCCGTTGGGGAACGGCCTGGACTTCGACAGCAGCAGCAGGCGGGTGTTCTCGTAGGCATAACTGGCCAGCAGCACCACGGTGGCCGGCTGGAAATAGAATTCGCTGCCCTTCAGATACTCCACGCCGGTCACCTTGCCATTGTTGTCGGTCACCACCTTGGTGACCCGGGCATGGGTCACCACGTCCAGATTGCCGGTGGCCATGGCCTTGGGAATGGTGGTGAAGGCGGTGGAGCTTTTCGCCTGCACGTGACAACCACCTTTGTTACAGAAGCCGTGGTACATGCAGGGAGAACGGCCGTCATAGGGTTCGGACAGAATGGCGGCCGGACCCTGGAACGGATTCCAGCCGAGCTTGCGTGCCGCGCCACCCATCAGTTCGGTGAAGGGCGAGCCGCGCAGGGCCTTCATGGGATATTCCCGGGCCCGCGGTCCCTCGAAGATATTGCCATTGGGGTCCAGACTGCCATTGATATTGCCGGCCTTGCCGGAGACGCCGATGACGTGTTCCACCTTGTCGTAGAACGGCTCCAGCTCCTCGTAACCGAAGGGCCAGTCCTCCACGGTGGAGCGGGCCGGGATGCGGCCTGCACCGTAGCGCCGGCGGGTCTCGCTGACCACCTTGAAGTCCCAGGGATTCAGCCGCCAGCTCTGGGCCCAGTAATGCATGCTGGTACCGCCCACCGCATTCATCATGGGGTGGCCGCCCTGGCTGGCGGTGGTGTTGTCATAGGCCCGCACCGTGGGTGCCTCGGTGGCACACTTCTGGCTGGACATGGGCCAGTTGCGGTAGTTGTTGCGAATCTCATCCGGGGCGAAGTCCCTGTTGGTCAGCCAGCCCCCCGCCTCGATACCGATCACTTTGAGACCGGCTTCCGCCAGGGGCAGCACGGCAACCCCGCCGGCGGCACCCAGACCCACGACGACTATGTCTGTTGCAGGAAGATTAATTGCCATGACCTGACCCCCCTGTGGTGGTCGCCACCAGCTTGGTGAAGGTGGGAAAGTCGTAGGCCGACTGATGATTGGGCGCCAGGGCCGAGCCCAGGGCCACGTCACTCTCCGAGACGCTGACCCGCACACCGGGATAACCCAGCAGGTCCCAACCCACGAAGTCACGATTGCCCCCGTAATAGGGATCGGCGAAGCAGCCATCGATGGTGTGGTTGCGCACCATGCCGAAGAAACCCGAGCCGCTGGGCCGGAAGCCGGGTACCTCGCCTGCGATCACGGCATCCAGCAGGGCATCCTGTTGCGCCGCCGCCAGCAGATGGAAGCGGCGACCGTGTTGACCCACGGCGGCCTCATCCAGGGCGGTGAGACCGATCAGATAATTTTCCCGGCTGTCCCGGTTGTCGGCGGCCAGGGACTTGTCGATGTAATGGGCCGCGCGGGCTTCCCGGGCACCGGGGCCATTGGCATCGGAGGGCAGGATGCGATCCACCAGGGCCTCCAGGGTTTCCGCCTCGGCCGCGGTGAGGGTTTCCAGGGCCTCGGTCACCGGGATGCGGGCGGTTGCCGGCGCCTGGGCATTGACCAGGGGCGCCACGGCGGCATTGCCGGCCAGCACCGTCCCGGCCAGGGCGGCTGACTTCAGCAGATTGCGGCGGGATGGGTCGGTGGGTTGGTTGGGGTCGTCCGCTTGCAGGGTCTTGTTCTTGTTGTTGGCCATGGCAGGCTCCAAAGAATTGATCGCCAGGGGCCGAGCGTAGCAAAAGCCCCTGGCGGAGTAAAAGTCGATCCTTAACGGCAAGTCCTAGGACACAACCCAGGTATTGCCCCCGTGCAACAGTTTTTTCAGGTCCGCCTGACTGCGGCTGCGGGTGGTATTCAGCTGCTCGTGGACCTGTTGCACATAATCCGCCTTGGTCTCGCTGTACAGCACGCCCACCGCCACCGGGAACTCCGGCCCGCCCATGGCGGCCAGCAGATGGGCCAGCACCTTGTTGCTCTCGTCATGCACCAGCAGGTCGTCGCGGTCCGCAGCCACCACTTCCAGGCGCAGGGTCGCCGGATTCAGGCGTATGCCCTTGTCACGGTTGCTGCCGAAAACCAAAGCCTGACCGTGTTCCACTTCGATGCGGTGGTCCGGCGCCAGCTTCTTGTCCTTCACCGGCTCGAAGATGCCGTCGTTGTAAATGGGGCAGTTCTGCAGGATCTCGATGAACGACGCGCCGCGGTGACCGTGACCCCGGGTGACCACCGTCGACAGGTGTTTCGCCTCGGTGTCGATGGAGCGGGCCACGAAGGTGGCACCGGCACCGAGGGCCACGCTGCAGGGCACCAGCGGCGCATCCAGGCTGCCCTCCGGGGAGGACGGCGAGTGGGTGCCGGGTTTGGAGGTGGGGGAATACTGGCCCTTGGTGAGCCCGTAGATTTCATTGTTGAACAGCAGGATCTGCAGGTCGATGTTACGGCGCAACACATGCAACATATGGTTGCCGCCGATGCTGAAGCCGTCACCGTCGCCGGTGATCACCCACACATCCAGCTCGGGGTTGGCCAGCTTGACTCCGGTCGCCACCGCCGGCGCCCGCCCGTGGATGGTGTGAAAGCCGTAAGTATTCATGTAATACGGGAAGCGGGACGAGCAACCGATGCCGGACACGAACACCTGGTTTTCCTTCGCCACGCCCAGCTCCGGCATCAGTTTCTGAATGGTCTTCAGGATGGCGTAATCCCCGCAACCGGGACACCAGCGCACTTCCTGATCGGAGGCGTAATCTTTCAGGGTGAGTTTGGTGACGGCCTGATTCATCGTGCGCGCTCCCTGGCGACTTCGCGGGTGGTTGCCATGGCGGCAAATTGCAGGTGGATGGCGGCCATGATTTCGCCGATCTTGAAGGGTTGACCCGATACCTTGCTGAGTCCTTCCGCATCCACCAGGTACTCGGCCCGCAGCAGTTTGATGAACTGCCCGGTGTTCATCTCCGGCACCAGCACCCGGTCGAAGCTCCGCAGCAGGTCGCCCAGATTGCGCGGCAGTGGACAGATGTAGCGGACATGGATGTGGGACACATCCAGGCCTTCCTTGCGACAGCGTTTCACCGCCTGATGAATGGCTCCGAAGGTTGAACCCCAGCCCACCACCGCCAGCCTGCCGCTGCTGTTGCCGAGAATCACCTCCTGCAGGGGAATGTCGTCGGCGATGCCGGCGATCTTGGCCTTGCGGGTATCGGTCATCTTCTGGTGGTTGGACGGATCGTAGGAGATGTCGCCGGTGGTGTAGCTGCGTTCGATGCCGCCGATGCGGTGTTCCAGGCCCGGGGTGCCCGGCTTGGCCCAAACCCGCGCCAGGGTTTTGTCATCCCGCAGAGACGGCCTGAACCCTTCCGGATCCTCATGGTGGCGCACCGGGAACGGGGTGAGTTCATCCACGTCGGGAATACGCCAGGGTTCCGCCGCATTGGCCAGATACCCGTCGGACAGCAGCATCACCGGTGTCATGTATCTGGTGGCCAGGCGCACCGCCTCGATGGCCACGTCAAAACAGTCGGAAGGCGTGCTGGAGGCGATCACCGCTATGGGCGTGTCGCCATGGCGGCCACCCACGGCCATGGTCAAATCCGATTGTTCGGTCTTGGTGGGCAGCCCGGTGGATGGTCCGCCCCGCTGGGTGTTCACAATCACCAGCGGTAATTCCGTGGCCGCCGCCAGGGAGATGCCCTCCGCCTTCAGGGCGATGCCGGGACCGGCGCTGGAGGTGACTCCCAGACTGCCGGCGAAGGAGGCGCCGATGGCGGCGCACACGGCGGCTATCTCATCCTCCGCCTGGAAGGTGTTGACCCGGAACTGCTTGCGCCCCGCCAGTTCGTGCAGCAGGTTGGAGGCCGGCGTGATGGGGTAGGAGGCGAACAGCATGTCGATATCGGCCAGCCGGCCGCCGGCAATGAGTCCCCAGGCCAGGGCGGTGGTGCCGGTGATGTTGCGATAGGTTCCGGGTGGCACTTTTGCCTTGGGCACCTTGTAGACATGGATTCCGGCCGGCAGCTCGGCGGTCTCGCCGAAGGCGTGTCCGGCATTGAGGGCCGCGATATTCGCCTCGGCCAGTACGGGTTCGTTGGCGAACTTGCGTTTCAGGCCTTCTATGGTGGCCTGACGGTCCCGGTCGAACAGCCACATGACCAGACCCAGGGTCCACATGTTCTTGCAGCGCAGGGCAGCCTTGTGACCGAGATTGAAGGGCTCGACAGCAGACAGTACGTGTTTGGAGATGTCGATGGAGAACACCCGGTAGGAGTCCAGGGAACCGTCGTCCAGGGGATTGTTGGCATAGCGCGCCTTGGTGAGGTTCTTCTCCGTGAAGGCACCGCTGTCCACGATGATCAGGCCACCATCCACCAGGTTACCGATATTGGTGACCAGGGCCGCCGGGTTCATGGCCACCAGCACGTCGATGGCATCGCCCGCGGTGGTCACATCCTCCGCGCCGAAATAGATCTGGAACGCCGAGACGCCGAAGGTGGCGCCGGCCGGCGCGCGGATCTCCGCGGGAAAATCCGGGAAGGTGGACAGATCATTGCCGTACAGGGCGGTGGCCTGGGTGAAATTGGACCCGGTGAGCTGCATGCCATCGCCGGAATCCCCGGCAAACCGTACCACCACGTCCACCACCTGCCGGGCATCCAGATGATGCTCCAGCAAGGGCTCTTCGACTAACTCCATAACGATTCCTGGGGTTTTTGTTTATGATTGCGGTGCAGTTGTTTACACCAGAGCTTGGTATTTATCAATTCCATTCCATCAGGAGTCCCGACCCGGTGACTGAATCCGCCAACACACCCGCCAACACACCCGCCGCAGAGACGCTGGCTCCCGGTAAATACCGCCATTACAAGGGCAATCTCTACCAGGTGATCGACACCGCCAGGCACAGCGAGACGGGTGAGGTGTTGGTTGTTTACCGTGCCCTGTACGGCGACCATGGCCTGTGGGTTCGACCACTGGCCATGTTCACCGAATCCGTCCTGGTGGACGGCAGACCGGTACGACGCTTCGCTCCCCTGTCCGACTGACCGGATCAGTGCCGGATCAGCGGGCGCGCCAGGGCGGCTGAATGATCAGTGTCGGATCGGCATCGGGCTTGGGTACCCACTTCTGTGTGCGACCGTACTGATTGTCACCACCGTACAGACTGAGTTCCGAATCCACCGAGAAGGTATGGACCTCGATGTAGCCGTCCGGCAGATCCCGGGGCACCACCCACTCATAAAGCCGCTCACCTTCGAAGTTCATCTTGATGAACCGCAGGGGATTCAGGTCCGTGAGCCACAGGGCATCGTCATTGACGATGAGATCCAGGGGCAGGCTGAAGCCCGGCCAGGTGGCCACGTGTTCCACTTTGGCAGGATCGTCCGTGGTGCGGAACACATTGATGCGCCCACCGGAACGGTCGAGACCGAAAATACGTCCGCCGGGGCCTACCGCCACCGCGTGTACGGCATTGAACTGGCCGGGCCCGCTGCCGAAGCCGCCGAACTCACCCAGGTACTTGCCCTTGCTGTCGTAGATGATGATGCGGTGGTTGTCCAGGCCGTCAGCGACGAGGAAGCGGCCGTCGGGCAGAAAGGCCACGTCCTGGGGGCGGCCGAAGTGGTACTCGTCCGTGCCCGGCACGTTCTTCTCGCCGAGGGTCATGATCAGCTCACTGCCATCATTGGAAAACACATAGATGGTATGGAAAGTTTCATTGATGACCCACACCTTGCCGTCCGGGTCGTAGGGATTGATGCGCAGGCGATGGGGGCCGGGACCCTCGGAGCCGGCGCACAGCACATCCCACTGGGACCACAGATCCACCAGATTGCCGTCACCGTCCAGGGTGTACAGGCAGTTCTGCCAGGTACGGCCCGAGGTATCGGTCAGCACATTGATGCCGATGGAGCCGGCAAAATAGGTGAATTCCGGCGGCACGGGCTGGGGCAGACGGGTCTCGCCCCGCATGGCGATGAGGATGCGGTCCGGGGATTCCGCCCACACCCCGGAGTTGCCGCCGAAGGCAAACCCGGGTGCGGCGAAGGGTTTATGCCAGTTGGGCACGATGTTGTAGGGGCTGGGGCCCTCCGGTCCACGGATGACCTCCGCGGCCAGTGCCGAGCCGGCCTGTGCCAGCAGGGCCAGCCCTGCCAATGCGCCCCATACCACGTGTCTTGTTGTTCTCATATGCCTGCCTCTCGATGCGGGTGACTGGGCGGCAGTCTATCATCAACCTTGCGGGATTGCGTCCCCCGGCCCGGCGCCCGGTTGGCTCTGGCGCTGCCGTTCCTTGAAGCGCAGTTTCTCGCGACGGCGCTGGCGGATGATGTCGTCCATGGGCCGCCCCAGGTGCACTTCGCCCCGTTCCCGGGCCAGGGCCTTCTGCCGCTCCCGCTCCGCGAAGCGGCTGACCTGCTGACGGGTGTGCCGGTCGTGGCAATGGGGGCAGCTGACCCCTTCCTGATAGGTGTCGCTCTGTTTGTCGGCTGCACTGATGGGCATGCGGCAGGCATGGCACTGGTCGTACTGGCCTGGGCGCAGGTCATGATCCACGGTCACCCGGTTGTCGAACACGAAACATTCACCCTGCCACAGGGATTCATCCTGCGGCACGCTCTCCAGGTATTTCAGGATGCCGCCCTTGAGGTGATACACCTCGTCGAAGCCCTGCTGCTTCAGGTAGGCGGTGGATTTTTCACAGCGGATGCCGCCGGTGCAGAACATGGCCACCTTCCGGTGCCGCGCGGGATCCAGGTGCTGCTGCACGAAGGCGGGAAATTCCCGGAACGAGCGGGTCTGGGGATTGATGGCGTTGGCGAAAGTTCCGATGCGGTACTCGTAGTCGTTGCGGGTGTCCACCACCACCACGTCCGGATCGCTGATGAGGGCATTCCATTCGTTGGCATCCACATAGGTGCCGACCGTGTGGCGGGGATCGATGTCCGCCACCCCCATGGTGACGATCTCTTTTTTTAGCTTCACCTTGGCGCGGAAGAAGGGCATGTCCTCCACCAGGGATTCCTTGGCCTCCAGAACGGCGAAGCGGGGATCCTGGCGCAGGAATCCCAGCACCGCATCCACGCCGGAGCGACTGCCGGCGATGGTGCCATTGATGCCTTCCGGCGCCAGCAGCAGGGTGCCGCGCACCCCCTGTTCGGCCATCAGTTTCAACAAGGGTTGGCGGAATTGGGCATGGTCGGGAAAGCGGGCGAAATGATAAAGCGCCGCCACGACCACGGTGGGGGTCTGCTGCATGGGGTGGTTCTCCCTGTTGCTGGCCGGAACGTAAAACCGGTGCAAGTTCAAAGGGCGCTATTGTAGGCAGCGTGCCGGTTGCTGTCTAACCGCAGCTTTCAATCTGTGTCTGGGATCAATCGATGCCAATTGGAATCCTGCACGGCATTTGAAGGTCGCTGTGGGCGATTGGCCGGGCGACCGTGCGCAGCATGGGTGAGGCCAGTGCTTTCAATGCGTAGCATTGTGCGCAGCCGAACGACAGCCATCTGCGATGGCTGGCTGGGCCCGGCGCGCCCGAGCCTACAGGGATGTATTCACGGCGTGTCGCCAGGGCGATTGCCGACAGCGACCGGCGCTGAGTGATGTGCTTTGAAATTCAGTGTCGGATCAGGGGTGGGTCGGTTGATGGCTCAGCAGGCGGCACAGGGTGTGGCTGCAGACCGCGCCCGTCCCGGGTCCCTTCGCTCCGAAAAAAGCCCTGGAAAGCGGTCTTTTTTCTGCGCTCAGCGCTGGTCTTTTATTGCAGCCACCCCCTGCGCCCCCCGCTGGCTCGAGACTCACTGCCGGACCTCTGTCGATCAGTGAGACCAAGGTTTAATCGGAGCAGTTCTGAATTCTGCACTGTATTGGAAGGTCGCTGTGGGCGATTGACCGGGCGACCGTGCGCAGCATGGGTGAGGCCAGTGCTTTCAATGCGTAGCATTGTGCGCAGCCGAACGACAGCCATCTGCGATGGCTGGCTGGGCCCGGCGCGTCCGAGCCTACAGGGATGTATTCACGGCGTGTCGCCAGGGCAATTGCCCACAGCGACCTGCTCTGAGTGATGTGCGTGGAAATTCAGTGTCAGATCAGGGAGGTGATGGCTCAGCGTCCGGCACTAAATTTTCGGGGCTCAAACGTCGTCCGTCACCACCGGCAGCTTTGAGGGCAGGCCCCACTCCGACCAGGAGCCGTCGTAGACGCTGAGCCGTTCATGCCCGGCCAGCGCCGCGGCCAGGGTCAGGATGCAGGCGGTCAGCCCGGATCCACAGGAAGTGATGAGTTGTTGTTGCGGTTGCAGCAGAGGCCCCAGGGCTTTCCGCAGTTCCTCCACAGGCTTCATATGGATGTCATTCAGCACCGCGGCAAAGGGCAGATTGCGGGCATTGGGCATGTGGCCGCCGCGCAGGCCCGGGCGGGGCTCCGGATCGCGGCCGGCAAAGCGTCCGGCGGAACGGGCGTCCAGGATCACGCAGCCCTTGTCGTTGAGTCGCTGATACACGGCAATGGCGTCACAGAACCAGCCGTCCCGCGGCCGTGATTGAAAATCACCGGCCGCCACATCCCCGGCCTCGATCAATGCCGCCATGGGCAGGCCCGCCTGCCACCAGGCCGGCAGACCACCGTCCAGCACGGCCACATTGTCGTGACCCATGGCGCGGAACATCCACCAGCCACGGGGGCTGGCATAGACACCGGTGCGATCGTAGATCACCACGGCGCTGTGGTTGCTGATGCCGAGCTTGCGCACCTCCTCGGCGAACATCTCCGCGGTGGGCATCATGTGTGGCAGGGAGGAGCGTGGATCCCGCACCTGCTGGTCGTAATCGAAGCGGCGGGCGCCGGGGATGCCCTGATTGTGCAGATGGTCCGGCAGGCGGGTTTGGGTGAAGTGCACGATGGGCGGCACCGTGGCATCCAGCAGCACCAGATTGTCGGCCTGCAGATTCTGCGCCAGCCAGTCGTTGCTGATCAGCGGCGCGCAGAGTTGCAGGGTAGCCATAACAGATGGTCCAGGATGATCTTGCGGATCAAAGCAGCTGCAGCACGTCGCGCAGCTTGCCCTTGAGCTTTTCCGTATTCTCGGGACCCAGACGGATCAATTGCTTCTGCACTTCCTGCAGGCTCTCGATGCTGGCATCGGCGTACAGGTACATCACCGAGGGTTTGACCAGCTGGAAGGGACCTTCCACCTCGTCATACTGCAATACCACGTTGATGGCACGGCGCAGGGTGTTGTCGAAGTTGACATCCCGATAGCCGATCTCCGCATAGGCCTGCTGGAACAGGGGTGACAGGATGCGATACAGACCCATGGCCTGCTCGGTGTCCACTGCCAGCAGGGTATCGATCACCCGATCGAACCGGTGGTGGGCGGCCTCGTCCATGACGAACAGGTTGTCATCGATGTTGCGCACCGGCATTTCCTGCTGGATGGCCCGGTAGGGCAGATTGGTATCGGGAATCTCCCCCTTGCTGACATTGTCGACGAACACCACCAGGCTGCGGATCAGTTGGGTGTCCGTCAGCATGCCGAGGAGTGCGGCCCCGTTCTGGATGGCCCGCAGGCGCTCCATCAGAAACCCGTCGCTGTCACCGAGGGAGGGCAACTGCACCACTTCCACCACTGGCGCGGTGACCGGGGTCGGCGTGGTTTCCACCACCGCCACCGGCGGCTCGGGTTCCGCCACCGGTTGGGCAATCACCGGCGCCGAGGGAATGACCCGCGCCGGCGTGGGAGAGGCTTCCACCACAGGAGGCGGCACCACGATGGTGGTGGTGCCCTGGGGGGGTTCGTAGGTGGCTGCCAGGTACACCAGTAACAACAAGGTCACCACAGCCACACCGGCTATCGCCAACAAACTCTTTGCACCCATGCTGATCCTCCTTAAACGCAACTGTTTGAGCCGACCCGGCCAGTGGTCACGGGCCCCTGCTCGACCGGCTGAGACCGGTAAAAATCGAGGTGGCGGCTATTCTTGCATAGGCACCCGGCACCAGCAAGGAACGCACCCAAGCATCATTTTGCCGTCAGCCCGCGGCCCTATTTCAGCCACAGTCGTTACAAACACCGGGGGCCGTGTTCCCATGAGATTCGGCACCATGAAAAAGGCCGTGTACCGGAAACCGGTACACGGCCTGTTGTAGGGGATCGCCGGCAGGACCTCGGGCCCTGCCGACAGGGGATCATGACTTGTCGACGGTGGGGAACTGCAGCTCACCCAGGGACCGGGTCAGATCCACGCCGGCGGTGGCGGGATTGACGTCCTTGTGGATCTTCACCACGGTGCCGGTGGCGTCGATATAGACGGTCCAGCGGTTGGCCACACCGCGGTCGTTCAGGGCGCCGTAGGCAGACACCATGGATTTGTCGGGATCCGCCAGGATGGGGAAGTCCACGTCGTGCTCCTCGGCAAACTGGGTATTGAGCGCGATGTCATCCACGCTGGCCATGAAATAGCTGATGTCATAACGGCGGATTTCCTCACCGCTGTCGCGGATGGCCTTGCACTCGATGGTGCAGCCGCCGGTGAAGGCTTTGGGGAAGAAGGCGATGACCACCGGCTTGCCGGCCAGATCGGACAGTTGGTAGGTCTTGCCGTCGGAGGCCTGCAGGGTGAAGTCGGGGGCCTTGTCTCCCACTTCCAGGGCCGAGGCCAGGGGGCTGACAAGGGCCACAACGGCCAGCAGGATGGCGCTAAGGGCGGTTGCGGGACGGGTAGCTAACGACCAGGCGGGGATCGTGGCAAAACGTGACATGGGGCTATTCTCCTTATTGGGACTCAATCGTGCTCAGTGGTATTTGTTCGATTCAGGCGCTCATCGGGCTTGAGGGATTCTCTAGCCTCAGGCAGAGCAAGACAAGGCCGGCGGGGTTTTTATTTCAAAAGGAGGGAAATCCCCCCAGAGCGCCACGACGGGAGACGCGGTCGATCTGCTGGGATTCCACCAGCAGTTCACCGATCCGGGTCTGCACCTCGGTGCGCCGCTCCGGCGGCAGATCGGGTTGACTGTCCAGGATGGCTTGCAGGCGGTCGATCACCTCCTCCACCTGCCGGGCGCTGCGCATCACCGCCAGCCGCTTGGCATCCTGCTGGGACTGGCGGTAACGGGGATTCTCCCGTTTCACCGTGTAGCAGGAGCGCACCACGCCGCCGTTGGCGTCCCGCACGTTGTTGCACACGGTTTCGTTGATGTACTGACTGACCGTGCCGGGGAAGTACTGATACGGTGTGCTGGCCAGAGCCCGGGCAATGCTCATGTCCACCTGGGATTTGCCGTACAACAGGGGAATCAGGCTGCCGCCGCTGTCCGGTTGCGCCGCATCGATGCCGGCGATGGCAGTCTGGTAGTGCATGCTGAGGGCTTCGGCCTCCCGCTCCAGATTGCGATTGTTCAGGCCCAGCAGGTTTTCCTGCAACACCCGCAGCTTCCAGCGGCCATACTCATCCACTGCCGCCAGGTAATCGGGATCACCGGGCGCGTAGTTGCGATCCGCCACATAGAGCTTGAGATGATGAGCGGCATCCACCGCCTGCCAGTCTTCGCTGGCTGCCTCGCTTTGAATGATCTGCTGCAGGATGTCCTGCTGGCGGCTGCTGTTGAGACCTTCGTTGATGCGGGTGATCTGCAGGGCCTCCCGCAGGGCGTCCGCCGCCGCGGCGTGCTCGCCCTGCTCCACATAGAAGCCCGCCAGATCCCGGTAGGCTTCGATGAGGGAGACGTCATAGACACCGGCCTGGCTGGTGATGGTGTCGAGATCCTGCAGACGGCGGGTGAGTTCCTGGCTGCGCTCCAGGGCCGTGACCGGATCCACCGCAGGCGCGTTCAATGGGTCGATCGTCTGCTCAGCCGGCTGCGCCAAAACGGTGCTGGCAAGCACGCCCAACAGCAGCGCCGTGAGGCAGTTGTATTGGTGTGCTTTCATGACTATTCTCCGCCCTACCGCAGCCTGACAAGGGAACCGGCGCCGCGTGCCAGTGTGGTGAGTGCTGCCGGTGCCGTCAAGACTCTTTACTCCACACCCGAGCCTCCATTCCGAACACAAGGACCCAGACCATGACCCGATTGCCCTGCCGCCTGCTTGCATCACTGGTGCTGATCATGCCACTGCAATACTTAAGAGCCGCTGAACAGGATTTTCATGACATCGTGGCCGCCGTCTCCGCCGCCCGCATCCAGGCCGACATCGAGACCCTGGTTAGCTTCGGCACCCGCCACACCCTGTCGGAAACCCAGTCCGACACCCGCGGTATCGGGGCGGCCCGGCGCTGGATCGAAGCGGAATTCAACCGCATCTCCGCTGCCTGCGGCGGCTGCCTGGAGGTGTTCACCGTCAGCGGTGTGGTATCCGGCACCGCCCGCATTCCCAACCCCACGGAGGTGGTCAATGTCATCGCCGTGCAGCGGGGCAGCCAGGACCCCAACCGCTTCGCCATGATGAGCGGTGACATCGACACCCGGGTCAGCGATCCCCTCAACTTCACCGACGACTCCCCCGGCGCCAATGACAATGCCTCCGGCATGGCCGGCGTGCTGGAAGCCGCCCGGGTCCTGAGCCAGCATGAGTTTGCCGGCTCCATCGCCTATGTGGGCCTGTCCGGCGAGGAGCAGGGTCTCAACGGCGGGGCCATCTTCGCCGCCTGGGCCCTGGAGAACGGCTGGAATATCGACGCCGTCCTCAACAACGACATGATCGGCAATATCACCGGGGTCAACGGGGTCACCGACAACACCACCGCGCGGGTGTTTTCCGAAGGCACCCGGGCGGTGGAAACCCCCGAGGAAGCCAACCAGCGGCGCTTCCAGGGCGGCGAGGTGGACAGCGCCTCCCGCAACCTGGCCCGTTATGTGGATCGGCTGGCGGATCTGTACGTGCCCAACCTGGACGTCATGATGGTGTATCGCCTGGACCGTTTCGGCCGCGGCGGCCATCACCGTCCGTTCAATGATGTGGGCCTGCCCGCCGTGCG
>JBJOHV010000094.1:0-53431 GCA_046047495.1 Pseudomonadota bacterium | reverse complement strand
CAAATCGCTGAGAATGGGCGCCCTATGTTACCCATTGAAACTATTGAAGAATTGAACCGGCAGGCCCATCTGTTGGCACCCAAGGCAATACTTGCGGAGGGGTATTCGCTGGTGCCTGATTGCGCCATCTCATTCAGCGGCGCAGAAGACGTGATCCTGATTGATATGGCCGCCAAGATTACCAGGTCGCCCCAGGTGTTCACCCTCGATACAGGTCGACTACACCCTGAGACCTACCGGTTTATCGATCAGGTCCGGGAGCGTTACAGTCTGGACCTGCATGTCCTTAGTCCTGACTCCGGGGCGTTGGAGGATTTGGTCCGACGTAAAGGCCTCTACAGCTTTTATCAGGACGGTCACGAAGAGTGCTGCCAAATTCGCAAAATTGACCCCCTGCGGCGAAAGTTGGCAGGGATTAGTGCCTGGGTCACCGGCCAACGCAGGGATCAGAGCCCAACCCGCCGCGCAGTTGAAGTATTTGAGCTGGATAGGACGTTTGGTACCCCCGAACACCCCTTGCTCAAGATCAACCCCCTGGCCAATTGGTCCCTGCAGCAGGTTTGGGACTACATCCGCATGTTTGACGTTCCCTACAATCCCTTGCATGACAGAGGGTTTGTCAGCATAGGCTGCGAGCCTTGCACACGCCCGGTCAACCCGGGACAGCATGAGCGGGAAGGTCGTTGGTGGTGGGAGGAAGCCACCGCCAAGGAATGTGGCCTCCATCAAGGCAACCTGAAGTCCAGCTAACCCCACCAAGTAAAGCGCCGCTCAATGTTCCGGCAGTTCCACGGACTGGAAGAGTCTATCCACTTCTCCCGGGCCAACTGCCGACAGGGCGGCGTCCACCAACTCCCTGCTCAGATGGGGTGCGAACATCTCAATAAAGTCATACATGAATCCCCGCATGTAAGCAGTTCGTCGCAAACCAATTTTGGTGATGCTTGGGGCAAACAGATGGCTGGCATCCAGAGCAACCAGATCCTTATCCATTACAGGGTCCCAGGCCATCTTTGCCACAATGCCAATTCCCAACCCGAGGCGCACATAGGTCTTGATGACGTCTGCGTCTGCGGCGGTAAACACTACACGAGGCTGCAAATCCTGGGCCTGGAAGGCTTCGTCCAATCTGGACCGCCCGGTAAATCCGAAGGTGTATGTCACGATAGGGTGGCGAGACACCTCTTCCAAAGTAATCGAAGAGTGCTGGGCAAGTGGATGATTAATAGGAAATATGATCGCCCTGTTCCATTGATAACAGGGCAGCATGACGAGATCGCTGAACAACTCCATGGCTTCTGTGGCGATGGCGAAATCCGCCGTGCCTTCGGCCGCTAGCTCCGCAATCTGTAACGGTGTGCCCTGGTGAAGTTGGAGAGCGACCTTGGGAAACTTGCTGATGAAGCGCTGGATCACGGGCGGCAGCACATAGCGACTTTGCGTATGGGTCGTGGCGATCGACAGACTGCCGCATCGGTCATCGCTGAACTCCTGGGCGATGGTACGAATGGTGCTGACCCGCAGCAGGATCTCCCGAACCTCCTTGAGTATGGCATCACCTGCTGGTGTTATGCGGGAAAAGTGCTTGCCATTGCGGGCGAAGATCTCCACCCCCAGCTCATCCTCCAACTGCCTGATTTGTTTACTGATCCCGGGCTGGGATGTGTACAGGTTCTGGGCGGTTTGCGTGACGTTGAGATCGTTTCTGACGATTTCGTGCAGGTAACGGAGTTGCTGCAGCTTCATGGGTGATTCCAGGACCTCAGGGAAATCGCTATTAATTCCAGATTCGCATAAAAATATTCCGAAATATTACTTTTGTGAATAGGCAAAAGGTCATATCGTTGCGCGCCTGACCGCTCCGGCAGTTCACTTACCCGCTCTGGACCTTCCATGAACACAGTCAGTTATCTGGATTTTTTAATGTATATCACCGCCGGTGCCGGGGTTGGCTTCACGGTGGGGCTGACTGGCGTGGGGGGTGGGTCGCTGATGACTCCCCTGCTGTTGCTTTTTGGTTTTCCCGCTCCCGTGGCGATCGGTACTGACCTGCTTTATGCCGCCTTGACCAAGGCTGGTGGTGCCCTGTCCCATCACCGCCGGGGCAATGTGGACTGGCGGGTGGTCGGCCTGCTTGCGGCAGGCAGCCTGCCGGTTGCGTTACTGCTGCATGTTTTTGTTCTCAGCGGGGACTTCCAGGACAGTGCGGCATTTGAAAAATTGCTGACCAGCAGTCTGGGGGTGATGCTGATCATTACATCCATGATATTGATATTCAGAGATAAATTGCGGTTGAGCGCCCTCGCTGAGAAACCCGGCATGTTGATGCGGCCCATACATGAACACCCAGGAACCACCACCGTCATCATGGGGCTGCTACTCGGAGTCTGCGTCACCCTGTCATCTGTGGGTGCGGGTGCGTTCGGCGCAGCCGTCCTCATGGTGATCTATGCCCACTCAACAACGGTCCGCATCGTCGGTACAGACATCGCACACGCGGTGCCCCTGACCTTCCTGGCCGGGCTTGGCTATTTCTACAACGGGTACGTTGACCTTGTGTTGCTGGCGAGTTTGCTGGTGGGTTCGCTGCCGGCGATTTACCTGGGCTCCCGGGTCAGCAGCCTGGTGCCGGAGAAAATCCTGCAGCGGGTACTTATCATCATGCTCATGGTTCTCGGCGGCAAGTATGTCTTCTTTTAAAAACTATGAGGTTTCTCTATTAACCACTTGTTTTTTTCACTTGTTCGCAATGCCATGTGGCACATGCCCGGTCGCCACATGATGTCGTGCGGAATCGCAGTGGCCTTGCTGATCATCGAAGAACACATCGGCATTGAAAGCCCGCAGAAACTGGCCCTTATCCAGGCCGCCCAGGAACAACGACTCATCAATACGTATGTTCCAGGCGCGCAGGGTGCGGACCACGCGCTCGTGGGCGGGCGCTGCCCTGGCTGTCACCAGACAGGTGCGGATCGGGGCCTGCCCGCGGGGAAACTCCATCTGAATCTGTTGCAGGGCTGCCAAAAACGGCTTGAACGGACCTCCACTCAGTGGTTCATTGGCAGCCTGTCGCTCATTCTCAGTAAAGGCTTTTAACCCGCTGTTTTTAAATATTTTCTCTGATTCATCCGAAAACAGAACGGCGTCGCCGTCAAAGGCGATCCTGAGACTTTCATCGGCCGCCTCAGGCTTGGACGACGGCAGGATAGTGGCTGCAGCAACCCCCAGTTCGAGGGCCTGGCGCACATCCGCACCATCGGTGGACAGGAACAAATGGCTGTTAAAGGCACCGATATAGCGGTAAGGACTGTCACCGCCGCAAAAAGCGGCCCGGGTGATGGCCAGGCCATAATGCTGAATGGAGTTGAATATCCGCAGGCCGGTATCTGCGCTATTGCGGGAAAGCAGGATGACTTCTACCCTCGATTGATCCAGCAAGGTGTTCAAATGCAAGAGCTTTTTGACCAATCCGAAAGCATCCCCGGGGGCCAGGGGGGAGTCTTCCCGTTCGATCTGGTATTGCTGGTAGGCATCCAAGCCCTCTTCCTCATAAACTTTGTGGCTTTCTGCCAGATCAAACAAGGCCCGTGATGAGATGGCGATGACCAACTGGTCAGTGCTTGGCTGGGACATAAAATAGCGATTTAACCTCGGCGATGTGCCATGGAATGGTAATCTCCGCCAAGCCGTTTGACCACGAGCAATACCAGCTCCATCCGACGGCGGGTGCCCAGGGACACCAATCACAGCAATGCAGACTGAAGGCGACAGCAGAAAGGTTGGATTGATTCTGTCCGGGGGCGGAGCCCGCGCCGCCTATCAGGTTGGAGTTCTCCGCGCTATTGCCAATGTATTGCCAAGAGGAATCACCAATCCCTTTCACGTCATCTCCGGCACCTCCGCCGGGGCTCTCAATGCCGTGGCGCTGGCTACCCATGCCCAGCGGCTGCGTACCGGTGTCAGGACCCTGGAGTATGTTTGGCAGAATCTGACCAGCGCCAAGGTGTATCGCCTTGATTCCGGAGGCATCCTTGGCAGTGCATCCACCTGGGTCATGGCTTTTGTGAGTGGGCGCCAGACCGAGGCGCCCGTGTCACTGCTCAACAACGAACCTCTAGGCGAGCTGCTGGCCACCACTCTTAAATTCGAACGAATTCAACACAATATCGATATAGGGCTGCTGGATGCCATAAGCGTTACCGCATCCAGTTACACCAGCGGCGAGTCAGTCTCGTTTTTTCAGGCCATGAAGGGGATTGCCGACTGGGAGGGTCCCCACCGGATCGGTATCCGCAGCAAGATCCGGCTCGAACACCTGATGGCGTCCTCCGCCATCCCGACAATCTTTCCTGCCGTCAAAATCGGTGACCACTATTTTGGCGACGGCTCGATCCGACAGCTGGCCCCTACCAGCACGGCACTGCATCTGGGTGCACGCAAGATCCTGGCTATCGGGGTCAGTGCCACCCGGGGGCATCGGCAACGCAAATCACCAGAACCCAGCAACCCATCCCTTGCCCAGATCATCGGTCACATCCTCAACAGTGCCTTCGTCGATACACTGGACAACGATCTGGAGTTCCTCCGTCACATGAACGAGGTGCTGCCCCATGTGCCCAAGGGGCGCATCAAGAAAAACCGGTTACGCCATCGGGTCGTGGATTTGCTGGAAATCTCACCAAGTCGGGACCTCAACGCCCTTGCAGCAGAGCATTTCGACTCCCTGCCAAAATCCATGCGGCTGTTTGTCAAGGATCGCCACAGCAGCATCCTGAGCCTGTTGTTGTTCGAACCGGCCTACTGCAATGCCCTGATGCAACTGGGCACATTGGATGCCATGGCCAAGCGGGACGAGATCCTACGGTTCTTTGAGCTGCCCGAATCAGCTCAGCAACTACCATAGGCCACACCTGTGCCGCCCACACCGCAGTACCCCCCCGGGTTCTTGGCCAGGTATTGCTGGTGATAATCCTCCGCATAATAAAATGCATCCAGTGGCCTAATTTCAGTCGTTATTTTATTGCGTCCCGCGCCTTCGAGCGCCGCCTGGTAGCGGATCAGGCTTGCCTGTGCTTCCGCCTGCTGCTGCGCAGTCAGGCTATAGACCGCGGAACGGTATTGGGTGCCCCGGTCATTGCCCTGGCGCATGCCCTGGGTCGGATCATGGGCCTCCCAGAATGTCTTCAGGAGTGATTCGTAGGAGATTTGCGCAGGATCATAGAATACCAGCACCACTTCGGTATGTCCGGTGCGACCGCTGCAGACATCCTGATAGGTCGGATTGGCGGTGATGCCCCCGGCGTACCCGGCGGCGGTGCTGTAAACCCCAGGCAGTAACCAGAATTTGCGTTCCGCTCCCCAAAAGCACCCCAGGCCAAACACCGCTTTTTCCAGATGGGCTGGCACGGGTTCCACAATCGGATTGCCATTGACGAAATGGCGTGGAGAAAAAGCCATGGCTTCGGATCGGTCAGGCAGGGCTGAAAATTGATCGGGAACGGTGTCAGGTTTGCTCGCGAAAGTGAATGCCATGGGGTGTCTCCTCCACCAGGAAATGCTGTTGAATCATATACTTTAATGGGGCATGATGCCGCCAATTCTGCCCCCCAAGAGGACCTTTCCGCGCCGTGATCACTTCCGCACTGATGAGCAATTATGGCAATCCTGACCTGGAATTCGAGCACGGCAAAGGCTGTTATCTGTATACCCCGGCGGGTGAGCGTTATCTGGACTTTGCCATGGGCATCGCGGTCAATTGCCTGGGACATTGCCATCCCCATCTGGTGCAGGCCCTGCAAACCCAGGCTGAGAAACTGTGGCATACCTCCAATCTATACCGCATCGGACCCACCGAACGCCTGGCTAAGCGCTTGACCGAATTGACATTTGCGGACCGGGTTTTCTTTTGTAATTCCGGTACCGAAGCCATCGAAGCCGGCTTCAAGATCATGCGGCGCTATCACCATGATCACGGTGCACCTCAGCGCAAGCGCATCATTTCCATGACCGAGTCATTCCACGGTCGAACCCTGGCACCGGTGGCGGCGTCCCGCAATCCTGTGCACTCCGAGGGGTTCCTGTTCGGAGACATGGGCTTTGATCAGGTGCCGTTTGGTGACCTGCGCGCCCTGGAGGCCGCCATCGGTGAAACCACGGCGGGAATCGTCATCGAACCCATTCAGGGTGAAGGTGGCATCCGTCTGGCACCTAAAGAGTATCTGCGATCCATACGGGACCTGTGCGACCGGCACGGATTGTTACTGATGTTTGATGAGGTCCAGTGCGGCCTGGCTCGTTCGGGCAGCTTCTATGCCTATCAGCAAACCGGAGTGACTCCGGATCTGCTGGCGTCAGCCAAAGGGCTTGGTGGCGGCTTTCCCATCGGGGCCTGCCTCGCTACGGAAGCGACCGCCCGCCCCATGGTGGCCGGCACCCATGGCAGCACGTTTGGCGGTAATCCTCTCGCCACCTCCGTCGGCAACGCCGTGCTGGACGTCGTGACCGCCCCGGGCTTTATGGATAATCTGAATGCCCAGGCAGCCTACTTCCGCTACGGGTTGCAACATCTGATCGAACGTCATCCCGAAAAAGTAGTGGAACACACTGGAGCCGGTCTGATGATTGGGCTGCGCTGCAAAGTCAACAATGCTGAACTGGTCAGCCAACTGTCGATGCACCACATGCTGGTGGTCAAGGCCGGGGGTAACAGTATCCGTCTGCTGCCACCACTCAATGTCACGAGGGGCGAAATCGATGAGGCACTGGCCATACTCGAGGCGGTTCTGGCGGACTGGAGAACACCATGAAATCATTCAGTCGGGCGCGCTTGCTTTTGTTGCTCATCTCCCTTGCAGGAAACCATGCCGCCATGAGTGCTGACAGCCAGATCATACCCTTCCGCATCGACATACCCGAATCCGCCATCACGGATTTGCAGCAACGGCTGGGCAATAGCCGACTACCGGATCAGTTGCAGGGCATCAGCTGGGAATACGGGATGGATGCGGATTATTTGGCATCCTTGCTGGAGTATTGGCGGTCTGACTTCGATTGGCGTGTCCAGGAGCGCAGGCTCAACGAACATCCCCAGTTCACCACCCGTATTGACGACATCGATCTGCACTTCATCCATCAGCGGTCCAGCAATCCGGACGCCATACCACTGCTGATCGTCCATGGCTGGCCGGGATCAATCGCGGAGTTCCAGCACATCATCGGGCCATTGACCGACCCCGTCGCCCATGGCGGCGATGCGGCCGATGCCTTTCATGTCATCGCCCCTTCCCTGCCAGGCTTCGGCTTTTCCGGCGAGCCGACCGAGCCAGGGTACAACCCGGAAAAAATCGCCCACCTTCTGGCAGCATTGATGGAGCGACTGGGGTATGAGCGTTATGGCATTCAGGGTGGTGACTGGGGTGCCATCATCAACCGCTATGTGGCCACCAACTACCCGGATCGCATCATCGGACTGCATTCCAATTTTGTCCTGGCCGGCGACCCGGGGCCTGACAGACCGGAGTTTGCAGCCAGCGAGGAAGAGCGCACCCGACAACTCGTTCGTGACGCCTATATGCAGAACGAAAGAGCCTATCAGCAGATACAGGGAACCAAGCCACAGACCCTGGGTTACGCTCTGAACGATTCCCCGGCAGGCCTGGCAGCCTGGATAGTCGAAAAATTCCACGGCTGGAGTGACCTGCCCCAGGACAGCACGGGAGATCTGAATGCGGTGTTTACCATGGATGAACTGCTCACCAATGTTTCCATCTACTGGTTTACCGGCACCATAACGTCGTCCATGCGTATCTACTACGAGAACCGCAACGTCAGGGCAGTCAATCCCGTGGGGTATATCGAGGTCCCTACAGGGGCCGCCGTGTTTCCTGCCGAAATCGTTGCTACACCAAGGGGCTGGGCACAGGCCAGTTACAATCTGATGCAATGGACAGTCATGCCCCGTGGCGGCCATTTCGCCGCACTGGAGGAACCACAGCTGCTGCTGGACGACGTGCGTCAATTTTTCCGCCTGCTGCGCTAACCCTCCCTAACCCCCAAGGAAGCTGTCAGACATGAAGCAGACCTCCGAAGCAAATCAGCGGGAAATCAAGGGCTTCCTGGCCTGGGTTGAACACACGGGCAACAAGCTGCCTGATCCGGTATTCATTTTCCTGTGGTGCATCCTCACCGTCATCGTCGTCAGTGTATTGGCCGCTCTGGCCGGTGTGGCTGCCCCCCACCCGACCCAACTCGGCCCGACGGGCAGCCCGGTGCTGGTCCAGGCCCAAAGCCTGCTGAGTGCCGACAATCTGCGTCGACTGCTGGTGGACATGCCGGCCACGGTGACAGGATTTCATCCCCTGGGTTATGTCCTGGTGGTCATGTTGGGTGCCGGTGTCGCTGAGCGCTCCGGCTTCTTCACCACCGCCATGAGCGCGGCAGTCACCCGTGCCCCCGCCGGACTGCTCACCCCGGCAGTGGCGCTGATCGCCATGTTGGGCAACCTGGCGGCAGACGCCGCCTATGTGGTGCTCATTCCACTGGCCGGCGTGATCTATGCGGCTGCCGGCCGCCATCCCATCGCAGGAATCGCCGCGGCGTTCGCGGGCGTGTCCGGTGGATTCTCCGCCAATCTGAGCCCTGGACAACTGGACGCCCTGCTGTTCGGCATCACCCAGGCTGCCGCCGAGACCTTGAACACTGACTGGCAGGTCAATATCGCCGGCAATTGGTATTTCATCGTCGGCATGACCGCCATATTCCTGCCCGTGATCTGGTATGTCACGGATCGCATCATCGAACCCCGCCTGCTGCCATTGCGTGCGGAGTCCGGGGCGGTGGTCAGCGCGGCAAGTGTTAAGAGTTCGGAGCAGGCACTTAGCCCCCAGGAGGCAGCTGGTTTGAGGCGGGCCGGACTGGCGGCACTGGGAGTCATCCTGCTGTGGGTGGTGTTGTGCTTCGCGCCGGGCACTCCTCTGGTGGACGAATCCGCCGCAGCGGAAGCCCGCCTGAATCCCCTCTACCAGTCCCTGGTGGCCGGCTTCTTCATCCTGTTCCTGGCAACCGGCTGGGCCTATGGTGCTGCGGCCGGAAGCGTCACGAGCCACCGGGACATCGTGCGCATGATGAGTGAGGCCATGGCAGACCTGGCATATTACCTGGTGCTGGCCTTTGCTGCGGCCCACTTCGTCGCCATGTTCAACTGGTCCAATCTGGGCCTGATCTTTGCGATCAAGGGAGCCGGCGTGCTGGAAGCGGCCAACCTGCCGGTGGCCGTATTGATGGTGCTGGTGATCCTGTTCACCGCACTGATCAACCTGTTCGTTGGCTCAGCCAGCGCTAAATGGGCATTGCTGGCGCCAGTGCTGGTGCCCATGCTCATGCTGACAGGCATCAGCCCCGAAATGAGCACGGCAGCGTACCGTGTGGGCGACGGAGCCACCAACATCATTACCCCCCTGATGCCCTACTTCCCCCTGATTCTGGTGTTCTGTCAGCGCTGGCAAAAAGATTTCGGCATGGGCAGTCTGGCGGCGACCATGTTGCCCTATTCCGCACTGCTGCTGGTCAGTGGCGCACTGCTTACCATCGTGTGGGTGCTGCTGGGACTGCCCCTGGGTCCGGGTGCCGGTGTGGATTTTGTCATGCCCTAGTGGTCTGGGCTGGACACCTGATACTCTGCACCCCGTTCAAGGCTGGCCCTTCTAACGTCCTTTATAAGGCTGTATTCACCCATGTACTCAGCGCCACGAAGGCAATCATCATCCCCGTTGCTGGCCGGCCTGTTGACCCTGCTACTGCTGGTAGCCTGCCCGGCCGCGCTCTCCCAGCCTTCGATACAGCTTCTCAACACATGGCCGGAACTTACTGATTTATCAATTGAGATCGCCACCGGTGACCCGCTGTTTCTGGCTCTCTCCTATACTACTTCTTTACCGGTCCAGGTCTCTGCCACGCCGCTTTGGCAAGGTGAGGTCAGCGGGGAATCGACCGCCAGTCCGGTGCTGGCGGCAGGCACAGGAGATACGCTGCTGACCCTGTCCCCTGGCGAGCCCCTGGCAGTCGATGCCATACGAATCAGCTATCGGTACGGTAATAGCTCCACGGAAACCAGCCTGATGACTCTGCCGGCAGCCGTCCGCTGGCACAGAGCGGGATTGAGTTCCCGCGACGCAATGCCCGCATGGCTGGTGACCCTGGATCAACAGGTTTCCCGGCAGTTGGCTGCAGACACCTCGGCGCAAGCGAATTCCGCACTGGTGTGGAATTTGTTCATCACCCTCATCGTCATTGCGGTGCCTGGCAGCATCGCCTGGCTCAATTGGGCGGCACTCAAGACCTGGAGTGGCTATTGGCGCGTTCTGGCAGGCGCACCGTTGGTGCTGTTGGCGGCCTGGGTCGGGCTGATCGTCCTGTCATTGCTCCTTAACCCGGACAGCCACCGGCTCTGGCCCTTCGAAATCTTTGTCTGGGCCATGGTCACTGTCGTTTACTTGGTCGTGCTGATGACAGCCAAGCGAGCCTTCGCCAAGGCCGAACAGCAGCCACCCCACAATTAACGCCCACCTGTAGCCGTGGCAGGCAACTGCCCTGCCGAGCATCTAGACAGATATTTATACTGTTTATTTAATCTGTATAGATGTACAAATCATTGTATGTCAACGCCTTAGGATTACCTTTAGGTTTTATTTAGGCTGTGTAAATATACTGTTGACATTGTTTATACAGCATATTTATACTGCCTCATCGCTCGTGCCAGGGTCCTTGACTCCCATGCTCAACAGCAAACAGCTCATTGAAATGACAGGCATTTCCAGGGCCACTCTCAACAACTATGTGGCTTTGGGCATACTGCCAAGCCCCGTGGTCAAGACACCGGAGGCGGGCGAAGGGCGCACTACCCGTCTGGGATATTTCCCCGACGAGGCGCTGAGCCGCATTCAGCAGGTACAGAAAATGAAAAAAGACGGACTTTCCATTGCCGCCATCGCCAAGCAGCTGGCTCCTCCCCATCGCAACCAGTACCCCCTGTCTGAACACCGCCCTCAGCCGCAGTCGGTACCTGCTCCAAGTAAAGCCTCACAAGGACGTGAACCCCTTTCCAATCTGTCTCTTGAATTGACCGTGGATAACTTTCCCGGTCCGGCCTATATGGTCAACAACAACTTCGAGCTGATCTGGTGGAATGACCAGGCGGTCAACACCATTTTTCAGCGCCAGGACTCGGAGATGCCCGGGGACGTGGTGTCCCGGAATTTGCTGAGCCTGTTGTTCCATGCCTATCGTGAGTTGGATGAAGACAACCTGATCGACACACTGCGCCCCCATCTGGAAGCCGCCAAGAAAAGGCTTACCCACCAGACACTTATCAAGATTTACTCATCTTTAAACGGAGAAGATCTCGGTCTGATTGAGTCGCTCTATAGCAATGCCGAGTCATTGGGCAAGGATCCTATTGTCCACTACCCCATCAACCTGCTGACCGCGGAGGGAAATTGTGTCCCCTGTGACCTGTATGTGTGTTTTTACCGGGAAGGCATCCTGTTCACCTACAGCCCCATCGCCGAGGACTCGGATTACCTGCTGAATTTCTTGGCTCAGCGCAATCAGGTAATCCGGGAGTTGTTGCGAAAACGCAAACCCTATCTCAGTCACGTGGCGGTGATGGTGGCAGACTTGCAGCACTCGGTCCGCATTTGTTCGGAGTTGCCGGCCGAGGAGTATTTCGAGCTGATCAACTATATCTGGCAGGAAAGTGAGCCCATCTTCCGGAAATACTATGGAACTTATGGAAAACATGCCGGAGATGGCATGGTTTACTACTTCTTTCCGCAGCCGGATTGCGACTATATTTTCAATGCGATCCAGTGTGCGCTGGAACTAAGGGAAATGATGCGTAAGCTGAGTGCCCAGTGGCAGGCCCGCAAGGGCTGGTTCAATGAACTGCTGTTGAATATCGGCCTCAATGAAGGACAGGAATGGTTTGGCACTTTCCATGCCGGCGCCCATGTGGAGTTTGCCGTTCTCGGGGAGACCATCAATCATGCCGCACGTATCAGTGATTTTGCCCACGGCGGCAGTATCTGGATCACCAAGACGATGTTGAATCAGATTCCCAAGGATCAGCGGCATCGCATCCATTTCGGTATCCCCCGCAAGCTTGGGGACGACGAGACCATCTTCGTGAATGACACCTATGCAAGCGTCGGCAACCTGCTGGACCACAATCCCTGTGCCAACAGCAAACTGCGTGATGTGGAAATGGTGGCGATCACCCAGATCAGGGGAATCATTCAGCAGGAGTGAAATTGATGTTCAAAGACCTGAGTACCCAGACCCGCTACGGGCTTGCCCTGCTAGTGGGGTTCGCTGCCCTGTTAATGACCCTCATGGCGGCTGTCCAATGACCTGACCAGGTCCCGAGGTTTTGCGGGTTAAAAAAAAGACGGCGGCATCCCTGCTGCCCAGTCTTACCCCCCTTTCGATTCTCCGCCCGCTTCTTTGCCCAATTCCTTGCGTTGATCCCAGCCCTGTCCCCTACCGGTTGAACAGCAATTTCTGGAATGGATTCAATAACCTGGCGATTCCTGTTGTAAATGTAAGGGGGCTGTCCAGCACGGTAAAGCACAGGCAACCATCATCGCTTTCCGGTGTATGGGTCTGATCCTGGCGTCGCACGATAAAATCACCGGGCTGATAGGTTCCCAACTCGTCGTGGAATGTGCCCTCCAGTACCAGGGTAATTTCCGTACCCTGGTGGGTGTGGCGCGGTGCCTGACTACCGGGCTTCATGTACATGAAATCGCACTGGGTGTCCTTGTCGATCGCCAGGCGGGCCTGATTGATGCCACCGGCCAGTTTCTTCCAAAGCAGGCAATCGCCCGCGGCCTTGGCCAGAACCCGCGGCAGATTGACGCTGTATTCCTGCATGTGAACCGCAGGAAGAACCGATGATTGGCTAGCATATTCAGTAAGTTGTGGCGCATTCGTAATGTCTTCCAACATATGATCGAAGCGCTCGGTATCCGGCACGGAGTTGTCGGCAGCCCATTGGGCCGCCAACTCCTTCTCCACCTCGGCAGCAAGGTGTCGGCAGGAGGTGCACAACTCCAGGTGGGCGGCCACAGCCACGGTCATGCCGGTGGACTGAGTCCCCTGACCGAATTCCCTGAGCTGGGCGCTGGACGGATGAAAGTTCACGTTCTCGCTCATTGTTCAACCCCGATGGATTGCCTAAGTTTGTTCAGTGCCAGGCGCAACCGCGATTTCAGGGTCCCCAAGGGGATATCCAGTTTCAGGGCTGCCTCCTGGTGGGTTAGGTCATGAATGTATACCTGCTCAACCACGATTCGCTGAGCATCCGGCAACTCGTTGTAATGCTTCTCAATTTGGGCGATCTGTATCTCGGCGGCCCGCTGCTGTTCCGGGTCTTCCGACAATTCCGGATCGTTTTCCAGGGGCCAGATATCCTCGGAACCCAGGGAATCCGGCTGCCGCTTCAGCTTGCGCAGCATGTCGAAGCAGCGGTTGCGCACCAGGGTGAAGATCCAGGTCTGCGCCGAGCCTTTGTCCAGGTCGTACAGCGGTGCTTTCTGCCACACGATCAGCATGGCCTCCTGCACCAGATCATTGGCCAGCTGCTCATTGCGTGTGATCTTCATGCCAAGGGCAAATATGCGCCCGGCAAAGCGATGGAAGAGTGCATTGAATGCCCGTCGATCCTGACTGTTGCCCACGGCAATCAGCAGGGTTTCATTTTCCCGCGGATCCGCGGCCGGCAGGACCGGGGCTTTCGTTTTCATGCGCTTGGGGGCTGGGTTGCTCGCGAGGGCTCCCATCCTAAACTCATCCATGCTGACAGACAAATTGTGCATGACCGGTGAATACGCGGCGGTCCGCTGACTGGATCACTGCCGTCAACACAGAAACTCGCAGGTGATCCATTCCAGGGACGGTGCCGTATTCAAGCCATCGTGCTCAGACCAGAAATCCCATGCCCATGACCGTCATTCAAAACACAACGCACCCCACCGGAGACGCCGACGTGCAGTCCCTGCTGGCCAGGGTCATTGCCGCCTACGAACAGCTGGGCCCCGATAACCTGGATGCGGTGCAGACCCTGTACACCGATGACATCTATTTTGAAGATCCCGCCCATGGCATCCAGGGCATCTCCGCCCTGATGCATTACTTCAGGGTCCTGTTCGCCAACGTGGAACGCTGCCAGTTCCGCTTTCACCAGGCCATACCCATGGGCACCGACATCTTCCTGTCCTGGACCATGCTGGTGCAGCACCGCAAGCTGCGGGGTGGCGACCTGATCCGTGTGGAAGGTGTGAGCTTTCTCAAGACACGGGACGGACGCGTGTATTTTCACCGCGACTATTTCGATATGGGTGCGATGGTTTATGAAAACGTCCCTCTGCTCGGCCCCATCGTGCGCGCCATAAAACACCGCCTGGGTCAGTGAGCATGTTGCAGCCTGGCCAGCGCATAGCCGTAGTGGGCAGCGGCATTTCCGGTTTGACTGCCGCCCACCTTCTGAGCCGACGTCATCACGTCACACTCTTTGAAGCCAATGACTATACAGGTGGCCACACCCATACCGTTCCGGTGACCATGGACGGACAGCAGCTGTGGGTGGATACCGGCTTCATCGTCTGCAATGACAGAAACTACCCCAACTTTCTGAAACTGATGGGACAGTTGGGGGTCGCCCTGCAGGAAACCGAAATGAGTTTCAGCGTGATCAATCCTGCGCTGGATCTGGAATATAACGGGCATAATCTGGACACCTTGTTTGCCCAGCGCCGAAACCTGCTGCGCCCCCGCTTCTACCGGTTTGTCGGTGACATTCTGAAATTCAATGCCGCCGCCAGGGAATGGGCCGCCAGTCCGCAGTTGCTCACCGGATCCGAAAGTATCACCCTGGACAGGTTCGTGCAGCAGCTTCAACTGGGGGGCTGGTTCAGAGACAACTACCTGCTGCCCATGGTGGCGGCCATCTGGTCCTGCAGTGTGCGTCAGGCGGGGGAATTCCCTTTGGATTTTTTCCTGCGGTTCTTCATGAATCACGGCCTGCTGGACATTAAAAACCGGCCCCAGTGGTATGTGTTGAAAGGCGGCTCCCACAGCTATGTCCAGCCGCTATTGGCACCGCTGACCGATAATGTTCATCTCAACGCCCGGGTACGCCGCATCCAGCACGGTAATTACCAGG
Source organism: Pseudomonadota bacterium (assembly GCA_046047495.1). Lineage (GTDB taxonomy): Bacteria > Pseudomonadota > Gammaproteobacteria > Pseudomonadales > Pseudohongiellaceae > NORP240. The sequence goes on along the minus strand of JBJOHV010000094.1, from coordinate 38,214 downwards.
TGACCCTGCAGATGGACGACGGTCCACAGCAATTCGATCAGGTCATCCTGGCCTGCCACAGCGACCAGGCCCTGGCCCTGCTGGACAAGCCCAGCGATGCGGAATATAAAATTCTGTCGGCGCTGCAATACCAGGACAATACCGTTACCCTGCACAGCGACTCACGTCTGATGCCAACCCGCAAAAAAGCCTGGGCCAGTTGGAATTTCCTGGCTGGTCAGCCGGACGAGGAGCGCCTGCCCCGGGTGACCTACTCCATGAATATCCTGCAAGGGATCAATTCCGTAAAACCCCTGCTGGTGAGCCTCAACGCCGACGACCTGATCGCCAAGGACAAGATTCTGCAGCAATTCCGCTATGCCCATCCGGTCTACACGGTGGCCAGCCGCAACGCCCAACTTGAGAGAAACAGAATCTGTGGCGTAGGCCGGGTGCATTACTGTGGGGCCTACTGGTATAACGGTTTTCACGAGGACGGGGTGCGCAGCGCGCTGGATGTGTGTGCCCGCTTTGGAGAGGCGTTGTGACGCAGCTCAAGACCGGGACGGATGACGTCGCAACTGACCAGCTGGAGAGTGCAATCTACCAGGGATTTGTCAGGCACCGTCGCTTCACACCACGACCGCATGAATTTCGCTACCCCCTGTTCATGCTGCTGCTGAAACTGTCCGAGCTGCCCGTCCTGGAAAAAGGCCTGTGGCAGCTGGGTCAAAGACCCTGGCATTGGGCCCGCTTCAAGCGCAGCGATTATCTGGGACCCCTTGAGCTGCCGCTGGAAGACGCCGTCAGGCAGGAGATCGGTCGCCAGCTTGGCCAGGCTCCAGTTACCGGCGAAGTCTTTCTCCTGGGTCACCTGCGCTACCTGGGCTTGTACTTCAGCCCCTTGAACCTCTACTTCCTGAGGCAACAGGGCAGCTTCCGCTACATGCTGGCGGAAGTCAGCAATACGCCCTGGAATCAGCGCCACTATTATTTGCTGGACCTCGAGAACCTGGCTCCCCATGACAAAGCCTTCCATGTGTCCCCCTTCAATCCCATGGATCAGCGCTATCGCTGGCGGCTCGTCACTCCGGATGCCCATCACAGCAAAGCCATGGTTCATCTGGAGTCCGCGCAGCAGGATACGCCGGGAGACAAGGTCTTTGATGCCACCATGGTGCTCAAACGTCTGCCGCTGAACCAAACCCAACTGGGCTCCGTACTACTGAAAACGCCGGTGCAGACCGCATCCATGGTCGCAGGTATTTACTGGCAGGCGTTAAAGCTGTTTGTCAAAGGTGTGCCGTTTCACGGTCACCCCAACCGTAAACAAGTCAATCAGGAAGGAACCAAGGTCTATGAATCAAAAAACTCTGAGCTTGAATCCGGCAATGCAGGCCACCGTTGACCGTACCGCCACAAAAAACCGCGACGATGCAGGCAATTGGATACGCGACAGCCTGCTGGGAATACTGGCCAGGGCCAATCAGGGCCACCTGCTGCTGCGTGAACATGGCGTAGTCATCGGCACCTTCGGGGATGCCGATGCGGAACTGCAGGCTGAAATCGACATCGTTGACAACCGGGTGTACAAGCGCGCCCTGCTGGGTGGCGATGCGGCTGCCGGCGAAGCCTATGTGGACGGCTGGTGGACTTCACCGGATATCACGGCGGTGACCCGTTTCTTTTCCCGCAACCTGGACATGATGGATGCCTGGAAGAACCGCTTCGGCTGGCTGCTCAAGCCCATCGAATGGCAGCGGCGTATTGCCCGGCTGAACTCCAAATCCCAGGCCAAGCGTAATATTCTTTCCCACTACGATCTGGGAAATTCCCTGTACGAAACCTTTCTCGACCCTCACATGCAGTATTCGTCAGCGCTGTTCGAAACAGACGCTGACTCACTACAGGCCGCCCAGGAACGCAAGTTACGCCGGATCTGCAATCAACTCGACTTACAGCCTACTGATCATCTTCTGGAAATCGGTACCGGCTGGGGGGGACTGGCGATCTTTGCCGCCAGGCACTACGGCTGCAGGGTGACGACCACGACAATATCTGACGAGCAATTCGACTATGCCAGGGCAGCCGTGGAATCCGCGGGGCTGGCCGACCGTGTGACTCTGCTCAATCAGGACTATCGCGAGCTACGCGGCAGTTTCGACAAGCTGGTGTCCGTGGAGATGATCGAAGCCGTAGGGCGGCGGTTCCTGCCCGGTTATTTCAGGCAGCTCAACGAGCTGTTGAAACCCGGCGGGCTTATGATGCTGCAGGCCATCACCATAGCCGATCAGCGCTTCGAAACCTATGCCGCTGGTGAGGATTTCATTCAGAAGCATATTTTCCCCGGCGGCTTTCTGCCTTCCCTAAAGTTGCTGACACATCTGCTGAGCGACGAGACCAGCATGGTGGTACGCAACATCCACGATATGGGGCTTGACTATGCCCGCACCTTGCGCCAATGGCGCAACAACTTCATGGACCGCTGTCACGAGGTTGAGCAAATGGGCTACAACCAGCGCTTCCGACGATTGTGGGAGTATTACATGGCCTACTGCGAAGGTGGGTTCCTCGAGCGACGCATCAGCACGGTGCAACTACTGGCCAGCAAGGCACCCCATTTCTGAACGGAACGCCAGCATGCATGCGCTGACATCGCCCCTTGCCAACGCACTCATATTCAATATGCTGTGGTTCGGCTGTGTGGCGGGCCGCTACGACTACCTGTGGCTGGTTGCCCCGGCTGTGCTGGCTTATGCCGCCTTGCTGGTCTATACAGGCCGCATAGAACCGAGGCAGATGACGCTTGTAATAGTAGCCGGCATCCTCATCGATTCGTTTTACACCGCCACCGGGGTGTTCCGCTTCGACGAGGCCACCCTGTTGCTACCCCTGTGGATGTGTGTTCTGTGGGTTGCGTTTGCCACCACCCTGCCCCTGTCGATGAAACTGTTTGGCAAAAATGTCTACATCGCTGCCCTTACCGGCGCCTGGGGTTTTCCCTTCAGTTATTTTATCGGTCAGAAATTGGGTGCCATATCTTTCGGTCTACCCTTTGCCTGGATGGCTTTTTTGGTGGGCATCACCTGGGCCATCATGCTGCCCATCATGTACCAGTGGATGCTGCAACCACGGAGCTTGAATCATGAGAAAGCCTAAACCGATAGGCCTATCAGTGGCCCTGCTGATCATGCTGTCCGTGCTCGTCTCCCTGTCAGGGCGAAGCGAAGCGTCTCCCCTGGCGGAACTCAAGCCGGTAGGCAATGCCAGCCTGAAATGGGCCTTCTGGTCAATCTATGACAGCACGCTCTATGATCCCGATGGCGTTTACTCCGGTATCGAACCGGGGCTGGCCCTGCACATCGAATACCGTCGCACTATCCGCAAGGAACAGTTGCTGGCCGCCACACGCGACCAATGGCAGCAGATGTCGATTTACAGGGAACCCGTCAGCGAAATCTGGTTACAGGAAATGGCCGCCATCTGGCCCGATGTGCGTCGGGGCGATGCCATCACATTGAAGGTTACCGAGTCGCTGGCCGCCGAATTCTATTTGAATGGCGATCTGCTGGGTCGCGTGGAGGATCCGGAATTCACCCGGGATTTTCTCGCCATCTGGCTGTCGGATCGCAGCCGCTTCCCGTCCCTGCGTGATCAGCTGCTGGGTGGCGCTTAGAATACCAACAGGTCCGGCGCTACCAACAGGAGAATCCCCAACACACTGATTGCCCCGCCGCTGATCAGTTTCAGCCAGCGTCCCTCCCGCTCCTGCAATTTGTGATTTCCCAGTGTGATCACCGCTATGCTCACCATCAGGGCATCGTCCGCGATGTAGGCAAGGATGTAGAGCCCGAGATAGCCGTAATATCCCGCACTGGACAGCGGATAGTATGTCAGCACCTGGGTATAGAGCGCCGGCAATCCTGCGGTGCACAACAGCTCCACGAAGTTGACCAGCACGGCGATGACGGTTACTCCCACCAGGGCGGCGCCAACATTCTCCGCCCGCACCACGTTACGCATTTTTTCATAAAGGGTAGGCTTGACCCCTTCCGGGATGCTGAGGCTGACGCCCTGCTTGAGCAGGAAGAAATCCTTCACATGGATGCTGCCGATGACCAACGCCATGACGCCCAGTAATAGCTGCAGCCCGCGCGAATAGCCCAGCACCTGGAATGCATTAAACCAGGCGGCCATGAAGGCATAGTAGACCGCCCCACTGACCAGCACGAAAGTGCTAGCCACCATCAGGATCCGTCCGCGACCCTTGACATGCACCAGCATGCTCAGCAGGAACAACAATACCCACATGGCGCAGGGATTGAAGCCATCCACCAGCCCGATCAGCACGGTGAACACGGGCAGGCCCAGTGCCGAGGGGCTCAGATCACCGAACACCGGAACCCTGGCGGCCAGATTGTCACGGATGCTGTCCTGGCGGCCGGTCAATACAGACTCCAGCATGACGCCGCTGGTCTTTGGCGAGCTGAAACCCACCATCACCTCACCGCAGAAATCAAACATCGGCACACCTGGTGCGCGGATGTGACGTTCCTCATTCAGGCTCAGAAAGTCCTGCAACGCCCCAGGGTCCTGTTCGATGTCCCGTTCCGTGACTGTCAATTGGGGAAACCGTTGCTGCAGTTCCGCCAGGAATAATTTGGCATCGCGGCAATGGGGACAGCCCTGGCGGGAATACAGGGTCACTTGCTCACAAACCAGTGCGGCAGGTTCCTGGGCCATGGTGGGCCAGGCCGCCAACAGCAATGAAAGCGCCAAAAGGCTGCGGAACAGCCCATGCATGACGAATGATTGAAATCGAGCCATGGCCTCAGTCTAAAAGCAGCGGACAGAAACCCGTTTAATCCTGATCAAGGAAGACGATTGGTGCCCGGGACCGGAATCGAACCGGTACAGGGGTCGCCCCCCGAGGGATTTTAAGTCCCTTGCGTCTACCAATTTCGCCACCCGGGCATGAGGGTGGGCTTGCGAGGGGAATGTGGAGGCTGGGGTCGGAATCGAACCGGCGTAAACGGAGTTGCAGTCCGCGGCATGGCCACTCTGCCACCCAGCCTTATTGCAGCCAATACTTCATCGCGGGTCTGTATCAGGTGACCCGTATTGTAACCATGAAAGGAACCTGATACCGAAGAAGTATTGCCGAGATTGGAGCGGGAAACGAGACTCGAACTCGCGACCCCGACCTTGGCAAGGTCGTGCTCTACCAACTGAGCTATTCCCGCTTTGAACAACCTTGAAACCCGCGTTTCAAGAGGCGGTTATTCTATACCGCAAGCCTTTGAAGTCAAGATACTTCTGCCCTGTTCGTCGACCGGTTTCCTGGCCGGTATCAGGCCCCTGCGTCAGCGGACAATTGCCGCCAGGCTGCCTTGAAGTACACAGCCATGGAATACAGGCTGAGGCCCGCGGCCAGATAAATAAAGACATAGCCTATTTGCCAGAAAACCGCCGGGCCCTGGGGATCGCTGGCCAGCAACACCAGGATGGCGATCATTTGCACCGTGGTCTTCACCTTGCCGGCAAACGCCACCGCCACCACATCCCGCTGATTGCGGCTGGCCATCCATTCCCGCAGGGCTGATACCAGAATCTCCCGCCCGATGATCAGGCTGACCGGCAGGATGAACCATACCGACGAATAACTGGCCACCAGCAGTACCAGCACCAGGGACACCAGGAGCTTGTCAGCCACCGGATCCAGAAAGGCGCCGAAGGCCGAGGTCTGCTTCAGGCGCCGCGCCAGGTAGCCATCCAGCCAGTCGGAAAAACTGGCGACGCCAAATACCGCTGCGGACCACAGAAGGTGCCCGGGAAACTGCGACAAATACAGCACCACCACCACCGGAATCAGCAGGATACGCAGGATAGTAACGAAGTTGGCCCAGTTCATTGTTCAGTTTTTACAAACGGTTACGGGAAAGTCTTCAGAATTTAATTGGCGATTGTAGTCATCCGCCATCAGCAAGTCATCGGCAGTCCACGGGCTTACTGAAACTCTTACATGCCCAAACTGGAATCAGTCGGCATGCAGAAGGGCATAGATGACCTGGGCCAGTTTGTCGCTGATGCCGGCCACCTTGGCCAGGTCCGCTTCGCTGGCGCGCTGCAGCTCTTGCTGCCCTCCAAAATGCTTCAGCAATTCGCGGCGCCGCTTGGGCCCCAGCCCCGGAATGTCCTCCAGTCGGGACTGGCGCCGGGTCTTTTCACGGCGCTGACGATGACCGGTGATGGCGAAGCGGTGGGCCTCGTCCCGGATCTGCTGCAGCAAATGCAGGGCTGCCGACTCGCTGGGTAAAGCCACCTCCTTGATATGTTGAGGGTCCTGGACCAGAAACAGGGTTTCCTGTCCGGCCCGGCGACTGATGCCCTTGGCGATGCCCAACAGGGTGATCCCCTGCAACTGGTAATTGCTGAGGACCTCCAGGGCCTGCTTGAGCTGGCCCTTGCCGCCATCGATAAGCAGCACATCCGGCAGCTTGGCCTCCCCCTTGGCGAGTCGGGCAAAGCGCCGCTCCAGCACCTGGGACATGGCGGCATAGTCGTCACCGGCGTTTATGTCCTTGATATTAAAGCGTCGGTAATCGGCCTTGAGCGGGCCGGTCGGGTCGAACACCACGCAGGACGCCACGGTGCTTTCTCCGCCGGTATGGCTGATATCAAAGCACTCGATACGCTGGGGAACCTCCTCCATCCGCAGGGCGTCGCGGAGAATTTCAAAGCGCTGTTGCAGGTTCTGGCGGTTGCTGATCATGCCGTCCAGGGCCGACTGGGCGTTGGTGGCCGCCAGCTTCAACCAGCGTGCCCGATGACCCCGCACCCGGCTGTCCAGTCGCACCTTGCGGCCGGCACAGTAACTGAGGGCTTCCGCCAGCCCCTCGGCATCGTCGGGCAACTGGCTGACGATGATCTCGCTGGGAATCGTGGCCCCCTGACCAGCCTCCAGATCTTTCAGGTAGAGCTGCCCGACAAAGGCGGAGATCACTTCGGCTTCGTCCGTCAACAGCTTGAATTTAGGGTAGAAATTCTTGCTGCCCACCACCCGACCACCGCGGATGTAGAGACCGTGGATGCAATAGTAAGGCGGCTTGGCAGCGGCCCCCAGCACATCGACGTCACCACCGTCTCCCCCCACATTGGCCACGGACTGCTCGCCCTGGATGCGGCGCAGGTCGCGGATCTGATCCCGCAGGCGGGCGGCCTGCTCGAAGGCCTGGTCAGCGGCCGCACGTTCCATCTTTTGGCTCAGCTCCTGCATCAGGTCGTTGCTTTTACCCTGCAGAAACAGGGTGGAGAATCGCACATCCTCCCCATAGGCCTCAGGACTGATCAGCCCCACACAGGGGGCGGTGCAGCGCTGGATCTGGTACTGCAGGCAGGGTCGGGAACGGTTGCGGAAATAAGTATCCTCACACTGCCTGACCCGAAACACTTTCTGCAGGATATTCAGGGTGTCACGGGTGGCATGGGCGCTGGGAAATGGCCCGAACAAGGTGCCCTTGCGCCGGCGGGAGCCCCGATAAAAAGCCAGCCGCGGGTAGGTGTCGTGATCGGTCAGCAGGATGTAGGGATAGGATTTATCGTCGCGGAGCTGGATATTGTAGGCAGGTCGGTGCGCCTTGATGAGGCCCTGCTCCAGCAACAAGGCCTCGGTCTCATTGGTGGTGATAGTGACATCGATGGCGGCCACCTTGTTGATCATCGCCAGGGTCTTGCTGGTGAGTCCGCTGGCCCGGAAATAGCTGCCAACCCGATTTTTCAGGTTGCGGGCCTTGCCCACATAAAGCACCTCTCCCGCCCCATCCAGCATGCGGTAAACCCCCGGACGACTGCTGAGGGTGGCCAGAAAGGATTTGTGATCGAAAGATGGGGGTGCCGTACTCATAAGTCCGGCTGATTTTAACCGGACTTGCGCAATTCACCGTAACTGAGGATATCGTCCGAGCTCTCACACAGACCATTTTTCATGGCCAGGATGGTGAGTTCCACGTCGCTCTTGATGCCCAATTTTTCGAAGATGCGGTAGCGATAGCTGTAAACCGTCTTGGGACTCAGTTCCAGCAGCTCGGAAATGGCACTGACCCGCTGGCCATCGGACAACAACATGGCAATCTGCAATTCCCTCTGGGACAGCTTTTCGAACAGACGCTTCTTGCGGCGGTTGAAGGGGTCGGTGGCCAGATGGGTGGCGACGGTTTCCGTCACGTAATGACGGCCGGCATACACCGAGCGGATGGCGGTCAGCAATTCCTCCACCGCCGCGCTCTTGGTGATGAAGGCGAGTGCGCCTGCGGCCAGCATCTGGGTGGGAATCACGCCGATATCGATGGATGAGATCGCTACGATACGAATGTGGGGAAACTGTTCGAGGATGCGATATGTGGCTTCGATGCCGCCCATGCCGGGCATTTTCACATCCATCAGAATCACGTCGGGTTGTTCCGTCTGCAGCTGACTGATGGCATGCTCACCACTGCTGGCCTGTCCGATGACATCCATGTCCTGCTCATCGGAAATCACCCGGGACAGGCCTTGACGTACCAGGTCATGGTCGTCAACTACCAGAATTCTTATTGGTTTTATGCCTGGTTGGTTCACAAATTCCACCTTTCACGCCGACTGGTAGGTCTGTTTAACACAGCAGTTCACAACAATACAATTTTCGTGGGACTTTATTTGAACTGCATCACAGTTTTTTCCCGACTATCTCGGGGGAATCCTGCTGCAGGGATGTATCCCCGGCAGCCCCCTCGATGATCCTGACCTCAGGCTCCAGGAGAATACCAAACCTGTCCCGCACCGACCTCTGCATGTCCCTGGCCAGGGCCAACAGCTCCGCCCCCGTTCCCTCGCCGTGGTTGACGATGACCAGGGGATGCTGGTCGTGGACTCCCACTGCGCCGATCCGGCGCCCCTTCCAGCCACACTGTTCCAGCAACCAGGCTGCAGGCAGCTTGCGCTGCGCGGGATCTGTCGTGGCAAACCAGGGGACCTGGAGTTGTCGGTGTCTGGCCTGTTCCTGCAACCCACTGAATGCGTCAGCAGACAGCACCGGGTTCTTGAAAAAACTGCCGGCATTGGGCAGTTGGGCAGGATCAGGCAGCCGCGCGCGGCGCACCGCACACACGGCTTCCGCCACCTGGGCCGGGGTCACCTCGGCACCGGGAAAGCGTCGGTCCAGTTCCTCTCGCAAGGATGGGTAGTCGGTGTGCAGGTGGGCGCGGCGGGAAAGCCCCAACCGTACCGCCGTGATTATCAGGCGATCCTGCTGTGAGTGCTTGAACACACTGTCGCGATAGGCAAACCTGCAGGCATCCCGATCCAATGTCACCTGGCGCCCACTGTCCCGCTCCAATGCCACCACCCCGGTACAGACGGAATCCAGTTCAACCCCGTAGGCGCCGATGTTCTGTACGGGGGCGGCGCCGACCGTGCCCGGAATCAGGGCCAGGTTCTCCAGGCCAAACCAGCCCTCTTCAAGACAGGCCACGACCAGTCTATGCCAGTTCTCCCCCGCACCCACTTCCAGCAGCAGGTCGTCCCCTTCGCTGTGCAATAAAGTGCGTCCCGGCACCTCGATGCGCACCACCACTCCGGGATAATCGCCGGCGAACAGAAGGTTGCTGCCACCGCCCATGATCAGGATCGGCAGCCCTCTTGCTTCGGCCCAGGACAGTGCCTCCTGGATGTCGGCGACGGAGCGGACCCGCGCCAGGGCACGGGCCCTGGCCGCCACCCCGAAGGTATTGAACGGTTTAAGATCCGCGGATTCCTGCATGACGGGATGGGTAGTGCTCACACGGGTCCGCGGGAGAGTTGGGGGAAATGGGTCTGCAGAATATGGTGCAGCAATCCGTCGGCCGCACCCTCCACCAGATCGAGGACCAGCTCGAAGCCCTCCGGCCCCGAATAATAGGGATCCGGTACCGCATCCCTGGAATGCCTTCCATAGGACAGGAACAGCTGCAGCTTGCCACGGTGTTCCGGCGGACAGCGCAGCATCAGCTCCCTGAGATTGCCGTGATCCATAGCCAGAATGTAGTGAAACCTGTGAAAGTCCTGCTGCTGCACCTGTCGGGCCCGCAAGTCTTGCAGGTCATAGCCGCGCATACGGGCTGCCTGCACCGAGCGACCATCCGGGGCTTCGCCGATGTGATAGTTGGCGGTACCTGCGGAGTCCACCTGAATGCGTTCCTGCAGGCCGTGATGGATCACCCGCTGCTGAAAGACGCCATGAGCCGTCGGTGAGCGGCAGATATTGCCCAGGCACACCATCAGCACCCTGATCACGGGCTGCCCAGGCAGCTCACTCATGGATTTTGGGATCCTGTCATGCCGGCCACGTAGGCCCGCACGGCTGCCAGATCCTCCTCGGTGTCGACCCCTGCCGGTATGGGATGCGAGGTGACTGCGACGTGAATTCGCACGCCATTGACCAGCGCACGCAGCTGCTCCAGTTTTTCCGTCACTTCCAATAGGGCCGGCGGCCAGGTAACGAACCGGGTAAGCGTACTGACCCGGTAACCGTAGATGCCGATATGGCGATAGGCATTGCCCGCCTGAACGCTGCAGCCATGGGGTATGGCCGCGCGACTGAAATACAGGGCAAAGCCCTGCTTGTCGAACACCACCTTGACGGCATGGGGACTGTCGAGCTCCTCCTGTCGGGTAATGGGTTCGCACAGGGTGCTGATGCCGGCGTCAGAACAGCCCACCAGGTTGGCCGCCACCTGATCGATCGCCGCCGCCGGCAGCAGGGGTTCATCCCCCTGTACATTGACCACACAGGCGTCGCTGGCCAAACCCAGCTGGCGTGCCACTTCCTCGATGCGATCGGTGCCGGAGCGGTGGGCGGCCGATGTCATGCACACCTGTGCGCCGAATCCCTCCGCGGCGCAGCGGATCCGGTCATCATCGGTGGCGATAACGACTGCCCTGGCCTGACTGCGGCAAGCCCGCTCATAAACATGCTGGAGCATGGGCTTGCCGCCGATATCCAGCAGGGGTTTGCCCGGCAGTCGCGTTGCCCCGAACCGGGCCGGTATCACGACCATGAAGTCCATCAGTGCCGTTCCCGTTCCTCGGAAGTCAGCTGGCGCGCTTCACTGCTCAGCATGACCGGTATGTCATCCCGTATCGGGTAGGCCAGTCCATCGGCAAAACACAGGAGCTCGGCGGCGGACTTGTCATACTTCAATGGACCTTTGCAGATCGGGCAGACAAGAATGGCCAAGAGTTTCTGATCAAGCATGGGGTTTCTCCGCAGTTTCTGCCGCTTTCTTCCGCCCGGCACACAGAGCCTGAATCTCACGCACCACGGTTTCCATGAAGGCGGGCGGCAAGTTCACCTCGATTGACAGGTACCAGTAGTTGGGCTTGGCGAAATCGCGGCACTTCACCGCGTCTTTTTCAGTCATCACGATCGGTTGATGGTCGTCGATCGTATTGAGGTCGGCTTCCGTAAAACCATGATGATCCGGGAATTCATGACGCTCCAGCTGGTACGGCAGCCTGGTCAACATGTCATAGAAGCGCCGGGGATTGCCGATGCCGCTGACTGCATGCACCGTGCTTCCGATATGAAAAGGTGCTCCGTTGAAGGGCTTCTTCTCGCCGCTCACCTGGTTGATGAGAAAGCGTGGCACGTAGCGCATGGTGACCGCCCGCGCCAGTTGCGGATAATCCGCAGTCTGGCTGTTCTCACCATTGATGACGATATGCTCCACCCGCTCCAGGCGGGAAACTGGTTCCCGAAGCGGCCCGGCCGGCAGACACATGCCATTTCCAAACAGGCGCGCACCGTCCACCACGGCGATTTCCATGTCACGGCGCATGGCGTAATGCTGCAGGCCATCATCACTCAGCACCACATCACAATTGAGATGAGCCAGCTCGGTGCGAATGTAGTGCAGCCCCCTGACCCGGTCGGGATCGATGACCACCGGGCATTCCGTGCGGGAACACAGCAACAGTGGCTCGTCACCACACTCCACGGGGTCGCTGTCAGGTTTCACCAAAAAAGGGTAATGTGGCGCCTTGCTGAGGTAACCACGGCTGATGATGGCAGGCCGCAGACCCACAACCTTGAGAGCATTGGCCAACTCGATGATCAAGGGGGTTTTCCCCGTACCACCGACCGAGATGTTGCCGACCACGATGACCGGCAGCTCATCGCCAGCCGGTTTGCGACCTCCCCCCTGCAATGCCTTGCGCAGAGCGGCCAGCAACTGAAACAGCAGGGCGATGGGCCACAGCAGCAACAGCCAGCCGTCCCTGCGGTACCATGCCTGTTCCAGAGAAGACATCATTCACCCACGGCTGATTCGGAAAATTGCATGCGATGTAGTTTCGCATATTGTCCATCCAGCGCAAGCAACTGCTGATGACTGCCGGATTCGACGATGCGTCCTTCATCCATGACCAGAATCAGATCGGCATTCTCGATGGTGGAGAGACGGTGGGCGATGACGATGGTGGTGCGACCTTTCATCAGATTGGCCAGCGCGCGCTGGATATACTGCTCCGACTCCGAATCCAGTGCGGAAGTTGCCTCATCCAGTATCAGAATCGGCGCATCCTTTAACAGGGCCCGGGCAATGGCAATGCGCTGGCGCTGGCCGCCGGACAGCAGACCCGCATCGTCCCCGACCTGTGTGTCCAGACCTTCCGGCAGGCGGCTGATGAACTCCATGGCATGGGCGCTCTCCGCCGCCAGGCGGATTTGTTCTGGGCTGAACTGGGCAGTGCTGCCGTAGGCGATATTTTCCGCGATGCTGGCATTGAACAGCACCACCTGCTGGGTCACCAGAGCGATCTGCTCCCGCAGGCTGTGCAGTGTGAACTGTTTGATGGGCACATCGTCGATGCGGATTTCCCCGCCATCGCAATCATAGAAACGGGGAATCATGCTCACCAGGGTGGACTTGCCGCTGCCGGATTTGCCCACCAGGGCGATGCTGCGGCCCGGCTCCGCCGTGAAACTGATGTCATGCAGCGCCGGCGCTTCTTCCGCATAGGAAAATTGCACGTTGTCAAAGGTGATGCGCCCTTTGACCCGCGCCACCGTGTGGGTGCCGGTATCAATTTCGGCCTGTTCATCCAGCAGCCCGAAAATACTTTCGGCGGCGGACAAGCCGCGCTGGATTACGGAGTTGACCTGGGACAGCTGGCGGATGGGTTTCGCCAACAGACCTGCCATGGTCAGGAACGCGACAAAGTCACCGGCGCTTTTGTCCGCAAAGAAACTGGGCGACATGGCAAGCCAGATGAGCACAGCCATGGCGATGGCCACCAGTAACTGGATGACCGGGGTGCTGACCGAATCGGTAATGGCCATCTTCATGTTCTGCCGCCGGTTGTGCTCGCTGGCGGTGTTGAACTTGTCCGTCACGAATTCCTTGGCATTGAAGGTCCGCACCACCCGGTGCCCCTTGATGGATTCATTGGTGATCTGGGTGACATCCCCCATGGAGTTCTGCATCTGGGTGCTATAGCGGCGAAAGCGTTTGGCGGCTGCCGAGACTGTCTTCCCCACCACCGGAGTCACGATCAGAAACGTGAGACTGAGCTTCCAGTCGGTCCACAGCAGGGCAGCCAGCAGTCCGATGACGGTGAATCCCTCCCGCAGCACCACGGTGATTGCATTGGTGGCGGCACCGGTGATCTGTTGCACATCGTAGGTGACTTTGGAGACCAGCTTGCCGCCGGTACTGCGGTCGAAATAGCGAACCGGCAGTTCCAGCAAATGCTGCAGGATTTCGCAGCGCAGGGTGTGCACCACATGATTGGAGACCTGGGCGATGCCCACACTGCCGAAGAAGCCGCCGATTCCGCGTATCAGCACGATCAACACGCACAGCACAGGACTGAGAATGCGCAGGTCGGCATAGTTCTCTGACTCGATGGCGTCCACCGTCCAGCCCAGCCATTCCGCCGTGGCTACACTGGAGGCCGCAAACACGATGTAGCCGAGGATGCTGACCCAGAACACCAGCAGGTGGGGCCTGACATAGCGCAGCAGGCGCTTATAAAGCACCCAGCTCTCCTGCAGACTTGCCTGATTTTCGTTGCTTGTCATAAACGACGCTCAGGCCTCAGGGTGCTGCCGCCGGGTCCGTCGGCACAGGCCGCTGGGTAGCGATGCTAAGGCGCGCGAATCCAACCTGACCGATACCGTCCATGGCCGTCACCACCGCCTGATGGGTTGCTTCCGCGTCGGCGATGATCAGGATGGGAATATTGGTGTCGCCCTGGGAAACCAGTTCCAGGCCCTGCATGAGCGTGCTCAGTTCCCGATTCACCAGCGCTCTGCCGTTGATCAGGTAACTGCCGTCACGACTGACCATGATCTCGATCTGGTCGGGCTGTGCCTGGGCCTCCAGGGCTTCGGCTTCCGGCAGATTGACCAGCAGGCGGGTTTCCCGACTGAACGTCGTGGTCACCATGAAAAATATCAGCAGCAGGAAGACCACGTCGATCAGGGGCGTGATGTTGATGGAAAAATCTTCCATCTGGCGCCGTTTGAATTTCACTTGCTGCTCTCTTTGACTTCCACCCGCCGGTCACTGTGCAGGGCGTCCACCAGCTTGATGGATTCCTGTTCCAGATTCAGCACCAGGGAGTCCACCTTGCGGGTGAAATAGCGATAGAACATGTAGGTGGGAATCGCCACGGTCAGGCCGGCGGCCGTGGTGATGAGGGCTTCCGAAATGCCACCAGCCAGGGCATTGGCATTGCCTGTGCCCTGCAGCATGATTTCACTGAACACCCGGATCATGCCCACCACCGTACCCAACAGACCCAGTAAGGGGGTGACGGCGGCGATGGTGCCGAGGGTGTTGAGGTGGCGCTCCATGTCATGGACCACCTGGGCGGCGGTCTGCTCGATGCTTTCGATCATGGCCGCCCGCCCGTACTTGGAACTCAGCAGTCCGGCGGCCAGGATCTGCCCCAGTGGCGATGACATGCGCAGTTCCTTCAACTTGGTGGAATCCAGCTGGTTGTTCTTGATCCAGGTCCATACCTGGGCCAGCACGTACTTGGGGGTGATGCGGGCAGCGCTGAGAGTCCAGAAGCGCTCGATGATGATGGCGATGGCCAGGATCGAACAGAGGATGATGGGCAGCATCAGCCAGCCGCCTGCGCGCGCTAATTCAACCACTTCCGGCCTCCAGATTTTTAAGCGGGCTACTTTATCACATCCATCCTGCCGGAGCTCAGTACCAGTAACGGGGGTGGCCGCCCCGATAGGTACGGGGTGGGTCCAGGGGCTGACCCTCCACCAGATAGAAGCTGATCATGCCGTCCCGCGCCGTGGCGTACAGCCGGCTGCCCTGCAGCAGATAGCGGGATACCACCTCCGGCGCCGGGTGTCCGAAACGGTTGCGATAGCCGGCGGAAAACACCACATGGGCCGGTGCCAACCTCCGCACCCAGGCCGCGCTGGAGGATGTCCGGCTGCCGTGGTGGGGCGCCACCAGGATGTCAGCCTGTTGAAAGTCGGCGCTGTTCCGCAACAGACTCATCTCGGTGGCAGACTCGATGTCCCCGGGCAGCAGTATCTGATGGGATCCCAGGCGCACATGCAATACACAGGACACGGCGTTGCCTGAGGCGGTGGCTGGCAGCGATGGGTGCAGAAAGGTGAATACGGCAGCGTCCCAGCGCCACTGGATTCCCGCACCACAGGGTTGCAGGCCGCCGGGCAGGCCGGGCAGCGGTTCGCCCCCATAACGAATGCCCACCGGCATGGCGGCCAGCAGGGCCTGCGCCCCGCCGGCATGATCATTGTCGCCGTGACTCACCACCAGCACATCCACCGCACGGATACCAAGCCTGCGCAATACGGGCAGCAGAATGGCATCCCCCGCATCGAAGCCGCCGCCGAACCGCGGTCCCGTGTCATACACCAGCACCTTGCCGCCACTGCGCAGCACCACCGCCAGGCCCTGCCCCACATCGAGAACATGCAGCTCCAGAGCCCCCTCCTGCGGCGCGGTATCACGGGGCAGTAACACCGGCAGCAACAGAGGCAGGGCCAGAATCTGGTAAGTCCGCGGCAAGGGCAGCAACCACACCAGGCACCCCAACCCTCCCAGCACCACTATCACACTGCTCAATTGGGCGACCTGCTGGGGCGCCGGCAACCAGGGCTGGGTCCCCAGCTGAACCAGCACGACCCACAGCACCTTCAATAACCCATCGGCAGCTTGCAAGGGCCATTGAGCCAGACCTGGCACCCACCACAACAGCAGCCCGGCCAGCAGGCACAGAGGCACGATCAACAGGCTCACCAGCGGAATGGCCAGTAGATTGGCCAGGGGTGACAAAAGAGGAAACTGTCCCATGAACACGGACAAGGGCATCAGCAGGGCAATGAAGCACACCCACTGGGCGCTGCCCCAGTTCTGCCACCAGGTTTGCAGACGGGTGGCGGATTGCCCCTGGGCAGGCTGGGAAAACACCAGCAGCAGGGCCGCAACCGCCACAAAGGACAGCCAGAACCCCGCGTTCACCGCCGCCACCGGGTCCAGCAACAACACCAGGGTCAATGCCGCCAGCAGGCTGGCGGACGGCGGCGTGCGCAGTTGCAGCAGCCGGGACAACGAAACCACGGTCACCATTACCAGGGCCCGCTGGGTGGGCAGGGAAAATCCCGCCAGCAGGCTGTAGCCCAGGGCGCCGGCCACCGCCAGCAGGGCTCCGGCCTGCTGGGCCGCGAGCCTCAGGCTGACCCGTGACAACCCGCGCCACAGATGAAATCCCAGGCCGTAACACAGGCCGGCCACAAAACCCACATGCAGCCCCGACACCACCACCAGGTGGTTGGTGCCGGTACGGGTCAACACGTCCCATACCCGGACGTCGATGTGGCTGCGGTCCCCCAGCATGAGGGCGAGGATGATCCCCTGATGACTCAATTGCAGCGGACTGTGCAGCAAGCGTTGGCGCAACATGGCGCGGAATCCGGCCACACCCCGGCCGGCGGCGGCCAGCATCCGGTTACCGGGGTCGCTGCGCACATAACCCCTGGCACTGATCTTTTGCTGGAACAACCAGGCCTCATAGTCGAAGCCGCCCGGATTGGCATGACCATGGGGTCGGTTGAGACGCACCAGAAACTGCCAGCGCTGTCCCAGTTCCACAGGCAGATCATCATAGAGGCTGAGCAGAACAGTGCGCCGGGAAAAACCTGTCTCGGCGGACTCGATGCGAAAGCGGAACTGCTGCAGCCGCTCACCGGGTTCCGGCAGGCTGATCACCTCGCCGCGGACCCATTGATCCACGCCTTCCAGTTGAGTCGGCAGGCGGTGTTGCAGCAGACGCTCGCCGTGGCGGGCATGCCACGTCACCCCCAGCAGCAGACACATCGACACCAGCGCAAGGCGCACCAGGGCCTGGGACACTCCCCGGCGCTCGGCCAGGCCCACTGGCAGCAGCATCAGCACACTGCCCAGCAGCACCAGCCGCCAGTCCGGCAGGATCGGCAGCACCGTGGTGGCCATCACCCCGCCGCAGAAACCCGCCAAGCAGGATCGCACCAATGAATGCCGCCCCAACCGCTGCCTCCCCGATCGTCACGGCCCTGCCGGTCGCTGGAGTAAGGCTAGTCAGGATTCGGATGAAACGGCAACTCCGGGGACAAACCCTATTCCAGACGCAGGGCCGCCGCGGGTTGCACCGCCGCCGCGCGGCGGGCCGGGTAGACGGTGGCCAGCACCGACAGCACCAGCACCCCGGCCGTGACCCACAGCAGGTCACTGAGGCGCAGCTGGGAAGGCAGGAAATCGATGGGGTAGACGTCGGCGCTCAGCAGCTGGATGCCCAATGCGGATTCCATCCAACGTGCCAGGTCGCCCACCCAAAGGGATGCCAGCACACCCAGCACCAGCCCAATGGCGGTGCCGATCAGTCCCACCATGCACCCCTGCAGCAGAAAAATCCGGTTGATGGTGGCCGGGCTGGCACCAAGGGTGCGCAGGATGGCGATATCGCCGGTCTTGTCCCGCACCACCATGATGAGACTGACCACCAGGTTAAACGCCGCCACACCGATCAACAGCCACAGCATGAAGCCCACGATGGTGCGGGAAAACAGGATGTTCTCATAGATGTTGCCGAACACCCGGGTCCAGCTGGTCACGGTCACTTCCGGCGGCAGGGAGCGGGACAATTCCGCCCGCAGCCGGTCGGCCGACATGACATCATCCAGCTTGACCCGCAGGGTGGTGTAGGGTGTGCGCAATCGCAGCAGCGCGCGGGCCGCCTCGATATTGATCAGCACCAGTTCACTGTCCAGCTCATGGGTTCCCACCCGGTAAATTCCTGTGACTTCAAAGCCGCGGAAGGATGGCAGCGGGGTCAGGGGATTGACCGACACGTTGAGGGAAAACAGGTCCACCTGATCCCCTACCGTCACACCCAGCTGATCGGCCAGGGTCCTGCCCAGCACGATGCCCCAGCGCTGCTCCCGCAGAGCCTGCAGGGAACCGCTCACCATGAATGACTGGATCAGGGAGATGTTCTGCTCCTGCGATGCATCGATGCCGTTGATGACGACACCCTTGTTGAAGCGGGAATTGGCCACCACGCCGGTGCGCTCGATCAGCGGCGCCGTGGCCACCACACCGGGAACAGCCGCCAGCTGGGCCTGCAACTCATTCCAGGTCTCGGCGGACAGGATTTCCTCGGTGGTGATTGTGAGATGTGGCACGATGCCCAGGATATTTTCCCGCACTTCACGATCGAAGCCGTTCATCACCGACAGCACCGTCACCAGGATGGTAATGCCGAGGGCCAGCCCGAAGATGGAAATGGCGGACATGAAGGACACCAGCTGACTGCGCTTGCCGACGCTCACATAACGCAGGGCGATGAAGCGGGCGAAAGCCAGTGAGTCAGTCTTTGCCATGGTGCCCGCCCGGTTCCAGCAGAATACCGTCACGCAATTCCAGTTTGCGCCCCATGGCCGATGCCAGGGACTCATCATGGGTCACCACGATGAAGCTGATGGCGAGGGTTTGATTGAGAGTCTGCATCAGGCGGTGGATTTCCAGGGCGGTGTGGCGATCCAGATTGCCCGTGGGCTCATCCAGCAGGACACAGCGCGGGCTGCCCACCAGGGCGCGGGCGATGGCCACCCGTTGCCTTTCGCCGCCGGACAGCTCGGCGGGTTTGTGCTCGAGTCGGTGGGCCAGCCCCACCTGGGCCAGCATGGCGCGGGATTTCTCCGCCGCTGTGGCAATCTTCTCGCCGGCAATCAGCAGCGGCATGGCGACGTTTTCCAACGCGGTGAACTCACCCAGCAGGTGGTGGAACTGGTAAACGAATCCCAGGTAGCGGTTGCGCAACTGCCCCCTGGCCGTCTCGTCCAGGCTGGCGACATCCCTGCCCGCCACCAACACCTGACCGCTGCTGGGCAGATCCAGACCGCCCAGCAAATTGAGCAGGGTGGTCTTGCCGGAGCCGGAACTGCCCACGATGGCCAGGGTCTCGCCCGGCATCACCTGCAGATTCACGTCCTGCAGCACCGGTACCGGTGCCGGACCCTGTGTATAGGTCTTGCTCAGATGGCGGCACTCGATGACCGCCACCGAGGTGTCCGCGACGGCCCCGCGGGATTCCCGGCTCATTCGTACCTCAGCACTTCGGCGGGCTGTACCCGCGCGGCCCGGTAAGCCGGATAGAGAGTGGCAAGAAAACTGATGGCCAGGGCGGCCAGGCAGATCACCAGCACGTCGTTCATCTGCAGTTCCGCCTGCAGGTAGGAAATGGCATACAGTCGCTCCGGAGCCAGCACATTGTTGATGAAGTTCTCGAAGGCGCGACTCAGGGTGTCCAGCTGGGTGGCCAGCCCCACACCCAAGGCCGCGCCCAGCAAGGTACCCAGCAGCCCTGCCAGGCAGCCTTGCACGATGAAAACCCCCATGATGGTCCCGCGACTGGCACCCATGGTACGCAAAATAGCGATATCCGCCCCCTTGTCCGCCACCACCATCACGAGGGTGGAAATGATGTTGACGGCGCCGATGATCACGATCATCAGCAGCATGAAGCCGGTGAGATATTTTTCCATGCGCAGGGCATCGAACAGGGCGCGCTGGTTCTCCATCCACGGCACGATGGTCAGGGGCTGCTCCTGGTAATTCGACAGGGCCGACTCGGCTATGGCTTTGGCGGCAAACACATCCGTCACTGCCAGACGCAGCTGCACACCGTATCCGCCCCCCGTATCGAACAGTTCCCCAGCCTGGGGCAGGCTCACCAGGGCGATGTCGCCATTGCCATAGAAACCGAAATCCGCAGCCCCGACCACATTGAAGCTGCGGCGATCCGACAGGGCGCGGGCCAGCAGGCTGCGCAAGGGAGTCACACCCACGGTCTGGGTGCCGTAAATACCGAGATTGCCCGCCAACCGCAGGCCCATGATCATGGCATTGTCCTGCTCCGCCATGGCCTGCAACAGCGAATCGAACTGGCCGCCGGAGGACTGCACCACCCGCTGTTCACGCTGTGGGTAGATGCCGCGCAGCCGGATGAAATGATCGGTGCCCTGGTGCTGCAACCAGGCCTCCCCTTCGATGAAGGGCGCAGCCGCGATGACGGCGGGGTGGGCCTCCGCAAGGGTCGCCAGTGCCTGCCAGTCCCGCAGTCCACCCGGGGTGGATACAGTGACATGGGGCACGGATTTCAAGGTCTCGGCCCGCATCACGCTGGTGGAGCCGTTGATCACCGACAGCACCAGGATCATGGCCAGCACACCCAGGGTGATGCCCAGCATGGAAATGATGGAGATGAAGGACAATAACAGGCTGCGTTTGCGGGTGCGCGTGTAGCGCAATCCAATGAACAGGGCTACGGGCTTGAACATGGCTTGGCAACCCGTGATGTCTTGGCGGACGGAACGCCTGCCGGGGGATGGTTAGAGCATCTCGCCGTGGCGCTGCAACAATCGCTGCACGGTCTTGAAGCTGATGGGCATGATGGGCGTGCTGACTTCGCTGGAAATGGCCCGCAGGGATTTGCCCTGCTTCTTCAACAGCATGATCTTCTTCAGCACCCGCTGTTCCATGGGATTCTCGATCAGATGGCCGTTCTCGTGAATCATGTAGCCGAAGGGCCGGCTGCCACCCAGATAGCGTCCCTGGCTGCGCTGCTTCTGTTTGACCCCCTTGATGCGTTCGGCCGACTTGCGCTTCTCCAGCGCCGCAAACATGCGGGAAACCCGTTCGAAATTCACCAGGAAGTCCGGGTTGCTCACGGCACCACCCAGTTGCACGATGTGCAGGGCCACCCCCTTGTCATTCAGGCGGCCGATGGTGACGACTGCATCATGGCAGGAGCTGAAGATACGCTCCAGACTGCTCGACAGGATGATGTCGCCACGGCGTACCTGGGACAACAGGCGCCCGCCATTTTCCCGGCGAGCGAAATCCACGTTCCAGGGTACATCCAGATCCCTGAAGGATTCGGTGAGGTACCACTGGCGGCCCAGACAATAAGTCTGCATGGCCAGCATTTCGGGCTCCAGGATGGACTCCAGCCCGCCATCCGCCTGTGTGCGTTCCAGTTCAGAAAAGCGGCAATACGAATAAATAGTCATGGTGGCGGTCTTGTTTTCGTAATCTTCTGGTTATCGACCCATGAACTGGGATGATTAACGGGCGGTTGCGGTCCCCGTGTCTGCGCACCGGCAAAGGCACGTCGAGAGGGGGGCGTATTGTAAACGCAAGGCTTTTTTGCTGGCAAGGCGTCAGGACCACGGCCATCACTCTCATTATTTGTGATGCGGCTCCCCCACTGGCGGTCACGCTGCCTGCATCTGCTTGTTTTAAGGGGAATTTCTTTACCACTCTGGTTGAGTTGACAGGTTGATGCTGTTATATTTGCCCGGTTTTGGAGATGGCAATCAGCACTAGCCCGCTGGTTTGGCCAGCTGCCACGGGCATTTGCAGCAGACATTAAAGTATGCCGGGTAGCCAGCCGAAAAATTGCTCAATGCGTGAAGAACGGCCCAAAACGACAACGGCAGACCAGACAACAAAATTTACCGTCGCCCCGATTACGGGTCGACTTGATGAACGAATAACCAAACCGAAACCGGATCAATTTCAGGATTTCAATTTCAGCACTCTGTGGTAGAGCAGCGTCCCCGGATAACCATCGTGGACGCCTTACACTCCCCGGGGTCAGGGTAAACAGGTTCGCAATGCGATCACTGCATCCAATCATGCAGTGGACTGGCCGGCACCACCGGCCGACATGACGAGTTTCGACGAGTATCGACAAGCAGTTTGGCCGGTTACCACCGGCATTCTCCGCAGCGCGACGCCCACCGGGCGGCCCTGCTACCGACCCGTCCGCCTCGGCGCGGTATCGCTGATGTACCTTTAGTTGGTATTTCAACTTATTGTTTTTACTGACTAATACCCTGCCAGGAAATAGATTTTCTGCGTGATTGCCTCCGGTTCATTAACCTAAAGTGAACTGACATCATGAAGAGAATGCTGATCAATGCAACACAGGAAGAGGAACTGCGGGTAGCCCTTGTCGACGGTCAACGCCTGTATGACCTCGATATCGAGAACCGCACCCGGGTCCAGAAAAAAGCCAACATCTACAAAGGCCGTGTCACCCGGGTGGAGCCGAGCCTGGAAGCCGCCTTCGTGGATTTCGGCGCCGAGCGCCACGGCTTCCTTCCCATCAAGGAAATCTCCGAGAGTTACTACGCCAAACCCGCCAGGGGTAATGGCGAACGCCCCAATATGCGGGAACTGATCCCGGAAGGCACCGAAGTCATCGTACAGGTGGAGAAGGAGGAGCGTGGCAACAAGGGTGCCGCCCTGACCACCTACATCAGCCTGGCCGGGCGCTACCTGGTGCTGATGCCCAACAACCCCAAAGCCGGTGGGATTTCCCGCCGCATCGAAGGCGAGGAACGCACCGAGATCCGCGATGCCCTGCGGGAGCTGGCCATACCTGACGGCATGGGCCTGATCGTCCGCACCGCCGGGGTGGGCAAGGAACAACAGGAGCTGCAATGGGACCTGGACTACCTGCTGTCGGTGTGGAAATCCATCACCGAGGCGGCGGAAGGTCGCAAGGCACCGTTCCTGATTTATGCGGAAAGTAATGTCATCATCCGCACCATCCGCGACTACCTGCGTCGCGACATCGGTGAGGTTCTGATCGATACGCCGGAGTCCTATGAAGAAGCACTGAATTTCGTGCGGCAGGTGATGCCCCAGTACGAAAGCCGCATCAAGCTCTACAGTGACAAGCTGCCCCTGTTCAACTACTACCAGATCGAAAGCCAGATCGAGAGTGCCTTCGAGCGGGAAGTGAAGCTGCCTTCCGGCGGCTCCGTCGTGATCGACCCCACCGAGGCCCTGGTGTCCATCGACATCAACTCCTCCCGCGCCACCCGCGGTTCGGACATCGAGGAAACCGCTTTCAATACCAACCTGGAAGCCGCCGACGAGATCGCCCGCCAATTACGGCTGCGGGACATGGGTGGCCTGATCGTCATCGATTTCATCGACATGAGCTCCAACCGCAACCAGCGGGAAGTGGAAAACCGCATGCGCGAGGCCCTGGAAAATGACCGGGCCCGGGTCCAGGTCGGGCGCATTTCCCGTTTCGGCCTGCTGGAGATGTCCCGCCAGCGGCTGCGTCCTTCCCTGGAGGAAACCAACTCCATCGTCTGCCCCCGCTGCAGCGGCCAGGGCACCATCCGCGATGTGGAGTCCCTGTCCCTTTCCATCCTGCGCATACTCCAGGAGGAAGCCAACAAGCAGAAAAGTCAGGAGGTGAAGGCCACCGTACCCTTGGTGGTGGCGTCCTACCTCATGAATGAAAAGCGTCGCGCCCTGGTGGAGATCGAGAACCAGAGCAAGACCCGCATCCTGATCCAGCCAAATCCGGAACTGGAGACCCCCCATTACGAGATCACTGGGGTCAACAAGAAATCCCAGGTGTATGAGGTGGACGCCTCCGTGGAGGCCGACTCCGTGTCCCCCTCTTCCCGCAGTCTGGCCCCTCCCCAGGTGGCCGCCGTGCAGCCCCCCCATATCAGCGCCGCTCCCCCGCCCCGCCGGGTGGAAGCCCCCGCTGCACCGGAGGCAGCACCTGTTGCCGCCAGCAAACCCGGCTTCCTGACCCGGTTGCTGGGCGGCCTGTTTGGTGCCGGTGACAAAGAAGCGGCTGCAGCAGCCCCACCCGCCAAGACCGAAGCGCCCCGGGAACGGGATCGCGGTCAGCGCAGCGGCGCGTCCCGCGGTGGTCAGGATCAACGTCGCCGTCCCGACGAGGGAGGCGAATCCCGCAGCCGCGGTTCCCGTGAGGAAGGTGGTGAACGCGGCGAGCGTCCCGAACGGAGCGAACGCGGTGAGCGATCGGAACGGGGTGACCGTCAACGTCGCTCCGGCCGTGGCCGTCGTCCTGGTGGCGAAGGTCGACCGCCCCGCAGCCAGGAAGCCAGAGAGGGGGGCCGCGAACCCCGCGAGCCCCGCGAAGTCAGAGAACCCAGAGAACAAAGAGAACCAAGAGAACCGAGGGAACCCCGCGAAGTCAGGGAGCCCCGTGACACCGATTCCCGTGGTCCCGATGAGCGTCCACCCCGCCGGGAACGCCAGCCCGCCGGCAGCGATGAATCCCGTGCCGATGCCCCGCGCCCGGATTCTGCCGTCGGCGATGGTGAAGCACCCCGTCGTGGC
Organism: Pseudomonadota bacterium; assembly: GCA_046047495.1. GTDB lineage: Bacteria > Pseudomonadota > Gammaproteobacteria > Pseudomonadales > Pseudohongiellaceae > NORP240. The sequence continues at coordinate 13,504 of JBJOHV010000094.1, read as the reverse complement.
CGCCGCCGCTCCGGCCGCGGACGGCCGCGCAACAGTACACCGCGACAGCGCCCGCCCCGTCCCGATGATGCCCTGGAAGCCGATGCCATCGCCAACCGGAGCAGCCCGGAGCAAGTGGCGGATACCGGTGCATCATCGGTTGTTCTGAGGGGCGACAACCGACCAGTGGACACGGCAACGGCAGCGGAATCTATGTCAGAGGAATCCAGGTCACCGGAGTTCCAGGCAGCCCCCTCCGCCACTGTCGAGGAAACCCCGCAACCCGCCGTCGCCGCGACAGCGGACGAGCCCACTGCGGAATCCGTTGCAGAATCCGCAGCTGCGCCTGAGCCCGTCGCCGAACCGGCCGAAGTAGCCGAAGCAGCCAAAGCAGCCGAAGCCGAGAGCAGCGCCAGCCCCGAGCCGGCAAGCCGGGAAGCAGAGGAATCGGAACCGACAGAACGGGCACCTGTAACCCCGCCACCGCCGGCCGCCGCGGCACCGGTAGTGGAAATCCTTCAACCGGCACCGGCGCCCATGCCGGAGGTTCCGGCGGGTCGTGCGCCCAATGATCCCCGCGAGATCCGCAAGCGCCGTCAGCTGGAGCAGGCCGGTCGGGATTCCGATTGAGGCCAGAGCCAATCATAAAAAAGCCCGGGTTAACCGGGCTTTTTTTTTGCAGACCGCGAAAACTTCAGGGCCTAGAGTTTGGATTCCAGTTCGGGCAATGCCTGGAAGAGATCCGCCACCAGGCCGTAGTCCGCCACCTGGAAGATGGGCGCCTCGGCATCCTTGTTGATGGCGACGATCACCTTGGAATCCTTCATACCCGCCAGATGCTGAATGGCACCGGAAATACCCACGGCGATGTACAGATCCGGGGCCACAATTTTGCCGGTCTGACCCACCTGCATGTCATTGGGCACGAAGCCCGCATCCACGGCGGCGCGGGACGCACCGATGGCGGCGCCCAGCTTGTCGGCCACTTTTTCCAGCAGGGTGAAATTCTCACCGCTCTGCATGCCGCGACCGCCGGAGATCACGATGGAGGCCGCCGTGAGTTCCGGCCGTTCGGATACCGACAGCTGCTCGCTGACATACTGGGTCAGGCGTTGATCCGTCACGAAGTCCACCGCCTCGATGGCCGCCGATCCACCGGTCTGGGCCGCCTCGGCAAATGCCGTGGTGCGCACGGTGATGACTTTTACCGGGTCGGAAGACTGCACCGTGGCCATGGCGTTGCCGGCATAAATCGGCCGCACGAAGGTATCCACGGATTCCACCGCCACGATGTCGGAGATCTGTCCCACACCCAGCAGGGCGGCAACCCGTGGCAACAGGTTCTTGCCCGTGGTGGTGGCCGCTGCCAGCACATGGCTGCAACCTGCCGCAACCGACTGCACCAGGGGTGCCAGGGATTCCGCCAATTGATGCTCGTAGGCGGGATTGTCCGCCACCAGCACCCTGCCCACGCCCTGCACGGCCGCGACGGCAGATGCCACCCCGGAACAGGAGGAGCCGGCCACCAGCACATCCACCGTGTCGGCCAGCGCCAGGCCGGCACTGATAGTGTTTAACGTGGCGCCCTTGAGGGTCTTGTTGTCGTGTTCTGCAATGATGAGTACGGACATGGGTGCTTCCTCAAATGACCTTGGCTTCGGTGCGCAGCTTGCTCAGCAGCTCATCCACGGATTCCACGATGACACCGGCGGAGCGTTCGGCGGGCGGTGCCACCTTCAATGTCTTGATGGTGGGCGTGACATCCACGCCGAGGGAGTCGGGACTGATGGTGTCGATGGGCTTCTTCTTGGCCTTCATGATATTGGGCAGGGAGGCATAGCGCGGTTCATTGAGGCGCAGGTCGGTGGTGACCACCGCCGGCATGGACAGCTTGAGGGTCTGCTCGCCGCCATCGATCTCCCGGGTGACCAGTGCATGGCCGTCGGCGAAATCCAGTTTGCAGGCAAACGTACCCTGGGAGTAGTTGCCCAGGGCTGCCAGCATCTGGCCCACCTGGTTATTGTCGGTGTCGATGGACAGCTTGCCCAGCAACACCAGATCCACCCCTTCCTTATCCACCAGCGCCTTGAGGATCCTGGCCACCGCCAAAGGCTGCACGTCCTGCGGTGCTTCCACCAGAATGCCACGGTCGGCACCCAGGGCCAGGGCTGTGCGGATCTGCTCCTGACTGGCGGTGGGTCCGATGGAGACGGCGATCACTTCCGTGGCCTTGCCCGCTTCCTTGAGCCGCACGGCTTCCTCCACCGCGATCTCACAGAATGGATTGATGGACATCTTGGCGTTGGTGAGATCGACACCGCTGTGGTCGGACTTGACCCTGACCTTCACATAGGCGTCCACAACCCGCTTGACCGCTACCAGAATCTTCATGGATTCCCCCGTCCCGAATGAAATATGTGCTGGAAAAAAAAGGCGCTAATGATGCCCCGTTTGACCCGGTAAATCAACCGAGCCCGGGCTCGTCATCCAGCGGGAAAAACCCGCCGTTGCTCCATACGCCGAGCCGCGGGGAGCCGGGCTCCGGACCCGATTCAGCCAGCCCCACCAGGCGGTAAAAATCCTTGCGGGATACCAGCGCATGCAAGCCGTTCCTGACCTCCAGCACCGGATGGGGTTCGCCATTGGTGCGGGTCTCCACCTGCAGCCCGTGGTCCCCGGTCAGGGTCACCTGCTCACCGGTGTTAAGGGTGAACACCAGTCGCTGATCGTTGCCGCTGCCCTCCGCATCCAGGGCCACGGTGACGAAGGGACAATCGTCCACCTGGATGCCCACCTTCTCCACCGGGGTCACCAGGAAGTAGCGCTCCCCTTCCCGCTTGAGAATATTGGAAAACAATTTCACCATGGCCGGGCGGCGCAGGGGGGCCCCTTCGTGATACCAGGTGCCGTCCGCCGCGATGCGCATGTCCATCTCACCGCAATAGGGTGGATTCCACAGGTGCACCGGCGCCGGTCCCCCTTGCGCGATGCGGCGGCTCAGGGTCAAAGGATCGGGCGGCTTTTTGTCTGGCGGCGTATCGATGACGGCAGTCCACAAACAAGTAGAAACAAACAGAGGAAGGCCTGATCATATGCCCGTCGCTGGCATGATCCAAGAGCCAGTCACCCGATTAACCGGTGTTAGGCGTGGCTCCAACACCGTCTGTTTGCCCCGCTGTGACAGCTATCGGTCATGACTGGAAGTCAAATGAGTTTCAGATCCAGGTAACTGAGGGGATTCTTGACACCGCCCCCGCCGCCTTTTTGAGCAGCTTATTGATTGAGGATTCATCCACATGGTGCCATCGCAGTGCTTCCTGTCGCCGCAAGCCCGATCCATACAGCAGCGCAGCCAGCAGGGCCGGACTGCCACGCATGCTACCCAGCAAGCAGGCAATTTCTGCGTGGCCACCGAGACCTCACGCTGATCTGCCAGAAACGTCAGGAATGTCATGACATGATCCCGGTTAAGCTCTGCCGGATGCCGCATTCCACTGTAACGGATGTAGTACAGCATATGCTGGCGTAACGCTTCCATGAACGGAGACTTCGACATGGGCAGGCATCCGATTCCTGACTGTTCCGTCAAGGATGGTTCGCTTCCACAGAGTTGCCAGTTATAAGGCTCATAGCCTTCTATTTTGAAGCAGATGATTTGTTCCATAAAAAAGCTAGCCAATTCAGCGGGGTGTGGTGTAGATTTCCCGGCAGTCAGGAATATAGGGCCCGCCTTCTAATATATTAAAAAGGCCGAAGGCTCTTTTTATGGGCTGTTAGGCGGTACGATGCCCCTCATCTATGAAGCCAAAATGGATGGCAGTAATGCCGTAAGATATTTTCATCTTTCATTGGTGAGATTTTACTTAGATCTTGCATATGAATATTCATTGAAGTCTAAGAAAGAGCATAAAGATGGAGTTTTATTAGCATCAAGCATAATAGGCATTTTATTTTCTAGCATGTCGCTTGAGGCATTTGTAAATGAAGTTTCTGAGAGTGTAATTCCTAAAAATGAATTGAATGATTTCATTCGGTTAAGGAAAAAATATAAGAAAGGAAAAGGTGAGTCGTCAGTAACCACAAATCTTAAAATCCTATTTAAGCTTAAGTTTGGGGAAAATGTTGATCCTGAGGCTATAGAAGGAATAGAAACAACGATGGATTTAAGAAACAATCTTGCACATTACAAACTTAGCGAATTGGCAGGCAAATATATATTGCCTCCCGTTAAGAAAATTGAATCAGCAAATGGGCAGATTATGCATGCAATAGATTTTACTGTTCAGCCAGAAAAAGTTGAACCTCCATTTGTACAGAAAGTCACCAGTACTGCTGCAATAAATTGTTTTAATTCTTCATTGGGAATAATTAAGAAATGGGGCGCTTTGCAGGGAGAAGAAGATAATGTGCCAGGATTGGAAATAATCACCTAACAAACCGTTTCAGTGCGACCAAAGTATGTCGTCATGCCTTTTGCATCCGCAAAAGTCACGCCAACATACTTTGGCTCCTGAACAGGGGCGTTAGGTGAATCACCGGCAGCCCTAAAAGAAGTGCAAATGAAATATTAATCATGCATAAATCAGTGTTAAAGCGGATTGTTAAGGAGTTTTGGATTCCCTTTTTCTTGGCGATGGGCTGGACCGCATATAGCATCTGGGCTCTCGGAGAGGAGTGGAGGATTATTGAATTTGTGAATTTGTTTGGACCGTCCTTCTTCTTACTTAGTTGGATTTCAGGGCAGTACTTTCGCATAAAAAAGCGTGAGCAGGACGAAAATAGCTTTAGTAAAGTTATTCATCACATTACCGGCGGTGATAGCCGCCCAGAGGTAAAACCAATTTTCGGAGACCCAGATTCAGACGGCACAAGACCTCTTAAAGAACTGCGTATCGTCATTGGAAGACCGTCGATCGTATACGATCTCGATGTAGTAGCAGCCGAAGTAGTTTATAAAGAAAATTCTCTAGATCGTGATTTCCTTAATTCTGATATCTGGAATGGGCACAGCCTTTTGCAAATCCACATCGGCACAGTGGGTCCATCTAGTGGTCGAACCCTGATCGACTTTATAGAGCCGATTAAGCGAACAATACTACTTGAGTTTGAAATGCGCGCCAGAAATGGCTTATTTAGACAGCGACTATTTCTTCGCAAGGAGAACGATGAACCAAATAAAAGGAAATTCTCCAGTTTTGAAGGCTGGGTAATAGGTCTACGCATATTTAAGGACGAAATACTCATTTACGAGTTCATTGATCCAAAAGTCAGCGTAAATGAACGCTCTCGGCTTACCCCAGACTATTTGGCAGATGATATTAAATAACTTTTTACTACATTTGGAGTTTAAAGATGGCATTCAAATAGATAATCGATGTGAATGTCTATACGAATATAAAGGGTCACTCATATCTTTATAACTTAACAACAAACTTAAAGTTATAAAGTTATGAGTGCCCCTGACTTTATGCAAGCTACTACCACTTTAGTGGACGGACATGGACAGTCCATTAAGCATAAAAATGTGTCCACGAAAGTGGTAGCAGATCAAGCCCATTAACCAGAGCGTTAGGATTTATCGCGCACCAAAGGAGATTTGCGTTGGAGAAGGTCATTGCCGATAAGGCATTATTTATAAAACTCGGTGAAGGTGGTGAATGGGAAAGCGAATGCATCACCAATGGAACACTTCGCCTTGGGTATCACTCCCTTCCGCATGAAGCCTGCTTGTCATCCAATTGGGTTGCTGTCCGCGAATCATTTCCGGCCACCTCCGATCAAGGCAGCGTAACACGCCACATTAATCAGGTTCAGCAATTTTACGAGGAACCTATTTCTACTCTGTGGATAACGTTTCACTCAGATCGCCTATGGTGGTGCTTTTCTGATTCAAAAGTAGAGCAGCTACAAGACAAATCCAAAATCCGACACGTTATAGACCAGTGGTCTGATTCGGATTTACTTGGGGTTCCGCTAATAAAGGGGCGATTGAGTGGCAAGCTGCTAGCAACTCAAGGTTTCCAAGGCACCATATGCACTGTGAAAGAATTTGTATATTTGCTCCACAAAATTAATGGAACTACGGAACCTCATGTCGCTGAAGCACAGGCTTCTTTTGAGAGACTTTCGCTCTCAGTGATCCCTATAATCAAGAATCTCCACCCCAAAGATTTGGAAACATTAACGGATCTAGTTTTCAGACAAGCCGGATGGCAAAGGGTCGGTGTCGCTGGCGAAGTTGAAAAGGATATTGATCTAGATTTAATTTCTCCTATAACGCAAGATCGAATTGCAATTCAGGTTAAGTCGAAAGCGTCTATGGCAACATATAGCTCGTACCAAGCTAAGTTCGCTGACATGAAGGGTTTCAAGAGATTTTATTTTGTGACACATTCCCCTGATAGAAGCTTGGCATCAGTATCAGCTTCGTCGAATGATGGGGCTTTTGTGTTCTGGGGCGCGGAGGAATTAGCTCAGCAGGCGGTTCGTAATGGTCTTGTGGGCTGGCTCTTAGATAAGGCATCCTGATGTATAACAATCCTAACAAACAGTTCCTGTGCGACAAATATATGTCGTCATACCTTTTGAAAAAGCCACAAAAGTCACGCCATATTATTTTCGCGCCAGAATATGGGCGTTATGCAGCAAGGAGGTCATATTGGCGGCGAAGAGAAACAGGACAGTAGGCTCCCTAGCTGTAGAGCTTGTAGATAAGTCGAGACAGTCTGCACTTTGTGCAATACGCGTCTTCAACGACCCGCATGTCTCATTCAAGTCAGAGACCTATATCGTATTGATGATTATCGCGTGGACCTATTTGCTTCATGCCTACTACAGAAAGCGGGGAATTGAGTACAGGTACTTTGACCAGAATGGGCAAAGGAAGAAATTCCATAAGACGAAGCACGGTGCTTTTAAGTACTGGGAGCTAGAGCGTTGCCTCAACGACAAGGCGTGCCCCTTGGACAAAGACGTTATTACGAATCTACGGTTTCTAATTGGCCTTAGGCACGAGATTGAGCACCAAATGACGAGGTCTTTAGACCACTACCTGAGCGGCAGATATCAGGCTTGTGCTGTTAACTACAACGATGCGTTGAAGTCGTTTTTCGGCAAGAGGTTTGGGCTCGACGAGTATCTTTCTTACAGCATCCAATTTACGGAGATATCTAACGAGCAGTTGGCTGGCCCGAATCCGCAAGTCACAATTCCGGAGAAGCTTCGAGCATATATTGTTGAATTTGATAATGCTTTAGATCATGACGAGTACAACAGTCCTAAATACTCATATAGGCTCTTGTTTAAGCGAAAAATGGTGAATCGCCCAGGCCAGGCTGATCGCGTTGTGGAATTTGTTGATCCAGACTCGGAATTGGCAAAGACGATCGATAAGGAGTACTGGGTTAAGAAGGAAGTCGAGAGGAAGAAATATAGAGCAAAGGATGTCGTTGCCGAAGTTCGCAAAGCTGGGTTTTCTAAGTTCAAGGTCCAGCCAGAGCATCTTCAGATGTGGAAGAGCGAAGATGCTAAGAATCTAGGTAAGGGCTTCGGAACAGAGGTTGCCGGGTCGTGGTTTTGGTACCAGACCTGGGTAGATCGATGTATAGAACTTTGCTCGCAACAGTCAGATCGGTATCGCTAGATGCTGCATAACAAAGCGCCGAATAGCGACAAAGTAAAGCTGTCACACCCCTTGCTGGCGCAACGGCTGCGCCAGCTTCACTTTGCGCCTTGGCAGCGGCGTTATGCGGATAGTCTGAGAGCGTGGAATGGCGAAGAGATCAATAATACCCATAAAGGTTCTTTCATCAGAAAGTAAGGCCCTCTATGACGCCCTAAACGAGGGCAATGACGTTACGGCAGTCTTAGTCGCGTCAGGATTTTTAGACGCTTGCTTAGGCTCACTATTGGAAACGCAGCTACTAAAAAGCAAGGTATCGGAAAAGCTTCTCAATTCAAACTCTGGTGTGCTTGGTACATACGTTTCACGGGCAGACCTTTGCTATGCATTAGGTGTAATCCCCAAGCCTATGTATAAGGACCTTGTTAAAATTGCTGAAATTCGCAACGAATTCGCGCACAGCCATATGGAGTTAAGGTTTCACACTGAGCGGATTTCCAAATTGTGTTCCGAGCTCACCTATGTAAGCACGTTGAAGAATGGAAATTCAGAAGAGCCATTGATCGACGAAAAGCTTGTTTCAGGTCCTAGGAACAAATTCATGATTGCTACAGTTATGATAAACAACAAGCTTCTACTTAGAGGCCTTGAGTTAGAGCGGGAGAGAAAATCCGCATAACCACCAGTTGAATCGGCCCGACGGGCCTTCAGGACGCGGCTGACGCCGCGCTGATCTGCTACCACTTTAGTGGACAGGGTTTCCATTGTTACTTCGCTGAAGGCTTCAGGATATAGCCAGAATCCGGCAAATGTAATTGTGCGTATATATGAAAAAGCTGATTCCCCATGGTCTGTTTGTGTTTACCACCGCGCATCCGATGCGGTTGAGCGGTCTGAGAGGGAGGTCTCATCCATTGCTGAGGCGTATCACGATAAAAGACCCTATACATACCCTGGCGCCTGGAACAAGAGCGTTTCTTCAACAGCCCATCCCATGACAATTTCCGAGAGGGTGAACGCCCTGATTGCAGCAGGGTTTACCATTGAAAGAATGGAACAGCCATTTATGAGCAATGAATTGGCCCTCCTCAACAAGCAGCTAGTCGAGGATGAGGGGCACTCCAATCCGATGACCATCGAGGAACTGGGCAACCGCATGAAAGCCTGGGTTACGAAATCCATGCTCATACCCTGCAGAAAATACGATAGTTTTTCGTTCTGCCCGGGCGAAATGTTATACAGTCTGCTTTTACCAACACCCATAGGGGGTAAGCATTGGGCATCCGTTTACTTGTGAAGGATGATTTATCGTCATTACTTGCAATTTATGGTCATCTCCATAGGGCGGATTCACCGCTGCCGGAAATCCCTGTTGCAGCCCTCGATTTTGCCTGGGACAGGAACTGCTACAAAGTCATGCTAATGACAGGCCAGCGTGACGAAGGCACCTTCAGGTTTTACGAATCCGCCGGGTTCGAACGCAACCGGAAGGAGGCCCTTGTTGCGATTCCGGATGTGCGTGAGCAAGCGGCGGCAGCGATAGTGGCGCCGGGGCTGCTACCCTAGGGACTCCCTCCCCCCGGTGGTACACTTGGCCCCCATGAACCTTGTGCTGCCCCGATGAAACCTGCCCACCATGACTGACCTGATCGACCCCACTGGCTTCCGCTCCCTGTTCACCGAGGATGTGCCCCTGCTGGATGTGCGCGCACCGGTGGAATTTCAGCAGGGCGCCTTCCCCACCGCCTGCAACCTGCCCCTGCTGACCGACGCCGAACGGGAGCGCATCGGCAGAGCCTACAAACAGGCCGGACGGGATGCGGCACTGGCCCTCGGTCACGAGCTGGTGTCAGGGCCGGTGCGGGAGCAACGGCTGCAGCAATGGCTGGACTTTGCCCGTCAACATCCCCAGGGGGTGCTGTACTGTTTCCGGGGCGGCCAGCGTTCGCGCATCACACAGGCCTGGCTGCGGGAGGCTGGTGTGGCCATCCCCCGGGTCGGCGGCGGTTACAAGGCCCTGCGCCGTTATCTGATCGAGACTCTGGCGCAGGCCAGCAACCAGCATGAGTTTTTGATCGTGGGGGGCAAGACCGGCAGCGGCAAGACCCGCCTGCTCAATGCCCTGCCCCAGTCGGTGGATCTGGAGGGCCTGGCCAATCACCGCGGTTCGGCCTTCGGGCCGCGGGTTCAGCAGCAACCCGGCCAGATCGATTTCGAGAACCGCCTGGCCATTGCCTTCCTGAAGCTTGATCTACCGGCGGGGAAACGGGTGTTTCTGGAAGACGAGAGCCGGGCCATCGGTTCCCTCTCCATCCCCCAGCAGCTCCATGAACGCATGCGCGTCGCTCCCCTGGCCGTCATCGAGGAGCCTCGTGAGCGGCGCGCCCAGGTGATCCTGTCAGACTACATCCAGGTCAATTACCGGGAGTTTCAACAGCACCACCCGGAGCATCACCAGCCGCTGTTTGAAGCCTATCTGCTGCAAAGCCTGGAGCGCATCCGGCGTCGCCTGGGTGACGTCCTGTACCGGGAGATCGCCGCCGACATGCAGGCGGCCCTGGCGGCGCAACAACAGGGTGACGATCTGGCGGCTCACCGCGTGTGGATCGGCAAGCTGCTGCAGCATTACTATGACCCCATGTATGACTATCAGTTGGGCAAAAAACTGGAGCGCGTGGTATTCCGCGGTGACAGCGGGGAGTTTCTGCAGTGGGCCGGCAGACTGACCGGACATTCCAGGGCGGCGGATCCACACCATGCCCGCGACTAGGATCGATCTCGACAACCTGCTGGGCGCCCTGCGGGAAAACCGCCTGATCCTGGTGCCCAACCATGTCACCGCCAATGCCATCCAGCACAGCTGGGCCGCCAATCAGTCCGCGGCCATCTACCTGCAACCACAGGTGTTGCCGGTGGACATCTGGCTGCGGGATCTGTGGGACCAGCTGGCTTCCCGCGGCTGCCAGCCCTTCGCGGCCACCCAGCTGCTGCAAACCCGGCAGGAGAAGCTGCTGTGGAACCGCATCATCGAGAATGATCCTGCGGCCTCGCCCCTGCTGCATACCGGAGCCACTGCCCAGCTGGCCAGTCAGGCCTATCAACTGGCGCGCCAGTGGCTGGTAACAGAGCAGCAGCGGCGTGATTTGTCCAACAGTCATCACATTCCTGACGTGGGACGCTTTATTGAGTGGCAAAAGGCGTTCGAGTCCTTCTGCGCAAGCCACGGACTCAGCAGCCTGGCCGATGCCATTCCGCCTCTGTTGAGAGCCATGGAACAGGGCCTGGTGTCCCCCGAACTTGCTCCTCTGCTGGTCAACTTCCTGGAGCCGCCGCCCCTGTATGCCGGCCTGTTCCAGTGGCTGGAACAGCACTGGCAGGCCCGGCGGGTTCAGACCTGGCCCGGCGCCGGTGAGGGGCTGGAGTTCGAGGAGACAGCCAGCACCGTACGCCGCTACGGTTTCGAGCAGGCCCAGGATGAACTGGCGGCCTGCGCCGCCTGGGCCGCGGCCTTGCACAGCAGGCAACCCCAGGCCCATATCGGCATCGTGGTGGCCGATGTCCCGGCCCGGGCCGAAGCCCTGGAGCAGGCCCTGCTGCGGTATTTGCAGCCCCAGTCCGTGGTTCAGCTCGGTGAGCGCTCCCGCCCCTTCACCGCCTTCAGTGACCGGCACAGTCTCACCCAGGTGGCGATGATCGATCACGCACTGCGGCTGTTGGGGTTGAACTTCGACACCCAGCACAGTCTGGACCTGGTGCAACTGCTGCGCTCACCCTATATCCACTGTGCTGCCACCGCGGGTGAGCGTGATGCCGCCTGCACCGCCCTCGAGGCACGCCTGCGACGCCGGGGTGAAACCAGTGTGCGTCTGGCGGAGGTCCGCCGCCTGCTGGACGATACCGAAGACTCAGCGGCCTGCCCGGCACTGTCCGGCCTGCTGCTGCATCAAAACCAGCTGTTCCGGGAGCATCGCCAAAAACAGCAGCTGGCCGCCCATCACTGGACCGAGCTGTTCGGCCGCCAGTTGCTGTTGTGGGGTTGGCCCGGCAAGCCCCTCAGCGATGCGGAACAGCAAGCGCTGCTGGGCTGGCAGTCCACGCTGGACAGCTTTCGCCAGATTTCCGCCTGGATGGGTGACCTGACCCTGTCCACGGCCCTCACCGCCCTGCGGCAGCTGCTCATGGACGTCAGCCTCATCGCGCCACCGCAGCTGCAGCACAGCATCAGCCTGCTGACTCCGGCGGAAGCCTCCGGCCTGCACTTCGATCACCTGTGGATTCTCGATACCGATGATCGTCACTGGCCCCAGCGGCGGCGCCTGCACCCGCTGCTGCCGTACCGGCTGCAGGCTTCCCTCGGGATGCCAGGCAGCAATCCCGATACTGATTACCGACACAGCGAAGCGCTGCTGAGTGGACTGCATAAGGCAACCGCTGGCGAGTGGGTAGTGAGCGCTGTGAGCCTGGACGGCGAGCGACGCCTGCGGGCCACTCCCTTGCTGCGCAGCCTGCCTGTCGACCCGGCGCCGGCCATTGCCCAAGGCAGTGATTGGGCCACCGGCATTCCGGTTCCTGCCCAGGAAGAGATACCTGACACGGTGCTGCTGCCCCTGGGCAGCGAAGAACAGCCGAAGGGTGGTGCACGCCTGCTGACCAACCACCTGCTGTGCCCCTACCGGGCCTTTGCCGAGCACCGCCTGCAGTGCCAGCCGCTGCAGGCACCGGTCTCTGGATTGCCGCCGGCCACCCGCGGCAAGGCGGTACACCTGGCGCTGCAACATTTCTACGAACGCGTGCCGGATCAGGCCGCTCTGACCGGCCTTGTCGCCAACGACCTGGAGCAGGCTATCGAAGACGCCGTCAACAGCGCCGTGGACTGGCTCAAGCGCGCCTACCCCCACACCATGACCCCCCGTTTCTCCAGAGTGGAAGCGAGCCGGCTGGGCCGCCTGTTGCGCGACTTTCTGCAACTGGAGCGCCGTCGGCCTCCGTTCTCCCTGATCGCCACGGAACAATCCCTGCAGTGCAGTCCCGGTGACCTGCCCCTGTCCCTGACCATCGATCGTATCGATCGCCTGGCGGACGGCAGCCTGCTGCTGATGGATTACAAGACCAGCGCCTACATCGGCAATCGGCAGTGGTCCGCCACCAATCCCGATGACCTGCAACTGGCCCTCTACCACTGGGCTATCACCGCCGGCGGTGATGGGCCGGTGAGCGGCGCCGTCATCGCCCACCTGCGGGCCGGTAGCCTGGATTATCGCGGCGTGGTGGACGACAGCGCCGGCGGTGACTGGCTCACCACCCCCAGAAAGGCCACACCCTGGCCCGAACTTGCCGGCGCCTGGCAGGACCGGGTCACCGCGACAGCTCGGCAATTCATGGCCGGCGACATCACCGTGCGTCCCCTGGATGGCAGCCTGACCTGCCGCCACTGCGGCCGCCAGTCCCTGTGCCGTATCGAGGAACAACTGCCGGAAGATAACGACGGTGACAAGGAAGAGACTGGGGACCCAGGTCAGCCAGGGATGGAGACACCATGAGCGGACAGGTCACCGATTCACTGCAGCGCCAGATGGCACTGGATGTCCGGGATTCCTATGGGGTGCAGGCCCCCGCGGGTTCCGGCAAGACTGAACTGCTGAGCCTGCGTTTTCTCAAGCTGCTCACCGTGGTGGACAATCCCGAGGAAGTCCTCGCCATCACCTTCACCCGCAAGGCCGCCAGCGAGATGAGCAACCGCATACTCGATACCCTGCAATGGGCCGCCGATCTCCCCTCCATGTCCCAGGCAAGGCAACAGGAAGAACTTGCCAAACCACTGAACCGGGACAAGTACCAGGTGGCACAGGACGTGCTGCAGCGGGATACGGTCAAGGGCTGGCAGTTGCTGCGCAACACCAGCCG
>JBJOHV010000093.1:0-11310 GCA_046047495.1 Pseudomonadota bacterium | reverse complement strand
GGCGACGAGGATGACCGGCCCTCCACCGTCACCGAGCGCAGTGCCGAGCAGGCGGACCTCGGTCCGGTCGACGGGGCGGATGGCGAGGACAGGGCGGAGAATGGCGCAGGGGACGGCCAATCCCAGGACGGTCGTGATGGACGCAGCCGCATAGGCACCCGCCAGATCACCTGGTCACTGGAGTTGCCACCCGAAAATCAGGTGACCGCCGGACAGTGGTGGGCCGACGATCCGCAGCCGGGCTATGTATCGGTGGAGGACGAGTATGCGGACTGGCTGGGCATCGAAGTGGGTGACACCATCGTGTTCGACGTCAATCAGCAGCCCATCGAAGTGCAGGTGCAGAGCCTGCGCAGTGTGCGCTGGGACAACATGCAGCCGAACTTCTATTTCATATTCTCACCGGGCACCCTGGACCACCTGGGTGCCACGTATCTTTCCACCGCGCTGATGCAGCAGGAGCAGAAGGCGCTGCTCAATGACCTGATCCGCCTGTTCCCCACCATCGTGGTGATCGAAGTGGATGCCCTCATCGAACAGATCCAGAACATCATCGCCCAGGTCACCTCCGCCATCGAGCTGATCTTCGCCCTGGTGCTGGCCTGTGGTGCCCTGGTGCTGCTGGCCTGTGTCAATGCGACCCTCGATGAACGCTTCAAGGAGAATGCCATCCTGCGCACCCTGGGTGCCGGCCGCAAGCTGATCCTGTCCAGTCTGCTCATCGAGTTCGCCAGCATCGGTTTCATCGCCGGCATCATAGCCACCCTGGGCGCTGAAGCCACTTTGTTTTACCTGCAGGAATTCGTGTTCCGGCAGGATTTCACGCTGCACTACTGGGTGTGGCTGGCCGGCCCGCTGCTGGGCATGACCATCATCGCGGTGCTGGGTGTGAATTCCACCCGCCAGGTGGTGAATGTCAGCCCGCTGAACGTGCTGCGACGGGTGGGGTAGCGGGGGTAGGGACACTGATAACTTAATAACTTAACGCAGGTTTCGAGATTATCACCGCGTTAAGTTATTAAGTTATCAGTGTCCCTGGTTGCCGTATTCGGCGAGGCGTTGGTTGGCTTCCTTGAGCCGGTCTTCCATGTCCTTTCTGGCATCTACCATCTCATTCACGACGCCGGCCAGGGTCTTGAACTCGGCGAAATCCAGCTTTCTCTCATCCAGTCGCTGATACTCCCGCTTGCAGCGGTAGAAAAACGTGATGAGCATATTGAATGCGCGTTGAAAGCCGAGAAAGCTGTGAGCCAGCATGGCCAGCAGCGCGACGGCTGTCAAAGCGGCGATGATCAGCCCGTTGCTGCGGACCTGGAACTCCTGTCGGGCGATCAGTGGCTGCAGACTGCTGTCCAGGCTCAGCAATTGGTCTTCCATGGCGTGGGCAGCGCCTCGCAACTCACCCTGGATGCCGCTGTCCGGGTCGGCGCCCAGTCTCAGACTGGCGGCCACCAGGTTGTCGAAGCCGGACTGGTAACGTTGCAGCAGGGACATCAGGCCTTCGGATTCCGGTCCGGTGGAATTCCCGATGGCTTGTTGCAGCTCCAGGAAAACCTGGCGCTCTTGTTGGATATACAGTGGATCACCCCGCAACAGAAAGTCTTTCTCATGCCTTCGCAGCTGCAGCAAAAGTAAATTCAGGTCCTGTTGGCCGGTTTGCTGCAAGCGGGTTTCCAGCTCATGGATTGCTATGCGGAATTCCCCCTGCTGACCGGAGTTTTCATCCAGCCCCATGGTGACCTGCTGTTGCACCAGGTTGCCAAAGCGGGCGGTGTACAGATCAAAACTGTCTATGAAGAGCGTTAGCTGTTGCGCAGGCAGCCCGTATTGCCGGTATATCTCGTGGAGCAGCTCCACCTGCAAGGAGAATTCCGCGGCACGTGCGGTGAACTGGTCCGCATAGACCAGATCATGGCGCAGCATGAAGTCCTTTTCATGGCGCCGCAGTTGCAGCAGCTCGTTGCCGAGACGCAACATCAGCTCCCTGTCGTTGCGGACCGCCACCAGCTGGTTGATGGCAAGAAATTGGGTGGTAACCAGGAACAACATGCCCAAGAGGCATACGCAGATAATGGCCAACAGGCGATACTTGATGGAATCCAGGCGCATGGCCGCACCTCGGGTGGGCAATCGGTTGTTCAGCCTAAATCCGTCGGGTGAAGGTTTTATGACAGTCGGGACAGGCTAGAAATCCCGCCAATCGTCCCCGGGCTTCCCCCGTTCCACCCGCTCCCAGGATCGGCGCGGGGAACGGCCTTTCCAGCCATGGTAGGGATGTCGACGCACCAGCTCCGGATTGCGGAAGAACATGATCAAGATCGCGCCGGCCACAAAGCCGCCGATATGTGCCCAGAAGGCAACCCCACCGCCACCGCCCACATCGGTAAAACCGCCTAACAGTTGTAACAGGAACCAGTAACCGAGCATGAATACCGCGGGAACGGCCACGGTTGTGACGAAGAATCCCAGGATCAACAGCAGTTGCACATGGACCCTGGGATACAGCAGGATATAGGCCCCCATGACCCCGCCGATGGCTCCGGAGGCGCCCACCATGGGCGCCGCCGGGTCGGTGCTGAATCCCAGTTGCAGACCGGCCGCCGCCAGTCCGCACAGCAGATAGAAAATCGCAAATCGACCATGCCCCATGGCATCTTCCACGTTGTTGCCAAAGATCCACAGGAACCACATATTGCCGATCAAATGCAGCCAACCGCCGTGCATGAACATGGAAGTGAAGAGTGTATGCCAGGCGGGGAAATCACCGATCTGACAGCCCAATTCCGCCGTGATGGGAAACGAGTAGCCCGGCGGCAAGGTGCCCAGCACGTCACCGGGAATGAGCCCGAAACGGCACACCGAGCCAGCCAGCATGGGATCCATGCCCAGGCCCTGCAGCAGGGTCCAGGCAGCCACGTTGAGCGCTATGATGGCGATGGTGGTATAGGGCGTCAGGATGCTGGGATTGTCGTCGCGGATGGGGATCATCGGTGGCTGTATCTCTTGAGTACCGCACGGACCTGGCCGAGATAGCCGACCCCGAACAGCAGCAGATGATTGAGCAGATGGTACAGGTTATATAAATCCGCCCGCTCGCGCCATTGCGGGTCCATGGCGGTGTTGGCCTGGTAGCTCTGGTAGAAGCGGGCAGGGAAGCCGCCGAACAGAGTGGTCATGGCCAGCTCGGCCTCGGCCCAGCCCCAATGGCAGGCGGGATCGATGAGTGCCGGGTGGCCCACGCGGTCGCAGTGGACGTTGCCAGACCACAGGTCGCCATGGACAAGCACCGGCGGCTGGGGCGGGATAAAGCGGTCCAGATGGGCCGCAACCGACTCCATGGCGAGCATGTCGGCGCTGTCCAGTTGGCGGCGGCTGGCGGCCTGCCGGGCCAGGGCCATGAGCCGGTGGCGGGCGAAAAATTCAAAGCCATCATCCGTAAGCGGATTGGCCTGGGGGGTGAGGCCGCAGTAATTGTCCGTGCCAAAGCCGAAGTGGGCGAGAGGCCTGCTGTGCAGCTCGGCCAGCCCCTCTCCCAGGCAATCCCAGAAATCCGCTTGCGGTGTGCCGCTGCCGAGATCCTCCAGCAGCAGGAATTGGGGCTCCACGTGGATGACCCGCGGTACCCGCAGCCGGGTTCCCTGCCGCAGGGCATTGAGCCCGGCGGCCTCGGCGATGAAGAAATCCGCCGGTGCCTGCGCCTGTTGCTTGATGAACAGGGTGTCGCCATTGGCCAGGTCCAGCAGGCTGCTGTCGTTGATGCAGCCGCCGCTGACCTTGTGACAGGCGGTGATGTCACCGTAGCCGTTGGAGCGCAGCCACTGCTGTACGGTAGTTCGCTGTTGCATGTTGTGTATATAATCACCCACCGCATTCACGGCAAGATTTATTGAACATGATCAGATCATTGCGGATTATCCTCCTCATCATCGGTTTGCTGAGTCTGCCGGTCCAGGCCCAGATGCTCACCGACGTGCGCAGTCAGGAATGCGTCTACGGCGATTGCGAAAATGGCCGTGGCACCCTGGAACTGCAGGTGGAGTGGGGCAAGGCCATTTACCGCGGCAATTTCCGCGACGGGCAGTTCGACGGCAGCGGCCGCCTGGAAGTCCCCCTCAGTTTCACAAGCAAGGCCATCTACAACGGCAACTGGACGGCGGGCAAGCGCAACGGCCGTGGCACCTACTGGAACGGTGATGACCACCACCTCTACATCGGCGAGTGGCGGGACGACAAACGGCACGGACGGGGTTCCTATTTCTTCAACCTGACTGACTGGCGGGAAAACCAGTACACCGAGTTCTGGCTGTCCCAGAACACGGAGAATTACACCGGCGAGTTCGTCAACGATCTGTACCAGGGCAAGGGGGTGTACCGCTGGAAAGATGGCTCGCGTTTCGAAGGCGGCTTCTGGGCCAACGAGAAACACGGCTTCGGCACTTACTACTACTCCACCGGCACGGCGCGCCAGCAGCTGTGGGATTACGGCGATTTCATCCGCTGATCCGGTAACCAACTCAACAGGCAAACACCGTGGATCTGGAAAACCTCCGACGCGAATACCTGCGGGGCGGTCTGCACCGCGCCGATCTCGCCGCCAATCCCATGGACCAGTTCGATGCCTGGATGACACAGGCCCTGCAGATGGGTTTCGCCGATCCCACTGCCATGACCCTGGCCACGGTGTCGGCCGATGGCCAGCCTCGCCAGCGCATCGTGCTGCTGAAGCGGGTGGATGCGAAGGGCTTCGTGTTCTTCACCAACTACCATTCCCGCAAGGCCCAGGACATGGCGGCCAATCCGCGGGTCAGCCTGCACTTCCCCTGGCATGACATCGAGCGCCAGGTGAAGGTGTGCGGCACCGCCGGCAAGATCTCCACCGCCGAATCCCTCAAGTACTTCCTGACCCGTCCCCGGGACAGCCAGCTGGCGGCCTGGGCCTCGGCCCAGAGCCACGCCATCAGCTCCAAAACCCTGCTGCTCAACCAGTTCGAGGCGATGAAGATGAAGTATGCCGAGGGCGAGATTCCGCTGCCGGATTTCTGGGGCGGTTACCGGGTCGTGCCCCATGAAATGGAATTCTGGCAGGGGGGCAGGAACCGGCTCCATGACCGCTTCCGCTATTCCCTGCAGCCGGCAGACGGCAGCTGGCAGATCGAACGGCTGGCGCCCTGATCAACCCTTCCAGGGCGGCAGCTTTTTCGGCACCAGCTGGCCCTTAAGCCGGGCATACACCGGCAGGCCCTGTTTGTAACGGGGATAATCCTCCCCCTGGATCAGGGGCGCGAAGTACTCCCGCGCTGCCGCCGTGATGTGGAAGCCGTCCCGGCTGATGTAGTTGCGGGGCATTTTCTTTTCCACGTTGGCGACGTCGGAAAGCTTGGCCTCCCCCACGCTCCAGCCGTATTTCTTGCCGGGTTTTCGCACGATGGTGGGCATCACGGCATTCCTGCCCGCGAGGGCGAATTCCACCGCGGCTTTGCCCATGGCATAGGCCTGTTCCACATCGGTGGCGGAGGCGATATGGCGGGCAGCACGCTGCAGGTAGTCGGACACCGCCCAGTGGTATTTGTAACCGAGGGCCTCCTTGATCATGTTGGCCAGATAAGGTGCCACGCCTCCCAGTTGGGCATGGCCGAAGGCGTCACGGGTGCCTGCCTCCGCCAGGAATTTTCCGTCGGCGGTGTGGGCGCCTTCGGACACCACGATGGCGCAGTATCCGTACTTCTCCACGCAGCCTTTCACCTTCTTCAGGAATTTGTCCTGCTCGAAGGGGATTTCCGGAAAGAGAATGATGTGGGGGGCGTCGCCTTCCTGTTCGGCGGCCAGGCCGGCCGCACCGGCGATCCAGCCGGCATGGCGTCCCATGACTTCCAGCACGAACACCTTGGTGGAACTCTCACACATGGAGGCCACGTCCAGGCCCGCTTCCCGGATCGATACCGCCACGTATTTGGCCACCGAGCCGAAACCCGGACTGTTGTCGGTGACCGGCAGGTCGTTGTCCACGGTCTTGGGGATGCCGATGCAGGTAATGGGGAAGTTCTCCTGCAGGCTGAACTGGGCCAGTTTGTTGGCGGTGTCCTGGGAATCGCCGCCGCCGTTGTAGAGGAAGTAGCGGATGTTGTGGGCGCGGAACACGTCCATCAACCGATGGTACTCCGCCGCATTGTCGACGAAGCTTTTCAGTTTGTAGCGACAGGAGCCGAAGGCCCCAGCCGGCGTCTGCCGCAGCAGGGCGATGGTGGCGGCGGATTCCTTGCCGGTATCGATCAGCTCCTCCCGCAGGCCGCCGATGATGCCATTGCGTCCGGCAAACACCTTGCCGATGCGGTCCTTGTGCTTTCGGGCGGTCTCGATCACCCCGCAGGCGCTGGCATTGATCACCGGCGTGACGCCGCCGGACTGGGCATAAAACAGGTTGGCTTTGGGCATGATGGCTGGGCTCCCGGCATGGCGCTGAAAAGGCAAACGAGCCCGCATGTTACCACTGGCGGATGACCATTCAAGCGTGGCAATCGAGCGGGATTGGTGCAACAATCTGCCCCTTGTCAGGCTAGGGGAGACAGGCAATTATGCGCTTGATTATCGGCATGTCGGGGGCCAGCGGCCTGATCTACGGCATTCGCCTGTTGGAGGTCCTGCAGCGGGAATCCTCGGTGGAAACCCATCTGGTCATGACCCCTTCCGCCAAGATGAACATCGCCATAGAAACCCAGTGGTCGGTGACGGATGTGAAAGCCATGGCCCACCATGTGCATTCCGTGCGTGACATCGCCGCCAGCATCTCCAGCGGTTCCTTTACCACCGATGGCATGATCGTGGCACCCTGTTCCATTAAGACCCTGTCCGCCATCGCCAACTCCTATGCGGACAATCTGCTGGTGCGGGCCGCCGACGTGGTGCTCAAGGAGCGCCGCCGCCTGGTGCTGGTGCCCCGGGAGACACCGCTGCACAGCGGACACCTGCGCCTGATGCTGCAGGTCAGTGAAATGGGCGCCATCCTGGCACCCCCCGAGCCGGCCATGTACATCAAACCCAAGACGGTCGACGATCTGGTGAATCACCACGTCGGTCGCGTGCTGGATCTGTTCGGCCTGGACGTGGGTATCGTGCAGCGCTGGAAGGGCACCGAACTCCACTAGTGGCGGCGGACCGGGTGTCACGTCGCCGGGAATCTCTCATGCACATTCACATTCTGGGCATCTGCGGTACCTTCATGGGCAGCCTGGCCCTGTTGGCCAAACAGCTGGGCCACCAGGTCAGCGGCAGTGATGCCAATGTCTATCCACCCATGAGCACCCAGCTGGAAGCACAGGCCATCACCCTCAAGCAGGGTTTCAGCCCGGACAATCTGCGACCCCAGCCGGACCTGGTGATCATCGGCAATGCCATGAGTCGCGGCGTCCCCGCCGTGGAGCATGTGCTGGCCACCGGCATCCCCTATTGTTCCGGCCCGGAATGGCTGGCCCGCAATGTACTGCAGGGACGCTGGGTATTGGGCGTGGCGGGTACCCACGGCAAGACCACCACCAGCGCCATGCTGGCCTGGATACTGCAATACGCTGGGCTGCAGCCGGGCTATCTCATCGGCGGCGTGGCCAATAATTTTCCGGTGTCCGCCAATCTCGGCCAGCCGCCCTTCTTCGTGGTGGAGGCCGACGAATATGACAGCGCCTTTTTCGACAAGCGTTCCAAGTTCGTCCATTACTCTCCGCGCACCGCCATACTCAACAATCTCGAGTTCGATCACGGCGACATCTTCCGGGATCTGAATGCCATACAGCTGCAATTCCACCACCTTGTGCGCACCATCCCGGGCAACGGGCTGATTTTGTCGCCGCGGGCCGACAATGCCATAGATCAGGTGCTAAGCATGGGCTGCTGGACCCCGCGGCAGCAGTTCGGTATTGCCATTCCCGAGCAGGAGTGCCGGCACCTGGCGGCCAATGGCCGGGTGTTCTGGAATGCCAGCCTGCATGACGAGCAGGGCAGTCGCTTCGAGATCATGAAGTTCGGCGCCGGATCCCGGGGCGAACTGATGAGCCATGCGGAAGTGGACTGGTCACTGACCGGCCTGCACAATGTGAGCAATGGTCTGGCCGCCGTCGCGGCGGCTCACCACGCGGGCGTGGAGGTGCGCACCGCCTGCGCGGCCCTGCGCGAATTCACCGGGGTCAAGCGGCGCATGGAATTGCGCGGCACGGTCAACGGCATATCGGTGTATGACGATTTTGCCCATCACCCCACCGCCATCGCCACCACCCTGCAGGGTGTGGCAAGTCGTTTGGCGCGTCAGCCCGGCAATACCCGCCTGATCGCCGTCATCGAACCGCGCTCCAATACCATGAAGATGGGCATACACCAGCAGGAGCTGGCCAATGCCAGCAAAGCGGCACACCTGACCCTGTGGCGGGAGCCCGATGCAGGCAAGCTGAACATGGACAAGCTGGCCAAGGACAGCAAATCCCCCACCAGGGTGTTCCGTACGACGGACGAGATCGTGGCCTTCCTGAAGGATTTTTGCGTTCCCGGCGATCATGTCGTGATCATGAGCAATGGTGGATTCGATGGAATACACGGGAAATTGCTGACTGCCCTGGGCAGCCGGGAGGTCAGGGTCTGATGAACGGGGTTGCCGCCAGCGCGGAGATTCCGCTGTTCCCTTTGCGCTCGGTGCTGTTTCCCCGAGGGCGCCTGGCCCTGCAGATTTTTGAGCGCCGTTACATCGATCTGGTGTCCCTGTGCCTGCGGCAGGATTCCGGTTTCGGCATCACCCTGCTGAAGACCGGGGATGAGGTGATCAGGCCCGGTACCCGCCAGACCCTGCATCGCACCGGCACCTATGTGCGGATCATCGACTGGGACCAGCTGGACAATGGTCTGCTGGGGATCACGGTGGAGGGTATCAAGAAATTCCATGTCGAGGACTGCTGGGTGGCGGACAACGACCTGTTCATGGCCAGGGTCACCTACAGTCAGCAGGATTCCGTGGAACAGCAGCCCATTCCAATCTACGAGGACTACACCGGCATGGCTGAGCTGCTGCAGGTGCTGGAGAAGCACCCGGCAGTGGAACACCTGCAGCTGGATGTCGACCATGACAACCTGTGGGACCTGGGCTGGCGCCTGGCGGAACTGATCCCGGTGGAGCTCGAAGTGCGCCAGAAGTTGCTGGAGCTGGACGACCCCTGGGAACGCATGCGAGTGATCGAGAAAGCCGTGATCGAGCTGGCCAACGAATCCTGAGCCGGTAATTCATAACCAAGGGAGGACGCTTATGAACGAGGTATGGGGCAATCCTGCCAACTGGACCCAGGAGCAATGGCTGGCGGTCTGC
This sequence comes from Pseudomonadota bacterium, assembly GCA_046047495.1. Lineage (GTDB taxonomy): Bacteria > Pseudomonadota > Gammaproteobacteria > Pseudomonadales > Pseudohongiellaceae > NORP240. Next base: position 1,973 of record JBJOHV010000093.1, on the reverse strand, counting down.
CTGCTGCTGTTCATCATGGTTGCCATCGTGTTTCTCACCTACCGGCTGTATGTCCTGATGCGGACCGTGGGCAAATCGACTTACAAGCCCAACCTGCGGCGTCTGCGCCAAAGTCGCCATGCCGGGCTGCACAAGCACGATGACCAGAGCGATACCTGAGGTCCAACCATCACCGATCATGGAATTCAAGTCGCTTCGTCACTTCAAAAAAGGCCTCCTGGCGCTGCTGCTCTGGCTGGCGGCAATGCCAACGGCTTTTGCCATCATTACCCGTCATGACCGGAGCAGTGATGCCTATCGGGTGCAGGCCAGCGAGTATCCGGCGGTGTTTTACCTGGAGCGCCAGGGGGCGCGCAAGGTCTGTGTGGCGACCCTCATTGATCCCCAGTGGGCCATTACCGCCGCCCATTGTCTGGCGCAGACCTCGATGCCGGCCCGCCTGGAGGCCGGGGACGACTTTATGGTGGAGGTGGCTGGCGTCGAGCGGGGCATTCAGCAGGCGGTGATTCACCCTGACTATTCGTCAACCCAGGGACCTGATGTGGACCTGGCCCTGTTGCGCTTCAGCGAAGCCCTGCCGTATCCCCGGCCGCTGCCCCTGTACCGCCAATCCGATGAGCTGCACCAGGTGGTTACCCTGTTGGGCTGGGGCTATACCGGCATCGGAACCACCGGGCGGCAGCGGGACGACGGCGATCTGCGGCGTGCCCACAACCGCATTTCACAGGTGGACCATCAGTTGCTGTTCCGCTTTGACGACCCCCGGGAACCGGCCAGTGATGCCCTGGAGTTTGAAGGCATGCCGGGTCTGGGGGACAGCGGCGGACCGGCCCTGCTGGTGCAAGCAGATGGCAGCTGGCTGCTGGGGGTGGCGGTGGGTGAGCTGATGGGAGCGGATTTTGACGAGGAGACCCAGGGCAGTTATGGCGCCCAGGCTGTCTATGAACGGATATCCCGCCACCAGGAGTGGATCGATGGGGTTATTGGGGGACGCTGAGCAGGGTACTGGATGGCTCTGATCCACAGGTAGTGGGCCCAGGCAGCAGGGCCGCCGTCTTGCCGGTCAGGCGATAGGCCAGCAGCCCCACCCATTCCCGGATGGCACCGTCCAGATCATCCAGGTGCTCCAGCACCTTGAACTCCACCCGCCACAGATCCCCACGGCGGGTGCGGTGATCCACCGGATAAGCCAGCACCGGCCATTGCTGGGCGCAGAACACACCCACCGCCCTGGGCATGTGAAAGGCGGAGGTGATCAGGATCCAGGTCTCCCCCGGCTGGGGTACCATCAGTTCCTTGCTGAACTGGGCGTTTTCGAAGGTGTTGCGGGACTGGTTTTCGAACACCACCCCGTGGTTGACGAATCCCAACTGATAGAACACCTGATCCGCCACATCCGCTTCCTTGTAATCCTGGTTCACCAGGCTGCCGCTGCCGCCGGTGTACAGGTGCCTGGCTGTGGGGTAGCGGGCCGCCAGATCCAGAAAAGCGGTGATGCGCTCGGCGGCCTCCCCCAGCTGGGGCTGGCCCCACAGCTCTGTTTTCAGTGGATCTATCGTGCCCCCCAGGACGATGACTCCGGCCACGTTGGGCGGCAGGGCCGGGTTGCTGGGGAAGCGCCCCTCCAGAGGTGCCATGACCCATTCGCCCACGGGCAGGAACCCGATCAGCACCAGCAGCAGGGCGGCCAGGGAGATCAGGCCGCGACCCTTCTTCTGCCAGCCCACCAGCAGGCAGAACCAGCCCCCCACCACCAGCAGCAGAATGAGACTCGCCGGTGACAGCACGGCCCAGACGAGCTTGCTGGCAATGAAGAAGAGGGTGTTCATCCGACGTTGTTTCCTGTGCGCTGCATACTAGTGTCATGTTTCACGGGGCGTTGTGGCGCTGGTCTGTTTCGCGACACGCCGTAAACCCATCCCTGGGGGCTCGGGCGCGGCATCCCTGCCGCGCACGGTCGCGACACAGACCAG
>JBJOHV010000092.1:0-3037 GCA_046047495.1 Pseudomonadota bacterium | reverse complement strand
GAATACCAGGCGGATCAGCTGGCCAGCCTGGCCGGCGAGGCCTGATGGCGGCGACCATCGCTGATTGCCTGTCCAGGGCGAAGGACCTGCAACCCTTCAGTGATACCTGGCGCTTGGATGGGGAGTTGTTGCTGGCCGAAGCCATGGCCTGCAGCCGTACCGCCCTGCTGACCCATCCACAGCAGGAATTGTCCGCGCAGCAGGAATCACGCTTCAACGATCTTCTGGCCCGCCGGCTCAAGGGCGAACCGGTGGCCTACCTGCTCGGTCACAGGGAGTTCTGGAGTCTGGATCTGCAGGTCAACGCCGCCGTGTTGATTCCGCGACCGGAAACCGAACTGCTGGTGGAACTGGCGCTGAATATCGTTGCGGAGGCGGGCAGCACGGCCCCGGTAATTGTCGACCTTGGCACCGGCAGCGGTGCGATCGCCCTGGCCCTGGCCAGTGAACTGCCCGCCGCCCGGGTGTGGGGAGTGGACAACAGTGCAGCGGCCCTGGCGGTGGCAATAGGCAACGCGGACCGACTGGGCCTGCAGCGGGTGCAGTGGGTGTTGAGTGACTGGTTTGCCGGTCTTGGGGATCGCACATTCAACCTGATCGTCAGCAACCCACCTTATATTGCTTCCCAGGATCCCCATCTGCTGGAGGGCGACCTGCGCTTCGAGCCCCAGCAGGCCCTGGTGTCGGCCGGCGACGGCCTGCAGGACATCCGCCGCCTGATCGACCAGGGCCGGACCCATCTGTGCCCCGGTGGCTGGTTGCTTCTGGAACATGGCTGGCAACAGGGCGAAGCCGTGCGGGACCTGCTGCGGGACGCCGGGTATGACAAGGTCGCCGGCCGCAGGGATCTGGCAGGTCTGGACCGGGTGAGCTACGGTCACTATGATCCCTGAGTGAACGCGGGCCCGGCTCGCGAAGGAAATCCCCACCATGCAGGACCACCAGTTACTCCGTTACAGTCGCCAGATCATGCTGCCGGGCATGGACGTGGCCGGTCAGCAGAAACTGCTGGATGCCACCGTATTGATCGTCGGACTGGGCGGGCTCGGAAGCCCGGTGGCCATGTACCTGGCGGCGGCCGGCGTGGGACATCTGGTGCTGGCCGATGCCGACACAGTGGACCTGACCAATCTGCAGCGCCAGATAGCCCACCACAACGACTCCATCGGGGAGCTGAAGGTGGAGTCCGCGCAAAAAACGCTGCACGCACTCAACCCGGACGTGCGGGTGACCTGTCTGCCCCTGCGATTGGCCGGCGAGGATATGGAACGGGCTGTCAGCAATGCAACAGTGGTGGTGGATGCCACCGACAATTTCACCACCCGTTTCGCCCTCAACGAGGCCTGTGTGGCCGCCCGGGTTCCGCTGGTGAGCGGGGCGGCCATTCGCATGGAGGGTCAGGTGGCGGTGTTTGATCCGCGCCGCGCCGACAGCCCCTGCTATCACTGTCTGTACCAGCGTGGTGCAGAGGAGGATGCCAGCTGCGCCAACAATGGTGTGATGGCGCCTTTGGTGGGCATCATCGGCAGTGTGCAGGCCATGGAAACCATCAAGCTGATCGCCGGTATCGGGGACACCCTCACCGGCCGGCTGCTGCTGCTGGACGCCCGCAGCCTGCAGTGGCGTGAATTGCGGCTGCTCCGGGACCCGGGCTGCCCGGTGTGCGGCGCCGCTTGATGTTCCGGGAGCCTACCGCTATCATCGCGACCGCCTTTCCGCCTTCAACGACAGGAAACCATGAACGCTGATTCCAAACCAGCACCAATCCCCTTCGACAACTTCGACCTGCATCCTGCCCTGCGCAAGGCCATCAGTGACCTCGGTTTCCAGTATTGCACCCCCATTCAGGCCCAGAGCCTCAAGTACACCCTGCAGGGTCACGATGTCACCGGCAAGGCTCAGACCGGGACCGGCAAAACCGCCGCATTCCTCATCACGCTGATCAATGAAATGCTGAACAAGCCCCAGGATGAGGAGCCCTATCTGGCGGAACCCCGAGCCCTGGTGATCGCACCGACCCGGGAGCTGGCCATCCAGATCGCCGATGATGCCTGGAAGCTGACCCGCCATACCGACCTTCATACGGTCACCCTGGTGGGCGGTGAGGATTACACCAAGCAGGAAAAGGCACTGGACAAGAAGCCGGTGGACATTCTGGTGGCCACCCCCGGACGTCTGCTGGATTTCGTGCAGAACGAGAAGGTCTATCTTGGTCTGGTGGAATTCATGGTGATCGACGAGGCCGACCGCATGCTGGACATGGGATTCATTCCCCAGGTTCGGCGCATCATCGCCCATACCCCGAAGAAGGAATGTCGCCAGACCCTGTTGTTCAGTGCCACGTTCACACCGGAAATCCTCGAGATGGGCAAGCGCTGGGCGGTGGATCCCCTGTTCGTGGAGGTGGAACCCGAGAAAGTCGCCACCGATTCAGTGGAACAACTGGTTTATCTGGTTACCACCGACGACAAATACAATTTGCTGTACAACCTGATTTCCGAGCCTGGCGCCGATCGGGTCATCGTCTTCAACAACCGGCGGGATCAGGTGCGCAAGCTGGCAGACAATCTGCATCGCAATGGCGTGGAGTGCGGGTTGTTGTCGGGTGAGGTCGCGCAGAACAAGCGCATCAAGACTTTGGAGGGTTTCAAGGAAGGGCGCTTCAAGGTGCTGGTGGCCACCGACGTGGCGGGCCGAGGCCTGCACATCGAGGATGTCACCCATGTGATCAATTACTCATTGCCGGAAGAGGCTGATGACTATGTGCACCGCATCGGCCGCACCGGTCGCGCCGGCGCCATCGGGACATCCATCAGCTTCGCCTGCGAGGAGGATTCCTTCCTGCTGCCGAATATCGAGGCCAAGCTGGGTTACAAACTGGCCTGCAAACACCCGGAAGAGCGCCTGCTGGCCAAGGCCCCGCCTTTCAGCCGCGAGTCCCGTTTCAAGGCGGAGGACCGTCCGGACAGATCGGGAAGACCCGCAAGATCCGGCCGTCCCGGCGGCTCCGGCGGCCGACCCAGCCGACCCCGCAAGC
>JBJOHV010000091.1:0-12305 GCA_046047495.1 Pseudomonadota bacterium | reverse complement strand
GATTTCATGGAATCAACTTCTCGGTGTCATGGTGTGGCACTGTATTCCGGGGGCAACAGTCGCTCGGGTATGGTCAATCCCCCTTCCCGGTAATAGCGCAGGGCACCCATATGCAGGGGGGCGCCGAGGCCGTTGATGGCGATATCCAGGCGCATGTCGTTGGTGGCGCCATGGATGTCCTGCAGAGTGGACAGGTTTTCCCATATGACTTTTGTGATCTGGTAGACGTGTTCTTCGGGAATGTCGACCCGGGTCACCAGCACATTGGGTGAGCCCACGGTGCGAATCAGCTGTTCCTGGTTGGGGTAGGTGCCCGGCGGGAATTCATACCAGTCCCAAAGGGGATACTTGGCGTTGACCTTGTCCAGGGCCTCCTGGGTCCAGTTGAGGATGGTGATGCGATCCCCCATCAGGGCGTAGGCCTGGGTGATGGAGCTGACCGGCGCGCCGGCCGGCACATTCATGCCCACGATGTTGCCGTCCTGGATGGCGCTGGTGGTGGGACCGTAGCCCATATAGGCCAGGTTCATTTTATTCTCGTAGTCGATGCCAAGGGTTTCGAGGATGAAGCGGCCGGTCTGTTCGGCGCCGGAATTGCGGGCACCCAGCACATAGCGCTCACCGTCCAGGTAATTGAGATCGTAGATGTCGCCATTGCGGACCAGATCCGTTGTAAGCACGAAATGCTCCACGTTCTGCCACAGGGCGCTGACGCTGCGCATGTCCGTCTGGGGCCGGCTCACCGGCCCCTCCCCATTCCAGGCCCAGGCACCAAACGGCCCCTGCAGGATGGCGAATTGCACCTGGTTGTCCCGCAGCAGCTTGACGTTTTCCAGGGATCCGGCGGAGCTTATGGCGGTGAGGCTGATGCCCTGGCTATCGGCAAGCTGGGCATGGGCGATGGTGGCGATGGCCACACCCACAGGGTAATAGGTGCCGCCGGTGGTGGCGGTGGTCAGGACATAGGGCCGGGTGCGGGCGAGGTCGTCGGAGCAGGCGGTCAACAGGCCGATCAGCAGCAGACTGAGTGCAATTCGTGACATGGCAATCCCGGGCCGTTCAAGGGCACACGATGTAAGCATATTTCCCCTGAAACCTCAATGAGAGTCCGGAGCCGCAACTGGACATTGGCCGCTGCGGTCGCTAACGTTTGCGACGTTTCACTTCGTTAATTAGACCATCGAAAGGAGAGAGTTCCGTGCCATCCATCAGCCGACCGGGATTGTTGTTTGCCCTGCTGTCCGCGGGCCAGTTGCTGGGCGCCGCCGGCGCTGCCGCTGCGGAGGATTTTCAGGTGCCCAGGACCGAGTGGGGCCAGCCGGATCTGCAGGGAGTGTGGAATTTCTCCACCGATATTCCCCTGCAACGTCCTGCCCGGTTCGGTGAGCGGGAGTTTCTCACTGTGGAGGAGATCCGCGAGATCGAACAGCGGCGCGCGGAGGCGGCGGCCGGTGCCGAGCCGGAGCCCGATCCCGACGCTGCCAATCGGGGCGCGCCGGATACCGATGAGCGTTTCACCTTCGGCTATGACATGTTCTGGTACGAGATGGGGGCCATCGGTGATTCCCGCCGCACCTCACAGATCGTCTATCCCCTGGACGGCCGCCTGCCGGCCCGCCAGGAGGGCGCGCCGGTGCAGAGTGGCGGCCTGGGCGACGATGTGCCGGGGGTGCGTCCGGTACGCTACGGCGTGGGCGGCATCAGCAAGGACGGCCCGGAGGATCGTGGCCTGTCGGAACGCTGCATCGTGGGCTTCAATGCCGGGCCGCCGTTCAGCCCAAGCCGCTACAACAACAATGTACAGATCGTGCAGAACCGGGATCACGTGGTGATCCTCACCGAGATGATCCACGATGCCCGCATCGTACCTTTGCAGGATCGGCCCGCCCTGCATGACGACATCCGCCTGTGGACCGGGGATTCCCGGGGTTACTGGGAAGGAGACACCCTGGTGGTGGAAACCCGCAACTTCAATGATCTCACCACCAGCTTCGGGTCTTTCGGGACCGCCTATGACAAAGTGCTCACCGAGCGGTTCAGCCGGGTCGGTTACGATGCCATGACCTACCGCTGGACCCTGCAGGACCCCGCCACCTTCACCGACCGTATCGAAGCCGTCCTGCCCATGGGCAAGGTGGCAGGCCAGCTCTATGAGTACGCCTGCCACGAAGGCAACTATGGCATGGTGAACATCCTGCGCGGCGAGCGCATGGCGGAACAGCGGGCCAGTTCTCCCTAAAAGAGAAGCCCCCCTGGCTGCACCAATTCGGGTTGTGCACGCCAGGCCGGGACCCCCGGCGGTGCGTGATTGCCGGTCCTGATACTGACTTTCCTCAACCAGTATGACTAAGCCCATGAGAATTCTCGGATTTGTCCGGCTGGCCTGACTCTTGCTCATAAATCGGCAGAACCTCGATCTGTGCGCCGACCGCACTGCCCTGAAGGAGGAATAAAGCGTGAGTATGGATGTTCAAACGCGACGTGACTTTTTAAAATTTTCCCTGGCCTCGGCCCGCAATTCCTTGCTGCTGTTGTCCCTGCCCGCCATCGTGAGCGCCTGCCGGGAGGCCTCCGAAGCCATGGCGACCGCGCAGCCTTTCACGACCCTGGCAGCGGAGGAGGCTCTGGAACTGCAGGCCATCGCGGCCCGGATCATTCCCACCGACGACACGCCCGGTGCCACGGAAGCCGGCGTCATCTATTTCATGGACAATGTGCTGGGCAGCAGTCGCACGGAGGTTCTCGAGCCCCTGCGCAGTGGACTGACCGAACTGCAGGCCAGTGCCAGTGCCCGTTTCGGGGTGGATTCCTTCCATGGCCTGACCCCGGAGCAGCAGGACGGCCTGCTGCAGGACATCGAAACAACCCCATTCTTCAATACCCTGCGCTATCTCACCATAGCCGGCATGTTCACACTGCCGTCCTATGGTGGAAACAAGGACGAGGCGGGCTGGCGGATGATCGGCTTCGAGGATCGTCATATGTGGCAGCCGCCGTTCGGCCATTACGACGCTGATTACATGGAAAAAGGAGCATAGGCATGGCGCAGGCGACATTCCCAACCCGGGAACCGGTGGACTTTGTGGTGGTGGGATCCGGCGCTGCCGGCGGCATCGTGGCCAAGGAATTGTCCACTGCCGGATTTTCCGTGGTGGTACTGGAGCAGGGGCCCTATCTGCAGCCTGGTGATTTCACCCATGATGAATGGTCGGTCACCCAGAACGAGGAAATGACCTGGGGCAGGCGCAAAGGCCATCCCCAGACCTTCCGCCGCTATGAGCACGAGAAGGCCGAGATCGCCGACGGTGCCGTGTTGGGCTATGCCCACAACGTGGGTGGCAGCAGCGCTCACTTCTCCGGCAACTTCTGGCGTTTCCGACCCATCGACTTCATGGAGCGCAGTGTCCTGGGTGAGATACCTGGCACTAATTTCGCCGATTGGCCCATCACCTACGAGGAGCTGGAACCCTATTACACAAAGGTAGATTGGGAGATCGGCCTGTCCGGCCTGCAGGGCCCCTGGGATCCGCCGCGCTCAAAGGATTATCCCTTGCCGCCCATGCCGCCGAAATCCTCCGGTGTGCTGCTGGAGCGGGCCGCCAGGGCGCTGGGCTGGACTGCTTATCCGGAACCGGTGGCCATTCTGTCCCAACCCTACAATGGCCGGCCCGCCTGTGTGCACTGCGGCTTCTGCCTGGGCTTCGGGTGCGAGATGGCGGCCAAATCCTCCACCGCGGTGACCATGATTCCCCTGGCTCTGGCCAGCGGCAACTGTGAATTGCGTACCGGCTGCACCGTGTCCCGGGTGGATACAGACGACAGTGGCCGGGTCACGGAGGTGGTGTACTGGGAAGAGGACGGCACGGTGCAGGCACAGCGGGCCAATGCCGTCGTGTTGTGCGCCAACGGAGCGGAGACGCCGCGCCTGTTGTTCCTGTCGGAATCCAGCCGCTTTCCCGATGGTCTGGCCAACGGCAGCGGCATGGTGGGCAGGAACCTGATGTTCAACGGTTCGTCCAGTGTGGCGGGGCTGTTCGAGCACCCCGTCAACGCCTTCAAGAGCATTCCCACCACCCGGGTCATCCACGATTTCTACAGCATTGATCCCGGTCTCGGCTTCTACGGTGGTGGCGGGATCGATGCCCGCCACCTGTCCCGCGGCCTGCCCATGGCCGCGGCGCTCGGTGGCGGGCGCTTCAGTGGGGCACGCTGGGGCAGTGAGTTCAAGAAGAGCATTGCCACCGAGTTCAGCCATGCCTGTTCCTTCAACGGCCATACCACCAGCCTGCCCCTGTCCAGCAACAACGTGACCCTGGATCCGGAGGTGAAGGACAAATGGGGACGTCCGGCACTGCGCACCACCTTCATGAACCATCCCGACGATTTCGCCACCATGAAGTTTTTCATGGAGCGCTCCCAGGAACTGATGGAGGCGGCCGGTGCCCTGCAGACAGTCAGCAACTACGCGGCCGATGGCCAGACCGGCGGCGTGCACCTGCTGGGCACCTGCCGTATGGGCAACGATCCTGCCACCTCGGTGGTAGACAAGTTCAACCGTGCCCACGACGTGCCAAACCTGTTCATGGTGGACGGCGGCAGCCTGGTGACCTCCGGCCGCGGCCAGCCCACCATGACCATCATGGCGCTGGCGTTCCGGGCGGCGGATCACATGATCCAGGCGGCCCGGCGGGGAGAGATTTGAACTTGGGTTCCTGAGCGGGCATATTTTTCGAGTTGCCGCGCCCATGGGTAACACGTTAGAAGAGGAGTAGTACGGAGCTGTCGGTGGCAGTGTTTGCGACACGCCGTGAATACATCCATGTAGGCTCGGGCGCGACATCCATGTCGCGCACGGTCGCCAACACCGCCACCAACATCTCCGCCTCACTGCCGTGCAGGATTCAATGCGGCTTCGATAGCCTCACCACCGTCGATGACCCACCCGGGGGCCTGCAGTGATCTGTTAGCCAGCGGGGGGCACAGGGGGTGGCGGCACTAAAAGACCAGCCCCGACCGCAGAAAAAAGACCGCCATCCAGGGCTTTTTTCGTATCGAGGGCACCCGGGACGGGCGCGGTCTGCCGCGACCCCCTGTGCCCCCCGCTGAGCCACGCACCAATCCCATTCGCAGACCCCGACCCCGACTCCGATCCCGACCGCAACCGCGACCGGGACCGCTCCCGATGCCCCCGGGCGACAGCCACTCCCGACGCTCGGTATACTGCCCCCTTTCCGGGAGTCAGAGTCCGTGTCCGTCCAGCAGCAAGCCGTCCTGATCGTCTACCCCTGCAAGTTCCTCGGCAACCTGCTGCTGGCGCTGCCCCACTTCAAAGCCATACTCCAGGATCAGCGGCAGGTGCTGCTCATCCTGGATGAACGCTACCGGGACATCGCCGACATTTTCCTGCCGGGGGAAACCCGCATCCTCTACTACCCGAGGGCAGCGCTGTCAGCCCGGCGCGGCCTCGTCGGACGGTTGCGGGCCCTGGGCGGGTTCCTGGGACGCCTGCGGCAGTTCAAGGCGGATCTGTTGCTGGAGCTGGAAGGGGAGAGTACCAGCACCACGGTTTCCCTGCTGGCCCGCGCGCGACACAAGGTCGGACCCTTCTTCACCCGGCGTCGCTGGGTATTTGATGAACTGGTCCAATTCCCCCATCTGGCGGAACACCGCTGGTATGGCATGCAGGCCCTGTGCCGGCGAGCCCATGGTCAGACCCTGCAACCCGGATATGCGCACGGCACGTTTCCTCCGTCATTACAGCAGCAGGTGCGGCAACAGCTGCAGAGCCTGGGTCTGGATCCCCGGCGGCCCTGGGTCTCGATCCACGTGGGGGCGTCCCAGGATTACAAGTTATGGGATCCTGCCAATTTCACCGCCGTGATCGCTGGATTGCGGGAGCGTGGCCTGCAGGTGGTGTTGATCGGCGCGGGAGAGAAAGATCGGCGGCAGGCGGCCCTGGTGCAACACCAGGGCTCAGGTGTGGTGGACGTCATCGATGGGCTGGGGCTCGGTGAGCTGGCCTGTGTGCTGCACCTGAGCAGGGCGTTCATCGGCAATGACAGCGGGCCCATGCATCTCGCGGCGGCCTGCGGCACCCCCACCTTTGCCCTGTTCGGTCCCACGGTGGATCGCATATGGGCGCCTCTCGGAGACAATGCCAGGGTGCTGCGGGGTCCGGTGGCCTGTGATCCCCGTTGCCGCACCATCACCTGCGTGCAGGACTATGCCTGCCTGCGTTCCCTGACGGCTGCCCGGGTATTGGATGAGGTGGGAACTGTGCTGGCCTGATCAGGGCTGTGGCAGTGCGTCCTCCGGCACCGCTTCCCGGATGATCAGGCGCTGACCCGGGGCAACGAATTCGAAGCTGGAAATCCCGGTCTGGCCATCGGGACCCTGTCTGTCACGGCCGCCCTGGCGCAGGCGGACACCGCCCGGGGCTCCCACCGAGGTGCTGAAGAACACATTGGGCTGATTCTGCTGGAAGGTTTCGAACAGGGCCATTTCCTCCTCGGTCAGGGCGAAGGCCAGTGCCTCACGCACGGCCTCCGGGCTGCTGATGGCCATGATCTGCTGGCGCATTTCCCGGGGATCGATGTCCGGCTGGTTGACCAGGTCCGTGCGGGCCTGATTCTGCTCCATGGTGAGGCTGACCAGGGCCTGGGCAATCTGTTCCTTGCGCCGGGCATCGGCATTGAGGCTGTTGAGGAAATCCCCGTATTGTCCCTGGACCGCCATCAGGGCCATGCGTTCATCCTGGGGCAGGGCGCTCAGCTCGTTGATGAGACCGGCAGTGGTGGGCACGGCGGCCCGTTGCTGTTCCCGGCGCAGCTCGGCACCGATGCGTTCCCGCAGTTGCCGTTCAAGGTCCGCATAATCAGGATCGATCTGCTGACGGACGGCGGCCAGCTCCTCGGCCTGGGCCTGGGCGCGGGTGTCCACCGTCAGCAGGCGGCTCTGCAATTCCGCCAGTTGTTTCTCGGTGTCCAGCCGCGCACGGGTATCAGTTTCCACCTGGGCCAGCAGCTGCTCCGCCTGGCGGCGATACTGGGCCACCTGTTCTTCCAGGCGTTGATGCTGGTTCTGGCGCTGCCAGGCCAGCGCGCTGCTGGTGATGGTGGTGATGAGCAACAGGGCGATGACGATGTGGCTGCGGTTCATGGTCCGTTTGGTGTGTCTGTGGTTTTCCCGTGGTGGGTTGCACCGTCTCGGTCAGTGGCAGCGGGTTTCGAATCCGGTGCGTCTGGAGCTGTAGACGGTCGCAGGGTCATTTTGGTTTTATGGCCCGCCAGGGGCCGTTCCTGTTCCAGCTTGTCGATCAACAGGAAGGTGCCGGTGAACACGGCGGCCATGACCGTGAGTCCCAGGATCATGGTGAGACGCAGAAACTGTGGCACATAGATGCCGGTGATCTGGTAGCCCACCCAGCACACGCCGTTGACGCCGACGATGGCAACGAGCAGGGTGATCCAGACGGCTTTTTTCATAGGGATTCAATCATCAGGGGGCACTGGAGAGTAACAACAAACCTTCCAACTGGCTACCGGAGCGGGAGAAAAACACCAGGATGTCGTCCCGTCCGTCGGCATCCAGCATCAGGGGCACGAAGTCCCCGGCGCCGATCCCGCGGCTGAGGCCGATGCGAAAATCAGGCTCCCGGCTGCCGGCGATGGCCAGTTCCCGACTGCCGCCCACGGACACGTTGTTGATGATCTCGCCCACGTCGATCACGTAGTCATCCCGGCTGCGGCTGTAATTCATGCCGCTGAGAAACTGGTCGGTCACAGGTGTTTCGGGTTCCAGGGTGTTGAGAAACACATCGATGGCATCCCCGGCCATGACCAGCAGGTCCCGGCTCTGCAGATTGTCGTCCAGCTGGGCGGCCTGGCTGGGTGCCAGGGGGGTGTCGGCACTCTCACGGGCCTGGCGCGCAATGTCCAGCACCGAGCTTGCCATGCGCAGGGCGGAGGGGAAACGCAGGGTCACCGTGAGTTTGCGGCTCGGGCGGCGGGCAAAGCTGCTGCCCTCATTGGGATAGACGAAGGCTTCCACGGCGATGTTGCCGGAGATCGCCAGCCACAGAAACAGGTCTCCGACGGATATGGGTTCGACCCGCCACAGCCACAGGTCCTGACGGCCATCCTCGTTCTCGTCGTACAGAAACGTGCTGAGCACATTGCCGCTGGACAACAGCACCTGGGTCGGTCGCTCCAGATTCATGCCGGCTGCATTGCCTGTAAAGAGTGACACCTTACCCCCTTCCCGCAGCACCAGATCGGCGATGCCGTCACCGGTCACGTCCTCCAGCAGTTCCTGGTGGGTGAGGGACAGCACACCGGTGAGATTGGAGAAATCCAGCCGGTCGATGTCGAATTCACCGAGCCCGGCCTCGATGGCCAGCAGATCCAGGGCATAGGATGGGGTCGGGTTGAAGTAGGCAGGGCCCACCGGGTCGGCGAGAAACACTTCCAGGGCCGCTTCGGTGCGGGACACCAGGTCGGCGTGACCGTCACCATTGAGTTCCTGCAGCTGCATCAGGGGAATCACCACCGCCTGGCCGATGTCGCCCTGCAGACCGCCGGCCTCGAGACGGGTGCGGATGTCGGCCTGGGACTGCACCGTCAACGGCGCCTGGTAGCTGCCGTCGGCATTGCGGATGTAAAGGGCCAGCACGCCGGCGCCGGGTATCACCAGATCATCCAGTCCATCGCCATTGATGTCCCGTGAGAACCGCAACCGGTTCACCCCTTTGGTAATGAAGCCGCTGAGTCCGGATTGCAGCAGCTCGGGGGCGCTGAAGCGGCCGTCGCGGATATGCCAGGCTTGCACCCGAGAGCCGTCCAACAGTGCGATCAGGGACAGGGTGTCGGCGGACCCATAGCCGAAACTGATGTCCCAACCCACCGCCTGGCCATCCAGTTCCACCACGGCCTTGCTGTCGTCAAAGGCAAAACCAGACGGCTGCTGGAAAATCAGCTCCACCCGGTCCTCGTGGACCACCAGCAGATCCTGCAGTCCGTTGCCATCGCCATCCACCACCAGCAGTTGGCGGACATCCCCGCTGAGAGTGAACGGCTGCTGGCGATAGTCGGCCAGCGACGACTGGGCCAGCACCTCGCCTCCCAGAAAGTGAACCAATACCCCGATGACGAGTGTGAGCCTCATGGGCGTGCCACCAGCAGGGTGATTGAAGTGCCGTGGCGCAGCACCAGGTCGGGGACGTCATCCCCGTTCAGATCCCGCACGAAAAACCCGATGACCGAGCGGTCCGGCACATAGGTCCAGAACGGTTGCTCCTCGATGCGCAGCTGGGTGTCGATGCGGCGTGCCGCCACGGCACCGGCCTCGGTGATGTACAGCGCATCCTTGCGACCGTCGCCGTCCACGTCCCAACGCAGGGACATCTGTTCGGCCAGGCCGCGCACATTGGTGGCGGAGAAGCTCTCCTCGAGGCGGGACAGGGGGCGGCGACTGAACAATTGCCCCGCTTCCGCGCCATCGGCGCTGTACAGCAACTGGGTGCGCAGGATGGCGGTGTTGCGGATGGCCTCCACCACCGGGATGGTGTAGTAGCTGACATTCAGCTCCGGCCTGCCATCGCCGTCGATGTCGATGAAACTCAGGGTGGCGTCGTAGCCGGAGAAGCGCATCACCTGATCCGGTTGGGCCAGATCGAAGCTGCCGTTCCGGTTGCGGAACAGAAAGGCATCCCATTGGTCGCCGCTGCCCTCCAGCCGCACCAGGTCGGTAAAGGCATCGCCGTCCAGATCCGTGATGCGCAGATTGCCCCGTCCCGTGACTGAATGGTGCCAGTCCGGCTCCGGGGGAAAGCTGCCATCCGGCCGCTGCCGGTGCAGGTTCAATTGAGCCTGTAAGTCCGTATCGGTATTGAGGTAGACCATGTCCTCCCGGCCGTCACCGTCCAGATCGGCAAGCTGCACGGCGGGCATCCAGTTTTCGGCTTCCAGTAACGTGCCGTCGGCAGCGGACTGGTCGGCCTGCCAGGTCTGGACCAGGTCGGCAAAGGGGCTTGGGCGACGGGCCGACACCTCCAGGCGGATGCCGGTCTGGGCATCAATGGTGAGATTGGTGCTGAGGTCGCGGTCCCGGTCTCCCTGCAGGGCCGGATCCAGATCGGGATTGAGGGTGGTGAATTCCGTGCTCAGGGTCATACCGCCGGTGCCATCGCCACGGAAGTAGCCCCAGCTGCGGGGACCGGGCAGCAGCAGGTCAGTCAAGCCATCACCGTCGATGTCGTTCAGCTCGCGAATCAGCTCCACGGTGTCGAAGGCCGGCACATCGGCCGCCAGCTGCCATTGCACCAGGGGCTGCAGATTGCCGGCATACCCTTCGATGGCGGTGGACAGGGTGAAAAGACCGGGACCGGCAAACAATACCAGCTCCTTGCCAGGTTCCGGGCGTAAATCGGCAAAGCCCACGGCGACGATTTCCGTTTTTATTTCGATGCGCCGGGGTGTGTCGCTGAAGCGGCCGTCCCCCAGTTGTTCATAAATCCATAACTCACGACCCAGGGTGCGCTGCCAGTGGGGCAGGATCAGATCCTGCCGTCCATCGCCGTTGATGTCCTCCAGACCATAACTGACGTCGAATTCCCGGTCGTCCCAGGCGATCTCGGTGGCCACGTAATTGATCTGGGCGGCAGCGCCGCCAAGATACAGGGCGGCGCTCAGCAGCAGGCCCGGGCGCACTATCGTTGACATGGGGTAATTGGAGTCATGAGACATCATGGGCAAGGGCGGATGATCATCAAGGGGTGGCTTCCTGCAGGGCGCCCAGTTCGCTACTGATGGTGAACAGCCCCAGCAGGCTGTGCTGACGCTCATTGCCGTCACGGGTGAAGCGGTAGACGGCAAACAACCACAGATCCAGCAGGGCGAAGCGGGTGCGGGCCAGTTGGGGATCCGCCTCGTAATGCAGCAGCGGCCCGAGGGACAGCCGGGTCAGGTGGCGGCCGGGATCCCACAGGCGCACCGGCAACTCCAGGGTATCGGTATCCCGCAGCAGGGTGAACAACACCCGCCGGCCCGGGACAAAATTCTGATTGAGCTGATTGACCAGTCCCTGGGCGGAGGCGACCGGCTGGCCATCCAGGGCCAGGATCAGGTCGCCTTCCCGCAGGCCTGCCGCCGGCAGGGGGCTGTCGGGATAAAACGCCACTATCCTGGCACCAATGAGTGCCGTCTGACCCGGGCGCTCCAGAACTGTGGAGCGGTAACCGGTGCGGCTGGCCACCGGGTCGACCCGATACAACTCCCGCAGATCGCCAGCGGCGGTGCCACGCAGGCGCGGCACCAGGTGGGCCTCCAGCACGGCAGTGTCGCGGCGCAACTGCAGGACCAGTGGGATAGTGGACTCCACGTCGGCAGCCAGCGCAGCCAGGGCATCAGGGTGGTCCGTGGGCGTGCCGTCCACCGACAGGATGACGTCGCCCGCCCGCAAACCGGCCTGCTCCGCAGGGCCACCGGCAACGACGGAGCGGACTCTTACGCCGGGCAGGGTCGCGACATTGAACAGGGAGTCGCTCTCATTGACTGCCGCTTCCAGACCCAGATCGACACCGGCGGCCGTGCCGGCCGGATCCGACAGCGCCAGGGTTTCCGGCGACAGGGTGATGGAGGGCACCAGCTGGCGCGGCTCGGCATTGACACAGCCACCCAGCAGGACAACGAGCAACAGGCTACCGATCCACATGCCAGTTTTCACAACTTGCTCCTCCTTACCAGCACCAGGGTCAGCACCAGCAGGGCCGCCATTTCCGGCAGTGGCACCCAGGTATTGAGCTGCAGGATGCGCTCGTCGATCAGCACATCGGAATAGCCCCGCACGATGCGGCCCACTTCCCGCAGATAGGATTGATCCACCAATGAAGGCTGGAACGTGGCATACAGGTAATAGGTTACATCCCCCATCAGGGATTTGAAGATGTCCATGGCCAGGGTCAGACCCAACGCCAGGGACAGGGCCTGGGCGGCGGATTGGGCAGCCACGGAGATCAGCAGGCCAAAGGCCATGGCAGCCGGCAGGGGCAGTAATGCCAGCTGCAGGCCGAGACGGATCTCCCGATGGATCTCTGCGGTGCCGATCAACTCGTAGCCGTCCTCCACCACCGGGCCATAGTCCCACAGCCAGCCTGCACCCAGCCAGGCGCACAGCAACAACAGCAAGAGGGACAGCAGGGCCAGCACATGCAGGTGAATCAGCTTGGCGGTCACCACCGACCAGCGGCTGCAACGGCGGATCAGCAGATGGCGCAGCAGGCCGGTGTCCCGGTCATAGGCGAAACTGTG
>JBJOHV010000090.1:0-6291 GCA_046047495.1 Pseudomonadota bacterium | reverse complement strand
CCCACAGAACGGAAGCCTGCACTTGTCCCTACTGCCAAGCCTAGTCGTCAATGTCCTCGCCCTGATCGTGACCCTGGGCATCCTGGTGACCTTCCATGAATTTGGTCATTACTGGGTGGCGCGCAAATGCGGCGTGCGGGTCCTGCGATTTTCCATCGGTTTCGGCAAACCGTTCACCTCCTGGACCGATAAGGACGGTGTGGAGTGGGCCATAGCCCCCATCCCCCTGGGTGGCTATGTGAAGATGCTGGGTCAGGAGGACCTGTCGCCGGTCTCCGAGGATGATATCCCCGCCAATCTGCGTCGCGAATCCTTTGCCTACAAACCCCTGTGGCAGCGCATGGCCATCGTGGCCGCCGGACCCATAGCCAATTTCATTCTGGCCGCCGTGGTGTTCTGGATCATCAATGTCAGCTACGGCATCACCGGCGTTGCACCGGTGGTGCACAGTGTGGTTGAGGATTCTCCGGCGGCACTGGCCGGCATCCAGCCCGGTGACGAAATCGTGGCCGTGGACGGCGAACCCACCATCATCTGGCAGCAGGTGACCCTGCAATTACTGTCCCGTCTTGGAGAAACCGGCGGCGTCACCTTGTCGGTAGTGCCCCTCGGCCTGTCCGCCCCCATGGATATCACGGTACCGGTCAGCGACTGGCTGGCCCGGGACACGGCACCGGATCCGCTGGGTAGTCTGGGCATCGTGCAATGGGAAATCCCGCCGGTGATCGCCGAAGTGGTGGCGGGTGGACGGGCCGAAGCCGGCGGCCTGCTGGCGGGTGACGAGATTCTGGCGGTAAACGGCATGCCGGTGCGGGGCTGGTTGCACTGGGTGGAAGTGATCAGGAGCAGCCCGGAACTGGACCTCAATGTGGTGGTCCAACGGGGGACCGATGTGGTGCAGCTGACCCTGCGCCCCGCCCGTACCGAGGTTGATGACGGTGCCGTGGTGGGCACAATCGGCGCCGGAGTGCGCAACACCACCATGGCGGAGCTGATTCCGGCGGACCGGCAGCGGGAAATCCGTTTCAACGCCATAACCGCCATCGGGCCGGCGCTGACCGAAACCTGGGACAAGTCGGTGTTCGTGCTGGATTCCATCAAGAAGATGGTGGTGGGTCTGATTTCCGTGAAGAACATCAACGGGCCGATCACCATCGCCCAGGTGGCGGGGGAAACCGCCAGTTATGGTCTCGACGTGTATCTGGGATTCCTGGCCATCCTCAGCATTTCCCTCGGTGTGCTGAACCTGCTGCCGATCCCTGTTCTGGACGGTGGACATCTGCTGTACTACGCCATCGAGGGAATCATTCGCAGGCCGGTGCCCGAGCGCCTCCAGGAGCTGGGATTGCAGCTGGGACTGTTGCTGATATCCGGCATCATGGTATTGGCGATCTACAATGACGTAACTCGTCTGTTATAACAACAGAAGCTGAAACATGTTGAACACCAATAATTACAATACGCTGCCGTAACCACCACCCGCCATCACGACCGAACGCATTTGAGTATTCTTCGATAATGAAAAAGTTTTTTCTTTGCCTTGTACTGTTTGGCGGGTTTTCCTCGGGTCTGCAGGCGCAGACCTTCACCATCGCCGACATCATCATCGATGGCTACCAGCGCATTTCCCCGGGCATCATTTACGGCCTGCTGCCGGTCGGCATCGGCGATCAGGTGGATGCCGGTACGCCGGCACGCATCATCCGCGCCCTGTCCGAGTCGGGCTATTTCGAGGAGATCGAAGTGGCGCGGGACGGCAATATCCTCATCGTCACCATCCTGGAACGACCGTCAGTCGCCGAGATCAACATCGAAGGCAACAAGGTGCTGGAGACGGATGACATAATCGAGAACATGGGCAATGCCGACATAGCCGAAGGTCAGATTTTCACCCGGGCAACCCTTGAAGCCATCCGCCAGGGCATACAGGACGTGTACTCGTCCCGCGGACGTTACGGCGCTACGGTTGAGATCGACGTGGAGGAGTTGCCTCGCAACCGGGTGGCGATCAACCTCGACATCAATGAAGGCCGGGAAAGCCGCATCAGGCACATCAATATCGTAGGCAACGAAACGTTCAGCGATGAGGACCTGCTGCGTCTGTTTGAGCAGGGCACCAAGCCCTGGTATGCATTCCTGAGCCGCCGCGACCGCTATTCACGGGAGCAGTTTTCCGGCGACCTGGAACGTCTGGAAACGTTCTACCTGGACAATGGTTTCGTAGACTTCAACATCGACTCCACACCCATTTCCATCACGCCGGACCGGGAGTCCATCTACGTCACCATCAACGTGACCGAAGGTCCCCAGTACACGGTGCGTGAAGTGGATCTGGCGGGTGACCTGGTGGATGCCGAGCCGTTGTTGCGCGCTGCCATATTTGTGCGACCCGGCCAGATCTATTCCCAGGCCCTGGTGGGTGGCACGGAAGAGATCATGGTGCAGTTCCTGGGCAATCTGGGCTATGCCTTTGCCGAGGCCACCGGTGTGCCGGAGGTCAATGAGGAAGACCAGACGGTTGATGTGACGTTCTTTATCGAACCGGGCAACCGTACCTACGTGAACCGCATCAACTTCACCGGCAATACCTCAACCGCCGATGAAGTGCTGCGACGTGAGATGCGGCAACTGGAGAGCTCACCGGCGTCCAGCCAGCTCATCGAGGCGTCCAAGGTGCGTCTGGAGCGGCTCGGCTACTTTGAGACGGTTGAAGTGGAAACCGTCGAGGTTCCCGGCACCGAGGACCAGATCGATGTCAACTATACGGTGGCGGAGCAGAATTTCGGCTCGGTAAATTTCAGCCTGGGTACCGGGGGTGGCGGCGACTTCTTCATCTCCACCAGCCTGCAGGCCCAGAACTTCATGGGCACCGGCCGCACGGTGGGCTTTGGACTCAACCGCAGCCGCTTCCAGAAGAGTCTTGACATCCAGTATCTGGATCCCTATTTCACACCCGACGGCGTGACCCGCGGATTCAATGTCTTTTTCCAGGAAGTCGATTCGGCATTCAATATTTCAAGCTATAACACCACGTCATACGGTGCCACGTTGAATTTCAGCTACCCATTGAGCGAAATCCAGGTGTTGGGCTTCGATATTGGGGGCACTCACACCGAACTGGGCACAGGCTTTGGCACGGTTCAGGAAATTCAGGCCGGCCCTGTGTTCTTCGAGGGGATCAACAAATACCTGATTTCGCCCGCCAATCCCAATGCCTTCGAGGGACCGGTGGTGGATGCCATTCTGGGGGATGTGGGCAACCTGTCGGAAGACGCCCTGCAGCGCTATCCCGAGCCGGGATTCGTGGACAAGTATGGCGATACCTTCGACAACTTCTCGCTTACCGGTACCTGGTTCCGCAATACCCTCAATCGCGGTCAGTTGCCCAATGCGGGCCAGCTCCACAGCATAGGCGTGGAACTCACGGTGCCGGGCAGCGATCTGCAATACGGCCGCATCAACTACCGCGGCCAGATGTACTGGCCGATCACCCAGGATCGCAATTGGGTACTGGCACTACGGGCCAATCTTGGTTACGGACTGGGTTATGGCAACACCGATGACCTGCCGTTCTTTCAGCATTTCTTTGCCGGTGGTCTGACCGCGTCCGGCGTGGTGCGCGGTTTCGAGGAAAACAGCCTGGGACCCCAGAGCACTGCGGGCCGGCGCTATCTGACTGAGTTCGGCGTGAGCCTGCAACGGGATGAAAACGGCAACATCCTGCGTCGCGAGGATGGTTCGGCGGTGGGCTTCAACAACGACTTCGCCTACTCAACGGTGCCGGTCCTGGACGCCAACGGCAATCCGGTGCTGGATACCAATGGCAATCCCGAGGTGCGTCTGGCCGTGGAAGAGCTGTTTTTGGACAGGGACTATGACAGTTTTGGTGGTAATATACTGACCACGGCAAGCCTGGAGGTGTTGTTCCCCATGCCGTTCGTCACCAATCGGAATTCGCTGCGTTCGGCTTTCTTCATCGATGTGGGCAACGTGTTTTCATCCAATTGCTCGGAAACCCAGAAGCTGCTGAACAACTGCACGGATTTCGATGTGGGCGAACTGAGGTATTCGGCGGGAATCAGTGTGACGTATCTGTCACCCTTCGGACCTTTGACATTCTACGTCGCTCAACCCTTCAGCAAGAGCGACGAAGACGATACCAAGACCTTCGACTTCACCATCGGAGCCGGGTTTTAAGCTGTTGCTGACCGTTATTTGTTGCGACATGTATTGCGTTATTGGTCGCGTTATTAGTCGCGTTATTAGTTGGGTTATTAGTTGAAAGTGGAGATCGACTGTGAAGATGATGAATAAAATTCTAGCCGGCCTGGGCGTCATGGTGATGTCCACCGGTGTGCTGGCGCAGGACACAAAGATCGGTATCGTGAACCTCGAGCAGGCACTGTTCAATTCCGATGCCGCCAAGGTGGTCCAGGAAGAACTCCGCACCGAGTTTGCCAGCGATGAACAGCGCGCCCAGACTCTGCAGGGCGAGTTGCAGGCGCTGCAGCAGAAGTTTACCCAGGATGAAGCCATCATGAGCCAGGCGGAAATCCGTGCCATGAATGCCGACGCCCAGGAAAAGCAGCTGCAATTGCAGCTGATCTCGGAACGGGTTCAGCAGGCGCTACAGGAAAAGAATCAGGAGTTCGTCGAAAGCATGCGACAGACCCTGACCCAGGCCATTACCGATGTGGTGGCCGAGGGCGGTTTCGACCTGATCCTGAATTCCAGCGGTGTGGCCTATGCGGCACCGGTGCTGGACATTACGGCCCGGGTGACCGCCAAAATCAACGAACTGCAGCAACGAGCCGGGCAATAATAAATACAAACCGGCAGGACCTTGCCAGGTGATGCACGCAAAAAGATACACACTTGGCGAACTCGCCGAGTTGCTGGATGCAAGACTTGAAGGTGACGCGGACGCCCTCATCGACGGGCTGGCCTCCCTGCGGGAGGCCGGACCCGGCAAGCTCAGCTTTCTCAGCAACCCTGCCTATGTCAGCCAGCTCCCGGATTGCCGGGCGTCAGCCATCATCATCGAAGCCCGGTTCGCCCCTGATTGTCCCGCCAGCAAGCTGATATCCAACAAGCCTTATGTGGCATTTGCCAGGGCCACCCGGCTGTTTGATAACCGCCCCATGGGCATGTCGGGCATTCATGGCTCGGCTGTCATCGATCCCGGTGCCGTGCTTGGACCGGATGTTGCCATCGGTCCCCATGTGGTGATCGGAGCCGGTGTGCACATTGGCTCCGGCAGCCGCATCGAGGCGGGCTGTGTGGTGGGGGAGGGCTGTGTATTGGGCGATGGTGTTTATCTGCATGCCAACGTCACCCTGTATCACAACGTGACCCTGGGTAAGCGGGTCGAGGTGCATTCCGGGGCAGTGCTGGGTGCTGACGGTTTTGGTTTCGCTTTTGACGGCAAGGCTTCGGTGAAAATCGCCCAGCTGGGCGCCGTTGTCATCGGTGATGACGTGGAGATCGGCGCCGGCACCACGATCGATCGTGGCGCCCTGGAGGACACGGTGATCGGCGAGGGCGTCAAAATCGATAACCAGGTGCAGATTGGTCATAATGTCAGAGTCGGCAGACACACGGTCATTTGCGGCTGTACCGCTATCGCCGGCAGCGCCAGCATCGGCGAGTACTGCGTTCTGGGCGGCGCGTCCGGCATGGTCGGGCATATCAGCATTGCCAATGGCGTAAGGATCAGCGCCATGTCCCTGGTCAGTCAACCAATCACCGAACCCGGAACCTATTCGTCCGGGACCGGCCTGACCGACACGGCGACATGGAAAAAAAACATCGTGCGCTTTCGCCAGCTGGATGGGCTGGCCAAGCGTGTCCGGGAACTCGAACGACTGCTGGCCCAGTCGGATTCCTCGGATGAGTGAACCGGCCGGGAGTCTTGCAGGAAACAAAGCCTATGTTGATGAACGTTGAACAAATCAAAGAATATCTGCCGCAGCGCTATCCATTTCTGCTGGTGGACCGGGTGGTGGAGATGGAGTTGGGCAAGTCCATCGTGGCGTACAAGAACGTCACCATCAACGAGCCCTTTTTCAATGGCCATTTCCCCGGCAAGCCCATCATGCCCGGCGTGCTGATCATCGAGGCCCTGGCCCAGGCCGCCGGCGTGCTGGGTTTCAAGTCACAGGAGAAGAAACCGGCCGACGGTTACCTGTACTACTTTGTCGGCGCCGATCACGTGCGCCTGCGGCGGCCGGTGGTACCGGGTGATCAGTTGCGGCTTGAAGCATCCATCATCACCAATAAAAAAGGCATCTT
>JBJOHV010000089.1:0-97054 GCA_046047495.1 Pseudomonadota bacterium | reverse complement strand
GCAGGGCGAGCCACAATGCGGGTCTGCCGGAGGCTGTGACCTTGCGCAGATCATCACCCAGGGCCTGCCAGTGTGAGCCTAAGCTTTGCAGACGAGGATTCCGCAGCCAGCGGCCCACGGTTTTTTCCAGGTGCGCGGTCAGCCACCCCGGCCGGCTCATCACCACCCAGGCCAGACATGACAGCAGCACGACCAGCAGTACGAGAATTCCCAGCACCCGCTGCCACTCGGCGGCACCCTGGGCCGCGGGTGTCAGCATCAGCAGGACGATTCCCAGGATCAGGATCGAAAAGTTGATCCACAGTTCATAGAAGCGATCCAGCCCCAGCCCCAGCACCGCGCTGTGCAGCGGGGATTTGAAGCGCCGACAGAGCCAATAAATCTGGAAGGGTTCACCGCCGAACTGGGGGCCCGGGGTCAGGAAACTGATCAGTTGTCCGGCCTGGCGCACCAGCAGCAGTTGCAGGAACGTCACCGGCAGGCCCAGCAGACGGGTAAGCACCTGCCAGCGCAGGGTGCCGAGCAACAGGACGATGGTATTGGCAGCGGTCCAGGCCAGCCACTGCCGCCAGGACAGACCCGCCAGGGTCTGCAGAATGGAATCCAGGGGCAGCTGGCGCAGAATCCAGATCACCATGGCCAGTGCCGCCAGCCATAACAGCGCTCCGATGGACCGGTAGGACATCAGGCGTTGTTCCCATCATTGACCCAGCGATCATCCCCCTGCCAGAGCGAGAAGCGCCCACACCCCAACAGCAGGATGCCGGTGGCTGCAAACAATGCCATCAGCCCAACCGGCCCAACCGAGGCGACCGGAAACTGCCTGGCCAGCAGCACGAGCACGGCCAGGGCCGCCAGGCGTCCGCCGATGCCCAGTATCAGCAGGATGGCCGCCAACCACAGGCTATCCGCCATGAACGAGTTCGGCAGCGGCGCGAGAATGAAGATTGCCACGGTGGCGATCACCCGCAACAGGGGTTGCAGTACGGAATCACTGAGCGAATGAAAGCGTGAAAACCAGGCTGCCACCGACGGTTTCCGGTGATCGATACGACCACTGACCACAAGCCAGTCGACGACAAACCCGGCCAGCACCGGCACCATGAATCCAAACCCTGCCGGTACAGTGACCTGGGCATCAAAGGGCGGCCACAGGACCACCGCCACATAGCCCATCTGGAAGCCGGCCAGGGCGCGGCGCAGTGGGCTGGGGGCAAGAGGGTGAACGGGGAGGCCGTGGGCCCGGCGCCAACGTATGCCGGCGATGAACACATAGTAGGCCACGCTGACCAGCAGGTAACTGACATGCACCTTGCCCAGCAGGACCGCCAGCAGCGGAGCCATCAACAGGCCCAGGGCATCGAAGACCGTATCCAGCTCACTGCCCAGCAGGCTGATGCGGGAGTTGCGGCGTGCCAGGTGTCCGTCGATACGATCCAGAATGGCGGCGACTGAATAGAGCGCGGCGGGTATCCAGGCGATGAATCCGTCAATACCGGGCAACAACAGGAATCCGCCGGTGGCGGCGATCAACCAACCACGCAGCAGGGTCAGGTGATTGGCAAGACCGAGATCGGGGTAGGGTGGTGACTCCGGTGACAGGCGGTTGAGGTCACGGCGCCGCCAGGCCTGCATCCATACCAGCACCCACAGCAACAGGCTGGTCAGCAACCAGCGGCCAGCCCACGGCCAGCCCTGCATCAAGGCAAGTGGAATGCAGACACCCAGCAAGGCACAGCCACCCAGCAGGGCGCTGCAGCGCAGTTCCCTTTTCATTGCGGCGGGGCAAACGCGAGGGCATCGTCCGGCACGTCGATGTCGATCCTGGGCTCATAGAACAAGGTGATGAAGTAGCGGTTGTCCCGCACCGTGAAGATGTTCTCCACCCGGCGTACCAGGTACTGGGACTGGTCCACCCAGATCACGGGCCGGCCGTCACCGAAATCACCCTCGATCCGAAAACATTGCAGCTCGCCGCAGGGCTGGTCTTCCAGGCGCCTGGCATTGGGCATGTCGGTCAGTGCTTCCTCCGACACTTCCCCGGGCAGCAGCAGGGCGGGCGTGATGAGTGCCGCACTGCGGGAGATGCCCGCAGGCCCGGTGAGTGCGGTGGCCAGATCGCGGTGCTGTTGTACACCGGCATTGAGATCCCACCAGGACTGCACGTCATCGCCGTCGCGCCAGACAATCGATATATTGCTGGTGCGTCCCGAATCCAGCCGGATGCCGTTGGGGTCGGTGAACTGGAAACGGAATTTGTCCGGGCGCACAAAGGCGATGCTGAAGGGGCGGTCCGTGGTGATGGTCATGCCCCGGGTCTGGACTGCTTCCTCCAGACGGCCCTCGTCCACATAGGTTTGCGCTTCGGCATAGGTGCGGGCCACGGCCGCCAGAATGTCCTGGGCGCCGAGTGAACCTGGATCGACGATGGTCGCGGTGCAACCATGTAGCAGCAGCGGTGGTAATGACAGGGCCAGCAGTCTCTTCAGTGTTCCGTTCATTGTGGTTCTTCCGGTGTGCATCAATTTATGTGGGACTATCGAAATAGGTATCTGCATACGGTTCATCGGCCAGGGTGTAATGCCACCACTCCTGATCGTAATTCACGAAGCCCGCCGCGCTCATGATGTCACGCAACAGGTCGCGGTTGCGGCGCGCATCACCGGTAATATCGGTGTGATCCGTGTGGGACAGAACATCGAAGCAATCATAGCCGGTTCCCATGTCCAGGCTGTTATCCGGATAGCGGCCGGCAATCCCAGCCCGGCAATCGAATGTGGAAGCGGGTTCGGAAGCAACAGGCAGATCCCTGCCTAGGGGAACCAGGGTGAGATCAACCGTGCTGCCGCGGCTGTGTCCTGACCTGGCGGCGATATAGCCAAGTTCAAACAGGCGTTCCTTGGGCACTGCGGGATAGAAGGCGCCCTTCATCAGCTGGTCTGCGGGATCCTGCGCCCAGCGCACGAAGTGATCCACTGCCCGCTGAGGGCGATAGCAATCATAAACCTTGAGTGAGTAACCGCGCGCCAGGGCCGATCGTTGCGCCTCCTGCAGAGCAGTTGCGGCCGGCGCGGTCAGCAGGCAATGACCGGCCTCATAGCCGTCCACCGGCCGGCCGAGGAAGTTGTTGGTGGTGATATAGCGGATATCCAGTTGAATGGAAGGTTCCAGGTCGCTGACATTCACCAGCGGCTGTAGCCGGGCCTGGCTAGCGGGCAGGGAACAGGCGGACACCAGGATCGCCAGACAGACCAGGGACAGGCTGTGATGGCTCAGGCTGCTCATGGCTCCAGGGTCAGGATGCGGGCCAGGATCTCGATGCCCTGCCAAAGATTGAGCAGCTTGAGATTCTCATCGGGTCCGTGCTGGTTGTTGTCATGATTCACCAGGGCAACACCCACGGTGGGGATGCCCAGTCCCTCGGAAAAATCCCCAAAGGGCAGGCTGCCCCCCAGGGTCGGCAATTGCACCGGGGTCACACCATCCAGGGTCAGCGCCTGCGCCACACGGGCTGCCAGGGGTTCCTCCAGGGACACCCGGCTGGCCCGGCTGCCGCCGCCATAATGGATGCTGGCGAGTTTGCCATGGGCCTGCAGTTCCGCGAAATCCGGATCACGGTTCTCCACCACATGGTAACCCTGGGCGCGCACGTGCTCGATCACCAGCTGCAGCTGCCGCTGGGGGTCGATGCCATTGACCAGCCGCATGGCGATGCGGGCCTGGGCGAATGCGGGTATGGCCGTGCGGGAGGGCGCACCGAGACCGCCGCCGGCATCCATGGCCAGCACGTTGAGGGTGGGCCAGTTCAATTTGGTCTCCAGACGGGTGTCCGCCTGCTCCGGTGCCGCGATGCCAAAGGTCGCCGCCAGTTGCTGTTCGATATCCGGAATGGCTGCCAGGGCCGACTGCTCGGCGGGGGTCAGGGGCACCACCTGGTCATAGAAACCGGCGATGCTGACCCTGCCGCTGTCGTCTTTCATGGATGCTAACAAGCGTCCCAGGGCGATGGATGGATCGGGTGCCCAGTTGCCGTAATTGCCGCTGTGCAGGTCCTGCTGGGCCGTGTGCACTTTGAGCAGCAGGGAGGCACCGCCGCGCACGCCGTAATACATCGTGGGCAGGCCGCTGGGGTGGCGCGGTCCGTCCAGGGCAATGGCCAGGTCGGCGCCGAACTCCCCGGGATGACTGTTCAGGTAGTGACGGAAGTTGGCGGAGCCGGATTCCTCCTGGCCGTCGAGGACCATGATCAGATTCCAGCGGGGCGTCTGGCCGGTGGCCGCAAGGGCATCCATGGCACCTAACAAGGACATGATGGGGGCCTTGTCGTCGGATGCGGAACGGGCATAGATGCGCCACTCGGGATCAAAACTCTGTCGGGCGGCATCCGGCGGCAGGGGCGCACCGTCGGCCACCAGGCAAGGTTCGAAAGGCGGGCAGAAGGTCCATTGCCGGGGATCGACCGGCTGACCATCGTAATGGATGTACAACAGCAGGGTGCCTTCGGGATCTGTGGCGGTGTAGCGGCCAAACACCACCGGTGCACGGGCATGATTTGGGTAAGGTTCGGCGGAGGTGCTGACCGCAAACCCGCGGGCCGTCATGGCCTCAACGAGCCAGTGGGCATTGGCGCTGACGTCGCCGTCATCCCGCGCCACATTGGGCAGCGCCAGCAGTTCGAAATAGGTGTCGATGATCTGCCGCTCATGATCCAGACGCCAGTCGCGCACGGTCCGGTAATCCGCAGCCTGGCCGTACAGGGCGGTGGGTATCAGCACCAGCAGAAGGAATTTCAAACCGTTCATGATGCCTGGCCTCGGATTGTGGAATCGCATGCTGAGGTTACCCTACCGGGACATAAAAATCAGTCTCAGGTACCGCGGGGTTTGGCCCGGTGGGTGGCCGTGGCATTCCAGGGATCATCGGGCCAGGGGTGGCGGGGATAGCGGCCTTTCATTTCCTTTTTGACTTCCGGGTAGGTGGTGTTCCAAAAGCTGCGCAGGTCCTGGGTGACCTGTAGCGGCTTGCCGCCCGGTGACAGCAGGTGCAGGGTGAGGGGAATCCGGCCGGCGGCAATGCGCGGCGTCTCCCCCAGTCCAAACAGTTCCTGGAGTTTGATGGACAGGACGGGGTTGGATCCGGCGGCATAGCTGATGGGACGGTCCAGACCGGAGGGAACCCGTACATGGGTCGGAGAGTGCCGCTCCAGGGCCTGCTGCTGTTGCCAGTCCAGCATGGACAGCAGCGCCTGGGCCAGTTCATCGGTCTGCAGGGCATCGAGACGGAATTTGCCGAGCAAGGCCGGGTAGAGCCACTGCTGCCGGGCGGCCAGCAGAGCTGGAAAATCGAGGTCCGGCAGATTCAGCTCCGGCATCCAGTTGCGCAGGCAGACGGCCCGCTGCTGCCACTGGCGCAATCTGTCATTCCAGGGCAGGCAGTCCAGGCCGTAACCCGCCACGGCATCGCAGAGCGCCTGGGCGGCCTGCTGGGGATCGGGCCGACCAGCCGGCCGGCTGTCCAGCAGGATCTGATCGAAGCGGGTCTCGCGGCGATTCAGCAGTGCGCGGCTGTCCTCGTCCCAACGTACGGCATCCTCTGTGATGAAGCGCTCGGGGAATTCCCTTTGCAGGCGGTTCTCATCCACCGGTGCCGCCCGCAGAATGAGGCTGTCCCGGGCTTCGTGCCGCAGTTCGCTGACCACCAGCCAGGGTTCACCCCGCAGAGGGCTGCCTTCGGGCAGGCGTGCGCCGCGGCCGTTGCTCAGTTGATACCGACCGGCATCGCCTGCCAGGCCATGGGCGATGCGATCCGGGTAGGCATGGCACAGCAGTGCTCCGATGGCGGCTGAGTCGATGTGCCTGGGGGGTTGTATCCGCACACCCAGGCGACGGCGCCACTGCCCTGCCATCTGGTCGATACTATCCAGAGCGGCGCGGGAAACCCCGTTTTCCAGACTCTGGGGACTGTGCCGGTGGGCGGCCAGCGCCAGCCAGCGACTCTGCCAGTCATCCCTGCGCTCGCCTGAAAGGGGGTCACGTGACTCCATAAGGGCGGCCAGGTCGCAGGCCAGGGCCTTGTCTTCATCATCGGTGGCAGACAGCAGCATGACGGCCAGTCGGGGGTGGGTGCCCAGTTCCAGCACCCGTTGGCCAAGCGGGGTGATACGCAGTTGCTGATCCAGGGCGTCCAGGCGTTGCAGAAGGTCCTGACCGGCTGCCAGAGCTCCCCGGGGTGGCGGATCCACAAACGCCAGATCGCTGTTGCCCCAGGCCGCCAGTTCCAGGGCCAGGCCGGTGAGATCCACGGTGGCGATTTCGGGATTGCGCGACGGCAGCAAGGCCTGCCCCGTGGACCACAGCCGATAGCACCAGCCGTCCGCCACCCGTCCGGCGCGGCCAGTCCGCTGGTCGGCGGAGTCGCGGGCGATGCCCACGGTCTCCAGCCGGGAAAACCCTGTGGCCGGATCGAAGCGGGGTTCCCGTGCCAGCCCCGAGTCGATCACGGTGCGGATGCCCGGCAGGGTCAGGGAGGATTCGGCCAGATTGGTGGCCAGCACGATGCGGCGCCTGCCGCCGGTGGCGGGAGACAGTGCTGCGGTCTGCTGAGCCAGGGGCATATCGCCATACAGAGTCTGCACGTCGATATCCTGCCGTTGCAGTGATTCGAGCAAGGGCTTGACCTGGAAGATTTCCCGCTGGCCCGGCAGAAATACCAGGATGTCACCCGGATGCCGTTCCAATGCCTGGGTGATGCAGCGGCGCACCTGCTGAGGCAGTGCTTCATTGCGCAGGGCGGGGAAGTGGGCGATGTGCACCGGGTAACTGCGGCCGCTGCTGCTGATGCGCCGGGCATTCACTTTGTCTGCCAGGCGCTCGCCATCCAGGGTGGCGGACATGATCACCAGGCGCAGGTCCTCCCGCAGGGACTGTTGCACATCGAGAGCCAGGGCCAGGCCCAGATCACTGGCCAGGTGGCGTTCATGGAACTCGTCGAACAGGATGCCGGCCACACCTTCCAGAGCCGGGTCATCCTGCAGCATGCGGGTGAGGATGCCTTCGGTGACCACCTCGATGCGGGTGGCGGCGGACACTCGGTTTTCGAATCGGATGCGATAGCCCACGGTGTCGCCCACCGCTTCTTGACACTGGGCCGCCATGAACAGCGCCGCTGCGCGGGCGGCGACCCGGCGGGGCTCCAGCATCAGCAGCTTGCGTCCTTCACACCAGGGTTCGGCCAGCAACGCCAGGGGCACCTGGGTGGTCTTGCCGGCACCGGGTGGAGCTTCCAGCACCAGGCGCGGATGTTGCCGCAACACCTCGCGGATGGCCGGCAGCACGTCGAGAATTGGGTAGTCGGTCACGTGATTTTCCCTGGGGTGTTCACTTGGCGGCTTCGGTAGTAGACTGATCACCGGCTCGCTTTTTCAATGATTTCTGCGCATGTGGAGGTCAGATAGCGAATCTACCGATCAGGCGGTTGTCCATCCGGTATGCCTTGGTAGTGCATTTTCGCACGACTGTACCTGCCCATGCTGCAGAACGTAACAGCACAGGAGGCGGTATCCGTATGACTGCACTGACTGGTAAAGAGAAGACTGTTTCATTCAGGGACATCAGCCTGACCCCGCAGCAGATCGAAACCCGTCGCATCGGGCTGGGTGATCTGCGGGATTGTCTGATCAAAGGCTATCGGGATTACAGCGACAATCCGCTGGTGTCAGTGCCTTTCATCGTACTCTTCTACGGTATCAGCGCACTGCTGGTCTCCGCCGGTTCGTTTGGCCAGGATCTGCGCTATCTGGCATTTCCCCTGGTGGCCGGCCTGACCCTCATCGGCCCCATCGTGGCCATCGCGTTCTTCGAGATCAGCCGCCAGCGCGAAGAAGGCCGCAAAATCCACTGGTCTTCCGCGTTCGAGTTCATTCACACGGCAGCGTTTGCACCCATACTGGCTCTGTCGATCCTCATGGCGGCCCTGTATGTGTTCTGGCTGTACATGGCGGAGCTCATCTTCTTCGGCCTGTTCGGCACCACTCTGCCGGATACTCTCGGCGCTTTCGTCAATCAGCTGTTCACCACCCGGGAAGGCGTGCTGCTGATAGCCTACGGCAACTTTGTCGGCTTTCTGTTTGCCTTTGCGGCCCTGGCCATCTCCGTGGTTTCCTTTCCCCTGACCCTGGACAAGCCGGTCACCTCATTCACGGCCATCAGCGTGTCGGTGCGGGCGGTATTTTCCAATATGGGCGTCATCATGGTATGGGGCCTGATCGTTGCCCTGATCCTTGCGGCAGGCACCGCGCTGATGCTGATCGGCCTGGCCCTGGCATTGCCGATCCTTGGGCATGCCACCTGGCACCTTTATCGCAGGCTGGTGGTCCAAGGGTGACGTCCCGGTACGCAGGGACCGCAAGCCTGTTATTGAATCGACAAGGGGAAATTGCCACTGACCGAGAACGGGAACCAGCAATACGAAGCTTAGAAGTACGTTGGGGACAAAAGTCTTCACCGGGCATTCTCCTGTATTGGCCAATGGGTGAAGTTTACCGGATTGAGCGGTGAAGACTATTGCCAGGAATCAAATAGCCTTAACACTCCGCATATTCCACAGTATCGCTGATCAGGGAATCCGGAATCTCTTCCACAATGCTGGCACGGCCTGAAGACCCTTAACCACCGTCTTTGCCATCACCCAGGCTGCCAGTTTGGCGCGTTGCAGACCTGACAGCCCCCGGGTCCGCTGCAGAAAGCCGTGATGACGTGCCAGGTGTGGATTGTCATCCAGCAGTGCGGCAAAGCGCCTGGATACCTTGGTCATCAGCCAGGCGGCCAGGAACAGGAACAGCAGTCCGGGAATGATCGGCAGAACCAGCCCCACCAGGCCCAACAGCAACAGGCAGAACGCTGCCAGCACGTAGAGAAATTTGCCATGCATGGGTATTGAGGCATCTGCGCTCTTGAATAAAGCCATGCTCAGTGTCCTTGTGTTGATCGACTCAGGGCTAGGCACGCAGGAAGCGTGCCATAAACTAACTCACTGAATTTGCTCTGATTCAGTTGCACGTTATGGGGGATTCCGCCAGTGAGTGGCGAATTTCGCGAACGGTCCGCCAGCTGGCTCCCGCTGGTTGCTGCCGGCACGGATCCAAGGTTATCAATCCGGGTCGCGTCCTTTATGATGGGGCATTTTTTACCTGGCCAGGGGCCATAAGGAAACAGCGGTATGAAACTGACATTCATCGGTCTGGGTGTCATGGGTTACCCCATGGCAGGTCATCTCCAATCCGCGGGGCACGACGTGTGTGTCTACAACCGCACTGCCAGTAAGGCCGACAACTGGTGTGGGCGCCACGGCGGCCGGCAGGCGGCGACTCCCGCTGCCGCAGCCCGGGGCAGTGACATGGTGTTTGTCTGTGTGGGCAATGACGAGGATGTGCGGCAGGTGGTACTGGGAGATGACGGGGCGCTGGCGGGCATGGAACCGCGGGCCATCCTGGTGGATCACACCACGGCGTCCGCCTCCCTGGCCCGGGAACTGGCGGAGGCTGCCCGGCAGTCCGGTCGGCGTTTCATGGATGCGCCGGTTTCCGGCGGGCAGGCAGGAGCCGAAAACGGGGTGTTGACGGTCATGATGGGAGGAACCGGCGCGGATTACGATGCGGTGGCCCCGGTCATCGCCGCCTATGCCCGCTTCAGCAAGCTGTTGGGCCCGGTGGGCAGCGGCCAGCTGGCCAAGATGGTCAACCAGATCTGCATTGCCGGCATCGTGGAGGGCCTGGCGGAAGGCCTGGATTTCGCCCTGCGGGCAGGGCTGGACTGCGAGGCGCTCATCGAAACCATCTCCAAGGGAGCAGCCGGCTCCTGGCAGATGGAGAACCGCTACAAGACCATGCTGGCGGATAAATACGATTTCGGCTTTGCCGTGGACTGGATGCGCAAGGACCTGGGCATTGCCTTTGCGGAGGCGGGGCGCAACGGCGCGCAATTGCCCCTGGCGCGCATGGTGGATGGCTTTTATGAGGAGATCCAGGCCATGGGAGGCAGCCGCTGGGATACCTCCAGTCTGCTGGCGCGTTACAGGAGGAAATGAATAGCATGAAACCCTATTACCGTACTCTGATTGTTATGGTGCTGCTGCTGGGGCTGGGCTCCTGCCGGGAGGAGGCTCCGGCACCGGTTGACTCCACCGCGGCCAATCCCGTGGCTGTCGATGCGGCGGGGGCGCAGGCCCGCATCGATGAATTCTTCACCGCATTTACCGACCGCTGGATGGAGAACAATCCCAATTTTGCCGTGTCCTCCGCCTATTTCGACGGTGCCAGGCAGAATGAGCTGGAACAGCAGCTGACCCCCTGGACCATGGAGCATCAGCTGGCCACCATCGCCCTGGCCCGGGAAGGGCTGGCCGGGTTGCAGCAGCTGGATTTGACCCATGCCACCCCGGAGCAACGGCTGTCCGCCGAGGTGATGCAGGCCCTGTTGCAGCAGCGGGTGGACAGTGAACCGTTCCTGGATTACGTGGATTTCCCGCTGCAACAGCTGGAAGGCGCCAATGTGGGACTGGTGACCGCCTTCTCTCTCAATCATCCGTTTCAGGATGCCGTCGATGCGGAGAATTATGTGATTCGTCTGCGTGCCGTGGACGAGCGGATGCAGGAGGCCATCGACGAATCCGCCCGGCGCATGGCGCTGGGCATCAATCTGCCCGCATTCATTCTCCGCACCACCATAGAACAGATGGAACGCTTTGTGAGTGATGCTGCGGCGGACAATCCCTTCGTCGCCACCCTGGTGGACAAGTCTGGGGATCTCACCGGGTTGGAGGCGACCCGCCGGGAACAGCTCATCGCGGAGGCGACACAGATTCTGACCGGGGAGATCTATCCGGCATGGCGGGCGGGCATCGCCCAGCTGCAGTCCCAGATTCCCACGGCCACCGACGAGGCGGGCATCTCACGCTTCGAGAACGGTGAGGTGGTGTACCAGAACCGCCTGAAGGTTTACACCACCACGGACCTGACTGCCGACGAGATTCATCAGATCGGCCTGCAACAGGTGGCACGCATCGAGGCGGAGATGGACGCTCTGTTGCGCCAGATCGGCCTGACGGAGGGCACGATTCAGGAGCGTGTGTCGGTGCTGGAGGAAGGCTTGGCCTACCCCGATACCGACGAGGGCAGGGCCCAACTGGTGAGCGATGTGCGGGGTTATCTGGAGGATGCCTGGCAGCGGGCCACCGAACTGTTCGACCGTATGCCCGTGACCCCGGTGATCGCCCAGCCCTATCCGGAGTTTCTCTGGGAGAACCGGCCCGCCAGCTATTCGGCCGCGCCGCTGGATGGCAGCCGTCCGGCCATCTATCAGCTGCCCCTGCGCAGCAACCAGCTGACCGGATTCGGCAAGCGCTCCACCGCCTATCACGAGACCATTCCGGGTCACCACTTCCAGTTGGCCCTCATCCGCGAGAATACCGCCCTGCCGCGCTTCATGCAGATGCGCGCCTACGGCGGCATCGCCGCCGTGACCGAAGGCTGGGCCCTGTACGCGGAGCAGCTGGCGGCGGAAGAGGGCTGGTATGACGGGGATATCGAAGGCTTGCTGGGTCAGTTGAACAGCGCCCTGTTCCGTGCCCGGCGCCTGGTGGTGGACACCGGACTGCACACCCAGGGATGGACCCGGCAGCAGGCCATCGACTACGGCATCGCCCCCAGCGAGGTGGACCGCTACATCGTGCGCCCGGGTCAGGCCTGTTCTTATATGATCGGTCAACTCAAGATCGTGGAATTGCGGGAGAAGGCCCGCACCAGCCTGGGCAATTATTTTTCCATCCGGGATTTCCACAACACGGTACTGGGTGCCGGGGTGGTGCCCCTGACCCTGCTGGAGCGCATCGTGGACGAGTGGATCGCCTATGAGCAGAGCCTGCACCTGTAAAGCAGGACGTTTCCCGCGACTGGGAGTATAATCGGGCCCACTCCCGGCAAGTCCAACCCAATCAGGAGCTTAGCCATGCCCAACCGACGTCGAACCTCCCTGTACTGCAGCCTGCTCGGCATCAGCCTGAGCCTCTGCGCCACGGCCGTCATGGCCCAATCCGGGCGCCCCGATCTCACCGGCACCTGGACCAACGCCTCACTCACCGGCCTCACCCGGCCACGGGGTGTGGAGAAACTGGTGGTGACCCCCGAGGAAGCCGCCCAGATCATCGCCAGCACCTCGGTGGCAGGCCTGCCCATCGGCGAGGTGGACGGCGATCAGATCATCGATCCTGAAACCGGCGCCCCGCCGGCGGGCAGTT
Organism: Pseudomonadota bacterium; assembly: GCA_046047495.1. Taxonomy (GTDB): domain Bacteria; phylum Pseudomonadota; class Gammaproteobacteria; order Pseudomonadales; family Pseudohongiellaceae; genus NORP240. The sequence continues at coordinate 84,763 of JBJOHV010000089.1, read as the reverse complement.
TCGACTTCGGCCTGCGGGGCTACAACGAATTCTGGATCGATCCAGGTTCCACCCTGGCGCTGGTAAAGGGCGAGTTCCGCAGTTCCTATATCATCAATCCGGAAAATGGCCAGGTGCCCCGGGTGGAAAATCCCACTCCGGATTTCGAACGGCCCAACTTCGGCAGCCGCTATTTGACCGGGGTCGGTGACGCTTCCGGCCCCGAGGCCATTCCTTTGGCGGAGCGTTGCCTGATCGGCTTCGGCAACACCTCCGGACCCGGCATGATGGGTACCCTGTACAACAGCACCTACGAGTTCGTGCAGACTGATGATTACTTCGTGATCCTGGTGGAGATGGTGCACGACGCCCGCATCATTCCCCTTTATGACTCCGCCGAGGAGGCCCGTGCCAATCTGCGGCCCACGGTACTGAAGCAGTGGCTGGGGGATTCCCGGGGCTGGTGGGAAGGCGACACACTGGTGGTGGAGACGGTGAACATCAATCCCCTGCAGATGGGCCAGAGCTCCATACCCATCACCGCCCAGGGCAGGATCACCGAACGCTTCACCCGCTATTCGGAAACCGAAGTGGTGTATCGCTTCACTGTGGAAGACAGCAATCTCTACAGTCAGCCCTGGACCGCGGAGCTGAGCTATCACGCCACGGAAGGGCCGGTGTACGAGTATGCCTGTCACGAGGGCAATTATGCATTGCCCGGTATCCTGGCCGGTGCCCGCCGCCAGGAAATGGAAGCCGCCCGCACCCAATAATTATCCCGGATCAGTGGTCCTCGCCCAAGGTGAGGACCACATTGCCGATCCGCTGTCCGCTTTCCACGTAACGGTGGGCCTCCACCACCGCCTCCAGTCTGAAACGCCTGTCGATCACCGCCTTGAGCCGGCCGGTTGCCAACAGCCGGGTCAGGTGGTCCAGGTCGTTCTGTGCATAACCGGCCAATGCGATGCGCACCTTGTGGCGACTGAACAGGGCTGACCACCACCGCAGCAGGATATGACGCACCGGCGGATTGCCCAGCACCAGCATGCCGCCGGGTTTCAGACAGCGCAGGGTAGGGAAGTAGCGGCACCTGCCCACGATGTCGATGATGACGTCATAGGTTTCGCCACTGGCGGTGAAATCCTCCCGTGTGTAGTCGATCAGCCGGTCCGCGCCCAGTTCCCGCAGGGCGTTCAATTTGTGTGTGGAGTCCACGACTGTGACGTCCGCACCGGCCAGCTTGGCCAGTTGCAGGGCGACGGTTCCGATGCTGCCGGCAGCGCCGTTGAGCAGGATCTTTTTGGGCGGCTGATCGGGAGTGATGCCCGCCACCCGAAGAAAATGCAGCGCATTGAGTCCCCCCACGCTGAGCACGGAGGCCTCCTCATAACTGACAGTGGCTGGCTTTCTGCCCAGGCAGCGGGTGCCGGCTGTCAGGTATTCGGCATAGGCGCCACCGAGGCCCAGGGGACCGTAGACGGCATCACCCACGGCGAAGTCGCTGACCTTGCTGCCTACGGCCACAACATCGCCGGCAAACTCCTGACCGAGGACCCGGTAGCGTGGTCGCGGACGGCGGATGCCGATGAGCAGGCGGATGGGAAGCCAGTAAAGGGCATTGAGTTGAAAGCGCCGCAGCTCACAGTCTCCGGCAAACACATTGGCGGCGCGGGTTCGTACCAGTACTTCAGTGTCTCCGGGCACCGGCCGGGCGATGTCTTCAAGATGCAAAACTTCCGGTGGTCCGTAATGAGACCAGATGACGGCTTTCATGGCGGCTCCTCGGCAGTGCCCGTCCCTGTCGGTCGATCGCGAGCATACCATGCATGACGGCCATCATCCCGTCGGCTTGCAATCGCAACCGGAGCTGCTACATTGCCCGCCATGTCGAAATCCACCTCCACACTGCTGCGCAAGGCACTGGTCTTCCTGCTGCCTTACACCCGCCAGATGACATGGGCGATGGTGGCTCTGGTGTTTACGGCCGCACTGTCCCTGGGGCTGGTGCAGTTCGTGCGCATCATCGTCGACAATGGTTTCGTGGCGGGCTCCCCCGATCAGCTCAATCTGGCCATCCTGGGCTTTCTGGTGGTCGCGGTGCTGCAGGCCGTCGGCACGTTCGCACGCTTCTATTGGGTGTCATGGCTGGGTGAGCGGGTCACGGCCGACATCCGCAAGGCGGTGTATGACCACATCATCGAACTGCACCCCGGTTATTTCGAGGACAACCTGAGCGGTGAGATCCAGTCCCGCATCACCACCGACACCACCCTGATCCAGTCGGTCATCGGCTCCTCCGCCTCCATCGCCCTGCGCAACCTGCTGATGCTGGTGGGTGGCACCATCTTCCTGTTCATCACCAACCCCAAGCTCACCAGTGTGGTGATGTTCTGTATTCCCCTGGTGATCGGGCCCATTATGTTCTTCGGCCGCAAGGTGCGGCGCCTGTCCCGCGACAGCCAGGATGAGATCGCCAATGTGGGTGCCTACGTGGGGGAGAGCATCCAGCAGATCAAGACCGTGCAGGCCTACAACCATCAGCAGCATGACAGATCCATGTTTACCCGCCATGTGGAAACCGCCTTTGGCGTGGCCCTGGATCGCATCCGCATGCGGGCCTTCCTGATAACGATTGTAATGACTCTGGTGTTCGCTGCCCTGGCGGTGATGATCTGGGTGGGCGGTCAGGATGTGATCAGTGGCACCATGTCGGCCGGCGAGCTGACCGCGTTCGTGGCCTATGCGGTGCTGGTGGCGTCCGCGGTTGGCGCCATCAGCCAGGTCATCAGCGAGCTGCAGCGGGCAGCAGGGGCCCTGGAACGGTTGATGGAGCTGCTGGAGGCACCCAGTGAGATCCTGGCACCGGCACAGCCCCGGCAGTTGCCGCAACACATCCAGGGGGCATTGCAATTGGAAGACGTCACGTTCCGCTATCGCTCTCGGCCCGACTCACCGGCATTGAATGGTGTCAGCCTGAAGGTCGCCCCCGGCGAGAGTCTGGCATTGGTGGGGCCGTCTGGGGCGGGCAAGACCACCCTGTTCGATCTGGTGCTGCGTTTCTACGATCCCCAGGCCGGCAGCATCCGGGTGGACGGTATCGATTTGCGCCAACTGGATCCCGCGGACCTGCGACGCCATATCGCCATCGTGTCCCAGCAACCCACCCTGTTCACCGGCAATGTGTGGGATAACATTCGTTATGGGAGACCCGACGCCAGTGATGGCGAGGTCAGGGCGGCGGCGGAAGCCGCCTTTGCCAGCGAATTCATCGAGGCCCTGCCCCAGGGCTATGACAGTTACCTGGGGGAGTCGGGCATCCGCCTGTCCGGTGGCCAGAAACAGCGCATTGCCATCGCAAGGGCGATCTTGAAGGATCCGCGGATTCTGCTGTTGGATGAGGCCACCAGCGCCCTGGACGCGGAAAGCGAGCGCAAGGTGCAACTGGCCCTGGAACAGTTGATGGCCGGGCGCACCTCCCTGGTCATCGCCCATCGTCTGGCAACGGTCATGAACGTGGATCGAATCGCGGTGCTGGAAGGGGGCCATCTGATTGCCCAGGGCTCCCACCAGGAATTGCTGCTCAGCTGCCCTCTGTATGCCAAGCTGGCGCGGCTGCAGTTCACCGAGTCCCGGGCGGCCTAGGGGTCGGCCGGGAGCTTCCGGTCAGTTCCGCAGGGCGAAGGTCACCATGGTGTTGCCCGCATTGACCGTCACGTACTGCTTGCCGTCCACCATGTAGGTGACCGGTGCCATGGCGATCTGGCCGCCCAGTGCCACTCGCCATAACAGCTCGCCGGTGCGGGCATGCAGGGCATGGAGATGTCCTTCGCGACCGCCGGTGAACAACAGATCGCTGGCAGTGGTGAGCATGCCGCTGTCAGTCACGTCAAATTGCTCGTACTTCCACACTGCTTCACCAGTGTCCGGATCGATGGCCTGCAGTGCCGCATGTCCCACTTCATCGGTCCAGGTGTTGATGGGATTGGTGCGGCCGATGCCCACGGTGGGGGCGCCCTGGGCGGGTGCCAATACGGAGAAGCCGCCACCCAGGAAGGCGCGGCCGGGTTCATATTCCTGCTCCTCGGCCCGGTAAATGGTTGCGTAATCCTCCCACGACGAGAAATAGAACAGACCGGTGCTGGGGGAATAGGACGGCGGGTACCAGTTGGTGCCACCCTGATTGCCCGGCCAGGTGGGCATGCCTTCCGGCTGCGGAGTGGGAATGGGGCGGCCATTGGCATCCAGGCCGCTGGACCAGTTGACCTTCACATAGGGTTTGCCCAGCAGGAACTGACCATTGGTACGGTCCAGCACATAGAAGTAGCCATTGCGGTTGGCCCACAGCATCAGCTTGCGGGCCTGGCCCTGCCATTGCCGGTCAACCAGCACGGGCACCTGCACGGCATCGTAGTCATAACCGTCGTTGGGGGTGAACTGGAAATGCCATCGCAGCTCACCGGTATCGGCATCCAGGGCCACCACGGAGTCGGAGTAAAGGTTATCCCCCGGGCGTTGTTCCGCGTTCCAGTCCGGGCCGGGATTGCCCACTCCCCAATAAGTGAGATTCAGTTCGGGATCGAAAGAGCCGGTGATCCATACCGGAGCACCACCGTATTGCCAGTCGTCCGGATCCCAGGTGTCGTGGTTGGGTTCGCCGGGGCCGGGAATGGTGTAAAACTTCCAGGCCTCCTCGCCGGTTTCCGCATCGTAAGCCACCACAAAGCCGCGAATGCCGTACTCGCCACCGCCCACGCCGACGATGACTTTGTCTTTCACCACCAGCGGGGCCATGGTCACCGAGTACGCCAGGTTCACATCGCCCACCGCGACCTGCCACAGGGGTTTGCCGTTGATGCGATCCAGTGCCACCAGATGGGCGTCCAGGGTGCCCATGAAGACCTTGTCACCCAGCACCGCGACGCCCCGGTTGTTGGCGCCGCAACAAACCCGTGCGTTTTCCGCATTGGTGTGTTTGTACACCCAGAATACCCGCCCGGTGACGGCATCCACCGCCAACACGTCATTGGGTCGCTGAGTGATGTACATGACTCCATCCACCACGATGGGATTGGATTGCCAGGCGCCGAACACCTGGTTGGGCAGCATCCACTGCAGTTGCAGATCCTGCACGTTGTCCGGAGTGATCTGGTCCAGCAGGCTGTGCCGCTGGCTCAGGTAACCCCCGTTATAGGTCAGCCAGTTGTGGGGTTCGTCAGCGGCATTGAGGATGCGCTCGTAGGGCACCTGGGCCAGGGCAAGATGGGACAGCAGCAGGGCGCAGCCCATGCCCATGGAGATAACACGTTTGAAATTCATGGCAGGCCTCGCAGGGTCAACAGGTAGCCCACCACGTGGGCCACTTCTTCGGAACTGAGATTGGTGGTGCGATGGGAGGGTTCATTGATGATGTCATAACGTACCAGGTCCGCTTTCACCAGGGAGCGCAGCTGTTCATTGCTGTCGATGATCTGCACGGTGTAGGTGTCTTCATTGAGGCGGCGCCCGGTGATGACCTCCTCGTTGCGGGTCACGATGCGCACGGGGCGGTTGATGGGCCACAGTGCGGCGGCCGGCTCCAGCAATACCCGTTGCAGATGGGCGGGCGTGCGCAACAAGCCGATGTCGCTGAGGTCCGGCGCCGTGCGCGGTCCCTGGCCATGGACCCGGTGACAGGCGGCACACTGGCCCTTGCCGTTGTACAGGTCCTTGCCCAGGACAGGATCGCCGATGCGCACCGCCACACCCTCGGGATCGAAGCCGGCACGGATATAGGCGATTACGCCCTCCAGTTCCTCTGCCCGCAGATTGAAAGCGGGCATGCGACCCTCCGCCGCACCCTGGGAAATCACCCGACGCAGGTCGTCATCGGAGGTGGCGGTACGGAACTGGCCACGCCGCAGGTTGATGCCATCCACGGTTTCCCCCTGGGGGCCGTGGCACAGGGCGCACTGCTGCACATAGACCCGCGAGCCGGCCTGAATGGCCTCGCTGGTGTACTGGTGATCGCCGGTTTCCTGAGCCGTCAGGGACTGCCCTGTGCACAGCAGCAGCAATACGGCTGCCCTGGCCAGGAATGGCACTGATTGGTATCGATCCGTCATGGTGATTGCACCTGTTGCCTGTTGCTGAAATTCCAGGCAGAGGATAAGGGCAAGCGGGGCAGGGGTCTACAGGATTGTGATGGGTACTTCCCGTTCCAGTCGGGTCAGGCTGGACTGAACAGCCCGAGTGTGGCCCCCGCTATGCCGAATTGCCCGCTCAGGGCAGCCGGCACCCCCGCCAACTGGCGCAGGGCCAGGTGGATGTGCTGGGGGGTCAGGGTGATGCCATTGGGATCCGGTTGCAAGCTGGCAGGGTTGATGGGCAGGGCTTCCACATGGGCGTCCGTGGCGCCGATCACCCGGTTGCCCGGGATGCCGGCACCCATCAGCATCATACTGGTCACATTCCAGTGATCCTTGCCGCGATTGCTGTTGTAGAACGGAGTGCGCCCGAAGTCCGAACCGATGATGACCGTGACTTTGTCCTGCAATCCGTGTTTTTCGATCTCATTCCACAACCGGTCCACGCCCCGCAACAGCTCGGTGAGCCGACGGTGGTGATTGAAATCATGATTGCCATGGGTGTCGAAGCCGCCGGTATTGAGATTTGCACTCACCGCCACGCCGCTGGCAAATGCGGCTATGGCCACCTCAGCCTGTCCGGCCAGCCCGCCGGAGACACTGCCCGGTAACAGGCGGACGAGCTGGTTGAGGTTGTTCTCGCCGCTGCGCGCCAGCATCAGTTCATCGAGTTGCCGCCGCATCAGGGGCAGGCCGGCGCCCCTGCGCAGCCGCTGCAGGCGTGCGGCCCTGGCCGACTCGATGGCCGAGTACACACTGTCGATGAAATAGGGGGAGCGGTCCTCCAGTTCGTAACTGGGGCGTCCCGCATTGGGAAAAGCCAATTGCTGGAACACATCACCGCCGCCAATCCTGGCAGGTGCCACCAGGGACGCGGTGTGGTCGTAGCCGCCGTTGCTTATGAAGGCCAGAGGTTCACCAGGCGCCGTGGTGGCGGCGGCCAGGGCGGTGAAGCTGGGATAGCCCTCCTCGATTTTTCCACTCCAGACATGGCGTGTGCCGGCATCATGGTTGTTGGTCTGGGTGTCGATGCCGTTGATGACCATCAGGCGTGCGGCATGCCGGGTGAAAAAGTTGCCCAGGTTACCCGGATCGTCACCCGCCGGGACTTCCACGTCGGGTGGATAGTCACCCAGGAAGCGGATATTGCCCAAGCTGCGGATGGCGGCGCTGGAGAAATTGTTGACCGGGCCGCGGCCGTCCAGTCGCGGCGTGTTCCCCTTGGGATCAATCAAGCTGGTGGGATCCCAGCCGCCGCTGGCGTTGACGGATACCCAGAAGCGGTCGGGTCGCCCAGTTTGGGCGAGTGCCAGAGGTGACGGCAAACCGAGTCCCATGCCGGTTGCTGCCAGGTACTTAAGCAATTGTCTGCGCTTGATCATGGCACATGCCCCGTGCTGGTGGTCAGCCTATTCATAAACGAAGTGGTAATCGGACAACAGATAGGCCAATACCGCCATCCAGGACCGTATGACAAATTGGCGGTCCTCGAGCAGGCGCCGATCCTCGCCGCCGTCGGGTTTGAGGCTGTTGCCCTGCAGGTCGCGGCTGCGTTTGCAATAGGCTGGCAATTGCACGGCAGACCAGTGACCGCCGCTGGTGAGTATGTGTTGACGACCCTGATTGATGGAGCTCATGAACAGGTCTTCGGTCACCTGCAGCTCCGGACTGCCTACGTGATAGTTTTCCCGTAGCAGGTAGTCATGGAGGTAGCGAATGTTCTCTCTTATCAATTGCATGTTCTGCGGGCTGATCACACCGTTGGCATCGTAGGGCGAGGTGCCGGCCTCGACGAAAGGGAACAGTCGACGTTGGGTCGAAGGGTTCAGGAAATCCTGGGGAACGGCATAGCAGGCCAATTCATTGGCCATGCGCAACTGCATGGCACCCATCATGCCGTTGGGGGCTTTCAGGCGGGTGGTGACATCATCGGAGTCAATGCCACCGTAGATCTGGTGAAACTTGTACAAAAGACGCGATGAGGAGGCCTGGTTCTTTTCCTTGTAGTAGTTGTCCATGGTGCCGCGCCACTCAAAGCCGAGCAGGGTCGTAATCTTGCGATCGAGCTGCTCCGGAGTGAGCATGCGCCGGGAGCCGGTGTCGGCATGGGCCAGCAGGTTGGCGCCGAAGGTCAGCTCGGCGGCCCGCCAGTAGGGGCTCATGAGGATTTCCCGCACCAGGGTCTTTAGATTGTAGTTATCCGCCACGAATTTCTGCTGGATGTCATTGAGCAGGGTGCGCTCGGCCACATAGGCGTCCACCTCTGCCTGGGCCGCGCCGGGCGGAGGCGCTGGCAGCGGCTCCTTGCCGGTCAAGCCGTTGACCAGAATACGCACCACTGCACGCGGAAACTTGGGGTCCTGGGCTATCTGGCGGCCCAGCCAGCGCACGGAGCTGTCCACATTGCCCGCCAGGGGCATGACCACACCGTTGAATCCTCTCAATTCCATGTCCGCATACCAGCCGTTTTCCAGGCGGGCGGGACGGAAGCGGCCTTTGTAATCCCAGTTCTGAAATACCGATGCCACCGGGTCCAGCACGGAATGGCATTTGGAGCATTCCGGATTGTCGATAGTGGGTATGGCATTGGTGATGTCCACCGCGTTGCCTGGTCTTACCCCTTCTATGGCGAGAATGTCGGTGTCCAGAAACAGATCGAACACCACGCGCGCCCGACCGCGATTACGGTTTGTTGCAGTGGTGGGATAGCGGTTAAGAAACATTGGAGAGGTAAGGATTCCAGCCGTCGGTATTCCTGTCAGAACGGCCGGTTGAAACTCTTTGGGATCTTCGGGGTTGTGGAATTCAGTATTGGGTACACCGTAGCTGCGCGCCGAGAAAGGATTCACCATGAAGTAGTTCGCCGTGACGATTTCAGTGAACGGGCGATTGTTTCTGACAATGTGGTTGATGAGTTCAAGTGGCTCCCGTGCCACGCCATCATTGGTCACGCGTTTTATGTACTCGAAGTTTTCCGGGCGGCTTTCCTTGCCGGGGTCGAACCACCACAGGGCAGGAAAATCCTTGCTGTCCAGCAGGCGCAGGGCTGCGTCGCTGCCGTTGGTGGAGAGGTATTTGTCGGTCAGCAGATAGTCATTGAAAATCTCCGAGAGTCGCGCATAGAAAGCCGGCTCCTCCATCATGCCGTCGATGACCTGGCGCAGGGCCCCGTCTCCACCGCTGGTTGCCAGCTGGAATTCAGCAAGAGTGGGGAAACGGCTGAGAAGCTCCATGCCGGCCTTGCGCACCGTTTCCGTCGCTGACAGTGTCTTGATGAAGCCGACTGCCTGCCCGGAAACCTGCTGATTGCTGCTGTTGAATGCGCCGAGAATGTAGTCGCTCAATAGTGCTGCACAGCCGGTGTCGCAGCGGGTTGACTGACCCAGGGGCATGGTGTCGCGAATGTAGGCAGCCAGGCCGGCATGGGAGCCGCAATTTGCACAGGCGACCAGGGGAGGGCCTGCAGAGGTTCCCTGCCCGGTATTGCCGTGGCAGGTCACACACAATTGTCCATAGAGCGACACGGCCTGATCATTTACCGGTGTTGACGGAGCAGTTGGTGAGCCTGTCAATGGCTGGGCGTCGATCAACTCGAACACCATGCCGTCCGGTTCCTCGATCAGGCCCAGCCTGGCCGTGTAGAGATCCCCGTTGGCAAGCTCGATCTCGAAGATTTCGATCTCCATCACAGACGGGTCGAAGACCGCCGCGTTGTCCACGGATAAAGAGGCTTCCGTCGCCGATGTCAGGGAAAAACGATAGTCAGTGTCATAGCTGATGGTGAAAGACAGGGCCAGGGCGCCGTAGCCATCGACGTCGACCCGCGGAATGACAAGGCTGGCATTCTCGATGGTTGATCGCCCGGCACTCATACCGGATAGCGGGAAAAGCATCAGGCCCAGACAGGCTACCAACGAGCAGGCTCTTGTGTACTTCATGCGGCCCCCTTGACTCGGTAGCAACCCTGATCGTGGGTTGCACAATGGAGCCCATACTAAATTCGCTCAACGCTTTGAAACCGTACCTGGGTCACAGAGGGCTTTTAAATTTCCACGACCATTGCTGGCAAAGGTTAAGTCCATCACAGTTCGCCGGTCGGGGGCGGTTCACGATCAGGGCCGCCCCCAAAATGTGATGAAGTTCACACTTTGGCAATGACGATCCCCGGATATTTCGGATAGGCTGGCAATTGGCTAATAAATTCCAGGAACAACAGGACAACAAAGGATTCGTGCAGGAATTGTGAGGAGCTGATGCAAAAAATGCGCAAAGGATGCTGCCGAAACGGCATGGTTACCCGGCAATGAAGCACGTCACCGGGCTGCTGCTGACGGGGCTGTTGGTGAGCTGGGCACCTCCGGGACAGGCCGCGGAGGAAGGCACTGTCACCCGCAAGGTCATGGTGCTGCACAATGCCACTGACGTCGGTGTCTGGCGCCAGAACTTCGATCAGGCACTGCACCACAAGCTGGCCGTGGCGAACGATACGAACATCGCCATCCGCATGCAGATCGAATACTCAGGGCTGGAATCCATTGGCAGCGATGCCCAGTTCACCAACTATGTGGATATCCTCAAAGCCAGACAGCTGCTTGATCCTGCAGATCTTGTCATCTCCGTTTTGCCCCAGTCTGACCGCTTCCTGCAGACATACGGTGACGAGATATTTCCAGGTGCGAAGCGGATCTACAGCTTGACTGACCAGGAATTTCAGGCCGCACTGGCCCGGGCGCCGGAACCAGCCAACGGTGTGGTGGTGGCTGATTTCACCGAGTCGTTTCGGAAGACGGTGGAGATGCTGCCCCGCCTGCTGCCCGGTACCAGAAAGCTGGTTCTGCTGGTGGGGGGAGATGAGTTCGGTGAGGGTTATCTTGCCGTGGCCCAGGCGGTGCTGGCCGAGCATCCGGTGGACATGGAGGTGGAAATCCAGATGGGTCTGCCCCTCGCGGAGTTGATGCGGGTGACAAAGGATCAACCCACCGGTACCGTCCTGGTCATGCTGCCCTATGAACGGGACAATGACGGCAATGCCCTGACCACTCCGCGGATCGTGGCGGAATTGTCAGCAGCCACGGAATTGCCGATTCTCGGCAACTTCGATTCCATGCTGGGTTTCGGTTTGCTGGGGGGCGCCATGGCAAGGGTGGAGGACATCACCACCGAACTGGCCGCCATGACCCTGGCGATGCTGAGTGGCGAAACGCCATCCCCGGTGCCGGTGCTAACCAGCGGCTTTTATTTCGACGACCGCCAGTTGCAGCGCTTCGGCATCGCCGAACGGCAATTGCCTCCCGGCAGCCAGGTGGAGTTTCCTGTAATCACCCTGTGGGATACCTACCGTCAACAGGTGCTGATCACACTGCTGGTGATCAGCATTCAGGCCTGTCTGATCTTCGCCTTGTTCGTGACCTTGCGCCGCCGCAAGGCTGCCGAGCGGGAATTGCGGGACAAAGCCAGGGATCTGGGAGCCCAGAAGGATCTGTTCGCCTCGGTCATCAACAGCATTCCCGATGCCGTCCTGATGACTCGGGAAGACGGTATGATCTACGCCACCAATCAGGCGGTTTATCAGGTCTTCAATCACTCCCCAGACGCCCTGGTGGGCAAAAAAGTCCAGCAATTGCTGGTCGGCCAACCCACTCCACGGGTCGACCCGGATGGCTTTGCCACTGAACTGGCCAGCCATTCGGAACCGGTTATCCTGGAGTTTCGCAGTGCCGATGGGGAATTCACCGGTGAGATGCTGGGCACTCACATCCGCAGCACCCGGGGTGACGATCTGGGCTATTTTTTCCTGGTGCGTGATATCACCCAGCGCCTGTCCCGGGAGAGTGAAAGTCGGCAGCGCCAGAAAATGGAGGCACTGGGCACCCTGGTGGGCGGCATCTCCCATGACTTCAACAATGTGCTGGGGGTGATTGCCGGCTACGCCGAATTGCTGCGTGCCGACCCCGATCCCGGCAGTCAGGGTGAAGCTCTGGGGAAGATCGTGAATGCCACCCACCGGGGCAGCGAGCTGTGCAACCAGATCATGAGTTTCAGCCGCGACATGGGAGTCGCCATGACCGAGGTGAATCTGTGGGACGTGGCCCAGGATGCCATCAAATTGTTGTCGGTATCCGTTCCCCAGGACCTGCAATTGGAGCCGGCGGAACGCAGCGACGACCTGACGCTTACCGGTAATTTCACCCAGTTGGAGCAGGTCTTGATGAACCTGGTCACCAATGCTTCCCAGGCCATGCAGGGGCGCGCGGGTGCAATCAGTATTGCCCTGGGCAGGGAGCAGGTCAGCCGCACCCGGCCCCTCTCGGGAGGTACCGTCAGCCCGGGCGACTATGTGGTATTGCAGGTCACCGATGCTGGTGTTGGCATCCCTTTGGCCATGGTGAACAAGATATTCGATCCATTTTTCACGACCCGTGACAAGTTCAATGGGCGGGGCCTCGGCATGGCAATCGTCTATCGCATCGTCAAGTCCCACGGCGGCACGATCCATGTGTCATCCCGGGTGGGTCTCGGCACCTGCATGGCGATCTATCTGCCGGCGGTGCAGGCAACCCAGGAGCTGCGCGACGAGCCCGCGCAACCCAGCTTGTTGGCGGGGACGGGGGAACGCATTCTGCTGGTGGACGATGAGGAGGACATTCTGGTGCCCCTGCAGAGGCTGCTGAGCAGTTCGGGCTACGAGGTGGAGGCTTTCCAGAATCCGCAACAGGCCCTGGCGCGCTTTCGTGACCGACCTGACCATTACGACCTGCTGATTACCGACTTCACCATGCAGCCTCTGACCGGAATGGAGTTGATGACTGCCATGCGGGAACTGCGCGCCAATCTGCCGGCCATCCTGTGTACCGGTCAAAGCGATGTGCAGTGGAATGGTGTGAGTGGGGAGCAGGTTCATTGTGGCTTTCTGCGTAAACCCTTTGCCCTGGCTGAGATCGCCCACATGATTCGCCGGGTGTTAGACGAACGGGATACCGAGTCCGGGGTGGCCCCGGCCGCTGGCTAGCAATTAAATTTATTAGCCATTAAAAACAATAAGATATACATTAATCCTGAGACAGTGCGTAAAATTTGTATGGCGGTATTGCCGGATCACAATGTGATGGGCTTCACAGTATTTGTGTGAAGCGATTCACGGTTTTGGGTGATTGGTGCATGCCATGGGTCCTAAAAATATAACCTTTATAAAACAACAAGATATATTTGTTATTGAATTTTCAATATGAAAGAATCTGACATAAACTCTGCACCCATGGCATTGGCTTGGGACCTGCCGGCGCCGTTCGTTAAGGCTTTGACTGTCAGTAGCGGCGATATCGACGGCCTGGGTCATGTCAATAACGCCGCTTATGTGGTGTGGTGCGAGCAATGTGCATGGCAACATTCGGAATCCCTGGGCCTGTCGGTGCAGGACTACCAACGGCTGGACCGGGGCGTAGCCATCCATACCGCCAGGTACACCTATTACCGGTCCTGCCGCAGCGGAGAACCCCTGCTGGTAGGCACCTGGCTGGTGGCTTGCGATGGCAAGCTGCGCCTGCAGCGACGTTTTCAGATCGTCCATGGCGACACTGGCGAAACCGTGTTGCGGGGGTACTGGCAGCTGGTGTCGGTGGTGCTGAGCTCCGGCAAGCCGGTGCGCATGCCCCGGAATTTTGCCCAAACCTATGGGGCAGCAGTGACTGCCTTGAATCCCGCTCAATGACAACCACGCCATGATAAAAGATTGACCATGACGCCGACCCGGCTCCCCAGGAAGAAGCCTCCACCGCCGTTCCTCGTGCAGTGGCTGATGATTTTCTCGCCCCTGCTGATCCTCTGCATAGGGGTCAATCTGTATTTGCTCATCGCCCAGCCGGTGCCCATGTTCCGCATCGTGCGCTACGTGGCGGTAGTGAGCACCTTCGGGGTGTTGTCCGGTATCGTGTCCTGGCGCTTTGCCCGCACCCTGCAAAAGCTGCGGCTGGCGGAGCGGGAATTGCGGCGCAGTCTGCGCCTGCGGGAAGCCTTCATGGGCAAGGCGCCGGCGGGCTTGTTTGCCAAGGATTTGCGGGGTCATTACCTGTACGCCAATGAAGCCTGGGCCCGCATCACGGGACTGACGGAAAAAACCGTGGAGGGCAAGACCGACGGGGACATATTCGATCCGGCCACGGCAGCTGCCCTGCAGGCCCAGGACAGGCAGATCATCGCAGGCGACAAGGCCATTGAATTCCGCGACAGTTTTGCCAGCGTCAACGGCGACGAATACTTTGAAGTCACCCGCTTTCCCCTCCATGCCAGTGACGGCCGCATCAATTCCATCGGTGCCGTGGCACTCAATGTCACGGACAAGGTGCTGGCGGAAAAGGCCCTGGCCGCCAGTGAGAACCGCTTTGCCACCCTGCTGGATCTGGCCCCCAATGCCATCATCATCAGCGACCGCAATGGCGACATCAGTCTGGTCAACAAGCAGGCTGCCGACCTGTTCGGCATGAGCGACAGGGAGCTGTTGAACCGTAATGTGGACGACCTGATACCCGTCGCCAGCCGGGATCGTCATCGTCAGTACCGGGCCCAGTACATCGGGCAGCCTGCCACCCGGGTGATGGGCTCCCATTTGAAAATGGAAGGTCAGCGGGGCAACGGGGAGACGTTTCCCATCGAAGTGGCACTCAGCCCCGTACGCAGCGGCAATGAATTGATGATCATGAGCATCGTGCGGGATATCACGTCCCAGAAACAGGCCATGGCAGCCCTCGAGGAGAGCGCTGCCCGCCTGCAGGAATTGAACCGCCAACTGGAATCGGAGCGGGCCAACCTCGAGCGCCGTGTGGCGGAACGAACCGAGGAGCTGGAGCAGGCCCGGCAGGTGGCGGAGGCCGCCAACCGGGCCAAGTCGTCCTTCCTCGCCACCATGAGCCACGAGATACGCACACCGATGAACGGTGTGATCGGCACCATCGACGTGCTGCGGCAGAGCAGCCTGCGGCCCCGGCAACTGGAGCAGATCGAGATCATCAAGGATTCTGCTTTCAGTCTGCTCACCGTGATCGACGATATTCTGGATTTCTCCAAGATCGAGGCAGACCGCATCGCCCTGGAGCAGGAACCGGTGGTGCTGGCCTATCTCACCGAATCCATCTGCAATGCCATGCAGCCACTGGCCCAGAAGAAAAAAGTGGAGCTCAGCTTCCATCGGGATCTGGGTTTGCCGGCGGCAATCCTCTCGGATGCCGTGCGTCTGCGGCAGATCGTCACCAACCTGGTGGGTAATGCCATCAAGTTTTCCGGCGGACGGGAGGGGCTGACCGGCAGGGTGCAGGCCCGCTTTGAGCCGGCCGGCTCCGAGCGTCTGCAGATCACGGTCGTGGACAACGGGATCGGCATGAGTGAGGCGGCCCGGCTGGCCGTTTTCGAACCCTTCAGCCAGGCCGACAGTTCCACCACACGCCGCTTCGGCGGCACGGGCCTGGGCCTGCCCATCACCAAGCGTCTGGTGGAGCTGATGGGTGGTGAGTTGACCGTGCAGAGTGAGGAAGGCCAGGGCAGCACCTTCGTCGTGAGACTGCCCATGGCAGCCACGGACAAACCCGGCGTCGAGGAATTTGCCGACGATCTGCGGGACATGACCTGTCTGATACATGCCACCGATCCCGTCATCGCCACCGACTGGGCGGCCTACTGCCAGCACCTGGGCGCCCGCACCCGCTTGCTGCCGCAGCCGCCGGTGCCCGGCAGTTTCACCTGGGGCGCCGGGGAGGGTGATCGGCAGATCGTGGTCATAGCGCTGGAATCCGGGTTGCCGGTGCAGCAATACCATAAATTGCTGGCTTCGATGGATGGCCCTATGCTGCGTCACATTGTGGTCGTGCGGCCCCTGCACCATGACAAGGCCAGTTTTCCGGCGGAAAAACTGACCCTGATCGATTGGCAACCCAATATGACCTCCGTGTTGCGTGATGTGGTGAGTGCCGTACAGGGGCGCCTGGCAGGAGAGTTGGCGGAGCTGGATGCAGAAACCGAATCGCCCGGCCTGTTGACCCGCGATGAGGCGATCGCCAGCGGACGACTGGTGCTGGTGGCCGAAGACAACGACATCAACCAGAAAGTGATCCGCAATCAGCTGGAGTTGCTGGGTTATGCGTCGGACATCGCTGGGAACGGTGAGGAAGCTTTGGAATACTGGTGCAGGAATCGCTATGCCCTGCTGCTCACGGATTTGCACATGCCAGTGATGGATGGTTATGAATTGACTGCGGCAATTCGCAGTCAGGAAGCACTCAAGGCCGACGGCCAGGATCATCTGCCCATTCTGGCCTTCACCGCCAATGCCACCAAGGGCGAGCGGGCCCGCTGCATCGAGGCGGGCATGGATGATTATCTGCCCAAGCCGGTGCCTCTGGAGAATCTCCGGGAGAAGCTGGAAAAATGGCGACGCCAACCAGAAGTCACGGAGTCGCTGACGGCATTGGCATCCGGTGCCGACAGCCAGGACCCTAGCCACCCGGTCTATGATGGGGCCATGTTGCCCAGCCTGGTGGGTGATGATGGGGTAGTCCTGGCCGGTTTTCAGAACGATTTCCTGCGCTCGGCACAGCAGACCGCCGATGCCATTTATTCCGCCAGCGATGCTGCCGATTGGCTGCGGGTGGGCGACCTGGCCCATTCCCTGAAGTCCTCCTCCCGTGCCATCGGTGCCATGGCCCTGGGAGAAACCTGTGCCGGACTGGAGCAGGCCGGCCGATGTCATGACGGCCCGGCTGTGGAACGGTTGCTGGGCAGGTTTCGGGACGACATGACCCTGGCAGTTCGCGCCATTCGGCAGGCTTTGGCCGGTGTCTCGGAAACCCGGGAAACGGCACCCCTCAACAAGGAAACCACATGACAGAGTCAGCCGCTCACAAGGAAGTCATCCTGATCGACGATGATCCGTTTCAGGTAAAACTGCTCTCCCACCAGCTGGCCACTGCGGGATTCAATCGGGTGACACCATTCAACAATGCGGCCCTAGCCCTGGAGGCCATCGGCGAGCAGGCCCTGCCATCCACCGTGGTCATGCTGGATCTGAACATGCCGGAAATGGACGGCCTGGAATTCCTCGCCCGCTTGAAGGACACGCCGTTCGATGGTGCACTGCTGCTGGTCAGCGGTGAGGATGAGCGGGTACTGCAGGCCACCGTGAAGCTGGCCACCGCCTATGACATTCACGTCCTGGGCCATCTGAAAAAGCCGGTCCGGCAGGAGCAGTTGAAGAAGGTGCTGGAGGCCTGGGATCCCCATGCCGAGGCCGTGGTGCGCACCAGTAACCAGCGGTACTATCCGGCGGCGCGGCTGCGTGAGGCCCTTGATGCCGACGAGCTCTACAATGTTTATCAACCCAAGGTTTTTCTCAATACCGGTGAGCTGATGGGGGTGGAGGCGCTGGTGCGCTGGGCCCATCCCGAGGACGGCACCATCTACCCGGACAGTTTCATCAGCCTGGCCGAGGAGCACGGGATGATCGACGAGATCGCCCGCCTGGTGCTCAACACGGCCCTGCGGGACATCAACGAGTGGAAGGCGGTGGGTATCAAGGTGCCGGTGGCGGTCAACATCTCCATGTACAACCTCAACACCCGGGAGTTCATCAATTACCTCGAGCAGCAGCTCATCGCCCACCGGGTGTCTCCCCAGGATCTGACCCTGGAAATCACCGAATCCAAGCTGATGAACGACTACGCCCTGGTGCTGGACATGCTGACCCGCCTGCGCCTGCGCAAGATCAATCTGTCCATCGACGACTTCGGCACCGGCCATTCCTCCATGGCCCAGTTGCGGGACATCCCGTTCAACGAATTGAAGATCGATCAGGGCTTCGTGCACACTGCCTGGGACAATGCCACCCTCCACGGGATCTTCGACGGCAGCATGCAACTGGCACGCAACCTGGGTATCAAAACCGTGGCCGAAGGCGTACAGGACAAGAACGACTGGGCGTTCCTGTTCCAGTCCGGCTGCGATCTGGCCCAGGGGTTTTTCATCGGCAGGCCCATGGAAGCCTCGGTGCTCAAGGAATGGAGCGGCGACTGGGCCCATCGTTATGCGGGACTGTCGGGCACGGCTGGCAATTTCTGATGCGGACATCGATGTCTGGATCCTGTCACTTGTCATTGGGGTAGAGACATGGTTCGCCACTTTCGGGTTCTTGGGATTTTGCTGGGCTGCCTCTGGCTGCCCTGGCCCCTGCTGGCAGACAGTGCCGGGTTGTCACTCACGGCCCTGGACCGCTATGTGCGGGCTGCGGATTCCAACTATCGCTATGAGGTCATAAATACCATCGACGCTGAGGGCTATACGTCCTTCATCGTGCACATGGTGTCACAGCAATGGCTGACACCGGCGGAGGTGGATCAGCCGTTGTGGGAACACATCATGATCATCACCCGCCCGGATGAGGTGCGCAGCGATATCGGCTTTCTGTATATCACCGGCGGTGACAAGGACGACACGGTGCCTGCCGCCGCGCCTGCCGGTGACATCCAGCGGGCCCTGCTCAGCGGTACGGTGGTGAGCACCCTGTACCAGGTGCCCAATCAGCCCCTGGTGTTCAGCGACGATCCCGGGCGCTCCCGCTCCGAGGATGCCACCATCGCCTATACCTGGGACAAATATCTGCGCAGCGGCGATGAGAAATGGCCGCTGCGCCTGCCCATGACCAAGGCGGCGGTGCGGGCCATGGACACGGTGACCGCGGTCATGGCGGAGCAGGACATCGAGGTGGACCAGTTCGTGGTGGCCGGCGGCTCCAAGCGGGGCTGGACCACCTGGACCACGGCCATCGTGGACGAGCGGGTGGTGGCGATCATGCCCATCGTGATCGATCTGCTCAATGTGGAGGAATCCTTCAAACACCATTTTTCCGTTTACGGTGCCTGGTCTCCCGCGATCATCGACTATGTGGCCATGAATGTGATCAACTGGATCGGCACCCCGGAGTTTGCGGCCCTGATGGATATCGTGGAGCCCTATGAGTACCGCGACCGGCTGACCCTGCCCAAGTACCTGCTCAATTCCACCGGCGATCAGTTTTTCCTGCCCGACTCCTGGCGCTTCTACTGGGACGATCTGAGCGGGGAGAAGCATCTGCGCTATGTGCCCAATTCGGAGCACAGCATGGACGGCACGGATGTGACCGACAGCATCAACGCCTGGTACCACGCCATCGTCCACAATGTGCAGATGCCAAGGTACAGCTGGGACGTGGCGGAAGACGGCACCATCACGGTGCTGAGTCTCGACCAGCCCACCGAAGTCTTATTATGGCAGGCCCATAATCCAGCGGCCCGCAATTTCATGCAGCCGGTGATCGGCCGCGCCTACTCGTCCACACCCTTGCAGGCCGTGGATCCGGGCCTGTACCGGGTGAAACTGGAGCCGCCGGCCAGTGGTTATACCGCCTATTACGTCGAGCTTGTGTATCCCGGCGGCCTGAGCGCGCCATTGAAGTTCAGCACAGGAGTCAAGGTGGTGCCGGACACCACGGAGCATCGCTGGCGCATGGCGGATGATGCCGCCCGGGCCCGCTCACCATTGGCCCGTTAACGAGCCAGGGATGAGCGGGAGAAGCATCACTCCAGCGCCTGGTACACCAGGGTCGGAAAGGTGGTGCGGATGTCCGTGCTGTTGGGCAGCTGATTGATCATCAGCAGCAGGCTCAGGCCGGCGCCCGGATCCACCCGGTAGACCGAGCCATATGCGCCGCCCCAGCCAAAGGCCCCCACGCCATCCATGCCATTGGCTCCATAACGATCCGTGGTTTCGAAACCAAGACCAAAACCCAGGCCGTTGCTGGAATGGAGCTCGCCGACCTGGTTGCTGGTCATGAGCGCCACGCTGCGGGGCGACAGGATGCGGTTGCCATCCAGGGCGCCGCCGTTGCGGATCATTTCCAGAAAGCGGCTGTAATCCCGGATCGAGGAGACCAGCCCCGCGCCACCGGCAAAATTGCGTCGCGGACCTTCCACATAATGCCCCTGACCCCGGGCCCCGTCCGGGGCGCGTTGGGCACGTCCGTCGGCATCACTGGCATACACGGTGACCAGCCGGTCGCGCTTGTCCTCGGCAACGAAGAACTGGGTGTCCTGCATGCGCAGGGGTCCGGTGATGCGCTGGCGGATCAGTACGTCCAGTGTCTGGCCGGCGGCACGCTCAGCCACGCAGCCCAGAATATCAGTGTTATAACCATAGACCCATTGGGTGCCGGGCTGGGCGACGAAGGGCAGGGTGGCAAGGCGTTCCATGGTGGTGCACACCGGCTCATCCTTGTCGGCTGTGTACCAGCCGAAACCGGCCTCCGGGCCCAGACCTTTGGCCGCATACAGGTCCGCCACATGGGCCTGGGTGCCGTAGGAGATGCCGGCGGTGTGGGTCAGCAGGTCGCGGATGGTGATCTGCCGCCGGGCCGGCACGATGGTCACACCCTCGGCGCCTTGCTCCGCCACCGTGGTATTGGCATAGACGGGGATGAAGCGGCTCACCGGGTCATTGAGATTCAGTTTGCCTTCCTCCATCAGGGACAGAATCACCACGCTGGTGAGTGCCTTGGTCTGGGAGGCGATGCGGAACAGGGTGTCGGTCGTCATGGCCTGCCCGCTTTCCTTGTCGCGCCAGCCGACTGCTTTTTCATAGACCGCGGCGCCGTCCTTGAGAACCAGGGCCACGGCACCTGCCAGCTGACCGCTGTCCACGTATCCCTGCAGCAACTGGTCCAGGCGCGCCAGCCTTTCCGCTGACAGGCCGGCTGGAGTCTGGGCAAACCCACCGAGCGGCAGGCATATGATCAGAAGCAGCAGGAGAAATCGTTGATGGCATCGGGGCATGACGTGCTCCTTCTTGTTCTTGATGGGCGGTCAGTATAAAGGGGCCAGGCCTTCCTTGACAAAGCCCGGGGTCGCCGGGAGACTGCGACCACCCAGGCAGGGCGAGGTGAACAGGAGAGAACGATGCATCCAACATTTTTTGAGGATTTCGAGATCGGTGCCACCCAGGAATACGGGCACTACCTGGTGACACGGGAGGAAATAATCGAGTTCGCCAGCAAGTACGATCCCCAACCCTTCCATCTGTCGGAAGAGGCAGGCAGGGCCATGCACTTTGGCGGCCTGTGCGCCTCGGGCTGGCACACCTGTGCCATGGTCATGCGCATGACGGTGGATCGCATGGGGCAGAGTGGCAGCGCGTCCCTGGGCTCGCCGGGCATCGACGAATTGCGCTGGAAGAAGCCGGTATTTCCCGGCGATGCCCTGCGTCTGCGCAGCACCGTGGTGGACAAGCGGGAATCCCGCTCCCGACCCGACATGGGCTCGGTATTCCTGTCCAACGAGGTGTTCAACCAGAATGACGAGCTGGTCATGAGCTTCAAGCCCATCGTGATGTATCGGCGTCGCTTGACCGGGTAATAGTGGTCGAAGCCCGCCGCCAGCGGTATCCGTGCGAGGGAGCATTCCCATGATGGCAGCCAACCCACGGGTTTCAAGACAGGAGGTTCCGGAGCAGGCTTGCTATATGGCGAGAACTGGCTTACTTTTCCTCCATCCCCGCCCGCATGGAGAACATAATAATGAAAAGAACCGCGAAGGATATCCTGTCGGAAAAAGGTGGTCACCTCATCACCATCAACTCGGATGCCACCGTCTACCAGGCACTCACGATCATGACCCAGAACAAGGTGGGCAGCATCGTCATCGTGGAGGACGAAAAGATCGTCGGTATCTGGACCGAACGGGACCTGATGTTCCAGGTACTCGAGGAGGGGTTCGATCCCAGGACCGCGCGCCTGAAGGATCACATGAGCGAGAACCTGATCTCCGCCGACGTCTGCGAGCATGCCTACCAGTTGTACGACAAATTCCTGGGCCGCCGCATTCGCCACCTGCTGATTCGCGAAGGCGGCGAGTACATCGGTCTGGTGTCCGTGGGCGATGTCATGAAGGCCAATCTGCAGGAGAAATCCGAAGAGCTGGCCGAGCTCAACAACATGGTGAGTCTGGAGTACTACGAGAACTGGAAGGAAGTGAAAGCCCAGCGTTGAGTGCTTGCTATCACCTCGCTATGAGTGTAAATTTTGTGCGCTCTCCGCTGAAGAAGAAAGGCAGAACACAACAAGACAAAACAATAACAGCCGCAGTCTTTAAGCCAGCAACTGTTTCACCCTGAAGTTCGGGTTTGTGCTGAAAGTTTATTGGGCTTCCACATCAGAAGTAATGCTGTATGGGAAGTTGCTCAAAAACGATCATCCTCACGTTTTCCTCGCGGAAAAACGCGCATACATTCCCCATTTTCCAGGGTGTGCAGTCGACGGTGACGAGCCCTTGAGGAAATCCGGGATTGGACACGTCGACTAGCCTGCTGGAAGCCTCCCGCCCCTTTTTGTTCTATGTGGCCCTGGTGCTGCTGGTGGTTGTCACCATGCTGGCGCTGTCCTATGTCCTCGGCCAGCGCAGTCATCGTCCCGGACGCGACCTGCCCTTCGAATCCGGCATCATCTCGGTGGGCGATGCCCACTTTCGCATCTCCGTGCACTTTTATCTGCCAGCCATCCTGTTCATCATTTTTGACCTGGAAGTCGTGTTCCTGTTCGCCTGGGCCGTGGTGATCCGCGAGGCCGGCTGGCCCGGCTTCATTGAAATCAGCGTCTTCATCGGGATCCTGGCTGTCGCACTGTTTTACCTGTGGCGTATCGGCGCCCTCGACTGGCGTACCCAGACCCAGAAACGGGAACTCAAGATGCTGCGGGGGCCCGGCGGCGTGGTCAACAAAAAGGCATTCAAGCTATGAAGTATCAACTGCAATCGGTACACGAGGCCGACTCGCCACGACCGGGTGACAGCAGCTTTCATGAGCAGCTGCGCCGCAATGTGTTCATGGGGCGCCTAGAAGACATGGTGGCCTGGGGCCGCAAGCATTCCATCTGGCCCTTCAATTTCGGCCTGTCCTGCTGCTACGTGGAAATGGCCACCGCCTTCACCAGCCGCCACGACATCGCCCGCTTCGGCTCCGAAGTCATCCGCGGTACGCCGCGACAGTCGGACCTCATCGTCATAGCCGGCACCGTGTTCCGCAAGATGGCGCCGGTGGTGGAGTTGCTGTACGAGCAACTGCTGGAACCCAAGTGGGTGATTTCCATGGGCTCCTGCGCCAATTCCGGCGGCATGTATGACATTTATTCCGTGGTGCAGGGGGTGGACAAGTTTCTGCCGGTGGACGTGTACGTGTCCGGCTGCCCGCCGCGCCCCGAGGCACTCCTGCAGGGCCTTATCCTGCTGCAGGAAAACATCGGCAATCAGCGTCGCCCCCTGAGCTGGGTCATCAACGACCAGGGCATCGTGCAGACCAGGCCCAGAGAAGTGCAACGGCAGCGTCGCCATGACGAGCGGATTGCTGCCACAGAGTTACGACCGCCCAACGAGGTCTAGATGTCAGACATGCAGGTTGCCGTGCAACAGACCCAGGCTGCCAGCCCCGGCCCCGTGCCGGAGGCGGTGATGGCGGCCGTTGAACGGGAATTCGGTCCGCTGCTGTTGATGCGCCAGGCCAGCTGCGATGGCATTCCCACCTGCTGGATCGACCGCCATCATGTGAAGGCCCTGTTGCGTTTCCTGCACGAGGATGTGAGCCCGGGCTTCGAGATGCTGTTCGATCTGACCGCCATCGATGAGCGGCAGCGGGTCAACCGCCAGGGCCAGCCGGACAGCGAGTTCACCGTGGTGTATCACCTCATGTCGTTTGCCGGCAATTGTGATTTCCGCATCAAGGTGCCCCTGCAGGACAGCGACCTGCACACCCCCAGCGCCGTCGACATCTGGCCCAATGCCAACTGGTATGAACGGGAAGTGTGGGACATGTTCGGCATTGTCTTCGATGGCCACCCCCATCTGGTGCGGCTGGTGCTGCCACCCACCTGGAAGGGTCATCCCCTGCGCAAGGAGCACCCGGCCCGGGCCACCGAGATGGAGCCCTACAGCCTGTCGGACGAGCAGGAAAAAATCGAGCAGCAGGCCCTCAAGTTCAAGCCGGAAGAGTGGGGCATGACCCGCAAGTCCGAGACCTCCGAGTACATGTTCCTCAATCTCGGCCCCAATCACCCCAGTGTCCATGGCGCCTTCCGCATTGCCCTGCAGCTGGACGGCGAGATCCTGGTGGATGCGGTGCCCGACATCGGCTACCACCACCGCGGCGCGGAAAAAATGGGGGAGCGGCAGTCCTGGCACACCTTCATTCCCTACACGGACCGCATCGATTATCTCGGCGGCGTGATGAACAACCTGCCCTATGTGATGGCGGTGGAGAAGATGGCCGGCATCCAGGTGCCGGAGCGGGTCAAGGTAATCCGCATCATGCTGTCGGAAATGTTCCGTATCTGCAGCCACCTGTTGTTCTATGGCACTTTCGCCCAGGATGTGGGGCAGCTGTCGCCCATTTTCTACATGTTCGTGGAGCGGGAACGCATCTTCAATATCATCGAGTCCATCTGCGGCGCCCGCATGCATCCCGGCTGGTTCCGCATCGGTGGCGTGGCCCAGGACCTGCCGGACGGCTGGGACAAGCGGGTGCGGGAGCTGCTGGACTTCATGCCCAGGCGGCTGGATGACTACGACCGCATGGTGATGGACAACGGTGTGCTGAAACGCCGCACCCAGGGAGTGGGTGTCTATGACACCAGCCAGGCACTGGACTGGGGCATCACCGGTGCCGGTCTGCGGGCCACCGGCCTGGAATGGGATTACCGCAAGAAGCGCCCGTATTCCGGCTACGAGAATTTCGATTTCGATGTACCCATCGCCATCAATGGCGATTGTTATGACCGCTGTGCCGTGCGGGTGGAGGAGATGCGCCAGAGCCTGCGCATCATCAAGCAGTGCGTGGACAACATGCCGGGCGGTCACTACAAGTCGGATCATCCGCTGACCACGCCACCCCGCAAGGAAATGATGCTGCAGGACATCGAGACCCTCATCAATCACTTTCTGAATGTCAGCTGGGGCCCGGTGATTCCGCCCAACGAGGTGAGTGTCACCATCGAGGCCACCAAGGGACTCAACTCCTATTATCTGGTCAGCGACGGCAGCACCATGTCCTATCGAACCCGTATCCGCACGCCATCCTTTGCCCATTTGCAGATGATTCCGGAGATCAGTCGCGGGTTCATGGTGCCGGATTTGATTGCCATCATCGCCAGCATCGATTTCGTCATGGCCGATGTGGACCGCTAGGGAGCCGAACATGAACCGACCGCACAGACACACGCCGGGGCAGTCCATCCCATGAGCCGAATCATCGCCAGCAACAAGTCCAGGGCCCGCCAACTCAGCCAGGCGGAGATCGACGAGATCGAGCATGAAATGACCCTGTATCCGGACAAGCGGGCTGTCGGCCTGGAGGCGCTGAAGATCGTGCAGAAGCACCAGGGCTGGGTGTCCGATGAAAGCCTGCTGGCCATCGCCCGCTACCTGGAGATACCCGTGGCCGACCTGGAAGGGGTGGCGACATTTTTCAACCTGGTGTACCGCAAACCGGTGGGGCGGCATGTGATGCTGTTCTGTGACAGCGTCAGTTGCTGGATCATGGGTTGTGAGTCCCTGCGGGAGCATATCCGGCAACAGCTGGGAATCGATTATGGTGAGACCACGGCGGACAACAGTTTTACCCTGATTCCTGTGCCCTGCCTGGGGGACTGCGACCGGGCGCCGGTGATGATGGTGGGTCCGGACCTGCACCGCAACCTGACACCGGAAAAAATCGATCAGATCATACGTGATTACCGCGACAAGCCAGGGGCGACCGCCCAATGACCACCATGGACCGTCCCCTGACACGCAATATCGACATGAGCCGGCCGCCTTTCGACCTGCGGCAGTACAAGGCTGCCGGCGGTTACGAGAGCCTGCGCCTGATTGCCGGTGGCATGATCCCCGGTGACATGCTGCAGCGGGTCAAGGATTCCGGCCTCAAAGGGCGGGGTGGCGCCGGCTTCCCCACCGGCCTCAAATGGAGCTTCGTGCCCATGGGGGACACTGCCCCCAAACAGAAATACCTGGTGGTCAACGCCGATGAGATGGAACCTGGCACCTTCAAGGATCGCCTCCTGATGGAGGGGGATCCCCACCTGCTCATCGAAGGCATGATCATCGCCGCCTACACGATCCAGGCCAGCAAGGCCTATATCTTCCTGCGGGGTGAATACACGGCGGCGGAGAAGGCCCTAAAGAAAGCCATCCGGGAGGCTTACGAGGCGCACTATCTGGGCCCCGACGTGGCAGGCTCGGGATTCAGCCTCGACATCGTGCTGCACACCAGTGCCGGGCGCTACATCTGCGGCGAGGAAACCGCGCTGCTCAATGCCCTGGAGGGCAAGCGCGCCAATCCCCGTGCCAAGCCGCCGTTTCCCCAGGTCAGCGGCCTGTGGGGCAAGCCCACCATCGTGAACAACGTGGAAACCATCTGCAATCTGCCAGGCATCCTGAATCTCGGTGTGGACTGGTACAAGAGTCTCACCAAGGGCACGGATCACGGCACCAAGCTGTTCGGGGTCAGTGGCCGGGTCAAGCGCCCCGGATGCTGGGAACTGCCCCTGGGCACGCCCATCCGGGAGGTCATCGAGGAGCACGCGGGGGGCATGCAGGACGGCTACCGGTTGAAGGCCTTCCTGCCCGGCGGCGGCTCCACGGACTTTCTGTTGCCGGAACACCTGGACCTGACCCTGGACTACGATGTGATCGGCAAGGCCGGCAGCCGTCTGGCCACCGGCACCATGATCATTCTCGATGACCGTACCTGCCCGGTGGGCATGATCGGCAACCTCATGAAATTTTTCAGCCATGAATCCTGCGGCTGGTGCACACCCTGCCGGGACGGTCTGCCCTGGATCGATGCCATCTTCCAGGCTCTGGAGCAAGGCAGCGGCAAGGCGTCGGACCTGCAGGTATTGCAGGATCATCTCGGATATCTGGGGCCAGGACGCACATTCTGCGCCCTGGCGCCGGGAGCCATGGCACCCCTGGGCAGCGGCCTGAAGTATTTCCGGGATGAGTTCGATGCCCATGTGCGGCAGCAGCGTTGCACCTACAAGACACAATCCGGCACAGCAATGGCGGGGCAGGGCTGATGGCAAAAATCACCATAGACGGCGTCAGTTACGAGGTGAAGGCCGGCAGCAACCTGTTGCAGGAATGTCTGTCCCTGGGCCTGGATGTGCCCTACTTCTGCTGGCATCCCTGCATGGGTTCGGTGGGGGCCTGCCGGCAATGCGCCGTCAAGCAGTACAAGGATGAGAATGACAAGAACGGCATGCTGGTCATGGCCTGCATGACCCCGGTCACCGACGGCGCCCTGTTGTCAGTGGACGATGCCCAGGCCAGGGACTTCCGCGCCAATGTCATCGAAAGCCTGATGATCAACCATCCCCACGACTGCCCGGTGTGCGAGGAAGGAGGGGAGTGTCACCTGCAGGACATGACTCTCATGTCCGGCCACAACTACCGCCGCTACGACAAGAAAAAGCGTACC
This sequence comes from Pseudomonadota bacterium, assembly GCA_046047495.1. Taxonomy (GTDB): domain Bacteria; phylum Pseudomonadota; class Gammaproteobacteria; order Pseudomonadales; family Pseudohongiellaceae; genus NORP240. Next base: position 57,134 of record JBJOHV010000089.1, on the reverse strand, counting down.
CATCGCAATCAGTATCTGGGGCCTTTCATCGGCCATGAGATGAACCGCTGCATCGCCTGTTACCGCTGCGTGCGTTACTACAATGATTATGCCGGCGGCACCGACCTGGCCGCCCAGGCCAGCCATCACCATGTGTATTTCGGCCGCCACGAAGACGGCGTGCTGGAAAGCGAATTCAGCGGCAATCTGGTGGAGGTGTGTCCCACCGGCGTGTTCACCGACGCCACCTTCTCCGCCCATTACACCCGCAAGTGGGATCTGCAAACCGCGCCGTCTGTGTGCAGCGGCTGCAGCGTGGGCTGCAATACCACTCCCGGCGAGCGCTATGGCAGTCTGCGCCGCATCGTCAACCGCTATCACGGCGACATCAACGGCTACTTCCTGTGCGACCGCGGGCGCTTCGGCTACGGTTTCGTGAATGACCAGGAGCGCTTCAAGCAACCCTTCGAGCGTATCGACGGGCAGGCATTGATGCTGGATGTGGAGCAGGCCCGTGAGCGGCTGCAGGCCCTGGCGGCGGACAACTGTATCGGTATCGGCTCACCCCGTGCCGGGGTGGAGGCCAATTTCGCCCTGCGGCAACTGGTGGGTGAGGACAATTTCTATGCCGGCTGCGACGACACCGAGTTGGCCATGCTGCGGACCATTGCCCGGCTGCAGCGCAATCCCGGCCTGCATTGTCCCACGGTGCGGGAGATCGAACAGGCCGACTGCGTGGTGATCATCGGAGAGGATGTCACCAACACGGCACCCCGGCTGGCCCTGGCCCTGCGTCAATCGGTGCGCAACCGGGCCCGGGAACTGGCGGAGGCTGCGCGGATTCCGGTTTGGCAGGATGCCGCCGTGCGGGAGCTGGCCCAGGATGAGAAGAGCCCGCTGTTCATTCTTGCCGGTCATGGCACCCGCCTGGATGATGTGGCCACCGATGTATTGCTGGGCGGACCGGCCACCCTGCAGCAGCTTGCCTGCGCCATCGCCGGGCAACTGGATGCCGGAGCGCCAGGTGACCCAGGCAAGCTGGCTGAGGGCAGCCGCATCGGCGCCATCGCGGGCGCCCTGTTGGCGGCCAGACGGCCTCTGATCGTGACCGGCAGCGGCTGCGGCAATCTGCAACTGCTCAACAGCGCCGCCAATGTGGCCCTGGCCCTGTACAACCGACGGCTGGCGGATGGCAAGCCGGCCGCCGTGGACTTCTGTGCCGCCGTGCCCGAGGTCAACAGCCTCGGTATGGTGCGGCTGCTGAAGGATGGCGGGCAGGCTCTGGGTGACGCCCTGGCCCGCATGACAGAAGGCAAGGCCCGTCACGCCATCGTGCTGGAGAATGATCTGTACCGGCGCGCTCCAGCCGCAGCGGTGGATCAGGCCCTGGCCGCCGTGGACAAACTGGCGGTGATCGACCTGTTGCCGACAGCAACCACCGACCGCGCCTTCATGGTGCTTGCCGGTACCAGTTTCGCCGAGCAGGAGGCTGTGTACGTCAACTATGAGGGGCGGGCCCAGCTGAGCTTCCAGGTGTTCCCCGCGCGTGTCGGCAACCTGCCGGCCTGGCAATGGTTGCAGGCCGCAGACAGTACGGTGGGTTTCAATGAGCTGGTGCAGCGCTGTGCCGGTACCGTGGCGGCCCTGAATGGCCTGTCCGCCGTGCTGCCGGATGCCGACCATTACCCCGGTGGCATGAAGGTGCCACGTCAATCCCATCGCTACAGCGGCCGCACCGCCATGCAGGCCAACCTCAGGGTGAATGAACCCAAGCAGCCCCAGGATCCCCAGTCCCTGTTGGCCTTTTCCATGGAAGGGGTGTCGATCCTGAAGGACTCCTCGGTGCTGCCCGCCAGCTGGGCGCCGCGCTGGAACTCCAACCAGTCCATCAGCAAGTTCCAGGACGAGGTGGCGGGGCAGTTGCGCCAGGGCAGTGCCGGCGTGGTATTGCGCCAGGCAGACAGTGCCAGCGGCGGCAAACTATCCTATCTGCCGGTCAGCGCGCCGCTGACAGTGGAGAAGGGGCGGTTTGCCGTGGTGGAGGCCTTCCATATTTTCGGAAGTGATGAACTGTCGGCCCGGGCAGCTCCCGTGCGCGAGCGGTCACCCCGGGCCTATGCCGCCCTCTGTCCACAGGATGCCGAAGGCTTGGGATTGCAGCGGGGTCATGGCCTGCGACTGGAGGAGGGCGATACCGGACTGACCCTGCCCGTGGTGGTGCGCAATAAGGTCACACCTGGCACCGTGGTGGTGTATGGCGGACCGGCACGGCAAGGGCGGTACGCCCTGCCGGCGGCGGTGAGCCTGAGCTCAGCCGGCCCAATGGATGCGGCCCTGGCCAATCTGATCGTCAGTGACCGGCTGGACGAGGAGGTGATGCCATGAGCTTCGCTGTCGGCTCGCCCCTCATCATCGGACTCATTCTGGGCACGGTGATCGTCATCGCCGCCATGCTGATCTGGGTGGAACGCCGCCTGCTGGGCGTCTGGCAGGAACGCCTGGGTCCCAACCGGGTTGGCCCTCTGGGACTGGCCCAGGTGGTGGCGGACATGATCAAGATCTTCACCAAGGAAGACTGGGTGCCGCCGTTTGCGGACCGCCTCAGTTTCGTGCTGGCGCCCACCATCATCATGACCGTGATCCTGCTGAGCTTCAGCGTCATCCCCTTTGCCCCCGGTGTGGGCATCGTGGACTCCAATATCGGTGTGCTGTTCGTTCTGGCCATGGCTTCCCTGGGAGCCTACAGCGTCATGCTGGGCGGACTGGCTTCGGACAACAAGTATGCCCTGCTGGGCAGCCTGCGGGCCGCCGCCCAGATGGTCAGTTATGAAGTTTTCATGGGCATCTCCCTGCTGGGGGTGGTGGCACTGGCGGGCAGCTTCAATCTGCGCACCATCGTGCTGGCCCAGGCGGACGGCTGGTACATCATTCCCCAGTGCGTGGCCTTCGTGATCTTCCTCATCGCCGGAGTGGCGGAAAGCCACCGTCTGCCTTTCGATATTCCCGAGGCGGAGCAGGAGATCGTGGCGGGCTATCACACCGAGTATTCCGGTATGAAATTCGGCATGTTCTTCGTCGGCGAATACCTGGGGCTGGTGCTCATTTCCTCCCTCATCACCGTGCTGTTCTTCGGTGGCTGGCTGGGGCCGGCCTTCCTGCCCCCCATCGTCTGGTTTGCCCTCAAGGCGTTTTTCTTCATTGCCTTCTTCATTTTGATGCGGGCCGCCATTCCGCGCCCCCGCTACGACCAGCTCATGAGCTATGGCTGGTTGTTCCTCCTGCCCCTGTCCCTGGTCAATCTGCTGATCACCGGGGCGTTGATACTGCTGGGAGAGGGATGATGCTAAGACTCCTCAAAGACACGTTCACCAGTCAGCTGGTTTCCCTGTGGCGGGTTTTCGTCCATGGCTTCCAGAAGCCGGATACCGTGGAATACCCGGATGTGCAGCCCTACATGTTTCCCCGCTGGCGCGGCCGCATCATCCTCAGTCGCGACCCGGACGGCGAGGAACGCTGCGTGGCCTGCAACCTGTGCGCCGTGGCCTGTCCGGTGGACTGCATCGCCCTGCAGAAGGCCGAGGACGACAACGGCCGCTGGTATCCGGAATTTTTCCGCATCAACTTCTCCCGCTGCATCATGTGCGGTTTCTGCGAGGAGGCCTGTCCTACCCATGCCATCCAGCTGACCCCGGATTTCGAGATGGCGGAGTACGTGCGCCAGGACATGGTGTGGGAAAAGGAGGATCTGCTCATCAGCGGCACGGGCAAGTACCACGACTATAACTTTTATCGTGTGGCCGGCATGGCAGTGGGGGGAAAGGACAAGGGTGAGGCGCGCAACGAGGAGCCGCCGGTGGATGTCAGGAGCCTGCTGCCATGACCGTGCTGTTCTATCTGTCGGCCCTGGTTGCCATCGTCTCCACCGTGGCGGTGATCCTGCAGACCAACATCGTGCACGGCCTCATCTACCTGATCCTGTCCCTGCTGTCGGTGGCCATCATCTTTTACACCCTGGGGGCGCCGTTTGCCGCCATGCTGGAGGCCATCGTCTATGCCGGTGCCATCATGGTGCTGTTCCTGTTCGTGATCATGATGCTGAACCTCGGCAAGCGCAGCAGCGATCAGGAGCTTAAGTGGCTCGGTGGCCGCCAGTGGGTGGGGCCGGCGGTTCTGGCCGCCGTGCTGCTGGTGCAGCTGTTGAACGTGGTGGTCAGCGGCGACGGCACCATCACGCCGGTTGAGATCGGTGCGCGGGAGGTGGGTCTTTCCTTGTTCGGGCCCTATGTGCTGGCGGTTGAGCTGGCGTCCATTCTGCTGCTGGCGGGCCTGGTCGGGGCCTACCATCTGGCGCGCAAGTAACCCGGGGAGAGGCCGGCACATGCATTCGATACCCATGGAACACGGCCTGATCCTGGCAGCCATCCTGTTCGTGCTGGGGCTGGTGGGTGTGATGACCCGCCGCAATGTGGTGTTTGTGCTGATGTCCCTGGAAGTCATGTTGAATGCCTGCGGACTGGCTTTCGTGACGGCGTCCTCCGCCTGGCAGCATGCCGATGGCCAGGTGATGTTTCTCATGATCCTGACCCTGGCGGCGGCGGAAGTGGCGGTGGGGCTGGGACTCATCATCCAGATGTATCGCCGCTACCACACGGTGGATCTGAACATTCTGTCGGAAATGAAGGGATAACCGGGCCATGCTTGAATCCATCTGGCTTCTGCCGCTGCTGCCCCTCGCCGGGTTCCTGATCCTGGTGCTCAGCGCCGGCCGCCTGTCCCAGACTGCGGTGGCGGTGGTGGGGGCCGGGTCCGTGGGTCTGGCCTTTCTGGTGGCGGCCCTGGCCAGCCTGAGTTTCCTGCAATCCGGCGAGCCCCATTTCAGCCTGCACCTGTGGACCTGGATGGCGGCCGGTGATTTCGTCGCGGACTTCGCCTTCCACATCGACGGCCTCACGGTGGTGATGATGCTGGTGATCAGCGGCATCGGTTTTCTCATCCATGTGTATGCCACCGGCTACATGGCTGGAGACCCCGGCTACGGCCGTTTCTTCTGTTACATGAACCTGTTCGTGGCCAGCATGCTGGTGCTGGTGATGGCGGACAATCTGGTGTTGCTGTACCTGGGCTGGGAGGGAGTGGGGCTGTGCTCCTACCTGTTGATCGGTTTCTGGTACGAAAATCCTGACAACGGCTATGCGGCCCGCAAGGCCTTCGTGGTGACCCGGGTGGGTGACACCTTCATGGCCATCGGCCTGTTCCTGCTGTTTGCCAATCTGGGCACCCTGAATATCCAGGATCTGCTGGTGGCGGCTGAAGAGCAGTGGCAACCCGGTTCCGGCATCGCCGTGGCGGTCACCCTCTTGCTGCTGGGCGGGGCGGTGGGCAAGTCGGCCCAATTGCCGCTGCAGACCTGGCTGCCCGATGCCATGGCCGGCCCCACACCCATCAGCGCCCTGATCCATGCTGCCACCATGGTGACCGCCGGGGTTTATCTCATCGCCCGCACCCATGGACTGTTCGAACTGGCACCTGATGTGCAGATGCTGGTGGCCTGGGTGGGTCTGGCCACCCTGCTGATGGCCGGCTTCACCGCCCTGACCCAGAGCGATATCAAGCGGGTGCTGGCCTATTCCACCATCAGCCAGATCGGTTACATGTTTGTCGGACTGGGAGTAGGTGCCTGGTCCGCCGCCATCTTCCACCTCATGACCCACGCCTTCTTCAAGGCCCTGCTGTTTTTGGCTGCCGGCAGCGTGATCCTCAGCCTGCACCATGAGCAGAATATTTTCAAAATGGGCGGCCTGCGCAAGTCACTGCCGGTTTCCTTCTGGTCCTTCGTGGTGGGCAGCGCCGCCCTGACCGCCTTGCCGTTCACCTCGGGTTACTTCAGCAAGGACGAGATCCTGCTGTCCGCCCTTGCCCTGGGCGGGGCGGGCACCTGGATCTGGCTGGGCGGTGTGCTGGGGGCATTCCTCACCGCCATCTACACGTTCCGTCTGCTGTTCATGGTGTTCTTCGGGCCGTCTGCCGCCCACGGCGATCCTCACCATCCCGTGCATGAGGTGAAGGGTCTCAACATGACCCTGCCACTGGTGTTGCTGATGATCGGCGCCCTTACCGCCGGCTATATCCATATTCCGGTGGATGCCGTGTTCGCCCACGGAGAGGTTCATGAGGAGCATCACGTCAGCACACTCATTCACGGTTTGATGATCCTGGTGCCCCTGCTGGGCATCGGTGTCGCCTATCTGTGCTTCCTGGCCCGTCGCATCGATGTGGCCAAGCTCACGGCCGGCGGCATCGGCGCGGCCCTGCACCGATTCTGGTTCAGCGGCTGGGGCATGGACAGGCTGTATGACCGGGTATTCGTGCGCCCCTTCCTGGCCCTGGCCCGCATCAATCACCGGGATCTGGTGGATCAATTTTACGGCGCCGTGGTGGAGATCGTGGCCACGGGCAACCGCCTGCTGGTGCGAACCCAGACCGGTCAGTTGCGCTGGTATGCGGTATCGGTGGCCGGCGGCCTGGTGATCATCATCGCCCTGGGGGTGTTGCTGTGATCCTGGTGTTGCTCATCACCCTGCTGTTCGTCGGTGGCATTGCCGCCTGGTTGTCGGAGTACGTGGACAGCCGTCTGCCCCGCATCATCACCGGGCTGACCCTGATCATCGACCTGTTGTTGATGCTGACCCTGCTGGCCGCCGAGCCCCACAGCCTCGCCGGCGCCCAGGGCCAATGGCTGGCCCATGTGAAGGTGGCCTGGATGCCGCGCCTGGGCGTGGATTTCCAGCTGGGGGTGGACGGCCTCGGTCTGCTCATGCTGCTGCTCACCGGTTTCCTCGGCATCATGGCCCTGGGCGCCGCCTGGGACGAGATCACCGAGCGCCCCGGCTTCTTCTATTTCAATATGCTGTGGACACTGGCGGGAGTGCTGGGTGTGTTCATGGCACTGGACCTGTTGCTGTTCTTTTTCTTCTGGGAAGTGATGCTGGTCCCCATGTACCTGATCATCGCCATCTGGGGCCATGAGAACAAGAATTATGCGGCCATGAAATTTTTCATCTTTACCCAGGTGACCGGGTTGCTGATGCTGATCGCCATCGGTGTACTGGCCTATGTGCACTATGTGCAGTTCGGCCGCTTCAGTTTCGATTACTTCGCCCTGTTCAATGTGCGCCTCGGCCCGCAACTGGAAATGGTGGTGATGCTGGGCTTCTTCCTGGCCTTCGCCACCAAGCTGCCTTCGGTGCCCCTGCATGCCTGGCTGCCCGATGCCCACAGCCAGGCACCCACGCCCGGCAGTGTGATCCTGGCCGGAGTCCTGCTGAAAACCGGCGCCTACGGACTGCTGCGATTCACCCTGCCGCTGTTTCCCAATGCGGCGGCCCAGTTCGCGCCCGTTGCCATGACCCTGGCGGCCATCAGCATCGTGTACTGCGCCAAGGTGGCCTTTGCCCAGACCGACATCAAGCGGCTGATCGCCTATACCAGCGTCAGCCATATGGGATTTGTAATGCTCGGCATATTCGCCTGGAATGTCCAGGCGGTGCAGGGGGCCGTGATGACCATGCTGGCCCACGGCCTCAGTGCGGCGGCCCTGTTCATGCTGGCCGGCGGCCTGCAGCACCGCATCCACACCCGTAACATGGCGCACATGGGCGGGTTCTGGTCGGTGGCGCCGTTGATGGCGGTGACCGCGCTGTTCTTCTCGGTGGCGGCCCTGGGCATGCCGGGCCTGGGCAATTTCGTCGGAGAATTCCTGGCCCTGATCGGAGCCTTCCAGGCCAATCACGCGCTGACCATCGTGGCGGCCCTGGGGCTGGTGCTGGCGGCCGTCTATTCCCTGTGGGTGTTGCAGAAGGTGTTCCAGGGCGCCTGGCACAGCGTGGGATTCGAAAGCGGCCAGCTCACTGACCTGAATCGCCGCGAACTGCTGTATTACGGCGCCATGATGGTGGGCCTGGTGTGGATGGGCATGTATCCCCAGTCCTTCCTGGCCCTGTCGGCCCAGACCCTCCAGACCCTGCTGCCCGGAGTGCAACCCTGATGCAGATGACCGCCGCCGATCTGCTGACCCTGCTGCCTCTGCTGCTGACCGCGGCGGTGGCCGTGGTGCTGATGCTGCTGATTGCCGCGCGGCGCAATCATACCCTGACCTGTGCCGCCACCATCTTCGGCATGGCCTTCGCCATACTGGCCCTGCTGTGGCAGGGGACAGGGGAGAGCACACAGGTCACACCGCTGTTGATCGTGGACGGCATGAGCTGGTTTTTCAGTCTGCTGCTACTGAGTGTCGCCGGCTTCATTGCCGTGTTCAGCTACCCCTATCTGAGGCGGCTGCAGGATCAGGTGGAGGAATTCTATCTGCTGTTGACCATCGCCACGGTCGGCGCCATGGTAATGGTGAGCAGCAATCACTTCATCAGCGCCTTCCTGGGTATGGAGACCCTCAGCATTTCCCTGTATGCCATGGTGGCCTACCCGCTGCACAGCAAACAGGCGGCCAAATTCCCCCTGGAGGCCGGTATCAAATACCTGGTGTTGTCGGCGGTGGCATCGGCGCTGTTCCTGTTCGGCGTGGCCCTGTTGTACGCCCACAGCGGCAGCCTCTCCTTTACTGAGTTGCAGCTGGCTGACACCGGAGGCGTTGCGGGGACGGCCTATACGGGCCTGGCTTTTACCCTGATCCTGGCCGGCATGGCGTTCAAGTTATCCCTGGCGCCTTTCCATATCTGGACCCCGGATGTCTACGAGGGTGCTCCGCTGCCGGCCACCGCGTTCCTGGCCACCACCGGCAAGGCCGCCATGGCGGTGCTGTTGCTGCGTCTGCTGCTGGACACCGGCGCTCTGGCGCTTACACCGGTGATCACCGTGCTGTACCTGCTGGCGGCGGTATCCATGGTGGCGGGCAATCTGCTGGCCCTGGTGCAGGACAACCTCAAGCGCCTGCTGGCCTATTCCTCCATCGCCCACATGGGTTATCTGCTGGTGGCGGTGATCACTGCCAATAGCGCCACCTCCACCCTGGGCATCGAGACGGTGGGCTTTTATCTGGTGGCCTACATCATCATGTCCCTGGGGGCATTCGGTGTGTCCCTGGCGGTATCCAGCGGGGTCAAGGAATTCGACTTCATCGGCGATTACCAGGGTCTGTTCTGGCGGGAGCCCTGGCTGGCGACCCTGATGACCACCATGCTGCTGTCCCTGGCCGGCATTCCCCTGACAGCCGGTTTCATCGGCAAACTCTATGTGGTGCTGGCCGGTGTGCAGGGTTCCCAATGGGCATTGCTGCTGTTGCTGGTGATCGGCAGCGGTATCGGCGTTTACTATTATTTGCGGGTCATATACCGCATGGTGTTGCCGGCCACAGTGACGTCCGACTTCCGCATAGCCGGTTGGGCCAGCATCGGTACCTATGTGGTGTTGGGCTTCCTGCTGTTCATGGTGCTGTTGCTGGGCATCTTCCCCTCCCTGCTGATGGATTTGCTGCAGTCCCTGGCCGCCGGCATTTGATACCATGGGCCGGTGTTTACTGCTGGCGCCGGCCGATGATTCTTCCCAAGCTGCAACCCTGGCAATCCACCACCCTGCTGCTGACAGCCGCCCTGTTGCTGGGCATCGTGATGGTGCTGCTCAGCAGGCCTTCCGTGCAGGCGGCGCGGCTCGACTTCGATCGCCGCAATCTGCACCAGTTTTTTGCCGACCTGGGTTATGACAATGATGTGGTGCTGGACACGGTGCTGCTGTCGGCCAGGAATGCCCAGCCGGGCCTGATCAATCAGGATCTGTTGGGCCTGCGCCGGGACCGTCTGGCCTATATCGCGCGCCGCGGTGATGAAGTGCTGGCGGTGGCGGTGCCGGCCACGGCGGAGGACGGATTCAACGGTTTTGTGGATCTGCTGGTTGCGGTGGACATGTTCGGCCGCATCAGCGCGGCCCGGGTGATCCGGGATCTGGAGGGCGATGAGTTGTACGGCGTCGTGGATGTCATCGAATCCCGCTGGATGCGGGAATTCACCGGCAATACCTTGCGCGACATCCGGCGCATCAGCTGGCAGAAAATCGGAGCTGACCAGGAATACGATCAATTCGTGGGTGCCTCCATCACACCCAAGTCGGTGGCGGACAAGATCTATGACGCCCTGATCTTTTTTCAATCCAACCGCATTGCCCTGATGGCTGCCGCAGGCGGTTGACACAGACGAGGCTGCATGGGTTTCAAAGACCATTTTTCGGGACACGCGCAGATCTATGCCGCAGCGCGGCCGGATTATCCCCCGGAGTTATTCACCTGGCTGGCCGGTATCAGTCCCCGGCGCGGTTTGGCCTGGGACTGTGCCACCGGAAATGGTCAGGCGGCACTGGGTCTGGCGCGCCACTTTCAGCGGGTCATCGCCACCGACGCCAGTGCCGCCCAGTTGCAGGCCGCCACCCCCCATGAGTCCGTGGACTACCGCTGTCAGCCGGCGGAACAGCCGCTGGCCGAAGCGGGTCAGGTGGATCTGGTGACCGTGGCCCAGGCCCTGCACTGGCTGGAGCGTGACGCCTTTTATGCCAATGCCGACCGGGCGCTGGGCACTGACGGTGTGCTGGCGGTGTGGTGTTATGGCAGGCAGTCGGTCAATGCCGCGGTGGACCCGGTGATCGACTACCTGTATGCCGACATCCTCGGCCCCCATTGGCCGCCCGACCGGCTGCATGTGGAGTCGGGTTATGCCAATCTGGAATTTCCCTACCCGGAGCTGCCGGCGCCAGCCCTGCACATGGAGCGGCATTGGACTCTGGACCAGCAGCTGGCCTATCTGCGCTCCTGGTCGGCCACCCAGCGATATCTGCAGGCCAAAGGTCAGGACCCGATCATGCTTGTGATGGAGGAACTGGGTGCCGCCTGGGGCGGGGATGATCCCCACATCCGCCAGACCATCCGCTGGCCACTGGCATTGCGGGTGGGCCGCAAACTCCGGTCTCCCTGACGCTGGCGATGCCGGGGGCAGTGAGTATAATGGCGCCTCCATTGAAGGGGCAGCCGGAGTCAGACCAGCGCGGCGGGGGATAGCAGGCATGACCAACAGACAGGTGGCCGTATTGGGCGGCGGCAGTTTCGGCACCGTGCTGGCCAATATTGCCGCCGAGAACGGCTGCCAGGTCAGGTTCTGGATGCGCAGCGAGGAGCTGGCCCGGCAGGTCAACGCCCAGCACGAGAATCCCCAGTACCTGCCCGGCTACCGCCTCCATTCCCGGGTCATCGCCACCCATGACATGGAGCAGGCGGCAGGGCTGGCGGACATCATCTTCGTGGCCGTGCCCAGCCACTCGTTCCGCGCAGTGGTGAAAGACATGCTGCGCTTTGCCAGCGCCGAAGCCATGCTCATCAGCTGCACCAAGGGCATCGAGGCCGGCACGTTTCTGTTGATGAGCCAGATACTCGAGCAGGAGGCACCCCGGGCGCGGGTCGGTGTGTTGAGCGGCCCCAATCTGGCCAAGGAGATCGCCCAGAAATTCCTCAGCGCCACCGTTATCGCCAGTTCCCACGGCGCGGTTCGGGAGGCGGTCAAGGAGGTACTGGGCTGCCAGTACTTCCGGGTCTATACCAATGACGATTGTTTCGGGGTGGAGCTGGGGGGGTCACTGAAGAACATCTATGCCATCATTGCCGGTATGGCCGCGGCGCTGGGCATGGGTTATAACACCAACAGCATGCTGGTGACCCGTAGCCTGACGGAAATGGCCCGCTTCGGCCGGGAATTGGGGGCCGATCCCATGACATTCATGGGGCTGGCGGGGGTGGGGGATTTGGTGGTGACCTGCTCAACCCCCTTGAGCCGCAACTACCGGGTCGGTCTCGCCCTGGGCCGGGGTGAATCCCTGGAAGCCGCCATCAAGGAAGTGGATCAGACCGCCGAAGGTATCAATACGCTCAAACAGGTCAAGGAAAAAGCCGACGAGTTGGGAGTCTACATGCCGCTGGTGAATGCCCTTTACCGGGTCATCTACGGGCATGAGTCCATCAGCAATATCATTGCATCCCTGATGCTCAGTGAGCAGGCGCTGGACGTGGAATTTGCCGCCGGGGATGTCAAACAACTACATCAAAAGGAGTAGCCATGTCAGATCAATTCGATGAAGTGGTGCAACACGTCAAGACGCCTTCCACCTGGCTGCGCATCCTGTTCATGCTGGGCTTCTGCGTCATTCTGTACGTGGTGGGTGTCGTGATCATGGTGCTGACGGCGACCCAGGTCCTTTTCGCCATTTTTTCCGGCAGCGACAATGGCAATCTGCGCCGCCTGGGCAAGGCGCTGACCGATTACGTCACCCAGTTGCTGCGGTTCATCACCTACAACTCCGAAGAGCGGCCATTTCCGTTTGCACCGTTTCCGGAGGTGGAGGCTGCACCACCGGCGGATGACAGTCCGGAATCAGCACCCGACCCGACTGCTGACAGTGCCCCGGAAGCCAGTGCGGAATCCGCATCCACATCCCGCAAAACACCCCGTAAACCCTCCACCCGCAAGAAGGCGGCACCGGCAGCCGACCCGGAAAGCGGCGCCACCGACGCCTGAGCCCATGACAGGAAGCCGAACCCATGCTTGTTTATCTTTTTCGACACGGTGAAGCGGAAGCCAAGGCCAAAACCGATGCCGAGCGGGTGCTGACCCGCAACGGCGTGCTGGAAAGCCGCGACGTGGCTGCCAAGTTTCTGGCCCGGGCACCTCTGATCGACAAGGCCATGATGAGCCCCCTGGAGCGGGCACGGCAGACGGCCGCCACCCTGCGGGCCGGATTCACCACCCTGCGGTTTGAAATCAATGATCTGCTTAAGCCCGACGGGGATGTGTACAAGCTGCTGGATGCCGTGGGCAATTCCCGGGTTCAACATCTGCTGCTGGTGGGACACAATCCCTGTCTGACCAGTCTCATGTCGCTGATGCTGGACGGTATCACCGAGACCGGTCGCAATATGGGTACCAGTGAGCTGGTCTGTATCTCATTGGAAGAGGCCATACCCGGCTTCGGCGAACTTCTGTACACCATCACTCCCACAAGGCAGGCGTGAATAATCCCACCATCGTCAGAATTCCATTACTGGTTTTATTGTTGAGCCTGTCCTGGGCATCCGGGGTTCTTGCCCAGCAGGGCGGCGACGTCAGCGGCGCGGCGGACCACCCCCTGCTGCAACGCTTCAACAGCTCGTTCATTGTTGACTATCGCCAACAGGCCAGCATCAACTATGAGCTGGTGCTGGGACCCATGATCCGCGCAGCGGGCCGGGTGTCACCCGAGGAATCGCGGCGCTTGCGGGGGCTGGTGACCCGCATCACCTACGAGGTGCCCGAGTCGTTCGCCGGCGCTGATGTCTTCGGGTTCTTCGACGATCAGGTGCGGGCGGGAGGGTTCACGGTTCTGTTCACCTGTGCGGGGCGGGAGTGTGGCAACAGCAACTACTGGGCCAACGACGTGTTCGACAACCGCATCCTGTACGGTCCGGAACGCAGCCAGTATTACCTGGCTGCTGCCATCGAAGGGCCGCAGGGTACCACTCGCTACCTGGCATTGTACGTGGTCACCCGCGCCAACCGGCGCATCTATGCACACGCCGAAATCGTCGAGACCGACGCAGCGGGCGTGCAGCCCATTCATGATCTGCTCATTGATCTGCAACAGCACGGCGCGTTGGTGGTGCCAGGTCTTCTTTTTAATGACAACGACGAATTGCTGGCCAGTGAGCCGCTGGCGGCCATCGTGCCCATGCTGCTGGACAATCCCCAGGTGAATGTCATCGTCGTCGCCCATCTGCGTGGCGCCGCCCCGCTGGAGCGCCTGCTGGCTCGCTCACAGCAGCGGGCGGACAATGTGCGCGATGCCCTGGTGGCCGCCGGTGTTGCCGACGAGCAGATCGGGGCGCGGGGTCTGGGGCCGCTGGCACCGCTGTGTGGTGCCGACGGGTGCGACGAGCGCATCGAGCTGGTGCTGCAACCGGAATGATCCGGCGAGGTCGGCAACGGCTCAGTTGTTGATCAGGGACAGGAATTCGTTGCGGGTCGATTGATTGTTGCGGAAGGCACCCAGCATGCAGGATGTGGTCATCACCGAGTTCTGCTTCTCCACGCCACGCATCATCATGCACATGTGCTGTGCCTCGATGATCACCGCCGCTCCCGCGCCATGAGTCTGATCGATGATGGCAGTGGCAATCTCATTGGTGAGGTTTTCCTGGATCTGCAGGCGTCTGGCGAACATGTCGACGATGCGGGCTATCTTGGAAAGACCTATCACTTTCCCTCTGGGTATATAGGCCACGTGGCACTTGCCGATAAAAGGCAGCAGGTGATGTTCGCACATGGAGTACAGCTCGATGTTCTTGACGATTACCATTTCATCGGAATCGGAGGGGAACAGGGCGCCGTTGATGACTTCGTCGATGTTGGTCTGATAGCCCTGCATCAGGAATTCCATGGCACTGGCGGCGCGTCGCGGCGTGTCCACCAGGCCCGGGCGGGCAGGGTTCTCGCCAATCTGTTCGATGATGCGCTGGTAGGCATCCTGCATGGCGGAGCGCGCAGCGGGGGACAGCGCAGACGTTTTGGACGAGGGATTCGAGGGCATCGCGGTTCCACCGGTGTGAGCAGGCGGGCATGATGGTAAACGATTTCAACAGGATCAAGAAGTGCTTAACGACAACCTGACCATTGGGGCTTATCTGGAGGACCTGGCGCGGCGTTTCGCGGCGGCGGAACTGAGCTACGGTCACGGCACCGACAATCCCCGGGACGAGGCCAGCTATCTGGTGTTCTGCACCCTGGGTCTGGATTTTGACGGCGACCCGGCACAGCTGGAGCGGCCCCTGACGGCCTCCGAACTGGCGCTCCTGGAGCAACGGGCCAGGACCCGCATCATTGATCATGTGCCGGTGGCCTATCTGGTGGGACAGGCCTGGTTCGCCGGCCAGCGTTTCCGAGTTGACGAGCGCGCCCTGATTCCCCGCTCACCCATTGGAGAACTCATCGAGCACCGCTTCGAGCCACTGCTGCAGGAACCGCCGCGGCGCATCCTCGATCTGTGCACCGGCAGCGGCTGCATCGGCATTGCCTGCGCCCTGGTGTTTCCCGCTGCCCGGGTGGATCTGGCGGACATCTCCAAGCCTGCCCTGGCGCTGGCAGCCGAGAACATTGCACTGCATGGCCTGGGCGGGCGGGTTCACACCATCACCTCCGACCTGTTTGACGCGCTGCCGGACCGTTACGATCTGATCGTCAGCAATCCACCCTATGTTGCGGCTGCCGATGTGGCGGCCCTGCCCGCCGAGTACCGGCACGAACCCGTCCTGGGGCTGGTGTCGGCGCGGGAGGGCCTGGAGATTCCCCTGCGGATTCTGGCGTCTGCGGCAGACCATCTGAGCCCACAGGGAACACTGGTGATGGAAGTGGGTTTGTCCGATGAAGCCCTGCAGCGGCTGCTGCCCGACGTGCCGTTCCTGTGGCTGGACTTCGAGCGGGGCGGGGAGGGTGTGCTGGCCATGGATCGGGCCACCCTGCTCAAGTACAGGCACCGTTTCATTTAGTGTACAATCCACCCCCTTTACGGCCCCCCGTTTCCGACCAACCACAGTTAGCCCGGGCGCTTCATGGCAGGCAATCACTTCGGCAGGATATTCACCGTGACCAGCTTTGGCGAAAGCCATGGGCCGGCCCTCGGCTGCATCGTGGATGGCTGTCCCCCGGGCCTGCCCCTCAGCGAAGCCGACATCCAGCAGGATCTGGATCGCCGCAAGCCGGGCACCTCCCGCTTCACCACCCAGCGGCGGGAAGGGGACGAGGTGAAGATCCTGTCCGGGGTGTTCGAGGGTGTGACCACCGGCACCCCCATCGGCCTGTTGATCGAAAACACGGACCAGCGCTCCAAGGACTACAGCAAGATCAAGGACCAGTTCCGTCCGGCCCACGCGGATTACACCTACTGGCGTAAATACGGAGTCAGGGATTATCGCGGAGGTGGTCGCTCCTCGGCCCGGGAAACCGCGATGCGGGTGGCGGCCGGCGCCATCGCCCGCAAATACCTGCAGCAGACCTGTGGTATCACGATACAGGGTTATCTGAGTCAGCTGGGTCCCATCAAGGCCGAGGTGATCGATCTGGATCAGGTGCACCGCAATCCGTTCTTTTGCCCGGACCCGGCCAAGGTGCCATTGCTGGAAGACTACATGACGGCCCTCAACAAGGAGGGCAATTCCATCGGTGCCAAAATTACCGTCATGGCCCGTGGCGTGCCCGCCGGTCTGGGCGAGCCGGTGTTCGACAAGCTGGACGCCGATCTGGCCGGCGCCCTGATGGGGATCAATGCGGTCAAGGCCGTGGAGATCGGCGACGGCTTCGACGTGGTGGAGCAGAAGGGGTCTGAACACCGGGACGAGATTACGACCGGGGGATTCCTGTCCAACCATGCCGGTGGCATTCTGGGTGGTATATCCAGCGGTCAGGATATCGTGGCCCACATCGCCCTCAAGCCCACGTCGAGTATTCGCATTCCTGGCCGCTCCATCGATGTCCACGGCAATGCGGTGGAGGTGATCACCACCGGGCGTCACGATCCCTGTGTGGGCATCCGGGCCACACCCATCGCCGAGGCCATGATGGCCCTGGTACTGATGGACCATTATCTGCGGGACCTGGCCCAGAACGGTGCCAGCGGGCGCCCGGGTGTCCCTTTTAATACGCCGCCCGGCAGCGCCACCTGAAATCATTTATCGTCGCCGGATCCCTGGCATGATCAGCGGATACGGCCCCAGCAGGCAGGAAGTGAACATGACTGGCAAAACCTTGTACGACAAGATCTGGGATGCCCACCTTGTAACCCAGCGGGACGACGGCACCGCCCTGATCTACATCGACCGGCAACTGATTCACGAGGTGACCTCGCCCCAGGCGTTCGAAGGCCTGCGGCTGGCGGGTCGCAAGCCCTGGCGGGCGGCCGCCAATCTGGCAACCCCGGACCACAATATTCCCACCACCAAGGCGGAGCGCAGCCGCGGCCTTGACGGCATCAAGGACCCGGTGTCACGCCTGCAGGTAAAGACCCTGGATGAGAACTGCCGGGAATTCGGCATCCTGGAGCTGGACATGAACGACCTGCGTCAGGGCATCGTCCACGTGGTGGGGCCGGAGCAGGGCGTCACCCTGCCGGGCATGACCATCGTCTGCGGTGACTCCCATACCTCCACCCACGGTGCCCTGGGCGCCCTGGCCCACGGTATCGGCACCTCGGAGGTGGAGCATGTGCTGGCCACCCAATGCCTGTTGCAGAAGAAGGCGAAGAACATGCTGATCCGGGTGAACGGCATCCTCAATCCCGGGGTGACCGCCAAGGACATCGTGCTGGCCATCATCGGCCACATCGGCACCGCCGGCGGCACCGGCTATACCATCGAGTTCGGCGGCGATGCCATCCGCAGCCTGTCCATCGAGGGGCGCATGACGGTCTGCAACATGGCCATCGAAGCCGGTGCCCGGGCCGGACTCATCGCCGTGGACCAGACCACCATCGATTACCTGAAGGGCCGTCCCATGGCACCCGCCGGTGAGCTGTGGGAGCGGGCCGTTGTGGCCTGGCGGCAGCTGGTGTCCGACCCGGATGCGGTGTTCGACCGGGTGGTGGACCTGGATGCCGCCACCATCGAACCTCAGGTAACCTGGGGCACCTCGCCGGAGATGGTGGCCCCCATCAGCGGCGCCATCCCCGATCCCGCTGCGGAGACCAATCCGACCCGCCGGGAAAGTATCAAACAAGCCTTGAAATACATGGGCTTGCAGCCGGGTACGGCGATCCGGGACATCCGCCTGGATTATGTGTTCATCGGCTCCTGCACCAACTCCCGCATCGAAGACCTGCGGGAAGCCGCCAAGGTGGTGGCCGGCAAGCGGGTGGCCGATTCGATAGAGCTGGCCATGGTGGTGCCCGGGTCCGGGCTGGTGAAGCAGCAGGCGGAGGCCGAAGGCCTGGACCGCATCTTCACGGCCGCCGGCATGGAGTGGCGTGAACCGGGCTGCTCAATGTGTCTGGCCATGAACGCCGATCAGCTGCCCCCGGGCAAGCACTGCGCCTCCACCTCCAACCGCAACTTCGAGGGGCGGCAGGGGTTTGGCGGCCGCACCCATCTGGTCAGCCCCGCCATGGCTGCAGCCGCCGCCATTGCCGGCCATTTTGTCGATGTGAGGGATGTGCAATGAAACAATTTTCGACCCTGAAGGGCATCGTCATGCCCCTGGACCGCGCCAATGTGGACACGGACTTCATCATCCCCAAGCAGTTCCTGAAGTCCATCAAGCGCAGCGGGTTTGGCGTGAACCTGTTCGACGAACACCGCTACCTGGACAAGGGGGAGCCCGATGCCGACAACAGCCGTCGCCCCCTGAACCCGGATTTCGTCCTCAATCAGCCCCGCTATGCCGGGGCCAGCGTGCTGCTGGCGCGGGAGAATTTCGGTTGCGGTTCCAGCCGCGAGCATGCCCCCTGGGCCCTGGACGATTATGGCTTCCGGGTCATCATCGCTCCCAGCTACGCGGATATTTTCTTTAATAATTGCTTCAAAAATGGAATATTACCCATTGTTTTAGATAAAGAAATTGTTGATAAATTATTCGAGGATGTGGGTGCCCAGCCAGGCTATCAATTGCAGGTGGACCTGCCGGCCCAGACCCTTACCACCCCGGGAGGTGAAGTCATTCCCTTTACGGTCGACGAATACAAAAAGTACTGTCTGCTCAACGGCCTGGACGAAATCGGCGTGACCCTGCAGGATGCAGCGGCGATCTGGGACTTCGAGGCTCGCTGGCAGGCCGCTGCACCCTGGTACTTCGGTACGGGTGGCGCGTAAACGAAGCGGGCGGGAAAACTCAATTTTTTCAACTGGATCTAGAGGAAATCACACGTAATGGACGGATTTGACGTTGCCGTGGTGGGCGCCACCGGCGCAGTGGGCGAAACCATGATCAGTATCCTGGAGGAGCGTAAATTCCCCGTGCGCACCCTGTATCCCCTGGCCAGTGAGCGGTCCGCGGGCAGCAAGGTGATGTTTCATGGCAAGCCGGTCACCGTGGGCCGTCTGGACGAATTCGATTTCAGCAAGGCCCAGATCGGGCTGTTTTCCCCCGGTGCCAGTGTGTCAGCGATATACGCCCCCATAGCCGGCGCCGCCGGCTGCGTGGTCATCGACAACACCTCCCAGTTCCGCTACGAGCCGGATATCCCCCTGGTGGTCCCCGAAGTCAATCCGGCGGCCATCGCCCAATACCGGCATCGCAACATCATCGCCAACCCCAATTGCTCAACCATCCAGATGCTGCTGGCCCTCAAGCCGATCCACGATGATGTGGGCATCAAACGCATCTGCGTCGCCACCTACCAGGCGGTCTCCGGGACCGGCAAGGAGGCCATCGAGGAACTGGCCCGTCAGACGGCGGCCCTGCTGAACGGCAAGGCTGTGGAGTGCAATGTCTACCCCAAGCAGATTGCCTTCAATGCCTTGCCCCATATCGACAGCTTCCAGGACAACGGCTACACCAAGGAAGAGATGAAGATGGTGTGGGAAACCCGCAAGATCATGGGGGATGACAGCATTCTGGTGAGTGCCACCTGTGTGCGTATACCGGTGTTTTACGGGCACTCCGAGGCGGTGCAGGTGGAAACCCATAAGCCCATCAGCGAAGAGCGGGTCCGTCAGCTGCTGAAAAAAATGCCCGGTGTAAAGGTCGTGGACGAGCGTAAAGATGGCGGCTATCCCACGGCAGTGACAGAATCTGCGGGCAAGGACGCAGTTTTTGTCGGCAGAATACGCAAAGATATTTCGTTGGAAAATGGCATCAATCTGTGGATCGTGGCCGATAACGTTCGCAAGGGTGCGGCATTGAACTCAGTACAGATCGCGGAAGTATTGATAAAAGACTACTTATAATGAATACTTACCCGCCGCAGTGAAGAAACAATCTTAATAAAATTGCAGCGGGTTTCGGGGCGCTTTGACGGGAAGTGGGTATCTTGCAGAAAGTACGTAAAGCAACGGTGCTGATCGGCACGATTTTTTTGTGTCTGGCGTCCCAGGTCTATGCCTTAGGTCTCGGTACCATCACGGTCGAATCCGCGCTCAATCAACCGCTGCGGGCTCGGATCGAGATCCTGCAGATCGGTAACGTCGAGCTCGACCAGATTTCCATCAGCCTGGCATCCCCCTCGGAATTCGAACGTTTCAACATCGCTCGGGACAGTTTCCTGTCCAATATGCGCTTCTCCATCGAGCAGTCCGGAGGCAGCGTTTACGCGGTGCTCACCACCAGCCAGATCGTCCGCGAACCCTATCTGAGCTTCATTCTGGACACCCGCTGGCCCAGCGGGCGCATCCTCAGCGAACACACGATCCTGCTGGACCTGCCGGTATTCCAGGATGGTGGCGCCGTGACGGCCCCGGCGGTACAACAGCCCATCAGCCCCAGCCTGCAGCCACCCGCAACCCAACCGGCACCGCGCCCGGTAGTGCCGGAGACCACGGCCGTTGCGCCTCCCGCGGCACCGGTGGCCCAGGCGGCACCCCAACCGGCTGCGCCGGAAAGCACCCCGGTTCCCCAGGCTCCGGCCCCCGAGGCGGTGGCTGCGGCACCCGCTGCCCCTGCCGCACCGGCCCCTCAGATTGATACCCAGAGTCAGGTGAGTACCCAGCCGGCGGCGACCCCGGTACCCACTCCTGTCCCGACCCCGGTGCCCACACCCACCCCTGCACCGGTGGTGGCTGCCGAGGAAACCATCACCACCCAGGCGGCAGACACCCTGTGGGATATCGCCCTGCGGGTACGGCCCGATGACTCGGTGTCCATGCAGCAGACCATGCTGGCCATCCAGCGTCTCAATCCCGATGCCTTCATCGGCGGCAACATCAACCTGCTGCGCTCCGGGCAGGTGTTGCGCATCCCCGATTTCAGCGCCATCCAGTCGGTGGATCAGCAGCAGGCCGTGTCGGAAGTCGTGCGGCAGAATCAACAAACCGCCCAATTGGGCGCCCAGCCCCTGGCGGCACCCGCCAGCGGCCCGACCGCCGTGGATCAGGGGCCCCAGGGTCAACTGAGTGTGGTGACCGCCGAGGATGCGGACAGCACCGACAGCGGCGTGGGCACAGCCCTGGAAGCCGAGAACGCAGAACTGGATGCCCGCATCACCGCCCTGGAAAACCAGCTCGCGGTGCGCGAAGAGGAGATCGATCGCTCCCGCATCGAGCGGGAGGAACTGCTCTCCCGTCTGGATGACCTGGAATCCCAGATAGCCTCTGCCATGGAGATCATCACCCTGCAGGACCAGCAACTGGCGGAGTTGCAGCAGTCCCTGGCGGATGCCGCAGCCCAGGCCGCCGCCGCGCAGATGGTGGAAGCCCAGCAACCGGCGGCACGCCCCGGGCTGGTGGACACCCTGATGGGACTGCTGGGTGGCAGCACCCTGTTCATCATCGGCGGTGTGGTGGTGGCGGTACTGGGACTGGTATTGCTGCTGATGCGCCGTGGCAAGTCCTCCGCCGAGAAATTTGACGAGGATCTGGATGAGCTGGTGGCCGCGGACAGCGACGAACCGGCCGCCGGTGCGGCGAAGTCCACGGTGAAAGCAGCAGTCGCCGGTGTCGCGGCGGGCAAGGCCAACAAGGCCCAGGATCTGGACAGTGAACTGAGTGAAATCCTCAGCCTGCCGGATGAATATGACGAGTACACCCGGGACGAGCGCGCCCCTGATGTCCAGGACGACAGGGTTGCCGGCGCAACCGAATTTGATGACGACGAGGACTACGAAGAGTCCGGTCTGGACGAGTCCCTGGCGCTGGATGACCTGGAGGACGAGGAGACGGCGGCCGTCGTGGATTTCGATCTGGACTCCCTGGATGATGAGGCGGATCTGGGGGAGTCCCCCGATGAGCTGGTGGATGAAGAGGAAAGCGACGACGAGTCCCTGACGGCCGGCACCCCAGCCAGTGAATTTGAAGACCTGGATTTTGATCTGGGCGAGCCCGATGAACCGGAGCAACCGGCGGCCCCGGAACCCGCGCCGGCCAGGCCCGCCGTCACCACCGTAACCCCGGCACCGGCCCAGGCAGCCGCCGAGGACGACTTCACACTCGACTCCTTCGATATGAATGACGATGAAATGTCCATCACGTTCGATCTGGGAGAGGAGGAAGAGGGTACCGCCGACACCGAGGTCGAGGCAGAGCCTGAGCCGGCACCGGAGGCAGTGGAGTTCAAGAGCAGCAAGCCGGAACCCGCCGCGCCCGTGGCAGCGCCTGCCGAAGAAGAGCTGGAGGTCGAGAGCTTTGACTTCGACCTGGATGACGAGGCAGCGGACGAGCCCGCAGACCATGAACCCGAGTCGGAAGGCGAGGCCGCCATGGCCATGGCGGCCGATGATGATTTCGACGATGTGGAGTTCGACCTGGGCGACGACGTGGAAGCGCTCGATGCCGAGACTGCGGTGGAATCCCTGGACGAGGAGGACACCGCGATATCGTCCTCCAGCCTGCCGGACCTGGAAGAGGATCTGGACTTCCTGTCGATGGATGACGAGGCCGCCACCAAACTGGAGCTGGCCTATGCCTACCAGAAGATGGGTGACGTGGAAGGAGCCCGCGAGATCCTGGATGAGGTCATCAAGGAAGGCAATGCCGACCAGGTGAAAGAAGCCCGCGATCTGCTGGAATCCCTCAACAAATCGGATGCCGAGTAACCCCCGCACTCCGCGGCGGGTTGCCATCGGCGTCGAATATGATGGCAGCCGCTTCGCCGGCTGGCAGTTACAGGGCGATCCCGCCCGACCCACCGTACAACTTGCCCTCGAGCAGGCCCTCGCCAAAGTGGCCGATCATCCCGTGCGTCTGCATTGTGCCGGCCGCACCGACAGCGGTGTTCATGCCACGGGCCAGGTGGCCCATTTCGATTGTGCGGTCGACCGTGGCGAAAAGGCCTGGGTGATGGGAACCAACAGTCAGTTGCCGGACACGGTGCGGGTCGTCTGGGCCCGCGCCGTCGACGAGGACTTCCATGCCCGTTTCTCCGCCGTGGCACGTCGCTATCTGTACCTGTTGACGATCGCGCCGGTGGCTTCCGCCATCCTGGCCGGCAAGGTCACCCACTGGCGCCAGGGGCTGGATGTGGCCGCCATGCATGCCGCCGGCCAACTGCTGCTGGGGGAAAACGATTTCAGCGCCTTCCGGGCTGCCGGCTGTCAGTCCCGCAGCGCCAGCCGCTGTGTGCACTGGCTCAACGTCGGCGAGCACAACCGCTTCATCGTGGTGGACATCCAGGCCAATGCCTTTTTGCAGCACATGGTGCGCAATGTGGTGGGGGTGTTGCTGGAGATCGGTGGCGGGCGTCAGCCGCCGGGCTGGGCCGGTGAGCTGTTGCGCGGTCGGGACCGCAGTTCCGGTGGCGTGACCGCGCCTCCTGATGGCCTGTACCTGGTGCAGGTGAGCTACCCTGAACGCTTTGGCCTGCCGCAGCTGCCCCTGGGGCCATTGTTTCTGCAGCCCTATGCCCCGGTAGGCCCGGCAGGGCTTTTTTGCTAGAATGCAGCGCTTTGAAGGACCTGCGCCGGCCTTGCCCAGAACCCGCATAAAAATCTGTGGAATCACCCGTAACGAGGACGCCCTGGCGGCTGCCCGCCTGGGAGCGGATGCCATCGGTCTGGTTTTTCACGACAGCAGCCCGCGGGCGGTGAAACCGTCCATGATCACCGCCTTGCTGAAGGATCTGCCACCGTTCGTCACGGTGGTAGGACTGGTGGTCAATCCGGAACCTGCCCAGGTGCATGCCATCCTGGCCAGCGGCCTGGTGCAATGTCTGCAGTTCCACGGCCAGGAGCCGGCTGTATTCATTCAGGGCTTCCCCTTGCCCCGCCTCAAGGCCATCCGGGTGCAGGACAGCAGTGCCCTGGACAGTCTCGCCGCCTATCAGGGTGTCGCGACCATCCTGCTGGATGCCTATGATCCCCAGGCAGCCGGTGGCACAGGCAGGTCCTTCGACTGGTCCATCGCCCGGCGGGCGGTGACACAGGGACATGACTCCCTGGTGCTGGCCGGCGGACTCACGGCCGACAATGTTGGCGAGGCCATCATCCAGGTGCGGCCCTGGGGCGTAGACGTCAGCAGTGGGGTGGAGGCAGCCCCCGGCATCAAGGACGCGATGAAGATGGAGCGCTTCATCGCCACCGTGCGCGAAGCCGACACCCGGCTCCATCACCAGAGGTAACTACAGTGGCAAGCAAGCAAACCGCGGCAGCGGTGCAGAACGATCCCCTGGCCGGTCCCGATGAGTTCGGGCACTTCGGTCCCTATGGCGGCACCTTCGTGGGCGAAACCCTGGTGGCCGCGGTGGAAGAACTCGATCGCGTCTATCAGCAGTTGTCCAGGGACCCGGCCTTCTGGGCCGAGTATGAAAGGGATCTCAAGTATTTCGTGGGGCGTCCTTCGCCATTGTATTTTGCCGAGCGGCTTACCCGTGCCTCCGGAGGTGCCAGGATATACCTGAAACGGGAGGATCTGAATCACACAGGCGCCCACAAGGTCAACAACACCATCGGGCAGGCCCTGCTTGCCAAGCACATGGGCAAGACCCGCATCATTGCCGAGACCGGGGCAGGGCAGCACGGAGTGGCGAGCGCAACCGTGGCCGCGCGCCTGGGATTGGAGTGCCACGTCTATATGGGTGCGGACGACGTCAAGCGCCAGGCAGCCAATGTGTTTCGCATGAAATTGCTGGGCGCCAATGTGATATCTGTGACATCCGGCTCCCGTACATTGAAAGACGCCATGAACGAGGCCCTGCGCGACTGGGCCACCAATGTGGATAACACTTATTACATGATAGGCACCGTGGCCGGTCCCCACCCCTATCCGCAACTGGTGAGGGATTTTCAGTGCGTGATCGGCCGGGAGGCACGGGCCCAGTCCCTGGAGGAATTCGGCCGCCTGCCCGATGCCCTGGTGGCCTGCGTGGGTGGCGGTTCCAACGCCATCGGCCTGTTTCATCCCTTCCTCCATGACACCGGGGTGGCCATGTACGGTGTGGAGGCGGGTGGTCTGGGCCTTGGCACCGGCAGGCATGCCGCACCTCTCAGCGACGGCAAGCCCGGTGTGCTGCACGGCAACCGCACCTACCTCATGACCGATGCCAACGGCCAGATCATGGATACCCATTCCGTGTCCGCGGGACTGGATTATCCCGGTGTCGGTCCGGAGCATGCCTGGCTGAAGGACATGGGTCGGGCCCAGTACGTTTCCGCCACCGACGCCGAAGCCCTGCAGGGCTTCCGTGACCTGACCCGTCTGGAAGGCATCATCCCGGCCCTGGAGTCGGCCCATGCCATCGCCTACTCCCGGCAGCTGGCGAAAACCCTGGGGCCGGACAAGATCATCGTGGTGAATCTCAGCGGGCGGGGTGACAAGGACATTCACACCGTGGCCCAGCTGGATGGCATCACACTGTGAGCCAGCTGTCATGAGCCGAATCCCAGCACGCATCCAACAACGCCAGGCCGCTGGCCGTAAGTTGCTGATCCCCTATCTGGTGGCCGGTGATCCCGATCTGGACACCAGCCTGCGTCTGATGCATGGCCTGGTAAAGGCCGGCGCCGACATCATCGAACTGGGCATGCCGTTCAGCGATCCCTCCTCGGACGGGCCGGTGATCCAACTGGCGTCCGAGCGAGCCCTGGCCGCCGGCACCCGCCTGCGTGATGTGCTGGACCTGGTGTCCCGCTTCCGGGTCACGGATGCCGACACCCCCGTGGTGTTGATGGGTTATCTGAATCCGGTGGAAATCATGGGTTATCAGGCCTTTGCCGACACTGCGGCCGCGGCCGGGGTGGATGGTGTGCTGCTGGTGGATCTGCCGCCCAGGGAAGCCGCCGGTCTGGCGCCCCTGCTTCGGGAACGGCACATCGACACCGTGTTCCTGGTGGCGCCCACCACCAGCGATCAGCGGGCTGCGGCCATCGTGGCGCAATGCACGGGCTATCTGTACTACGTCTCCCTGAAAGGGGTCACGGGTGCCGCCATCAGTGACACCCGGTCCATTCGCACCAATGTGGCGCGCCTGCGGGCCATGACCTCATTGCCGCTGGTGATCGGTTTTGGTATCAAGGACGCCGCCGCCGCGGCGGCCATGGCGGATTTGGCCGATGGGGTGGTGATCGGCAGTGCCCTGGTGGAGCGGATAGCCGGTCTGAGCGGTAAGCCAGCGGTCAATGACAGCGGGATCGTCGCCACCGTGTCGGTGATTGCTGACAGCCGCCGGGCCATGG
Source organism: Pseudomonadota bacterium (assembly GCA_046047495.1). Taxonomy (GTDB): domain Bacteria; phylum Pseudomonadota; class Gammaproteobacteria; order Pseudomonadales; family Pseudohongiellaceae; genus NORP240. Next base: position 30,839 of record JBJOHV010000089.1, on the reverse strand, counting down.
ATGCAGGCAAAGCCGGGTGAGGGCCGATCCGGCTGAAAAAATTCTGCCTTCATTACTTGAATTGATTGATATATCCTGTTGATCCCTTTAGAGAAACATTAAAGCCATGAGTTGGATAGACAAGATCCTGCCCTCCATTTCCAGCACCTCTGCGGGCGCCAAAGCCAAGGCCAGTGTGCCTGAGGGGTTGTGGAAAAAATGCCCCCGTTGCGATCAAACCCTGTACAAGGGGGAGCTGGAGCGCAACCTGGATGTGTGTCCCAAGTGCGATCACCACATGCGCATCACGGCCCGGCGAAGGCTGCAGTTATTCCTGGACGGGGATGCCCAGCAGGAACTCAACGCCGACATGCAGCCGGTGGACATTCTGAAGTTCAAGGACCTGAAGCGCTACAAGGACCGTCTCAGCGCCGCCCAGAAAAGCACCGGCGAAAAGGATGCCCTGATCGTCATGCGGGGGCAGGTGCAGGGCCTGGAGCTGGTGGTGGCGGCCTTCGAATTCGGTTTCATCGGCGGTTCCATGGGGTCGGTGGTGGGTGCCAAGTTCACCGCGGCCGTGAACACCTGTATCGCCAATAATCTGCCCCTGGTGTGCTTCTCCACCAGTGGCGGTGCCCGCATGCAGGAGGCCCTGGTTTCCCTGATGCAGATGGCCAAGACGGCGGCGGCCGTGCAGCGCTTGCGCAGTCAGGGTCTGCCGTTCATTTCCGTCCTGGTGGATCCGGTGTACGGCGGGGTGTCCGCCAGTCTCGCCATCATGGGCGATATCAATATCGCCGAACCCAATGCGCTGGTGGGCTTCACCGGCCCCGACGTGATCCGCCAGACAGTGCGGGTCAAACTGCCCGAAGGTTTTCAACGCAGTGAATTTCTGCTGGAGCATGGCGCCATCGACATGATCGTGCACCGCAAGGACATGCGGGAGCGCATCCATTCACTGTTGCAGAAGCTGCTGGCCAACCGTCATTCCTAGGCCGGTAAAGCGGGCACTGCACCATTGCCATTGACCCGTCAGGAATCCCTGCCGTGAACCTGGACAGCTGGCTGCAAACCATCCAGTCCCTGCATCCCACCGAAATCGAGCTGGGCCTGGAGCGCATCCGCACCGCGGCCGCACGCCTGGGGCTGCAGCGGCCGGCGCCGTGGGTGATCACCGTGGCCGGCACCAACGGCAAGGGCTCCTGCGTGGCGGTGACCGAAGCCGTGTTGCTACGGGCCGGCTATCGCACCGGCGCCTACACTTCACCCCATATCCATCGTTATAACGAAAGACTGCGTATCGACGGCGTGGACATCGATGACGAATCCCTGTGCCGGGCATTCGAAAAAGTTGCGGCTGCCCGCGGGGACGTATCCCTCACCTATTTCGAGTTCGGCACCCTGGCGGCCCTGGTCATCATGGCTGAGACCAGCCTCGATGTGGCCATCCTGGAAGTGGGCCTGGGCGGGCGTCTGGATGCGGTAAATATCATCGATGCGGACGTGGCCATCATCAGCCAGCTGGGCCTCGATCATCAGGAGTGGCTGGGGCCCGATCTGGACAGCATCGGTCGGGAGAAAGCCGGCATTATGCGCAGCGGCAGACCGGTGGTGTGTGGCGACCGTGAACTGCCCGCCAGCGTCATCCGCCACGCCGCAGACATCAGCGCGGTATTGCTGCAGCAGGAGCGGCAATTTGGCTGGCAGGCGGCGCAACAGGGGCATTGGCATTGGTGGGGGCAGGGGGCGGATGGCAGAGAGTGCCGTCTCGACAATCTGCCGGCCTGCCGCCTGCACCGGGATAATTGCGCTGCGGCACTGCAGGCCCTGAACCTGTTGCCGTTGAATCTGCCTGAAATCGCCATTCGGGAAGCCATTGCAGGAGTCAGTGTTCCGGGTCGCTTTGAAGTCCGCAGCGATCCAGCCACAGGGCGGCGGGTGATTTTCGATGTGGGCCACAATCCCTCGGCGGCCGCCCTGATCAGTCGCAATCTGCATGCCCTGGGGCAGCAGTCGGCGCAGGCACCGAAGGTGGCTGCCGTGCTGGCCATGATGGCCGATAAAGATGTGCGGGGATTCCTGGGAAACTTAGAATCCCGGGTGGACATCTGGTATATTGCCGGGGTCGATCAGCCCCGTGCCATGGCCGTTGAAAAACTGGCCGCCCTCCTGGATGACTGTGGGCTCAGGCGCAGCGCCCGGTTGTATGCCGACCCGCAGGAGGCCTACCGGGACGCGGTCACCGCCGGCGGGATCGACCTGGTGCTGGTCACTGGATCTTTTTTTACCGTAGCCGCGGTTCGCGGTGCCATCACGACTGGGGATGCAGGTTAAGCACTGGTGAATCAGAACACCAAACAACGCATTGTGGGCACTCTCGTACTGCTGGCCGTGGCCCTCATCTTTCTGCCCATCATCTTTGACGGCGAAGGCAGCTACCAGCGCCCCGTCAGCAGCCGCATCCCTGAACCGCCCGTGATTGCCCCCATGGCCCAGGCCAATCCCTCCCGACCCATTCTTGAGAATCCACCTCCGCCGGTGGCTGCGCCTCTGGAGGACGTGGTGCCTGACGATGTGGTGGACGGCGTCGTCATCGAACCCGACATTGTCTCGTTGGACAACGACGTGGCAGCAGCGCCGGAACCCGCGGCAGCCCGGCTGGCTGTCGAAGACCCGGTCGAGCCCACGGCCACAGTCGAACCTGCAGGGGTGGCGGAGCCGGTATTGCAGCTGGACGCCCAGGGGCTGCCGCAAGGCTGGAGTGTGCGTCTGGGATCGTTTTCCGATGGACGCAATGCCCAGGCCCTGTTGCAGCGCCTGCTGGACAAGGGCTACAAGGCCTATACACGACAGATCGTTACCCAGCAGGGGGAGTTGACCGCCGTATTTGTCGGCCCGCAGCTGGACCGTGGCGCGGTGGATGAACTGCGTGCCCGGTTGCGTGATGAGTTCCAGCTCAATGGCATGGTGGTGCGCTTTGAAGTCGAGTCCTTGTAACAGGGTAACTGCTTGAGCCCCATCGCCTTGAACTGGGTGGATATCGCGATTCTGTCGGTGACCGGAATCTCGTTCCTGTTCGGGCTGTGGCGGGGACTGGTAAAGGAAGTTTTCTCGTTGTTGACGTGGGTCGCAGCGCTGTTCGTGGCCAGGGTTTACAGTGAGCACCTGGCGCCGCTGCTGCAGGGCCTGCTGGAGGGGGATACCACCCGTTATGTGGCGGCATTCGCTATCCTGTTCATCATCACCATGATGGCAGGCACGGTGCTGAACCATTTCATGGGCAAGTTGCTGAATTCGACCGGCATGAAGTTTACCGATCGCCTGCTGGGTGGTGCCTTCGGTGTGGCCCGGGGCATGATCATCGTGATGGTGGCCATCTTTCTATCGGGGACCTTCGTATCCGAGTCGGAGCCCTGGCTGCAGTCCCGGCTGATTCCCCACGGGGTTGCCATGATCGAGTGGTCGAAGATTTTCATCACGGATGTATCGGGAATCGATTTGAGCGCGGGTCCGGTCCCCTGAGGGTCGGTTAATCATGTTCGTCAGTTGCGTCGGGGTGTCTGCATGTGCGGTTTGGTAGGAGTGGTGGCAAGATCCAACGCGGGCGTGTGTATCTACGATACGCTCACCGTCCTGCAGCACCGCGGCCAGGATGCGGCGGGTATCATGACCAGTGATTACGGCAAGCTCAATCTGCGCAAGGACAACGGCCTGGTGAAGGATGTGTTCCGCACCCGTCACATGCGCCGCCTCACCGGCCAGATGGGTATAGGCCATGTGCGCTATCCCACTGCCGGCAGCTCCAGTCCGGCCCTGGCCCAGCCGTTCTATGTGAATTCCCCCTACGGTCTGGCGCTGGCCCACAACGGCAATCTCACCAATACCGCCGAGCTGGTGGAGGAGCTGTTCAATACCGATCTGCGCCACATCAACACCGATTCCGATTCCGAAGTGCTGCTGAATGTGTTCGCCCATGAGCTGGCCCGTGCCGGCAAGGTGGTGCCGGATCCCATGGATGTGTTCGCTGCGGTGGCGGGGGTGCATCGCCGCTGCCGCGGCGGCTATGCCGCGGTGGTCATGCTGGCAGGCTATGGGCTCGTGGGTTTCCGTGATCGCAATGGCATCCGCCCCCTGGTGTTCGGCAGCCGCATGAACAATGGTCAAAGGGAATACATGATCGCTTCGGAGAGCGTGGCCCTGGATTCCCAGGGATTTTCCATCGAACGGGACGTGGCGCCGGGTGAAGCGGTCTATGTGGATGTCCAGGGGCGTCTGCACACCCGGATGTGTATCGAGCCGGGTCCCCACACACCCTGCATATTCGAGCATGTCTATTTTGCCCGGCCCGATTCCCTGATGGACGGCATCTCGGTGTACAAGGCCCGTCTGCGCATGGGTGAGAAGCTGGCGGACAAACTGCGACGCCTGCGTCCCGACCACGACATCGATGTGGTAATACCGATTCCCGACACCAGCCGCACCGCCGCCCTGGAGCTGGCCAACCGCCTCGGTATCAAATACCGGGAGGGTTTCGTCAAGAACCGCTACATCGGACGCACCTTCATCATGCCCGGCCAAAGCCAGCGGCGAAAATCCGTGCGGCAGAAGCTCAACGCCATCGAGCTGGAGTTCAAGGGCAAGAATGTATTGCTGGTGGATGACAGCATCGTGCGGGGCACCACCTGCAAACAGATCATCCAGATGGCCCGGGAAGCCGGCGCCCGCAGGGTGTATTTTGCTTCCGCGGCACCGGCCATCCGTTATCCCAATGTCTATGGCATCGATATGCCTGCCGCCAGCGAGTTGATCGCCAACGGCAAAACCGACGAGGAAGTGCAGCAGCTGATCGGCGCCGACTGGCTGATTTTCCAGGACTTGCAGGATCTGATCGACTCCGCCACCGAAGGCAATCCCAGGATCACCCAGTTCGAGTGCTCGGTGTTCGATGGCAAGTACATCACCGGTGATGTCAATGACGGCTACCTGCAAAAGCTGGAGCAGGCCCGTTGCGATACCGCCAAGCAGTTGACACATAAATCCCATTTTTCCAAAGAAAACGACCTGTTTGCAGACCTCAATAACGAGGGTTAGCTGGCAGGCAGGAGCAGCCTGAAGCGTGGATAAACAAGCGATGTATTCGGCCAGTCTCGACAAGACACCGACGCTAAAGACACCAGCCGGATTGGATGCCTCCCAGATCGAAAAAAAAGTGGACGTGGCCATCGCCGAGGTCAGCAAGGCGTTGCTGGGCAAGAGCCAGCAGATCCGTCTAGCCCTGTGCTGCCTGTTCTCCGGCGGTCATCTGCTGATCGAGGATTTGCCCGGCATGGGCAAGACCACCTTGTCCCACGCCCTGGCCCGGGCTTTCGGCCTGCAATACAACAGAGTCCAGTTCACCAGCGACCTGCTGCCGGCGGACATCCTGGGCATCTCGATTTTTGACCAGACGACCCAGAGTTTCGTGTTTCATCCCGGGCCGATCTTCGCCCAGCTGGTGCTGGCAGATGAGATCAACCGCACCACACCAAAGACCCAGAGCGCCCTGCTGGAGGCCATGGAGGAGGGGCAGGTGACGGTGGAGGGGCAGACCCGCCCCCTGCCACAACCGTTCTTTGTGATCGCCACCCAGAATCCGGTGACCCTGGCGGGCACCTATCCTTTGCCGGAATCCCAGCTGGACCGCTTCCTCATGCGCCTGCGCCTCGGTTACCCGGACCACCAGGCGGAGCGGGAGCTGCTGCTCAACAACCATTCGAGGGACAGCGCCGAGAAGGTACAGCAATGTCTGTCGGCGGCCGACGTGGTGGCCATCCGCGCCATGGCGGGCAAGGTGGCGGTCAGCGATTCCCTGCTGGACTATGTGCAACGCATCATCGCCTACACCCGCAGCAAGCCGGATTTCCATTTTGGCCTGTCGCCCCGGGGCAGCCTGTCATTGATGCTGGCCGCGCGCACATGGGCCTTGATGAGCGGCCGTCAGCATGTGATTCCCGAAGACCTGCAGGCCATACTGCCCTCCGTGATCGAACACCGCCTGCGGGCCAGCACCGACGAGGATGGCCACACCGGCGCCTCTCTGGTGCAGCGGCTGCTGCACGATGTCGATGTCCTTGGCTGAGGCCCGCGCCACAGCCGGGTTGCAGGGGCGCATCCGGGACTGGATGGCCGGTCGCCTGAGGCCCACCCCACAGACCACGCTGCACCTGCGCACTATCTACATCATTCCCAGTCGCCATGGACTGATGTTTCTGGGTGCCGCAGGTCTGGTGTTCATCGCCGCCATCAACTACGCCATCAGTCTGGCTTTCGGGCTGGCCTTTCTGATGGTGAGCCTGTTTATCCTCACAGTGATCCACAGCTTCAACAATCTGCACCGGCTTACCTTGACGGCGCTGCCGTCCCGTCCGGTGTTCTGCGGCGAGGATGCGGCCTTTCAGGTGCAGCTGAGCCGCGATCCCCGTCAGCGCCACGAGGCCCTGGAGCTGGGCTTTCAAGGGGGTCATGTCACCCGCGTGGATCTCGTGGAGGCGGACCAGGCTACGGTCAGTGTCTTTGCTGCAGCCACCCGCCGCGGACTGATGCGCGCGCCCCGGTTGCGGGTCACCACCTATTATCCCCTGGGACTGGCCCGCGCCTGGTCGGTGGTGGACCTGGACATGCGGTGCCTGGTGTATCCCAAACCGGTGCCGGTGGCCATCGAGCAGGCCATGGCCTCCCGTTCCGGTTCCGGGGAGTCGCTGATGACCCGTGACGGCAGTGAGGATTTCTACGGCCTGCGCAATTACGTGATCGGGGATTCCATGAAACAGGTGGCATGGAAGAATGTGGCACGGGGGCAGGGCATGCAGGTGAAGCAGTTCGTCGAGTACGCGGACGACCGCATCTGGCTGGACTGGGATATGTTCTATGGCTTCTCCACCGAGGAACGTCTGTCGCGCCTTTGTTACTGCGTGCTGACCCTGGCCCGCGGCTCCACCGCCTTCGGCCTGCGTCTGCCGGGTCAGGAGGTGGCGCCGGCCAAGGGGCAGCAGCACCGCAACCGCCTGCTGGAGATACTGGCCCTGTATGGCAGCCAGGGGGAGGGCAGCGGCCATGGAAATTAGCTGGCAGATTCCCCGTGCTGCACTGCTGTGGATCCTGCTGGCGGTCCTGCTGGCCCTGGCCCCCCAGAGCCTGCGCATGCCGGTGTGGATCAGCGCCATCGCCGTGGCCTGCCTGGTGTGGCGTGGTTTGATCTATCTGGGACACCTGGATTATCCCGGCAAACGCACCCGGGTGCTGGTGGTGTTGTTCACCCTGCTGGTTGCGGCATCCCAGATCCGCAGCCTGGGGGTGGGACTGGACAGCGCCGCCAGCCTGCTGGCCCTGGGTTTTGTGTTCAAGCTCATCGAGATGCAGAGCAAGCGGGATGTGTTCGTGATGATCTCCCTGTGTTTCGTGATGTCCCTGGTGGCCTTCATCTACTCCCAGAGTGCGGTGACCACCCTGTACGTGACGGTGGTGGTGCTGGTGGTGGTGGCCGCCATGGTGGCGGTCAACCGGTCACCCCATTTGCAGCAGACTCGCAGCACCCTGGGGCTGGCCCTGCGCATCACCGCCCAGAGCGTGCCCCTGATGGTGGTGCTGTTCCTGGTGTTTCCCCGTATCGCGCCACTGTGGGCCGTACCCATACAGACGTCCACAACCCGTACCGGTGTCTCCGACGAGATGACCCCGGGTGACATCAGTCAGCTGGGACGTTCAGCCCAGCTGGCGTTCCGGGTCACCTTCGATGACGGTGCGCCGCCCCTTCACCGGGACCTGTACTGGCGTGGCCTGGTGCTGGAGGATTTCGACGGACTCACCTGGCGGCGCCGCAGCAGTTCCTTCCTGTCCGCCGCCGCCGCCCGCTCGGGCACCCAGCTGGATTACCCCGGTCGCCTGGAGATCAACGGCGAGGCCAATGGCTACAACATCATCATGGAAGCGACCCAGCAACCCTGGCTGTTTGCCCTGCACCTGGCGGAGCCGGTGTCCGGCAACGTCTACCGCGGTCGCAACTATGAGTTGTTCTATGGCGGTGTGGTGAACCAGCGCATCTCCTACAACGTGCGCAGCTACGATGATTTCACCACCGACGGGGTGCTGCTGGGCTCGGTGCGGGCCCGGTCCCTGGAGATTCCGGCGGACGGCAATCCCCGGTCCCGGGAACTGGCCAGCCAGTTGCGTGCCACCTATGCCAACGACCGGGATCTGGTGTACGCCGTGCTGGCCCTTTACCAGCAGCAGCCGTTTTTCTATACCTTGACACCGCCCCTGCTGGGTGAGGACCGCATCGACGACTTCCTGTTCAACACCCGCCAGGGATTCTGCGAGCACTACGCCAGCAGCTTCACCTATCTGCTGCGGGCGGCCGGCATTCCGGCGCGGGTGGTGGTGGGCTATCACGGGGCCGAATACAACCGTTATGAAGATTACCTGATGGTGTACCAGTACAACGCCCATGCCTGGAGCGAGGTGTGGCTGGAGGGGGAAGGCTGGGTGCGCTTCGATCCCACGGCGGCGGTGTCTCCCGAGCGTATCGAACTGGGGGTGGAGGCGGCCCTGCAGGATGATCCGGAGTTTCTCAACGAATCCCTGTTCACCATGGCGCGGCTGCGGGGTATCGGCCTGATCAACAGTCTGCGACTGCGTCTGGATGCCATCGAGTACGAGTGGAACCGGCGGGTGGTGAGCTACGATGAGGAGGTGCAGTTCCAATTGTTCGAGCGCCTGTTCGGCCAGGTCACCGAACGCAAGGTGTTGATGCTGCTGCTGGGGGCAGGGGCGTTGGTGGTGTTCTGCGTGGCGCTGGCCGTGATTCGCATCCGTCCGGACCGGCGCCATTCCGCCGCGGAAAAACTCTATCTGGAATTCTGCCGCCGTCTGGCCAATGCCGGCCTGCCGCGCCAGCGCGGCGAGGGCCCCATGGATTATTGCCGCCGGGTCAGTGCCCGGCGGCCTGATCTGGCTGAGCAGATGGGGCAACTCACGGAGTTGTATGTGAAGCTCAACTATGCTCCGGCCCTGCTGGATGAATCATCCCGCAGGCGGTCACTGGCCGGTCTCAAAAAATCCCTGGTCCGAGTACGCCCCGGCCGCTGGCGCCTGACACCATCTACCGGTGGTGGGCGGCAGGGCTGATCAACCGGTCCACTTGAGGAAATTGAGAAACTCCCGGCGGTTCTTCGGCCCGTAGGTCAGAAAGCTCGGCTGCGGATCGTTCTGGTAATTGGCCTTGCGCCGGGCCACCGTATCGGCACCGGTATGCAGGCGGATCTCCTCCTCACTGATGCCATAGGGGCCGGCGGCATTGAGGCCGAACACCTTGCGGCGCAGCTCGGGGGTGATGGCGGGGTAGCCGTAGCGTTCCTGGAACTCGGTTGATATCTGGAACGTCCGGAAGGCCTGGATCTGATCCTGGGGGGAGCCGTACCAGATGGAATCGGTGCCCCACAGCACGTTGTTCTCCCCCACGTAACGGAACAACTTGCCCAGGGCATGAGCGGCATTGTCCGGATCCCGCATCAGAAAGCGCCAGGTGCTTCCCAATTCCGCATAGACATTGGAATTGGGTGGCACCTCGTTGTCGATGAGGGACTGGATCAGGGTGTCGATGCCGTCGCGGCCGGCGCCGGGCTGGAAGGCCTGTTCCTGCACCGTGGCCACGAAGCCGGAGTGGTAGATCAGGAAGTTCATGTCGGGAAAGCGCTTTGCCACGATACCGATGTCGGAACACTGGCTGTGCTCATAGGACTGGGGGCCGAAGGGCAGGCCCTTGTGCACGCAGATGTTGCGCACCCCCAGACGCCGGGCCCGCTCGATCATGGCGATACCCGGTTCGTCGTGGAGAAAATAGCCGGTGCCGCCGGGGCCGTACTGGGTGTAGGTCTTGAAGGCGCTGATGTTCCAGTTGGCGGCGAGTTCGTCCATGGCTTCCAAATCGCCCTCCTGATTGGGGTTTACACGGCCATGGATCATCAGGCGCTTGCTGCCCTGCAGATCCGCCACGATGCGGCGGGTGGCATCGGCGTCCTCGATGGTGACCGGTTCCCGCTCCCGGGTGGAGGGCACAAAGGACAGCACCATGATGTGGGTATCGCTGTCCAGGAATACATCCTTGATGAATTCATCGGCCGACAAACAATTGAGGTAGGCGCGGCTGCCTGGTTCACTGGCGGCTTCACAGCTGGCCTTTTCCATCTGGGCGTAGGGCCTGGCCGATTCCGGCAGCTGGCTGAGCCAGTCGCCGTTGGGATTCACGTAATGGCCCTGCACGTCGAAGATGAACTCGTTGCCCTGCAGTTGCTCGGCAGCGGCAAAACGGTCCAGGCCCGCTTCCCGGTCCAGTTCGAAATACCCGCCGCGTTTGCCGGCCAGGGCATTGGCTTCGTTGAAGGCCAGCAGGGTGCTGGCGGCTCCGCAGCTGGAAATGAGAAATTTGCGGCGGGTCTGGCGCAGGCGCCGGGAATTTTCATCGGCCCGCTGGTGAGCCAGCCGGTTGGCCTGCTCATTGAGTTCAGACAGGGGAACGGGCTCATATTCGCCGTTGGAGGTGCTGTCGATCTTGATGGGGAGACGGGTGCCTTCGGGATCTCGCTTCATGGCTGGCTCCGGAATGAAAACAGGGTTTGGATTCGAGCATAGGGCCCCGGCCGGGGCAGCGCAACCCGCCCAGGTCGAGCCCGGCGCTCACCTCAGCGCGCCGGCTTCCGCTTTTATGGATTGGGGTATCAGCGCCACAGGCGGCCCGTGATGGCCGCGCCGCCAGCCTTGACCATCAGCCACAGGAACAGCAGGGGAAATACCAGAGTCTGCAGCACGAACACCACGATGAGGTCCACGATGCGTTCACTGGCATTGGACAGTTTCGCCTCATATTCCTGCAGGCGGGCGGAGACATTGATGCGCTGGGTGGTGCGGTCGTACCAGCGGGCGATGGCCTCCAGCATGCCCGCATCAGGCTCACCGGCCAGGGCGGCACTCTCCGCCTCCTGCAGGGCCTGTACCTCCTGCTCGGTCTGTTCCAGGGCCGCGTAGGCGGTATCGTAGCGGGCGCTGAGAAAACTGGCGTACACCGCCTCGTTGAGAATCACCACCAGGGGCACCACAAACCGCACCAGCAGCACACCCAGGGCCAGACGGGACAGCAGGGTCCGCCAGCCCGGAGCCAGGAGTGAGGGTCGCCACTGCAGTCCCAGCAACACCACGATGGCCAGTACCACCACGCCCTGGGCGGCCACGCTGCCACCGATACTCAATAGGACACGCTGGGCCCCCAGGGAGGCGCTGGCCGCCAGCACGATCCAGGAAAACTGCTCGATGAGGTCATTGATGGGATCGAACACCTGGCCCGGGGTCAGGATCACACCCACGCCGGCGGGTTCGATGGCCACCTCCGTTCCCTGTACCACGGACACGATGGCATTGATGCCCCGCACCACAGCGAAGGTGATCAGGGCGCGCTCGAAGGAGGCGGCCAGGGGAGCATCGGCCCGGCGATCCAGTGTGCCGGATATCGACAGGGCCAGAAGCAGCAGCAAGGTCGCGCTGGCGGTGAATTTCAACAGGGATGGCCGGTAGGCGGGGAACATGGATTGAGCATACACCCCGGGCGGGTCATTGGAGAATCGTCAGGGCCCGTTGCCATGCCGTTGCCAGGTGTTGCGCCCAGCGCATAACGCCCCGGGGGTTTTCGATCTGGTCCCGGGAGATTTCCAGCATGACGTTGGGCAGCCCCCGCTGCCCGGCATGAAAAGGCAGTGTGTAGTCCACGTTGGTCTCGATGGAATAGGGCTGATTGTCACCCACACTGCTGTCCAGCTGCTGTCGCAGCACCGACAACAGGGGATCCGCCAGACGACGGTCCGTGCCCGCGCAAACCCCCACCGACCAGGGTCGCAGGCGGCCGGCCAGCATGGGGGTGAAACTGTGAATGCTCAGCAGCGCCGTCGACCCGGTGGCGCGTGCGTCCAGATGGGCCGCGATGGCCTGGTGGTAAGGCTCAAAGATCTCCCGCACCCTAAGCGTCCGCGCCTGCTCCGTCAGCCGCTCATTGCCGGGAATCACCGTGCCATCACTGCGTTCGAGAATGGACTGCTTACTGTCCGGCGAGCGGTTGCAATCGATCACCAGGCGCGAGTAGTTGCAAAGGATCAAGGGTGCGTCCAGCAACAGGGACATTTGCAAAGCCACCTCCGCGGCCCCGGCATCCCAGCCGATATGATCCAGCAACTGCTGCGCCGTCAGGCCCAGTTGGTGCAGGGCCAGGGGCACACGGTGAGAGGCATGGTCGCACAGCAGCAGCATGTCAGCGGAGCCGGCGGCATTGACGATGTCAAACGCCGGAGGCTCCGCGGCCTCATAGAGCAATTTCATCGGCGGTGACTTTGAAACGGCTCAGCTGGTTCTCTCCAAACGTGTTGCTGATGGCCACGTCGGCGGCATCACGACCCCGGGCAATCAGTATGCGTCCGATGCGTCGCTCGTTGTTGCGGGGATCGAAGGTATACCAGTTGCCGTCCAGATAGGCTTCGAACCAGGCGGCAAAATCCATCACCCCGTGGGGCGGCGGAATCCCGATGTCGGTGAGATAGCCGGTGCAGTACCGGGCCGGGATATTCATGCACCGGCACAAAGCCACCGCCAGGTGGGTGTAATCGCGGCACACACCATTACCTTCATTATAGGTTTCCGACGCCGTCTTGGTGGCGCGGGCAAATTCATACCCGAATGTCACATGGCGGTGTACGAAGTCGCAGATGGCCTGAACCCGGCCCCAGCCCAGGGGCGTGCCGCCGAACAATTGCCAGGCCAGGTCAGTGAGCCTGTCGGTATCGCAATAGCGGCTGCCCAGCAAATAGACCAGGGTTTCCTCCGGCAGGCATTCCACCCGGTATTGCCAGGCGTCGGGATTGACCGCATCGGGTTCGCCGCTGTCGTTGATGACGGTGTCGGTACTGACGAGGAATTCACCCTCCGGTGCCACTACCCGACTGCACCAGTTGCCGAAGCCGTCGCGATAGCCATGGATCGGGACTCTGGGGTGGGTCACGATATGATCCGGCCCCTGCAGGTCGGAGGCGCGCGTGTAGTGCACGTTCAAGGTCAGGATCATGGGTGTGGGCTTGGGGCAGGTGTAACACAGCTCGTAGCCGAGTCGGATCAACATTGGCGATTCTTCAATTGGATGAATGGAAATGGGATGCAGTTTGCGGGGGTATGCCGAAATCCGTTGCTCATGGGGCAGGCGACCCGCAACGCCACTGCAACGCCGGACCAGGGTAGCGCCTCAGTATCAGTACTGTCCATGGCAAACAGTCGGATGGAAGGTTTAATGCCGGTGTCTCGGAGGTAATGGACATTTTCAGGGCCAGATCTTAAGCTGCCGCTTCACTCAATCTGTGCGGTTTTTAAAACAACAAGTCTCGTCCCTGGAGTCATCACAATGAACCGTATCGCCTGCCTTGCCTGTCTGCTTTCTGTTTGTCTTTCCACCGGGGCCCTGGCCCAGACCGACAACTGTGAACCCCTGATCCAGAGTGACGGGGTCGTGTCCATCGCCATGCAGGCGGGTGGGCGCGACACTGTCGCGGTGCTGAACACCAACATCCTGCCGTTTGGCATGTCCGGCGGCCTGGCCCGGGAACTCGGACTGACGGTGCAGCCTGTGCCCAGCCGCAATGTGCTGTGGTCCGCCATCCCCGGCATTGTGGGTCAGGTCAGCGATGTGCCGGTGCATATTTTTGACCAGGATTTACAGATTGAGCAGATGTATGTGATGGAGCTTGCCCGGCCGGTCATGCTGCTGAGTCTGTTCATGTTCAGCGATTTCATCATGCAGCTGGACCTGCCCAAATCCAATCTGTGCTTCCTGAACCGCCGCGCAATCGATTTGCGGGAGGCGGCCAACCTGAAAGTCCGCAACAACAACGGTCGCGCCGCCGTGCAGGTGGCAATCAACCAGGCAGAGCCGGTGTGGCTCGAGCTGCAATTGGAGTATCCTGGCGCCATCCGTCTGAACCGGGCGGCTGCCCTGGCGCTTGGATTCGCCAGCCCGACGGTTGCCGGGGAGCCGATGCCGACGGCAGGCCTGGCCAGCGGCCAGGCCGACAGCCTGCAGTTCGGCCCCTACGAGCTGGGCAATATCGCGGTGGTTTATCCCAGCGTGGACGAGCCGGAAGGAACCGGGCTGCCGGCCCTGGGTCGGCGCGGTGGCCGCGGCGGCGGCCTGGATATCGCCGGATCCCTGGGTTATGAGGTGTTGAAGCATTTCGTCGTGACCCTGGACATGGAGGCCGAACGCCTGCACGTGTTCGTGCCGCAGTAAAGCCCGGTCGCGGCCGGTTCGATTTATCACAGGAAGTATGCAAATGACCGAAACACTCGATGCAGTACTCGACCGCGCCATGGTCGCCATTCAGAACGGCAATGCCCGGGGCGCACGCCAGCAGCTGGAATTCCAGATCAGCCAGGGCAACTACAACAGCTCGGCGTTCACCCTGCTGGCGGTGGCCTGCCGCTTCCTGGGCGACAACAAGGCCATGGAGCAGTCCCTGGATGACGCCCTGGCCCTGGATCCCCGCAACATCAACGCCCTCATCATGAAAGGCGATCAGCTGCTGGCCCGCAACGACATGGCCGCGGCCGGCAGCTATTTCGACCTGGTGGTGAAACTGGCGGAGCAGGCCCAGGCCGGCGGCAGCAAGAGCGCCGATCTGCAGAATGTCATCGACCATGCCCGCAAAGGGCAGGCCCGTTGCTCCGAGGTGATGTCCAATCATCTGTTGAGCCATCTCATCGCGCAGGGCTACGACCCGCAGCGCTCACCCCGCCGCTTCACCCACGCCCTGGATCTGTTGACAGGAAAGCGCCAGGTCTATCATCAAAAGCCCCGGGCCCTGTATTTTCCCGAACTGCCCCAGATCCAGTTCTACGAGCGGGAGGAATTTTCATGGGTGGGGGAAATCGAGGGCTCCACCGATGACATCACCGAGGAACTCTACGGTGTGGTGCAGGACAAGAGTGCCTTCAAGCCCTATCTGACAGCCGACAGCCGGCTGGCGGGCAGCGATCCCCAGAAGGTGAAGGACAACGAGGGTTGGCAGGCGTTCTATCTGTGGCAGGATGGCGAGGTGGTATTGGACAATGCCGTACGCTGCCCGCGCACCATGGCGGCCCTGGAAAAAGTGCCACTGACCCGCATTCGCGGCCGCGGCCCGTCCGTGTTGTTCTCCATGCTCACCCCCGGTGCCCGTATCGCGCCCCACACTGGCTTCGTCAACACCCGGCTGATCTGCCATCTGCCCCTGCTGGTGCCGGGCCATTGCGCACTGCGGGTCGGCAATGAAACCCGGGAATGGGAGCGGGGCAAGCTGCTGATCTTCGACGACACCATGGAGCACGAGGCCTGGAACAACAGCAATCAGTCACGGGTGGTGCTGATCTTCGACATCTGGCGACCGGAGCTGACCCTCGAGGAACGCAAGCTGGTGGCCGCCATGCTGGAAGGGGTGGACAGTTTCAGCGCCAAACCCAAGCCCTGGAACGACTGATCGCAGTCAGCCGTCGCCCAGCTCCATACGGTAAGCCACTACCCGGTCCACCTCCGCGCAGCCCAGATCGGCATAGACAGTGGGGCGAAATTCGCTCCACAGTGAAAAATCCGCACGGGTGATGGGCTGCAATGTCAGCATGGGTGACTCCGTTTTGAGAGCCGGCTATGCTAGGGCCGGACTTCGATGGTCCTTGAGTCCGATTCTGCCATGGCGGTGCATGATATGAAAAACACGACTCCGCGCCTGCGCCGGCGCCGCTTCCTGCAGGGCGCGGCTGTGTCCCTGCTGGGTGCGCCCACTGTATTGGCCCAGTCCCCCGGTCCGGACGTCATGATCATCGGGGCCGGGCTCACCGGTCTGATCGCCGCCCGCGAACTCAATCAGCGGGGCTATTCCACCCTGGTGCTGGAAGCGCGGGAACGCATGGGAGGGCGCACCCACACTGCCGAATTCGCCGGCCAGTCCATCGAACTGGGAGGCACCTGGGTACATCACACCCAACCCTACATCTGGGCCGAGATTGAACGTTATGGCCTGGCACTGGAAGCCATGCCGGCGGGAGGCGGCGGTCTAGCCCTGTGGAGTGAAGGTCAGCTGCTGCGCCCGGCAGGCGCAGCCATGGCGGAAGGCCTGCGGGGGATGGATCTGTTCTGCGCCGACGCCATGGCCCTGTATCCCGATCCCTACGCACCTTTGCAGATCGGCAACAATCCCCTGGAAAACCTGTCGGTACGGGAGCGGATGGCAGGGCTGGCCATCAGCCAGGCGGGCAAGGATGCCCTGGAGGCCATCTTTGCCACCCTCTTCAATGGACCTCTGGACCAGGTGGCTGCCTCGGAACCGGTGCGCCTGTATGCCCTGGCCGGCTATTCCGCTTCCGGACTGCTGGCATCAGTGTCGGGCACCAAATTCAAGGACGGCACCCGTTCCCTGGTGGACGGCATATTTCAGCACGGCCGCAGCGAAGTGCATTTCGGCCGCATGGTCACCGAGCTGCGGCAAAGCAGCGATAGTGTGACAGCCACCCTGGTGGGTGGCGATGAAGTCAGCGCCAGGCTGGCCATCGTGACCATACCGCTCAATGTGCTCAGCTTCATCCGCTTCAGCCCCGGATTGAACCGGGACAAGCGCCGTGCCGTGGCGCAGGTTCACGCCGGCAACGGGGTCAAGATCTTTGTGAAAGTGGCGGGTGACAACGGCGGCCGCTCCATCCTGGCACCCCAGGCTCATTCCATCGACTGGGTGGTTACCCAGTCCCACAACCCGCAGGAGTCGGTGCTGATCCTGTTCAGCAGTGATCCTGTGCGACTTGACCCGTTGCAACCGGAGCTGGTGGCCAGGGAACTGGCTTCCCTCATGCCCGGTGTGCAGATTCTCGAACAGAAATACTGGCACTGGACCAACGATCCCTTTGCCCGGGGCACCTGGTGTTCGTTCCAGCCAGGGCGCGGTCGTGACACCCTCAATGCCATGCTGGCCCCCGATCGTCGCCTGCTGTTTGCCAGCGCCGATTGGGCCATGGGTTGGCGCGGCTTCATGGATGGCGCCATCGAGAGCGGCTTGCGGGCTGCCCGGCAGGCGGTGGATGCCCTGGCGCGGGTGTGACCGTCCAGGTGACTGGAAAGAGCGCAAGCTTGATGCAGATCAGGCAAGTCCTCGTAAACTGCTACCCGTCATGAATTCGTTCTCGCTGTTGTCATGACCAATCTGTCATTATGTAAAAATAGACACAGAAATCCCTTGAGGAGACAACTGCCATGAGCCACACCGAGAAATCAGCACCCGTTCGTGAAGTCGTCGGCATCTATTTCGATGCGGCCGCTTTGGAAAAGACCGTAGCAGACCTGCAAACCCAGGGGTTCACTCACGATGAGATCGGCATGATGGCAAGCCAGTATGCCGTCCGTGATCGCCTGGCACACCTGTACGAGGAACTGAACCGGGACCTGGATTCCCCCGATGCCCCCAATGTGGCGTTCGTCGCGAAAGAGTCCGTGGGCGATACCGTCCATGCCTTGAAGGGGACTCTCTACATGGTGGGCTCCGCCGTGGCGGGCGGCGCAGTGGTGGCAACCGCCGGCATTCTGGGCGGCGCCGTGGGCGCGGCCGTGGCGACGACTGCGGTATTCACCGGCATCGGCGCGGTGATCGGCCGCATCATCAGTCAGAGCGACGCCGAATACCTGGAGCAACAGGTGGATGAAGGGCATCTGCTGTTGTTCGTGCGGGTGCTCAACGAGGAGCGGGAAGGGCGGGCGCTGAAGATTCTCCAGCGTGACAGTGCCTATGATCCCAAGGTTTACACCGTAGGCAGTTGAGCCCAGAGGTGGCAGGTGAGGGGCGGTGAACCAGTGCCGCCCACTACCGCTTCATCAAACTGCTGGCCGCCCTCATCGAGCGGGTGGCCTGGGGTGATGGCGGCAATCTCAAGTCGCCGGCCCACTGGTTGAATTATTACTGCGGCATCGACCTTGGCGCGGCGCGGGAAAAAGTGCGGGTGGCGAAGTGTCTGGATACTCTGCCTGCCATCGATGCAGCATTTGCCTCCGGCGCCATCAGCTATTCCAAGGTGCGGGCCATGACCCGCTGTGCCACGCCGGCCAATGAAAGGTTTCTGCTGCAGATCGCCCGGCACGGCACGGCCCAGCACCTCACCACCCTGATGCGGAAATACCGGCGGCAGCGCAGCCAGACTCAGGGCAAATCCCTGAAACCGGCGGATGGACAATCCGATCAGACCCATTACACAGCCCGGGAGCTCAGCTGGTTTTATGATGACGATGGCATGCTCGTGATCACCGGGCGGCTGCGCCCGAGTCAGTATCGGACGAGCCCCGAAAAACGTTTCCGCAGAAACGTGCTGATGGACTGGTGGCCATGGCGGAACATACCCTGGCCAGCCTGGAAAACGGCCCGGTGGCGCTGGCCGCGGGGGATAGTCACCAGGTGGTGGTGCATATCGAACGGGATGAGGTGGCCGGCATCGGCCCTTTATCCAGTGATTGCCACAACCACCATCACCGCTGCAGCCTCGAGGATGGCCCGGTCATCAGTCCGGCTACGTTCCGGCGCCTGGCCTGCGATGGTGGATTGCTCACCGTGCTGCAGGACGGCCAGGGCAACATCCTCAACATCGGCCGCAAGACCCGGGCCGTCCCCACCGCCATGCGTCGTGCCCTGTTGTTACGGGACCGCAGCTGCCGCTTTCCGGGATGCTGCCAGGCACGCCACGTGGATGCCCATCACATCCATCACTGGGCCGACGGCGGCGAGACCCGCATGGATAATCTGGTGCTGCTGTGCCGTCATCATCACCGCCTGATCCATGAGCTGGGTTACGAGATCCGCCAGCCTGAGCCTGTTCGATTCCAATTCATTGCGCCTGCCGGTGGAAAAATTCCCCATGCCCTGTTCCCTCAGTTCGAAAGTGAGGAGGCCAGGGCGGAACAAAACGCCATCGAGCACATTCACCAGACCCTGGGCCTGAGCATCGACGCGGAAACCGCCGTCACCCGCTGGGAAGGGGAGCCGATGGACTATGACTGGTGTGTGGGGACGTTGCTGGACTATGAGCAGCAGCAAACCCCCATCCCCGCAGGGTTCACCCTCTGATCAGAGAGTGAAGGCCGGGTGGAAGCTGACATTGCCCCGGGGCAGGTGGCCATCAAAGGACAGGGCGAAGAACACGCCCGGGGGCACGTCTTGCATCACCAGCCCGGGCGCATTCCTGAAGCCGAATCGGGGGTAATACTCCGGATGCCCCACCAGGCAGCAGCCTTTGGCTCCGGCCGCCCGCAGGCGTGACAGCCCTTCCTCGATGAGCGCCGTGCCGATGCCCTGGCGGTGCAACTCAGGCAGGACCGATACCGGCCCCAGCCCGTACCAGTCCTGTGTGCCATCGCTGATCCTGACCGGCGAGAAGGCGATATGGCCGACGATGCGGCCGTCCTGCTCCGCCACCAGCGACAGGCTCAGTGCACCGGCCTTGCGCAGCCCGGTGATGACGTGCTGTTCGTTGTGTTCGCTGATATCCAGGGTATTGAATGCCGCGATGGTGACATCGGTGATGGCGGGGATGTCGGCCGGCGTCTCGGGGCGGATACGGATATCCATTACTCACTTGTTCCGGGTTTCCGGCCGCCAGCGCTGGCACTGCATATCGATGGCTGCCGCGCCTCCTGCGACGCCGCCCAGGCGGATGAACCTGGCCCGCAGGGACCTGGTATCGATCTCCACATAGGCTTCCACCTTCGGCTCGCCCTCGCCCCGGATCTGCACCATGCTGCGCACGGTAACAGCGGTGTCATTCCACTCATGACTGTCCCACATGGCCCGGTTGCCGGATTCCAGGTAACGGACCCGCTTGTTCACGCCGTTTTCCAGAAAGGTGATCAGCTGTCTGCTTGACCCATCGGCAGCACTGCATTCCAGGGCATAGCCCACGTCGCGGCCATAGGCAACGGAAGACAGCAGGGCAAGCACTAAAAAACCAAGGGGTGGGATTTTCACTGTTGGATGCTCGATTGCACTCTCGGTTGGATTCATGGTCAGGACCGCAACGGTATTTTGGCTGCTAATCTTAACTGACCGGCTGCAACCGGTCACTGGCTGCGACAGGAACTGGCTGCAACCCTTATCGGCGGCGCCGGGGTGGAATTGCAAACCAGCTTGCAACCACCAGTCCACCGAACAGGGTATAGGCAGTGATGAACACCCACTGGGGCGCTTCATAGAACAGCAGGGTATGGAGCCAATACTGGATGAAGGTAACCTGGTAGGTGTCGCCGCCCCCCCAGTTCCCGCAGCCGCATCTCCCAGAGCGTCAACGGGCAGATGACGCCGAGCCAGGACTGCAGGACCACCACGGCGATGGCGCCCACATGCAGCAAACGAAACCACCTATTGCGGATCCAGTGCCAGGTCATGCCGTGGCCGACGTAGATCAATACCAGCCCGATGATCACAAATGCGACGAATGCCCCGTGAATGACCAGGATGGCATCGGCGGCAAGAAGATACAGCGATCCTTGGCTCACCGCGCCTCAGACTACTTCAGCGCCCGGTATAGAAACGGCAGGCTCACGTCCATGCGGTAGTCGATGCCGGAGTGGGTGTCGTCGAACTCCTCGTAGCGATGAGCCACGCCTGCCTTGTGCAACTGCTGTGACAGCTGCCGGCACCCATAATGGATGTGATACTGGTCGCGCCAGCCGCAATCGATATAGATGCCCTTGAGGGATTTCAATTCCTTTTTGTAGCGGGCCACCAGGTTGACCGGGTCATGGGCCAGCCATTTTTTCCAGCGCGCCTCGATGCGCTCGCCGGTTTCCAGATCAAAGGGCAGGTTGAAGCCGTTGGGGGCGGAGGGGGAGGGATCGTAGGTGGCCGCCATGCACAGGTTCATGAGGCAGTGCACCTCGGCGCCGCTGGGTTTGGGGTTGGCCCAGATCTTTTCCAGAAAGCGCCGCACCCGGCCGTCGTCACGCCCGGGCTTCAGATTGGCCTTGGGCCGGTACACACCCGCCTTGGGCGCCGGCAGCCGGTACTTGGCCAGCTCGTTGAGGGTGTTGGGCCAGTCGTGCTGGTAGACGAAATCGAAATAGGCATCACCGGAATGATCCGCCACCGCCCCCCAATACTGCGCATACTTCATGCCGTGGACGATGGCGCCGTAACCGCCGGAGGACTTGCCGAAGCAGCCGCGGTGATCGCGATCCGCCAGGGTGCGGAACTCCCGGTCCACGAAGGGAATCAGCTCCCGGGTCAGGTAGTCCGCATAGCGGCCGATGGCGGAGGAATTGATGTACTGGTTGCCCCCCAGGGCGGTGAAGCAATCGGGGAACACGAGGATGCAGGGCCCCATCTTGCGGTCGTGGATCAGTCGCGCCGCCCGCTCCGGCAGGTTCTCCTCAAAGTTCTTCCAGGCCACATGGGACAGGCCGGAGCCGGTGTACCCCACCAGGTCATACAGCACGGGAAAGCGCTTCTCGCCCCGTCCGCCGGAGTATTGGGGCGGCAGCCACACCGGCAGCTTGCGCGACCAGGGATCACCCAGTGGGTTATCCCGCAGCACCGTGGACTCGTGGTGGAGGATGACCAGTTCACCGGGACGGGAGAGGGGATGTTTGCGGGCCATGGTGGTTAATGCCTTCTGATTATGATGGTCAGATTCGTCCGCAACGATCCACCATTGTGCGCCTCAGGTCAATTGGTCAGCACCGAGGTCAGGATTCAGTTCACGAAGCAGACTGTGCCCGTCGCAAGGAATCTAGCCGCCGGCCAGTTTGACCTTGTGGCCTTTGGTTTCCAGGAGGGTCTTGAGTCGCTCCCGGTGGTCGCCCTGGATCTCGATGCTGCCGTCCTTGACGGTGCCGCCGGTGCCGCATTTGGCCTTGAGTTCCTTGGCCAGGGCGGCGAGGTCCTGTTCGTTGAGGGCCAGGCCCTTGATGACGCTCACTTCCTTGCCGCCGCGGCCGGCCTTTTCGCGGTGGATACGGACGATGCCGTCGTTGGGGGTGGTGGGCTGTCCAGGGGCTGAGCGGTTGGCGTTGGGGGGACTTTTGGGAGAGCCGGGTGCGTTTTTGGCGCCAAAAGGTGATCGATTGGTTGACGAGAAGTTGTCAGCCCAGGTGGGTTTGGGTTTGTGCTTGCAGCGGCAGGCGTCCACCGGCTGGCCGCATTCGGGGCACAGCCGTCCGCTCTGGGTGGAGTAGACGGGGCGGGAGTTGCTGGCCATGGCGGTTGGGTTGACGGAGGGTGATGGCTTTTGCGGTCAGGGTTTAACCGGGTTGCCGGTGGCCTACATCTTGTACAGCGGCGGCAGCTGGTAGGGGGCCTGCTTTTTGACTTCGCTGCGGCTGCGGTTCTGCTGCCTGCGGGCGGTGGCCAGCAGGGTCTTGAGCCGGGCGGTATCGACCGTGGCCGCGCTGCTGGCGTTGTACAGATTGGCCTGTATCTGCAGGCAGATGCGGCCCAGCTCGTTGTCGGGATTGTTGCGGATGATGTCGTCCATGCTGAGGATGCGGTCCGGGGCATAGTAGTGCACGGCCCACACGATCATGGCCTCGCGGATCTTGCGAAGATCGTTGCTGTCCAGGGCGGCGCTGAGCTGGCTGAAGGCGACCCGCTCGTTGTGCTCGGGGGTCAGCTTTTCCCGCTGGGCGGCCAGCCAGGTGTTGAAGGCGCCTACGGGATCCAGTGCGAACTGGCGCACCACCAGCCAGTAGATGCTGGCCAGCACGATGAGCACCGACAGGGTGATGGCGAGGTTGAGCCACAGCACGGGAATATTGATGGTGTCGGCGGCCGGGTCCTCGATGAGACTGAGGTCCAGCACCGGCGCGGCGATTTCCTGGTCGATGGGGCCGGTGGAGGCCACGGTCTGTTCCGCCGGCAACTGGCCGTCCACGGTGGCGATGGCCAGGCGGGTGGCGGGTATGCGCGCGTATTGCAGGGAGTCGCTGTTGATGTCCCACCAGGGGATGGCGATCTCGGGCACATCGAGGAAGCCGCTGGCGGTGGGCACGATGGATGTTTTTTCCACCCGGGTGCCGACGATGACACCATCCACGAAGGTGCGCTGGATGTCCGGCGGATCGGGATACAGGTTGCTGCCGTCGATGAGGGCGGGGCTGAAGGGGGGCAGCACGGCGCCGTCCAGGCCTTCCGCCACCAGGGTGATGGTGCGGTTGGCGGTGTCACCCACCCGCAGGCTCTCCAGATTGGCGCTCCAGGTTTCCGAGATGCTCACATTGCCGGCGGGCAGCCAGTAGGGCAGGTTCATGGCGCTGGCGGGGCGTTCCTTCACCTCGATGATGGTGCCTTCGATGTAGGCGGTGACCCGCTGGGTGTTGAGATTGCGGAACACGAAGTTGCTGGAGCCGTCGGTGACTTCGCCGCGGAACAGGATGTCGGGGATCTCCAGGGGGCCGCTGCGCTGGGGGAAGATCACATAACGCTTCTCATAGACACCGTAGCGCACGCCGTCGATCAGCTTTTCATACTGGTTGGGGGAGCCGATGAGCTGGATCACGGTGTCGGGCATTTCCAGCTCGGTGAACTGGGGATTGCGGATGCCGCTGATGGTGTAATAGAGGCGGATGGTGAACAGCAGCTGTTCCTGCACGAACACCGATTCCTTGTTCACTTCGGTTTCCAGGAACAGGTCGTTGTTGCCCTGGCTGGAATTGGGGCCGGCGTCCACTACCGTGATCGGAATGGCGGGGGTCTGCACTCCGTTGATGTTCAGCGCGGGGATTTCCAGCTGGCCTTCCTCGGTGGGGAACAGGGTGATGATGTAATCCACCCAGGATTCCACCTGGTTGTTGATGGAGCGGATCTGGCTGGAGGTGCGGGTGCTGAGAATGTCGAAACTGGAGGTGATGGGCGACAGGTCCAGCTGGATGTTCTGGCGCTGCTGGAATACCCGTATGGTCAGTGTGAGGGTTTCGCCGCGGGCCATTTCATTGCGGTCCACGCTGACCTCGACTTGCGGCTCGTCCGGAGCCTGAGCAAGGGCGGGGGCGGCAAAGCCGGCAAGCAGCAGGGCCAGCAGCAGATGATTAAGCCGGGCTACCATATCTGGCCTCCGCTCTGCAGGTTGTTGGAGGTGCCGTTGAGCTGACGCTGGCGGTACTGGTAGCGGAACTTGCGCTGCAGCAGTTCACCCGGGTCGTCGTCGATGCGGCGCAGCCATTGCTCCAGGGATTGCTGCTCCTCGAACTCCTCGTTCTCGGCGTCACTGGGGGTATTCTGTTCGCTGTTGCTCTCGGAGCTTTCCTGCTCCTCGGGGGCCTGCTGGTTCTGTTGTTCCTGCTGTTCCTGTTCCTGATTGCCTTCCTGGCTCTGCTGATCCTGCTGCTCCTGGTTTTCCTGTTCCTGCTGTTCCTGTTCGCCGGACTGGTTCTCCTGGTTCTCCATGGACTCGTTCTGGTCCTGGCTGGCCTCGGATTCCTCCTGCTGCAGCAGCTGCTCCACGATCTCCTTGTTATGGATGGCATCCGCGTGATTGGCATCGATGGCCAGCGCGATATCGTAGGCGGCGATGGCCTCCTGGTAATCCCCGTTCAGAGCCAGGGCGTTTCCGCGGTTGTAATGGGCATCGGCGGTGTTTTCGGAGCTGAAGCCGCCGATGGCGGAGCCGTAATCACCGCTGCGGTAATGGGCCACGCCGGCCCATTGGGGCGAGCGGAACAGGGCGCCGGCGTTGACATAGTCCTCAGCCTCCAGGGCCTTGGCGGCCTGCTGGTCCTTGGTGAGCCACAGGTCCTTCCATTCCCAGGCATAGACCTGTTGTGAGGGAAGCATGACACCGCTGCCGATGATGAGCACGGCGCCGAACAGCCAGCCGCGCCGGAAGCTGAGTGCCACCAACGGCAGGATGAGCAGCAGCAGCCAGGGTGCCGGTTCGTACCAGATGTCGAATTCCTCCTCGACATCGCTGAGTTCTTCCTCGCCGAGGGTGTAATCCGCCAGCAGATAGGTGATGTCGGCATCGGACAGCTGGATGTCGTGATAACGGCCGCCGGTGCGGTTGGCCAGTGACTGCAGGGCGCCGCGATCCAGGGTGGGGATCACCTGCACCCCGTTGTTGTCGGTAAGAAAGCCGCCGTCACTGGTGCGGATGGGCGCGCCCTCCTCGGTGCCGATGCCCATCACTAACAGGCGATAATTGGTTTCGGCCAGCAGGTCCACCAGCCGCTGTTCCTCGCTGAAGCCGGCGATGCCGTCGGTCATCAGCAGGATGCGCCCGGACTGGGCCTGCACGTCGTTCAGCAGACCGACGGCCATCTCCACCGCCATGACCGGATTGCTGCCGAACAGGGGCATGATATTGGGGCTGAGGGACGGCACCAGGGCGGTGATGGTCACCGTGTCGTCGGTCAGGGGGGTGACGGTGTGGGCATCACCGGCATAGACGATGAGGGCGGTCTGGCCTTCTTTGCGCAGGTCGAGGATGTCCCGCAGCTTGCGCTTGGCCAGATCCAGGCGGTTGGGCACATGGTCCGGGGCGAACATGGAGAGGGACAGGTCCAGCACGATGACCAGGGCATCCTCCTGGCGCTGCACCGGCTGGGGCAGTTTCTGCCATACCGGGCCGGACAGGGCGATGACCGCCAGCACCCAGGCGGCGGCCAGCAGATACAGGGGAGTGCGCTGGGCGGAATTCTTGCTGCGATCCAGCAGAAAGGGCAGCAGGTCGTGATCGATGGCCCGGTCCCAGGCGGTGACCGTACTGTTGAGGCGCCACAGCATGCTGAGGAACAGGATGACGGGAATCAGGCCCAGCAGCCACAGGGGCCGCAGAAAATGGAACTCCTGGAAATTGGGCAGCACGAATTCCATCAGGCGCGGCTCCCGGCCGGATTGCCTGCGCTGCCGTCAGCCCGCTCCGCTTCTTCCGGTGCCTGCTGACGGCCGCCCAGCAGCAGGGCCCAGGGCAGGGAGGCCATGGCCAGCAGGAAGCTGATCAGCATGGCGGCTCCAAGAGGCCAGTAAAACAGGATCTTGGTGGGGCGATAGGTCTGCTCGTCCTGCTCGATGGTTTCCAGACGGTCCAGCTCCTCGTAGATCGCCACCAGGTCGTTGACGTCCCGGGCGCGGAAATAGCGACCGCCGGTGGATTCGGCGATCTGGGTGAGGGATTCCTCGTCCAGTTCGGCGGAGGGATTGATGGAGCGGGAGCCGAAAAAGGTGCGCTGCACCACCTGATCGGCACCGATGCCGATGGTGTAGATCTTGATGCCCTCGGTCTGGGCCAGTTCACCGGCCTGCACCGGCGAAACGGAGCCGGCGTTGTTCACCCCGTCGGTGAGCAGCACCAGGACCCTGGCATTCTCCGGGCGGGTCCGCAGGTGTTTGACCCCGAGGCCGATGGCGTCGCCGATGGCGGTGGCGGATTCCTCGATGATGCCGATCTCCGCCTCTTCCAGCAGCTTGCCCACCGTGTCCCGGTCGAAGGTGAGGGGTGCCTGGATATAGGCGTGGGCGGCAAACAGGATCAGGCCCAGGCGGTCTCCCTCGCGGCGCTGCACGAAGTCACTGACCACCGCCTTGGTGACTTCCATGCGGGAGGTCTGGCGATTGCCGACCACCATGTCCTGGGCTTCCATGGAACCGGAGATGTCCACCGCCAGCATCAGATCGCGGCCGGTGGAGGGCAGCTGGATGGGATCGCCCAGCCACTGGGGGCGGCTGCTGGCGATCACCACCAAGAGCCAGATCAGGGTGCAGCAGATGAGGGTCAGCAGGCGGCTGCCGGTGAGGCGGTCATTGTCCGACTGCAGGCGGGTCAGTACTTCGAAGAACGGCACGTAAAGGGCTGCATCCTGACGCGGCGCGCGGCGCAGGAAGTGATACACCAGCAGCGGCAGGGGCAAAGCCAGAAACGCCAGGGGCCAGGTGAATTGCAGCATGCCGGGTTACGCCCTGAGTCCGTTGGTGGATGAATGGGTTTGCTTCTTCATATATAAGGCGGTGATCCAGTGACGGCCGAACGCGTTGAGTGCCTCGGCGTCCACATCACACCGGGTCTTGAAACGACCCTGGCCGAGCGCTTCGGCGATGTCGTCGGTGATGGAGGAAGCGTCCCCTTTTTCCTTAATAAAATCAACCCAGGCCCGGCCGCCGAGGCTGGCAATCCCGGCATTCGGAAAGTGCCACAAGGCGACCCGACGCAGCACGCTGTTCAACTGATTGACGAACAGCAGTCGGGCCTGGTTGGCATCGCCGCTCAGATTCTGACGGTAGAGGGCGTAACAGCGCTCCAGTTCCTGCAGGGCGAAGCTGCAGATTCGGCGCTGGCGCACGGCCTGCACGGTCTTGAGCGTGATGAAGATGGCGGTCGCCAGCAGCAGGGCGCCCAGCACCCACCAGCCCGGGGCCGGCGGCCAGAAGGACACCGGCTCCGGCATGTGGATGTCCGCCAGTTGGGCTAGTAGCTCTGCGCTATCCATTGCCTCACCTGATCCACCACCAGTTGGTTGGTGCGAAGTTTGATCAAAGGAACCTGCAGGGTGTCCAGTTCCCCCTGCAGCCACTGCAGACGGTCGCGGAACTGCTGGCGGTAATTGTCCCGCACCTTGCTGTTGAAGGTATTGAGGGAGCCGCGCCGGGAACCGTCGGTAATGCTGTAAAAACCCGGCACAGGCAGCATTTCTTCCAGGGCGTCGTAGACGAAACAGCACACCACGTTGTTGTGGCGGGACAACTGGAAGATGTACTGCATGGCCTGGTCATCCAGGGTCACGAAGTCGGAGATGATGTAGAGGGTGGAGCCGGGCTTGGTGATGCGGCGGATCTGCCCGAGGGAGTAGGCCAGGCCGGGTTTGAAATCCGGGTCTGGTGTATGCCCCTCACCATGATTGTGGGTGAGGCGCTGGTTATAGTCCTGCACATAGTTGAGCAGGTGCATGGCTGACCGGCGGCTGCGGCGCGGGCGCACCATGTTGGCATTGGTATCGGAGTACACCAGGCCACCCACCCGGTCGCCGTTGTCGATGGCCAGCCAGCACAGCAGGGCGGCGGTCTGGGCGGCGATCACCGACTTGAAGGCCACCTGGGAGCCGAAATACATGTTGTGGGTCTGGTCCAGGGCGATGATGACAGGCCGTTCCCGCTCTTCCCGGAAGACTTTGGTGAACGGTCGACTCGTTCGAGCAGTGACACGCCAGTCGATCAGGCGGATATCGTCCCCCGGTTGGTAGGGGCGGAACTCCTCGAAGTCGATACCACGGCCCCGCATCTTGGACAGGTGCATGCCCGAAATGCCGGCAATGGAGCGTTTCTGGGTGAGATATTCCAGGGTACGTGCAGCAAAACGCTGGATCAGCAATTGTTCCAGGCTGATCACGGCGCCGCGGCACTGGAAGCGGCCCTGTGAAAAATCCGGGAGATGCTGGGCGCTGGACATGGTCGGGGGGACCGTCAGGCGGCGGGAACGCGTTCGCGGATGGTTTCCAGCACCTTGTCAGGGGTGACGCCGCTGGCCTCGGCCTCGAAGCTCAGCAGGATGCGATGGCGCAACACATCGAACATCACCTCCTGCACATCATCGGGGCTGACGAAGTCGCGGCCGTGGATCCAGGAGTGTGCCCGTGCACAGCGGTCCAGGGAGATGGTGCCCCGGGGACTGGCACCGTACTCCAGCCACTTGGCCAGGTCCGCGCCATACAGTTCCGGGCTGCGGGTGGCCATGATGAGCTGGATGATGTACTCCTCGACAGCGGGGGCCATGTGCATGGCCAGGATTTCCTGCCGGGCCTCGAACAGGTCCGACTGGGCAATGATCTTGGGGGGAGCCGGGATCTTGTTCTGGGCTTCGTTGCGCACCAGTTGCAGGATCTCCCGCTCCGCCTCGATGGAGGGATAGCCGATGGTGACATGCATTAGGAAGCGGTCCAGCTGGGCTTCCGGCAGGGGGTAGGTACCTTCCTGCTCGATGGGGTTCTGGGTGGCCATCACCATGAAGAGTGGCGGCAGGGTGAAGGATTCGCGACCCACGCTCACCTGGTGTTCGGCCATGGCTTCCAGCAATGCCGATTGCACCTTGGCCGGTGCCCGGTTGATCTCGTCCGCCAGGACCAGGTTGTGGAAGATCGGACCCTGCTGAAAACGGAAGGAGCCGTCTTCCGGACGGAACACCTCGGTGCCGGTGATGTCACTGGGCAGCAGGTCGGGGGTGAACTGAATGCGGTGGAAATCGCCTTCGATGGCGCGGGACAAATCCTTGATGGCCTTGGTCTTTGCCAGACCGGGTGCACCCTCCACCAACAGGTGTCCGTCGGCCAGCAAGGCGATCAACATACGATCCAATAAACGCTCTTGTCCGATGATTTGCTGTGATAACCAATTCTTGAGTTCTGTTATGATTCCGTGCTGACTCATGGGTTCGTTATTCTCTTACTAAAAATGAGCGTTTAAGGCGAAGTCAGGGATTGTAAACGTTTTCAATGGGATGTCTAGGGAGACTTGGCAGCCTGAATTAAGGCAGATCAACACCCACCACAATGGATATTGTCACCGCTTCGGAACACCCCTCAGCCGATAATGTGTTATTGGCGCCCTTGTACAAAAAGTTTGAATCCCGCCATGGCAAACGCAAGGCGGAGACCCTAACCCTGTTCGCCCGCCGCTTCTTTGCCAGCAGTTCCCACTCCGAGTTGGCACGCCTGCCGTTGAAGCATGTGGCCGATGAAGTCATGCAGGCCTGGGACTTCATCCAGGTCCATGAAGGCACGGCACCGCGCATCGGTTTCAGTCATCCCGAAGGCAGCGGGGGGCACAAGGACATCAGCGATCACGGCACCGTGATCCACATCCTGGTGGACGACATGCCGTTCCTGGTGGATTCGGTCAGTCAGGAACTGACGGGACGCGGCATCGCCATCAATGCGGTGTACAACGCCGTCTATCACACGGAGCGTTCCGCCACCGGTGCGTTGCAGAAACTCGCCGCCGCCAAGACCGACACCAATCGCGCCGAAGCCCTGTTGTGTTTTCACACCAGCTGGTTGTCGGAAGAAGAGATCGCCGCGCTGCACAAGTCCCTGGAGGATATTCTTCAGCACGTGGCCCTGGCGGTGCAGGATTATGCCCCCATGGCCCGCCATGCCCTGGAGGTGCGGGAAAAACTGCTGGCGGCGCCGGTGCCTTTCAGTGACGAGGAATTGAAGGAAAGCTGTGAGTTCATCGCCTGGCTGGTGGACAACCATTTCACCTTCCTGGGTTATGAGCAATACCGCATCAGCGATACTGCCAAGGGCAAGCTGATGACCCTGGATGAGCAATCACTGCTGGGGATTTCCCGACTCAAGACCAGCCTCAAGACCAGGGTCATGCTCAAGGATGTGATCGAGGGTGCGGGTGCACTGATCCTGCAGAAGCAGCTGTGCAGCTTTGCCAAGTCCTCTTCCCGTTCCAAGATTCATCGTCCTGGTTATTACGACTATGTGCTGATCAAGGAGTTCGATGCCGCGGGGGAGGTGCGGGTGGAGCATCGCTTCCTGGGCCTGTACACCTCGACCGTGTACTTCCAGCGGGCTGCGGAAATCCCCCTGGTGCGCAAGAAGGTGAAGTGGGTGCTGGAGCATTCCGGCTTCTCCCCCAATGGCCACAGCATCAAGGGTCTCAATCAGGTCATCAATATCCTGCCTAGAGACGAGCTGTTCCAGATCACCACGGAGCAGTTGTTCAACACCGCCATGCAGATCAATCAGATCCATGAGCGGCGGCGGGTGCGGCTGTTCATCCGTCGCGATGCCTACGGCAATTTCTTTTCCTGCCTGG
>JBJOHV010000088.1:0-3856 GCA_046047495.1 Pseudomonadota bacterium | reverse complement strand
CCAGCGGCTGGAAACCGGCAGCTTCCAGACCCAGCTCACCGCCATCGTGGCGCCGGACATCGACCGAAACCGGGTCAGGTTCATCGAGGGTGATGCCTGCAAGCTGGGGGCTTCGGGTCTTAACAAGGGTCAGGGGCCCTATGACGCGGTGTTGCTGAGCAATCTGCTGTGCCGCCTTCCGGAACCTGCAGCCTGTCTGCGCCAGTTTGTCCATAACGATGACTATCTGGGCAGGGAAGGCATACTGGTGATCGCCTCACCCAACACCTGGCTGAGCCAGTACACCCCGGTGGAGCGGTTCCTGGACGGCGAGAACAGCGAAGCGACCCTGGCGAGGATCGCTGCGGTACTGGAGGGTTTCGAACTGCTGCATGAAGAGGACTTCCCCTTCATGATCCGCGAGCATCGGCGCAAGTACGAATACATCGTCAGCCAGATCTCGGTGTGGCGCAAGCGCCGCTGAGGCGCTTGCTTCACTGATAATGGACGCTTACTGGGCCGGCGCGGTGCCGCTGGCCAGCCACTCGTTCAGGTCGATGATGTCCTGGGGTGTGAGGATGCCGCTGATCTGCTTCAGTATCAGGGTGTCCAGCACGTAGTTGTAACGGGCATCGGCGTACTGACGCAGGGCGCGGTAAAGGTTTTCCCGGGCCCGCAGCAGTTCAACGATATTGCGTTGACCAACCTCGATGCCGAGGGTGGTCTGGTCCAGGGCACTCTGGGCTGACAGAATGGATTGTTGACGCTGGGCGATAACCAGCACATCCGTGTTCACCCGTCGGTAGGCATTGCGGATATTCTGGGTCAGCTGGCGCTTGGTAAGTTCCAGGGATTCCCGGGCGGCTTCCATGTTGAATTCCGCGGCCCGCTTGCGGGACGCGATGGTTCCGCCGCTGTACAGGGGAATGCTGAGATTCAGGGCCAGCTGGGTGCCGTCTGTGGCGCCGCTGCGGTAGGCCAGGCCGCCGATCACGATGGACGGTGACACGGAATGCCGGTAACTGCCGGTGACGTCGACGGTGGGCAGTCGATCGGACTTGCGGGCGGCCAGGTTCTGCCGCGAGGCTTCCAGGTTCAGCTCAGCCGCCGCAATGGCCAGACTGCTGGATTCCGCCATACCCTCCCATTCCTCCAGGCTGCCGTCTGCCTCCACGATGGGGAAATCCTCGCGCAACACGTCCAGCTCGGGATGTGCCTGACCGGTGATGGCCGCCAGGGCCTCATAACGGGCCTGCAGGATGTCCTGCTGCAGAATGGTGGTATTGCGGGCCAGGTCATAGGCGGCCTGGGCATCGTACACGTCGGTGATGGTATCCAGACCCACTTCCTCGCGACGACGGGTCTGCTCGAGGGAGGTCAGCGCTGCCTCCTCTTCCTGCACATTGGTTTCCAGCAGATCGATGGCGCGCAGCACATCGAAATAGGCGGTGGCCACCCGCATCAGCAGATCCTGTTCCTGAGCTGCAAAGTTTACTGCGGCGGCCCGGTCCGTAGCCTTGGCGCTCTGATAGGTGTACCAACTGGACAGGTTGAACAGGCTTTGCTGCAGATTGATTCCCCAGCCATGGCTGTTGACCCCGTTACTGACACTGTGGGCCCGTTGCACCAGCACCCGGCGGGTTTCGCCGGTCACCGGATCGGTGATGTTCTGGTATTGATCGTCGGGGGGGCCGCTGGTCTGACGCACCGTATTGCCACCGATGCCGAGGTTCGGCAGCAGGGCGGCGCGGCTTTGGGTCACATTTTCACGGTTGGCGCGGTATTGGGCGCGCGCCTGACGCAGGGCCGGATCGTTGTCCAGGGCCAGTTCCATGATGTCCACGAGGTCATCGGCGAAACTCAGGGAGGAAGTCAGCGAGCAGCACAGTGCCAGGGCAATCGATTTAGCGAGGGAACCCATAGTGATCAACCTTTGCGAGGGAGTGCGCATTCTACACAGTGTAACTATTGGTGACAATTGATGTTGCCAGGACAGGATATCAGCCCGATTCGATGGAATGAGACGAAGCGGGTACCGAATTGGTTACGTCCTTCTGCGGGCAAGGCCGGCCTTGTGACACTGCCAATCCCCTTCAGGCATAATGTGACCTCAATGCAGACAGGACATCGCAATGAACGCCAACCCCGAACACTTTCTCGACAAGATCACCCAGCTGGATCCCCTTTCCCGCAAGCAATTTCCCAACTCAAGTAAAGTCTACGTTACGGGATCGCGCCAGGATTTGCGGGTTCCCATGCGGGAGATCCGACTCACCGACACCCTGACGGAAAAGGGCCGTGAGCCCAATGCGCCGGTGCGGATTTATGACACGTCGGGGCCCTATTCGGATCCGGCCAGCGCCATCGATCTGCGCGCCGGTCTGCCCCCCTTGCGCAGCCCCTGGATCGAGGAACGGGGCGACACCGAACAACTGGCCCAGGTCAGCTCCCGCTTCGGTCGGCAACGGCAAACCGATGTGACCACGGCACACCTGCGCTTCGAGCATGTGCGCGCGCCGCGCCGGGCCCGTCCCGGTGCCAATGTCACCCAACTGCATTATGCCCGGCAGGGCATTATCACCCCGGAAATGGAATTCGTGGCTATTCGTGAGCAGCAGACGCCGCAATTCGTCAGGGATGAAATTGCCCGTGGCCGCGCCATCATTCCCGCCAACATCAACCATCCGGAAATCGAGCCCATGATCATCGGGCGCAACTTCCTGGTAAAGATCAATGCCAACATCGGTAATTCCGCCGTCACTTCCTCCATCGAGGAGGAGGTGGAAAAACTCACCTGGTCGGCCCATTGGGGGGCCGACACGGTGATGGACCTGTCCACCGGCAGGCACATTCACGAAACCCGGGAATGGATCATCCGCAATTCCATGCTGCCCATCGGCACCGTGCCCATTTACCAGGCGCTGGAAAAGGTGGAGGGCGTGGCCGAGGAGCTCACCTGGAACATTTATCGCGACACCCTCATCGAGCAGGCGGAGCAGGGGGTGGACTATTTCACCATTCACGCCGGCGTATTGCTGCGTTATGTGCCCCTCACGGCAAAACGGGTGACCGGCATCGTGTCCCGCGGCGGCTCCATCATGGCCAAATGGTGCCTGGCGCACCACAAAGAGAATTTCCTCTACACACACTTCGAGGAAATCTGCGAGATCATGAAGGCCTATGACGTGTCCTTCTCCCTGGGCGATGGCCTGCGGCCCGGCTCGGTGGCTGACGCCAATGACGCCGCCCAGTTTGCCGAACTGGACACCCTGGGTGAACTGACCAGGATCGCCTGGAAACACGATGTGCAGACCATGATCGAGGGACCCGGCCATGTTCCCATGCACATGATCCAGGAAAACATGACCCGTCAGCTGGAAGTGTGCGACGAGGCTCCCTTCTACACATTGGGTCCCCTGACCACCGACATCGCCCCTGGCTACGATCATTTCACCTCCGGCATCGGCGCCGCCATGATCGGCTGGTTCGGCTGCGCCATGTTGTGCTACGTGACCCCCAAGGAGCACTTGGGCCTGCCCAACAAGCAGGATGTGAAGGACGGTCTGATTGC
Organism: Pseudomonadota bacterium; assembly: GCA_046047495.1. GTDB lineage: Bacteria > Pseudomonadota > Gammaproteobacteria > Pseudomonadales > Pseudohongiellaceae > NORP240. Next base: position 306 of record JBJOHV010000088.1, on the reverse strand, counting down.
CTACAAGATCGCCGCCCATGCCGCCGACCTGGCCAAGGGTCATCCGGGAGCCCGGGTGCGGGATGACGCCCTGTCCAAGGCCCGCTTCGAGTTCCGCTGGGAGGACCAGTTCAACCTGTCCCTGGATCCGGACACCGCCCGGGCCTTCCACGACGAGACCCTGCCCAAGCAGTCCGGCAAGGTGGCCCATTTCTGTTCCATGTGCGGTCCCAAATTCTGCTCCATGAAAATCAGCCAGGAGGTGCGGGACTACGCTGCGGCCCGGGAGCTGGAGGACATCGATTCGGCGCTGCGCACGGGCATGGA